>NZ_JBITBY010000009.1:259235-478977 GCF_044452665.1 Kitasatospora sp. NPDC051853 | reverse complement strand
GTTGATGTTCCAGTTGCCGGTGCTCTCGCACTGGGCGACGGAGTCCCAGGTGGAGCTGGAGGCGGCGGAGGCCGAGGTGGCCGTGACGAGGCCCGTCACCGGGAGAGCGGCCACAGCGCCGCCCACAAGGACCATCCGCAGGCGGTTGCGCTTGGCGGCGGTGGAGGTGGTGGTGGCGGTGGTCTCGTTACGGAAGGTCATGCAGATCCTCTCGGAAGCCCCGGGGCTGACAGCACGAAGCAGGCCCCGAACAGTGGGCTGTACTCCGAGATGCCGCACGCGGCGGGCGGCCGCTCACGTGTTGGACGTGGTGGGCCGCCCCGGTCACCTTCACCGCGTGTGCCCGGCCGCCTGGTGGGGCGGGGGCCGCGGGTGGTGGACCCGGGAAGTGCGCTGTGCACTGGTTACGAAGCTACGAGCCACCGGACGCGCGGACAAGCATTTCGGCGAAATCCCAGCTCAGAGCGGTGTTACCGAAGGTACGGGCGAGGCCGGGCCCCCGATTCCAAGGGCCGGACGAGCCCTCCGGAAGATCGCTAAGGGCCCCGGTGTGCCCGCCGTCACCCCTGCGGGGCGGTGACGGCGGCCACATCGTCGACCCAGCGCCAGGACACGGACACGCAAGGTCGGATCCGGCACCACCCGCAGGTGGCCGCGGTCACAACCGCCTCACCTGAGCCGGCCGGCACGGCAGGAACGAGAAGAAGAACAGCGCGAGCTCGCCGCCAGGCCCGGCGGCCACCCAAAGATCGGCGGCCCCGTCCCGCACCGCCCACGGGCACCGGCCCAGCCCGTCAGCGGGCAGCCGCACCGCCACCCGACCGGCACACGGTCCTCCGTCTTGTTCGGTCCCCCCACGAACCCGACGCGCACGGCCGCCCCCGGGAGCGGGGGCGGCCGTGCGGTGGAGCGGTGGGTGCGGGTCAGGAAGCCTGCTGCTCCTGCGCGGCGTAGCGGGCGGCGATGGCCCGGATACGGCAGTAGACCGCCGCCGGCTCCTCGGTGTAGCGCCAGGGCAGCGCGTCGACGTAGCCGTCGACCAGCTTGAACTGGGCCAGCGCCTCGGCCGGCCGGTCGGTCATGGTGTAGCACCAGGCGAGCAGGTGGCGGATCTCCGCGGCCCGGGGGTGGTCGGCCGGGGCCGCGTCGACGGCGCGGCGGGCCGCGTCCACGGCCGACCGCGCGTACGGGGTGGACCAGTACGCGCTCTCGTTGTCGTCGGGCTCGTGCTCGAAGAGTGCGATCAGCCGCATGCCGGCGAGCAGGCTCGCCTCCGGGGCGTCGGTGGCGGCGCGGTCGGCGAAGGCGTTGGCCTCCTCCTCGGAGCCGTGCCACTTGGCGGACTTGTACTGCACGGCGGCGTAGTGCGCCGGGTAGAGGTGCGGGTCGCGGGCGGTGAGCCCGGCCCAGACCCGGTCGAACTCCGCCGGCGGGTAGGTGAGGCCGAGGGCGATCCACAGCTCGGTGGCCCACGGCAGCGGGTCCTCCGGGGCGAGCTCCTGCGCCTCGTGGGCGGCGGCGCGGGCCTCGGTGAGCGTGCGGTGGAAGCCGTTGGCCTGCTCGTCGCTGGTGTACTCGGCGTACGCGGCGCCGCGCAGGCGCCAGGCCAGCTTCACCAGGGCTTCGGCGTGGACGAGCGCGGCGTCCGGGTCGCCCGGGCGTTCGGCCCGCCAGGCCCGGAGCCAGTCGTCCTCCTCGGCGGCGACGTCGGCCAGTTCCTCGACGATGCGGTAGCGCCGGTCCCAGTCGCGGCCGGCTTCGGCGAGCCGGTCGGCGCAGGCCTGCCAGTCGCCGCGGGTGGCGGTGGCGCGCAGGGCTTCGAGCTCGGGCGAGGCGCAGGCCCGCTCGGTGTTCTGCCGGTCCTCGGGCAGCATGCCGTGCTCGGTGACGACGAGTTCGTACCAGGTGTCGAGTTCGGCCTGCTTCCTGGCCGTGTAGCGGTTGAGGACCCAGGTGAACAGCTTGAGCGCGCCGACGACGACGGCGCTGACGAGGAGGACGATGACGGGGGCTGGCATGGGGGAACCTTGTGGATCTCGGAGGGGGTGGGTCAGGGGGAGGTGACGGTGGCCGTGGTGACGGGGAGTCCGGCCTCGGCGAGCAGGGCGCGGACGGCGGCGGTGTCCGGGGTGTCGGCGCAGGCCGCGTCGAGGGAGGTGGTGAGACGGTCGCCCAGGCCGTCGGGCAGCCGCAGGTGGGCCGGGCCGGACCAGGACAGCTCCCACTGGGTCAGGCCGGCGTCGACGAGAGCGAGGACGGCCTGCCGGGAGAGGACGCCGCGCAGGACCGGGCGGGCCAGTTCGCGGGCGGCCCGGCCGGTCGCGGCGCGGGCCTCGTCGCTGAGGGGCAGCCGCTCGACGAGCTCCCGGGTGCGGCCGGCGTCGATCGCGTCCAGCGCCCCACCGATGGTGGGCGGCAGTCCGAGGGCGGTCAGGGCCGCGGTCAGCGGGCGGGTGGACTCGCGGCAGTCGGCGAGCAGCGAGCGGTGCACCAGCTCCGGCCAGTCGACGCGCTCCTTGCCCGCCGCCTCGGGGACGAGGCTGACGACCTCCAGCGCGGCGAGGACCTGCTCGGCGTCGCGCAGCAGGCCGAGGGCGGAGGCGGTGCTGCCGGCGCCGCGGCCGTCGTCGGGCAGCGCTTCGACGGCGGCGACCCGGCGCTCGATCGGCGGGTGCGAGTCGTACGGGTCGTGCTCGGTCTCGGGCAGTTCGAGGGCCAGCGCGTCGAGCTCCTTGCGGCGCTCGGGGTCGGCCAGCAGGTGGGCGAGGCCGCCGTACAGCTGCCCGGGCGGCGGCAGGAGGCCGGCCTCCCAGCCGAGGGTGGCGTAGTTGCCGAGGTAGAAGTCCTGCGCGGCGTCGAGCGCGGGGATGCGTCGCAGCGCGGACGCGGTGGCGTCGCGGCCGGCCAGCCGGGCGGCGACCAGGTCGGCGGCGTACTCCTGGCGGCGGCCGACCGCCTCGGAGACGCGGAGGTAGAGCTTGCCGTACTGGGTGAAGACCTTGGCGAGCACGCGGTCGACACCGCCGGTGGCCTCCGCGGAGGAGGGCTTGCGACCCTTGGCGAGCCGCTTGTCGGCCTTGGCCCGGAGCTTGGCGGCCTCCTTGGCCTTGTGGGCGTCGGCGCGCTCGTGCAGGCCGCCGACGGTGCGCAGGATGGCGGTACGGCCGGCCATGGTGACGCTGCCCAGGCGGACGTCCTGGTTGCTGTAGTGCCCGAACTCGTGGGCCAGGACGGACTCCAGCTCGGCCTCGGTGAGGCCGATCAGCAGGGGGACGCCGATGACCAGGTGCCGCTTGCCGGGCAGCAGGCCGAGGAGCCGGGTCTCCTCCCACACGCCGGCGTTGACCTCGGGGATCAGCCGGATCTCGGCCGGGCCGCGGACGCCGGTGCGCTCGGAGATGCGGTCGACGACGGCCCACAGTGCGGGCTGCTCCTCGCGGGTGACCGGCAGTCCGGGCAACTCGCCGTCCTCCTCCCGGTGGCGGGTGAGGAAGACCACCCGGACCACGGGGTAGGCGATGACGGCGCTGACGCCCCAGATCTTCGCCAGCGCCGGGCGCAGCTCACCGGAGCTCAGGTAGAGGCTGATGTCGACGGCGATCAGGGCGGCGACGATGCCGAGGGCGAGCAGGTAGAAGCCGGCGAGCATGGCGACGGCCGTCAGGGCCCTGACGGATGTGCTCAGGCCGGAGGAGGGCCTGCCGACGGCAGGCTGGGACGCGCCCATGCGGGTTCCTTCGTCGTGGGAGCGCCGCGGAGGGGGCGCCGGGGAAACGGGGAGTGTGGCTGAACGTGTGTTCGGCGTGAGCATGGTAGCTGCCGAGGGGCGACGCTCCCTCATCCGTTTCACGCCCGTGACCTGCGGCTTTCTTCCCGCAGCGCCGTCGCGGACGGAGCGCGGACGGCCGGGACGGCGGCGTGCAACGACGCCGTCCCGGTGTCAGGTGGGAGGCGTCAGCGCTGCGGGCCCGGCGGATCGGCACGGGCTCGGATGCTGACGGGGCGTCAGGAGTCGGTGCCGGTCTCGGTGTCGGTGCCGTCGAAGGAGAGGTGGTCGTCGACGACGGCCGCGCGGAGGTGGGGGCCTTCCGCTCTCCCGGGGCGGGTTGGTCCTTTCGGCTCAGTGGCTGGTGGCCTTCCGGTGCTCGTCGCGGTCGTACGGATACGATCGGGCGGAGCCGGCAGCCTGGCCGAAGGGCAGCGACTGTGAACGATTTCCGCCGTGGCGCCACCCGCAGCTCCTGGCGCGGGCTGATCCTGACGAGGCTGCAGTTGGTGAGGTCTGCCGTGCAGGCCGCGGCTGCGGAGCATGGGTTCAAGATCGACAAGCAACGGAGGCTGCTGGACCGGCCCGACCGGCCTGACGGGCCCGAGCAGGAGCGTTTCCGGACCCTGTACGACTCGGTGGACAAGGGCATCGAGGACGCCAAGGACTACACGAGGCGTTGGTGGTCGTCGGCCGATGTGGCGTTCCTCAGCTACCACCGCGCCGATGTCGAGTCGGTCGAGCTCCTGACCGACCGACAGCTGCTCGGCAGGGTGCCGGAGTTGCTCTGGCTCGGGAACGCCTACCTGTACCCCGACGACCCGCGGCGCGTTGCCTTCGAGCAGCGATGGGCCCCGGGCGCGGCGGTCGGCGGGGATGCCGCCGGCGACACGACCGTCGCCGGGGGTGCCACCGGCGACACGACGGCCGGCGGGAACGGCACCGGCGACACGACGAGGGAGGCGGACCGGCAGACCGCGAGCTCGGCATCGCTGTCGGCTGAGACACGCAGCCTGTTCGCCTCGACGCTGCGGGCCGCGTACCTGTTCCAGGACCTGGCGCTGCGCCGCGTGCGGCAGTTGAGGGACTTGATGGCGATCGCCGTGTTCGGCGGCATGGTGCTGCTCGGGGGGCTCAGCACGGTGGGGGTCCTCAGCCCCTCCGCCGTCCCGATGTGCGTACCGCAGCAGAGTCCCTCTCCCGTGCCGTCACCAAGCGCCAGCACCAGTGCCAGTGCGAGCACCAGCGCCAGCGCCGGCGCGGGCTCCGGTGCCACGACCCAGGCGGCGGCGCTCCCACCGGGCGCCACCGTCGCCGGGCGGTGCGCGACCGGCCGCGACCGGCCGACCCGGCCGGACGTGGCTCTGATCGAGCTGTTCGGCGCAGCGGGCGGCGCCCTCGCCGCGAGCCATGCCCTGGCGACGCAACGGATCGAGGCCGGCACCTACAAGCTCTGGGCGTGGCAGGCGGCCATCAAGATCGTCTTCGGTGGGATCACCGCGACGCTCGGCGTCCTCTTCCTGCAGACCGCCCTGGCGCCGGAGATCCTGCGGGACAGCGATCACACCCTGCTGCTCGCCTACGCGGTGGCCTTCGGCTACGCCCAGCAGCTGCTCACCCGCCTGATCGACAAGGTCGCCGTCACCGCGTCACAGGAGGCCTCGCCCGTCACCTCGGTCCATCCGCCGAGGCCGGACGACCGGCGTGCCGACGCCGGGTCCGGCGAGGCCGGCTGACGGCGAATCAGCAGGCCGTACGGCCTGCCGCCGGCTCGGCCCGGGCACCCGCACCTGCTCGGCGCGCGCGTCCGGGCCACGACTGACGGCGGGTCAGTCGATCGGAACGGTCGTGCGGAAGGTCGCGTCGGCTGCCAGGTTGGCGTCCTTGGGGTCCAGCCAGAGCTCGAAGTTCTTGTGGCGGAGGTACCGGTCCGGGAAGTTGCTGGAGCGGAAGGAGATCAGGCCGGGGTCCGATCCGTCCGCGAGGCCGCCCTCCTGGTGGAACGTGGCGTCCTTCAGGAAGAGCTCGTCCAGCGGGCCCGGGGGCGCTTCGAGGACGATCCTGAAGTTCTTGTGCCGCAGGAAGTGGTTGGGGAAGTTGACGGAGCGCAGGGCCACCAGGGGGCCGCCCTTCCCGTCCTGGCCGACGTGCTCCACCTCGAAGGAGAAGTCACCCTCCTCGCCGACTGCCTGCTCGGTCAGGAAGCCCTCGAAGCTCTTGTGGCGGATGTAGCGGTCGGGGAAATTGAACGACTGGAACTGGAAGACGGGCATAGTGGACCTCCGATCACCGCAGGGCACACCGCGATTACCTGACGGTCACTCACGGTGCATGCGCCGGTGAATCTACGTACACGACCGGTGGTGCCACAACCGCCGTTCGAGCGAAGTCGAGGCCGGCGCCCGGACATGCGAAGAACCCCGAAGACCTGCCGGCAGACCTCGAACGTCGGCCGGTGACAGCGCAGGTGAAGGACCGTCATGGCGATGGAGGTGGTGGTCTTCCTGCCGCTCCTCGGGTCGCCGGGCACCTCAGCCTGTCTCGCCGGACTCGGTGGTCACACACATGAGGGCCTGCTCCGCCAGGTCGAGGAGTTCCTCGTCGTGGAGAACCATCGGGTATCCCCCGTCGGTGGGAAGTCGGCGGTCCGACTGGCGGAACGCCACCAGTGCGGCACGGATCGCCGGGCTGATCTCGCCCATTCGGATCAGGGCCTGGAGAGCGTCCCGGTGGAACTGGAATCCGATACCGCCGTCGGCGAGCGGCAGCACGAACTCCTCGATGACCGGCATGCTCGGTTCGGCCCGGCCCGTGATCGACCAGAGGGTGACCGCCGCGGTGAGGCGCGGCCAGTGCGTGGTGTGCTCCATCACGAACCGGACCCGCTCCGCGTAGGGCGCGGCTTCGGGGCCGAAGCCGGCCAGGTCACCGATCGGCCCGAACCAGGGTGCCTCGGCCGCCATGACCGCATCGCCGAAGAACGCGAGCGCCGCCGTACGGTCGTGCCCGATGCGCATGGCGGCCGCGTCGGCCGCCCAGTGGGCGCGGGGGCTGTCGAGGACCACGCCTGCGCGCAGGGCCGGCACGGCCGGGGCAGCGGCCGGGCCGATCGCCTCCAGGACCCGGACCACGTCCCACGAGGTCCGGGTGTCGGCCAGCAACGGCAGGAGGTCCGGCAGCGCCGGCCCCGCGTTCTCGCCCCATGCTTTCAGCACCTCCAGAAAGCTCTGGGTTGCGCCACCACGGGCTCCGCCCTGCCGGATCGCCTCCGCGATGCCGGGGAGCAGGACGTCCGCGTGCGCCCGCAGTGGGACCAGCACGTCCATGATGTCCGGCCGCCTCGGATCGCCGGTGCCGTAGCTGCGGCCCTGCTCCTCGCCTTGCGCACGGAGTTGCTCGACCAGGCCCGGCCAGGCACGCGGGTCACCGATCCGGGCCAGTGCCCACCGGGCGACTTCCCGCACCGTCCCGTCGAGGTCTGCATCCGCCCCGTCGTCGTCGAGCAGTTCCGCCAGCCGGTCGGCGTAGGGGGCCGCCGCCGGGCCCAGCGCTGCGAGGATGTTCACGGCTCGCAGCCGCACGGCACCGTCCGGATGGTCCAGCAGTCCTCCCGCGAGCGGCAGCAGGGCGGCGCCGACGGAGCGGTACTCGGTGAGGAGCTGCCACGCGAGGTCCAGTGCCTTCCGGCACAGCGCGCTGTCCCCGGTACGGTGCGCCCGCCCGGCCAGCCGGAGGGCGAAGGAGAGGGCGGCATCGGCGTCGTGCTCGAACCGGCCCGCGATCCAGTCGACCACGTCCTCGCGGGTGGAGGGGGTGTCGAAGAGCGGCTGGTACCAGACTTCCTCGAACCGCGGGCGCAGCGCGGGGTCGGAGAACACCTCCACCAGCCGGTCGACCTGACGGACCGCCGGCTCCCGGTCGAGGCCCGCCGAAGCGTGGACGGCCGCCACCCACAGCACCGGATCGTCCTCGCCCAGCGCGGCCGCCAGCACCGCCCGCGCGTCGGCGACCGCCGATCCGCCCTCCCCGGCCACGGCCGTGGCCTCACCGAGGGCGATCAGCACCGGCAGGCGAACTGCGGGGTCCGTCTCCACCCGCCACCGCTCCAGCAGTCGGGGCACACCGCCCGAGAGACCGATCGCCGCCCGGCGTACTTCCGGGTCCGGGTCGGCGAGCAGCGTCCGGGCGTCGGCCCACTGCTCGTCCGCCGGGCCCTCCTCGTACATCGCCGTCAGGGCCGCGACGAGATGGATCCGCGCACCCATCGTCGGGTCGGTTGCGAGACCTATGACGAACGGCAGCGCGGCCGCCGCCCCGGAGGACATCCGCCCGCTCCTCGTGGCGAGGCGCCAGAGCGGGTGGCAGTCGGACTCCGTCGCCTCCGCGCCCTTTCGGGCGAGCAGGCGAAGCATCCCGGGGATGTCCTCGGCCCGGTCTGCCGGGTGTTCCATGTCGAGCTGGTCCCACGCCACGGCGTCCAGTCCGTCCAGCGACATCCCCGCCACTGTCATCTCCGGCAACCACCCCATCGTCCGGCCTGCCACTGGCCGTCATCGTTCCCGAAACCCGTCGTCATGTCGCCCGAATTCGCTCGGCACGCGGTGCCCCACAACCGTGTCCCGCCCACAATGAAGAAGGATCCGCGCCGTCGACAGGCAGGCGGCGTGTCGCGACGTGCACCCATGGGGTCGCCCTGGGCTGCTCGGGATGGCAGGTGCCCCGTGGCTGACTTGTTGGGCACGGCCGAGCTGCCCGATGGATTCGTCTACCCGTCGGAGTTCCTCCGGGTGGTCGAGCTGGGACTGACGGATCTCGAACCGTGGTGGATCTTCGACGGAGATCTGCTGCGCCGGCGGTCCACCGTCCTGGCCCGAAGGTATCCACAGCGGAGACTGGTCCCGTTCGCGCGGCGCCAGGACAACGACGACGTGGCGTGCTGGGACCTCGGCACGGGAAAGGTCGTCGTGATCCATGGCATGGCCGGCCCCGGCTGGGAACAGCGGGCGGAGCACCTGGACTTCGTGGCCTGGTTCCGGAGCGCAGTCGACGACATGTTCGAGCACGGAGGCTGACGGCAGGCAGGTGGGGTGATTCCGGGAGGTCGCCCCGGAGCGTGCGGGCCGACCTTCGTCCTCAGGAGCGGTCCCGTCCGTCGGGCCCTGGCGCGCTCCCACATCAACAGCCTCCCGCCACAACCGACAAGACGACCCGTCACACAGGCGGGGGTCGCGGGCCCGGCTGCCGAGGCGTCGGTCGGGGGCGTGGCGGAGGCGGCCGCCCCGGTGGTCAGCCGCCGAAGAGGGTGGTGCCGAGTGAGATGGCGCCCTCGAGGGCCTGTTGCGTTCCCGGGGCGGCTCCGGCCGCCAGGGCGGTGGGCAGCATCCGCCGGATCGCCCGCCAGGAGCGGCCGGCCGCGGGTTGGTCGGTGCCGGTGCGCTCCAGTGTGCCGACCTCGTGGTCGAAGTCGTCGGCCGTGTCCGGGTCGAGGTCGAGGCCGGGCCGCAGGGCGCGCAGCAGTCCGACCAGGTGGGCCACGTCGGTGCCGGTGCGGTTCCCGGTCGCGGTGGCCGTGTTGCGGGTGCCGACCGCCACCGCCGAGGCGGTCACCGGTCCGCTGAAGATGGCCGCGTTCTCGATGGTCATGCTGCTCGCTCCCGGGGGTTGACGGGCCGTCAGGAAGTCGTCCAGGGAGCGGTCGGAGAACGCGAAGTCCCGGCCGGTCGCCGTCAGAGTGAGTTCCACGCGGTCGGTTTCGAGGGCCGTGCCGGTGCGTGGAGGAGCCACCGTGAGCAGCTCGCGCTCGGCCAGGTCGAGGTAGGCCATCTCCACCACCGCCCAGTCCACCTTCGGGCCGAAGGGCCGCCTGCTCGTGCCCTTGGGGCCGCCCTCCACCCACAGGCGGCCGACGGCGACGGCGCCCGCCCGGTCCTGGTCGGCCAGCCAGCGCAGCAGCACCTCCCGGAACTCCCAGGCCCGGCGGCTCCTCGGCTTCGCGGCCTCCTCCAACCGCAGCGCCCGCAACCGGCCGCCGCGCGTCAGCGCCACGGTGCCGGGCCCGCGCCCGTTCACCGGCGCCACGTGGCGACGCTCGTGGCAGCGTGCCAAGGCCGAGGCGAACCGCTCGTCGGACATGCCCAGCCCTCCCCTGACCTCGGAGAGCACGACGACCGGTGAACCGGAACCGGCGGCTCGCGACGCCACGGCACGCAGCAGTTGGTCGGCGCCCTTGGACATGGCGGCAGGCTAGCAGCGGCGCCCACCGGCCCGTGCCCGATCGCACAACCCCGGCACCGGACGGGGCACGGCCGCCGGGCGGAGGCAGTTGAGGGGACGTCAGGACTCCGGAGCGGCCGGCACACGGCCCCACACCGGGCCCGCACCGGCCTCAGCCGGTGCCCGCTCCCCCGTCCTCCACCTGCCACGGCCGGGGCCAGTTGCCGGAGGGCGGGGGCGGCCCCGCGATCCCGAGGTCGCGCCGCGCCCGTGCGTAGAACGCGTCCCGCGCCCGGCTCATCGCCTGCTCCGCCGCCGCCCAGCCGTCCGGGTCGGTCCGCAACCCCCGTGCGTACAACTCGACGTTCCACACCGCCTCGTGCCACGTCCGGGCGGCCGCGACGGTCTCCGCGTCCCCCACCAGCAGCACCGACTCCCACTCCGCCGCCCGCCGCGACTCCGCCTCGGCCAGCAGCACCAGCCCTTGCACCGGCTCCAACGGGTCGACCACGTTGGCGAACCCGCGGGCCGCCCCGATCCGCTGCGCGATCCGGATCTGCGCCTTCAGCGCGTTCGCGTACCCCACGTAGATCTGGAACCGCTTCTCGTCCCACCGCTCCGCCCGCGCCCGCCGCCACCGGCTCTTCTCCGCCGCACCCGCCGCGGCGATCGACCCCACGGCCCCCACCACCACCCCGACCAAGGCCGGCACCTGCTCCCACAGCCCCACCGCTCCCCCTTCCACCCCGGACACTCCCCGGCACACTGCCACGTACCGGCACCACGTGGCACCCGCCGGACGGCCTCCGGAGCGCCCCGCACCGGCGACGGCGGCAGGTCCCGAACGGCCGTCAGGCCGCGCTCCCGCCCGGTGGCCTGGAGAAACCCCGCTGCGGTGTGACGGGCCGTCGGCTAACCTCGGCCCCCATGAACGGTCCCGCTGTGCCGCCTCCCCTGACCGAGGCCGAGGCCGGCCTCGGTGTCACCTTCCCCGAGGAGTACCGCCGTTACCTGCTCGAAGTGAGTTCGGGCGGAGCCGTCGCACGGCTGGAGAGGACGGAGGACGGCTGGTGGTGGGCGGACAACGAGGTGTGGCGCCGCGCCCTGCTGACCGTGCCCTTCCCGCACCCGGACTCCTACCTGGAGGCCGAGGAGGAGCTGGACCGGCGCGAGCCCACGGCCGGGGCCTTCTCCACCGAGGACGCGTTCGCGCGGGCTTGGAAGGCCTGGGACGCCGAGTACGAGGACTTCCAGGACCGCAAGACGGCGGGGTCTGTCGTCGTGCAGGAGCACGGCTGCGGATTCGCCACGCTCCTGGCCGTCACGGGCCCGCTCGCCGGCACGGTGTGGTGGGACGGACGGGCGACCTGCGAGCTGATCGTGCCGCTCTCCCCCGACCATGCCGGCGGCGCCCGGCCCGCGACCTTCGGCGAATGGCTCGGCCGCGGCTCCCAAGACCTGCTTCCGCCCGGCTGGGGCCGACGCCCGGCTTCCCCGGACCCCGCCACCGCGTGAAAGTCCTTCGCGGCGCCCAGGACGGACACGTGGACGCCTGCTGTCCCGAGCGCGCCGGGCGCCGGAGCAGGCGGCGGCCCGGTGCCGGACAGAGGTGGGTACGCCTCGGCCGAGGTCACGTGACCGCCGGCTCGGCGATCTTCGACCCGTGCCGGTCGCCCTGACGGCCCGTCCACCCACGACGCGGGTCCTCTTCGGTGGCGGAGGAGGAAGAACGAGGCACAAGGTGGCCGGGACAGAGGGGAGTTCAGCGTGAAGCTCAGCGGACGGGCCGCCGTGGTGGCCGTACTGGTGGTGGCGGTCGCGGCCGTCGTGGCGGTCGCGGGCGTGGTCATCGCCGCGGTGTCCGGCCAGGACGGGCCGCCCGACCCGAGGGGTCGGTGGGCGGGCGGGGGCGAGGTGGTGGAGCTGCTCGGTGACGGGACGCTGGGCGAGGTCGCCGTCAGTCCGTCCATCTGCTCGTCGTCGGCCGGCCCCGCCGACGGCCCCCCGCGCAGCGTCCGCGGGACCTGGCGCGCGGGAAGCTTCAGCGACGCCGGCACCGGGGTCTACGTCACCTTCGACGATCTCCGCGGTGACGGGCGCTCCTGCACGACCTACCTGCAGTTCGTGAAGGTGGGGGCCGCGTACCGCCTCGGCGCCAACGCCCGGGACGAGCCCGCCCGGTTCGTGCGGTCCACCCCTGCCGGTGTGCCGGCCGGGTAGAGGTGGGTGTCGGGCGGGATCGTCGTGGCGTGGGCCCAGGCGTCGAAGAAGCCCTTGAGGTCCTTGCCGGAGACCTTCGCGGCCAGGGTCTCGAACTGCGGAAAGGAGGCGTTGCGGTGGACGTGCTCGGCGGTACAGCGCTTGAGAGTGGCGAAGAAGGCGTCGTCCCCTCCGACGGCGCCCCGACGGCGTCGCTGCTGGCGGAGGCCCTACTGCCCCACCACCTGATCGACGACCTGCAGGACCTCGCGGTCGCCGACGCTGGTGAAATCGCCCTGCACCGTCGGCCCTGGCCCCGCCGGGCCCGCGTCCCGCCAAGAGGTGCTCGCCGACCCGGTACGGCTGCGCCGGCTGGTGGACAACCACGCACCGGCCCCGCCCGGACTGGCACCCATCGCCGCAGGCGTCCGCGCGCTACTTTGGGGTGACCCCGAAGCAGAGGAGAGCCCCGTGGGCAAGGTGGTCATGAACAGCACGGTGTCGCTGGACGGCTTCGTTGCGGACGAGGACGACCGACCCGGGGCGCTGTTCGAGTGGCTGACCAACGGTGACGTCCCGTTGGACGGGAGCGGTGCGCTGAAGGTGTCGCGGACCTCCTACGACCACACCCGGCCGTACTGGGACCGGATCGGGGTGACGATCGTCGGCCGCCGCGTCTTCGACCTGACGGACGGCTGGGGCGGGCAGCCGCCGGGCGGGATCCCGCACATGGTCGTGGTGACGCACCGGCCGGCGCCCGAGGGCTGGGACCCCGGGGCGCCGTTCCACTTCGTGGAGGGCGTCGAGGCGGCCGTGGCCAAGGCGCAGGAGCTCGCGGGTGGCCGTGTGGTCGAGGTCGCCGCCGGCGACGTCGGGGGCCAGGTGTTCGCCGCGGGTCTGGTCGACGAGGTGCGCATGGACGTCGCGCCCGTCGTCCTCGGGTCCGGCAGGCGCTACTTCGGATCGGTCCGGGCGCAGCACCTGCTGGAGGACCCCGACGTGGTGATCCAGGGCGACCGGGTGCTCCACCTGCTGTACCGGGTACGCCGCTGACCGGGCCGTCCGACGACGACAACGACGCCGGCCGATGTGTACGGTCTACGGAGGGCCGGGAAGGAACCCGGACGTCGGCCGGAACGGACGCAGGACACAGGGCGGAGGGCAGGGGACGTGGACCGAGGCAGCGGTGTGTTCTGGTGGCTGGCCGGTGCGGTGGTGGTGGCCAGTATGGTGGCGGCGGCCGTCCTGGTGGTGAAGCTGGTCCGGGCGCGCAAGCTCCTGACGGCCTCCGGCATCCCCATGTCGAACAAGGTCCTCTTCTGGGCGTCGATCGCCTACCTGATCAGCCCCGTCGACCTGCTCCCCGACCCGATCCTCCTCGACGACATCGGCCTCCTCCTGATCGCCCTGCGCTCACTGACCAAGGCCGCGACCCACCTGGGCCCGGGCCGCCCGCTCGGCAGCGACCGCGACGCGGCCTGAGAGCCCGTGCCCCGGCACCGGGGATCACCGCCGCCCCCGCGCTCCGTCGTGCACGGTCAGCGCCTCTCCTCCACCGGCCCGGCTAGGCCGTGGCGACCGACAGGTCACCGGCCGCGACCGCGGCGACCAGCCGGTCCTTGACCTGGGGCGGCATCAGGTTGAGGGCGCCGACGGCCTCGACCGTGAGGGGGACCTCCTCGAGGAGGTACTCGCCGCGGTCGTCGTGGGAGAACTCGGGACCGGTGCGGTCGGCGAAGTTCCAGTCCTCGATGCCGACGACGTAGAAGTGCTCGACCTCGCCCTTGTCGTTGGTCAGCTCGGCGAACGGCCGCTCGATCCGGCCGACGCCGGCGATCTCCTCGCGGATCTCGCGGAGGAGGGCTTCTTCGAGGGTGGCATCGGTGTCCTCCACGCCGCCGCCGACGAGGACCGCGTACGGGTTGACGCCGGGCCGGATGCGCTTGATCAGGAGCATCGTGCCGGCCGGCGTGACGAGCACGGCGCGAACCCGCTGCTTCATGGTGGACTCCAAAGTGGTCGACAAGGCGGTCAGTTGGGCATCCAGCCGGCATTGATGTGCACCGACTGGGCGCGGAATGAGGGATGCGTTCGGATTGGCGAGGACCGGGTGACGCTACAGGCGTTCGATGTCGATCCACTCGAGGTCGGTCAGCTCCACGCCGAGGCTGGCGGCGCGGTGGCCGCCGTCCTTGAAGTAGTGCTCCCCGAGCGCGTCGGCGAGGATCTGCTCCTGTTCGGCCGCCCCGGCCCCGGCGTCGCGGGCGGCGTAGAGACGGGTGGCGACCTCGCCGGGCATCAGCTGGGTGAGGGTGCGCGGCCGGGGGTCGTCGGTGGAGCCGGCGGAGGAGGTGAAGCCGAAGCGGGCCTGGAGGTGGAGCATGAAGCCGCGTTTCTCCGCGTCCCGCCGCACCCGCTGACGGACCCTCGGCTGCCACTTCGCCCGCACCCGCTGCTCGACCTGGGCCGCCGCCGCGGGCTTGGGGGTGGAGGTGCCCTTGAGCCAGCGTTGGACCGTGCGCTGGGAGACGCCGAGTTCGGCGGCCAGGGCCTTGGTCGAGCCCTTGTGGCCCTTGAGCAGGAACCGCAGCCGCGCGGGCAGGGACTGCGGGATCGGCCGGGTGCGTTCCACGCGGTCCAGGCCTTCGTCGATCTCCCCCACGGCTCGGGCTCCTCCTTGTCAGGGTGCTGACGGTGTGTGGGGCGGGTGGTGCCCCGGGGATGCCGGTTACTCGTCGGCGGAGACCGCGCCGCCGGTCTTGATGTACCGGGCCGGGTTGGCGCCGTCGGCCATCAGCGCCGTGATCTCGGCCATCGGCCGGGTGCCCTCGTGCTTGACGTGGCCGGGGCTGATCCCGAGGCGCAGCGCGGTGCCGAGGGTCCCGTCGGGCCGGGTGAGGACGTCGAGCGCGCCCGGGCCGGCCGAGGCGAAGACGGCGCAGTCGGAGAGCACCGCGAAGGCGTGGCGGCCCTCGGCGGCGGCCTTGCGGAGTTTGCGGTGCAGGTTGACGGTGGCGGTGTCGATGACCAGGGCGCGCATCAGCGGGTCCCAGGTGGGCCGTTCCAGTGCGGGCCAGCGCTCGCCGGGGCGGTAGCCGTGGCCGCGCGGGCGTTCGCGGAACTTGCCGATGGTGCCCTTGGCGGTCTGCTTGATGGCGGTCAGCACGGCGAGTTCGGCCGGGTCGCCGGTGTCCCGCAGTCCCGCCATGGCGTCCAGGAACGCGACGGGGTCGGTGTCGGCCAGGTCGAGCGGGACGCCGAGCGCGGCCATGGTGTCGACGTAGGCCTGCCGCAGGTGCTTGTGCCACGGGTCGAGGTAGGGGCCGGACTCGTGCCGCAGCCAGCCCTCGGCGGGCTGGACGGGGTGGCCGAGTTCGGCGGCGTAGGCGAGCTTGGCGGTGCTGTACCAGGCCGGCCCGGTGGGGCGACTGCCGTCCGGGGTGAAGGGGTTGGGCAGCAGCGGGTCGACGGGGACCTGGGAGAGGTCGGCCAGCCAGCTGCCCGGGATGCGCTTGTCGAAGGCCGGGGCGATCTCGTGCACCGGCTCGGAGAGGGGGAGGGTGAGGCGGCCGGCGGCGGCGAGGAAGGCCATGTTGACGTCGAGTCCGACCGCGAACGGCGCGGCGCTCTCGGCCGGGGTGAGCGGGCGGTGCCAGTCCCAGGCCTCGGTGACCAACTCGCCGTGCTCGTCCCGTTCCCGGGCGAGCGGGTGCACGTCGGGGACCTCCGGCGGCGCGGCGTCGAAGGCGTGCGTCCGGGAGCCCTCCACCGGGCCCGAGGTCCAGCCGCTCTCGGTGCGCACCGCGCGGGTCGGCGGGCGCAGGGAGGTGACCAGTTCGAGACCGCTGACGGCCGTCGAACCGCGCGGGGTCAGCACCCGGGTGGCGTACGTGCCGAGCAGGCGCGCGAGGCCGGGGGCGTCGACGCCGTCGGGCCCGTCCGGTACGGCCCAGCCGCCGGAGGCGAGGGCGCCCCACGCGGGCACGCAGAGCTGGACGCACTGACGGCGGCCGTCCTCCGGCGTGCGGTAGATCCGGGCCCACGGGCCGAGACCGCGCTGGGTGAGCAGCCAGCCGGCCTTCTCCAGTGCCTTCACCGCCCGGTGGTTCTTGGGGAGTTGGCCCAGACGGGGGACGAAGTCCTGCTTCTCGTCCCGGCCCGCGCGGGGCAGGCCGAGCTCCGCGAGCGCGGTGTCGGTGAGGACCAGCAGCGGATCGCCGTCGCGGCCGTGGCGGTGCAGCCGCCCCTGGCCGAACCCGGCCTCCAGCGCCCACTCGACGGCGGCGGCCAACGTACGGGCGGACGGCGCGGTCGCGGCCGGGGTCCCGTCGGCGAGGTACGCCACCAGGCTCCGGCCGTCGGCGGCGACGTCGAGCACCGCGAGCGGGCCGGCGGGGAAGCGGGCGGCCGCCGCCTGCTCCCAATCCGCTTGCGCCGCAGCCGACTTGGCGGGCGCCTTCTTGGGAGCGGAGGCACGGGACGGCGTGCGGGGACGTACGGGAGCAGGAGCGGGGGCGGTGGCAGTGGCGACGGGAGCCGCCGGGGCCTGGGGAGCGCCGTCCGGGGCCGGGGTGCACCAACCGCCCATGTGCACCGGACGCCCCTGGGCGCGGTACGGGGTCGGACGGCCGCAACGCACGCACGCCTGGGGCTCCGCGACCACCAACTCCCCTGCCGCCGTGCGGTCCAACTCCACCACGACCTCACCGGCCGCAGCCGGAACGGGACTTGCCGGAGCGACGGGCGGAGCGGGAACCGGCACGGGCGGAGCCGGAGCCGGGGCGAGGCGGGCCGCCATGCCCTCCAGCAGACGGGCGTACGCCGCCCGCCCCTCCCCCTGCGGTTCGCGCTGTCCCGACTCCCAGGCGGTGAGCGTGCCGGCGCTGACGTCCAGGGCCGCGGCGGTCTCGGCCTTGGTCAGCCCGTACTCGGTGCGCAGGCGCTTGCGTTCGGCCGGTTCGGGCAGCGGGACGGCGCGGCGCGGACCGGCGCCGAGCAGCGCGTCGATCGCGTCCGGTGTCTGCTGTGGGGTCTGCTGCGGCGAGGCACCGGTCATGTCCGTCTCCTGATCCCTCTCTGATGCCGTCTCAGACCGCACGGGACCGACCTCCCGAGCGCTTCCCGTCCTCCCCTCCGGTCCCTTGACCGGCGGGAAGTCAGGATCAGACCCTAGCAAGCGATCTCCCGCCTTCCCCCGAAGCGTCAGCCCCGGAGGACCGTCTCCTCGGGCCGCGCCCGGAAATCCGGTTGTGCCGCGGTGAAGGATGGGGGACGTGGTGACCAAAGAACGCGCGGTGGAGTTGGTCGAGGCGTTGTTGTCGAGGCAGCGGCAGGAGTCGCCGTGGATGGCGCTGTCGCCCGCGCCGGCCGTGGCCGACGCCTACGAGCACGCCTTCGGGTGGCTGGTCTCCGTGCAGTCGGTGGAGTACCTCCGCAGCCGCGACCCCGGGGACGTGCTCATCGGCCAGGGGCCGTACCTCGTCGACCGGCAGGACGGGAGCATCCACCACATCCCGGTCACCACCTTCGTCAGTGACCGCTGGGAGGAGCTCTACCTTCGGCAGGTCAAGGGCGTACGACCCCCGGACGAGCCGGATCCCCTGGTCGCGGCCGTCCGGGCGCTCGTCCGTTCCGACGGGCGACTGGCCGCGATACGCCACCTGCGCAAGCAGGCGCCGCTGCTCGGCCCCCACCAGGCGAAGGCGTACGTCGAGGCCGTCGGCGAGGGCGGGGAGCCTCCGGCGGAACTGGCCGACCTCCTGCCGAGGCCGAGGCGGGAGAGCTACCCTCTGCTGCCCATCGACACCGTGGCCGGTCCGGCTCGGTGACGCTCCGGCAGCGGCGACGCGGTCCCCGACGTCGAGGCCGGGTCGTGCCAGGGCGGCAACTGAGGGGCCGTCAGGACGTGACGGAGGGTCCCGGCCGTAGCGCTACGGCCGGGACCCTCGGGTGGTCTCAGGTGGGGCGGGCGTCGGGCCTCAGTGGCCGGTGGGGACGACCAGGACCGCGCCGGGCCAGAGGTCGAGGTTGTTGCCGACGTTGGAGCCGGTGGCGGTCACCGAGGTGACGTTCGCGTAGTTGGAGGAGACGCCACCGCCGTCGGCGCCCGAGCCCTGGCCGATGGCGACGTTGCCGCTGCCGGACTGACCGGCGGCGTTGTCCGCGAAGGCGGTGGTGGGGAGGGCCGAAAGAGCGCATGCCGCAATGAAGGCGCCGAACGCCTTGCCGAAGGTTCGCATGAGTCCGATCATGGCAAACGGGTCAGCGGAAAGTCACGCTCCGTAACTCGTTCAGCCGAACCCCGGGCCGCACGAGCCGCAAACCCACCCGGTCGGCCGAATACCGCCACCGCCCACGCTCGTTCCGCTGACGGTTCGTCACCGGCTCAGGCAGGACGGCCGGTGTGCCCCACCCTCCCCGGCGTCGTGCACCGACGCGGCGGTCACGCCCGGCCGGCGCCCTCCGGCAGGAGCGGGTCCGGCCAGGACGGGTCGGGGGCCCACGCCCGCCAGGGCTCCGCGAACGGGCCGACGCGGTCCTGGAGCATGCCGAGGGCCCGCTCCCTCGCCCGCTCCACCTCCGCGTGCAGGTGGTCGTCCACCACGCCGAGGCGCCGTACCTGGGCGTACTCCTCCTCGTCCTTCCAGTGGTGGGCCGAGAGGTCGGGGGTGGCGACCAGGTCCACGGCCAGGTCCATGGTGTCGATCCCCGACGCGGTGCGGCGGAAGGGGAGTTCGAAGTTGACGTACCAGCGGACGGGCTCGCCCGAGGCCGCGTTCTGGAAGCGGTGGACGGAGAAGTGCTCGCCCTCCAGGAAGGTGCTGCGCAGTGCGGTGCCGGTCCAGCGGTGGGGGTCGAGGGTCCAGGTGCCGGCTGCCAGGTCGGCCAGGCACTGCCGGCGGTTGGCCTCGGCGTCGGTCGTCAGCGAGGCGATCCAGGCGGTCGGGGCGAGGCTGGTGATGCCGGGCCAGTAGGCCAGGTCGAGGGTGTCCCCGCCGTCGGCCAGTACGCGGTGCGGCATCGCCGTCCACACCCGTTCCCGGTACACGTCCCGGCGCACCGCCGTGCTCCCCACCGCGAACCGCGCGGCCGGGCCCCGGCGGTCCGAGGGGCCCGTCACCTGCGGCCCCGCGTCGTGGCCGTGCAGGCCGGCTCGTGCCAGGTGGTGCGCACCACTTGGCCGCCCCGCTCGCGGTGCTCGCTGGACCAGGTGCGGCAGCACCCGCCGCGGCCGGCGGGCCGGGGCGGCGCCGGGACGCGGTGGGCCTGGCCGCCGCCGGCGGCGGGCCGCGCCGGGCGGCGGTGGCGCGACCGGCGACCGGCCGACGAGGCGGAGGAGGCGGGCGAGGATGCGGAGGAGTTCGTCATGGAACGGGCTCTGCCCGCCACACCTCCCGTCGAACCCCGGCCCACCCGAAGGGAGGACCGCGTCACCACGGGGACCGGCCCCGGGCGCCGTGCCGTCGGCCACCGGCACGGCGCCCCCGTGGTCAGCGGAACCGGTGGAGGTTCTCGGCGAGGAAGGCCTCCAGGGTGCGCGGGTCCCGCCCGGTGACCCGCCGGAAGGTGTCGTCCGGCCGCTCCTCCCGGACCACCGCGAGCTGCTGGATCTCCACCACGTGGGCGGCCAGCCACTCCGGCATCCCGGCCCGTTCGACCAGGTGGGCCCGGAGACCGTCCGGTCCGAGGTCCACGTAGCGGACCGTCCGGCCGAGCAACCCGCCGAGCAGGTCGGTGAGTTCGGGGTAGCTGTAGGCCCGGCCGCCGGTCAGCGGGTAGGTGCCGCCGGCCAGCTCGGGGCGGGTGAGGGTCTCGGCGGCGAGCTCGCCGATGTCGCGGACGTCCACGTAGTTGCAGCGCGCCACGCCCATCGCGCCGGTGACCACTCCGGCGGCGGCGACGCCGGGCGCCAGCAGCAGCAGCTTCTGCATGAAGGCGTACGGCCGCAGGACGGTGGTGGTGATGCCGGTCGCGCGCAGCCGTTCCTCGATGAGGTGGTGGCCCCGGGAGATCTCGACCGGCGAGTCCGCTTCGGCGGCCGGGGCCGAGATCTTGACGATGTGTCCGATCCCACTGTCGAGCGCGGCCTCGACGGCGTCGAGCTCGT
This sequence comes from Kitasatospora sp. NPDC051853, assembly GCF_044452665.1. Classification (NCBI taxonomy): domain Bacteria; kingdom Bacillati; phylum Actinomycetota; class Actinomycetes; order Kitasatosporales; family Streptomycetaceae; genus Kitasatospora; species Kitasatospora sp. NPDC051853. The sequence continues at coordinate 458,692 of NZ_JBITBY010000009.1, read as the reverse complement.
ACCGCACCTGCTGCGGGCTGTTGGCCATGGTGAGGAAGAGCTGGTCGGCGCCCTTGAAGGCGGCCCGGAGGGAGTCCGGGTCGGCGGCGTCGGCGGCGAGGACCTCGGTGGTGGCGCGGGCGGGCCCGTCGAGGGTGCCGGCGAGTGCGGCCGGGTCGCGGGTGAGGGAGCGGGTCGGTACTCCGCGGGCGGCGAGCGCCTGGAGGGTGGCACTGCCGGTGGCGCCGGAGGCGCCCATGACGACGATCACGAGGGCTGCCGTTCGAAGTGGGGAGCCGGGGCGGGCTCGGAGGCGGGAGAGGCGGGGGAAGGAGCGGAGGCGGAGGTGCGGCTGCCGCGCCAGCGGAAGGTGGCGATGGTGCTCGCTATCGCCGAGGAGATGGCGAGGTCGGCGGGCAGCCGGCCGGGCCACGGGCTGCCGTCGAGCGCGGGGATCAGCGGCAGCAGCTGGGAGGCGGCGAGCCCGACGGCCAGGCCGGCCGCGGCGCCGGCCAGGCCCGCGGCGAGGGCCGCGAGCAGCCGTGGGGTCCTCGGCGGGCGGGCCGGGAGGGGGCGGCGGTGCAGGGCGACGGTGAGGGTGCCGGCCACCAGGGCGGAGGTGCCGCCGATGGTGGTGAGGGCCGCGACCACCAACTGCGGCTGGCCGGAGGCGAGGCCGCCGGCGCCCGCCATCACGGCGGGCATGACGTAGGCGGGCAGCACTTCCTTCCACAGGACGTACGGCGCCGGAGCGTCCGAACTTCTCTTGCTCATGAACGGTCCCTTTCCATTGGTCGACGGGAGACCCAAGACTTGTACTTAGGTCCCTAACTAATAGGGTCGAAGGAAGGCGGGCCGCGGTACGGCCCGCCTGAGGGGGTATCAGTCCCCGGTGAGTGCGTCGATGCCCGCCACCACCCGGGAGAGCAGGTCGAGGAAGGTGGCACGCTCCTCGTCGGAGAGCCCGCCGACCATCGCCTGCATCCGGGCGAAGTGCTCCGGCGCCAGGGCGCGGAGCCGATCGGCTCCGCGCGCGGTGAGGATCACCACGTTCCCCCGCCCGTCCTCGGCGGACGGACGTCTGGCCACCAGCCCCTCCCGCTCCAGCCCGTCGACCAGGCCGGTCACGGTCGCCCGGGAGACACCGAGGCTCGCCGCGAGCTGGGACGGCGACTTCTCGCCGCCGTGGTCCTCCAGGTCGGCGAGCAGCCGGTACCGGCCGGTGGAGAGGCCGAAGCGGCCGAAGTGGACCTCACCGGCCTGGCCGATCCGGGTGCCGGCCGCCATCAGCCGGGCCGCGACCAGCACCGCCTGCGGGTCGGCCGCGAGGCCGTAGCGGGCGATCTGGCGGCGCGCCTGGTCGAGACTGGGGGCACCGGGGTCGAACTCGGGCTGCGGGGTCACGAGAAGTAATATGGTGCCTAATCACTGCTCTGGTCAAGTGCTTCCAGAAGTTCGACGCCACCGAAGTCGCGCGCGTCGGCGACCACCTGACGACGCCTCACCCCGACCGTGGCGGACGGACGTTCGCGCTCCCCGCCCATGGACGGCCGTCACCGCCTGCGGGCGACCGTCACCCCGTCGCGCAGCGGCAGCATGACCGCCTCCACCCGGGGGTCGGCCGCGACGAAGGCGTTGAGCTCGCGGATCGCGCGGTGATCCGGGCCGTCGAAGGCCGGGTCCAGGACGCGGCCGCCGAGGAAGACGTTGTCCAGCACGATCAGGCCCCCGGGGCGCAGCCGGGGGACGAGCTCCTCGTAGTAGGCGGGGTAGCCGGTCTTGTCGGCGTCGACGAAGGCGAGGTCGAGCTCGGGCTCGGCCGGGAGGGCGCGCAGGGTGTCCAGGGCGGGGGCGATCACCAGGTCGATCCGCTCCGCGACGCCGGCCCGCTCCCAGTGGCCGCGGGCGATCGAGGCCCACTCCTCGTTGACGTCGCAGGCGAGCAGGCGGCCGCCGTCGGCCAGGCCTCGGGCGATGCAGAGCGAGGAGTAGCCGGTGAAGACCCCGACCTCCACGGCGCGGCGGGCGCCGACCAGCCGGGTCAGCATGGTCAGGAAGGCACCTTCGTCGTGCGAGACCTGCATCCGGGCGGCCCCGCCGGTGCGGGTGCGGGTCTCCACCTCCAGCTCGTGTAGCACCGGATCGGCGGGGGTGCAGTGGGCGAGCGCGTACGCGGCGGCGACCGGGTGGGTGGTCTCCAGGTCGTCCCCGTCGTACGGGCCGCTCCACTCTGCGGCGGGGGCCTCGGCGAGCAGCCGGGTGACGGTGCGTCGGATGCCCGCCAGCGCGGCGGCGTCCGGGGCGGTGGCGGTCAGTTCCAGGGCGTCCGCCGTGACGGCGAAGGTGCAGATGCCGCCGTCGGGCCGGGCGAGGCGATGTCCGCCGTCCAGCGGGGCGGCGGAGCGGAGGAGGTGGAGGAGGTGGTCGGCCTGGGCGGTGGCGATGCGGGCGGTGGAGACGGGCACGGTGGTTCCCCCTGAGAACGGGAAAGCGTCGAGAAATGTGGACGCTTTCGGCTGGGCAGGAGTCTGGGGTGCGGCGGGGCCGATTGTCAAAGCGTCGAATTCCATGGACACTTTCCGCATGGAACCCCGGCCCACCGAGGACGACGAGCCCCTGGTGCTCGACTCCCCCGCGCACTTCAAGGCCCTCGGCCACCCCGTCCGCCACCGGATGGTCAACGCACTGCGCCAACGCCCGGCCACCCTGCGGCAGTTGGCGGAGGCGACCGGGCTGGCCAAGGGCACCGTCAGCCACCACGTCCGGGTCCTGCAGGACGCCGGGCTGGTCCGGGCCGGGGGGACCCGGCAGGTGCGGGGCGGCACCGAGCAGTACTTCGAGCTGGTCAGCCGCGGTTTCCGGCTGCCCGAGGACGAGGGCGGCGGCGCGCGGTTCCTGGTGGAGGCCGCGCTCGGCGAGATGCTGCCCGAGCGGGACGACACCACCCACACCCGCCTCAGCCACCTCTGGCTCACCCCCGCGCAGGCCCGCGCACTCGCCCGCTCCATCGAGACCGCGGCCGCCCACCCCGATCAGGACCCGGAGCGCGGCGAGGCGTTCGGGCTGCTGGTCAGCCTCTACCGGGCGGACGTCCCCCGCCTCCCCGCCGACGGCACCTGACGGAGCGCCGTCAGAAAATCCGGCCGCGGACGCAACCGAACGCCGCACCCGGGACGTACAGAGTGTGGGCCCGTCCGTGCAGCGGGCCGTTCACCGTCCTGGGAGCCCTCCTTGAAGAACCGTCACCTCACCGCCGCCACCGCCCTGGCCTGCGCGGTCCTCGCGCTCAGTGCCTGCAGCTCCTCGGGGACCCCGGTGGCGGCCGGTGACGCCAAGAGCCCGGCCGCCACCACCCCCTCACCCTCTCCCTCGGCCGGCACCGGCGGCAGCGCCTCCCCGAAGGACACCGCCACCCCGAGCTCCACCGGCCGGCCCGACGCCGCGCCCTGCGGCGGCTCGGAGAAGGAGACCGACGTCACCGGCGTGCTGACCGGGCTGGACAAGAGCGCCGCCCCGCGCTGGTCCGGCGTCGTCAAGCTCACCAACGTCTCCGCCAAGCCCTGCAAGCTCTACGGCCCGGCCGACGTCCGCACCGACGGGGCCGGCACCTTCCAGAAGCTGGTCACCGGCGTGATCGGTGACGTCAAGTTCGTCACCGACCGGGCGAACGCGACGATCCTCGGCCCCGGCGAGTCGCTCTTCCAGGCCGTCAGCTGGCTCTCCTCCCCGCCCACCGCGCCCAACGCCGCCTGCACCACCGGCAACCAGCTGGTCCTGGTCCGCAACGAGGAGGCGCTGTTCATCTCGGTCCCGGTCAAGGACGCCCGCTTCTGCCCGTCCAAGGAGATCGGCTCCCCGCAGGTGATGATCGGCGCCCAACTCGCCGTCGAGGCCCAGGCCAAGGGCCAGCTGGAGACCTTCGCCACCAAGCGGTGACCCTCCGTCGGCCCTCCGCCTCCGCCGCGGCGGCGCGCTCGCGCAACGGTGCGGCGGCGGCCCGGCGGGACCGTGCGGGCGGAGGGCCGACGGGTGGCGTACGGGCCGACGGAACCACCTGGCTCAGGTTTCGCTCAACTCCCTTCCACGGGAGCGCCGGAGGCGCCTAGCGTGATCACCGAGGGAGTGGAACGACTCCCCCGGACCACCGGAGGTGGACACGTGAAGCACATCGTCGCGACCGTCAAGTCCGTCCTGCACAGGATCAACCAGGTCGGCAACCGCCGGAACCACCACACCGAGCTGCACCGCCCCGGCCCGCTCCCGGTCGAGGCGACCACCGCGCAGTACCTCCCCTCCACCGCCTTCTTCGCCGGCTCGGCCGGGGCGTCCGGCTACTACGGCTGACCCACCGCGGGGCGGGCGGCCCGGGCCGCGCGGGTAGGGTGACGGGATGTCCCCGAACAGCCTGCACGGCCTGCACGACCGGGCCGCCCTCGCCGCCCGCCTGCTCCGCGACCCCGCGCCGCACCTGCTCGAACTCGGCGACCTGGACGACCTGTTGTGGCCGCACACCAGCTGGTACGCGACCGGCGACGAGGGCCCGGTGGCGCTGCTGTACGCGGTCGGGGACACCCCGACGGTGCTGGTGTCGGCGCGGCCGGAGCGGGCGGCCGGGGCGGAGGAACTGGCCGCCGCGCTGCTGCCGGTGCTGCCGCGGCGGTTCATCGGGCACCTGCCGGACGGGGCCGCCAAGGTGCTGGAGGGTTCGTACCGGCTCAGCGGGCGCGACACGCTCCTGCGGATGGTCCTCACCGATCCCGCGCCCACCGCCGGCCACCGGCCCGGCCGTTGGGAGCCCACGGTGCTCGGGCGGGACGAACTCCCGGAGCTGCTGGGGCTGTTCGCCGCCGCCTACCCCGGCAACTGGTTCGACGACCGGATGCTCGACACCGGCCAGTACGTCGGGGTCCGGCACGAGGGGCGGCTGGCCGCGGTGGCCGGGGTGCACGCGTGGTCACCGGCGCAGCGGGTGGCGGTGCTGGGGAACGTCACCACGCTGCCCGAGCTGCGGGGCCGGGGCGCGGCGGCGGCCTGCGTGGCCGCCCTCTGCCGCCGGCTGGCGGAGACGGCCGACCACATCGGGCTCAACGTCCGGGCCGACAACGCCACCGCCGTCCGCCTCTACGAGCGCCTCGGCTTCACCGGGGTGACCACGTTCACCGAGGCGCTCTTCACCGCGCTGCCGCTGGACTGACGTCCTACTCCGGCACCGGGTCGCTGCCGCCCCGGGTGCCCGGGCGGCAGCGCCGCAGCCGACCGGCCGTCAGGCGGACGGCGCGCAGCGCGCCGTGGCGCTGCAGGGCCTGCACGGCGTAGGTCGAGCAGCTCGGCGTGTACGGGCAGCAGGCGGGGCGGGTGGGGCTGATCCGGGTGCGGTAGTGCTCCACCGAGCCGTGCAGGAAGGCGGAGGCGCGGCCGCCGGGGAGCCGGGGCGCGCGGTGGGCGTTCAGCACGGCGCGCAGGCCGGAGGTGAAGACCACCGGGATCATCGCGATCAGGCAGACGTCGCAGCCGTCGCCACCGCAGCCGCCACCGCCCCCACCTCCGCCGCCACCCCTGCCGCCACCGCCACCGCCGCCGCAGAACCCGCCGCTGCCACCACCGTTGCCGGTGCAGCAGTCCGCTATGTCGGACGGGTCGTTGTCCTTCCGCTGGGCCTTGTAGCGCTCCCAGGCACGGCGCTGCTCACGTCGGCGCCGCCGCTCCTCCTCGGGCAGCCACCACCAGGCCCGTTCGAAGTACGGTGGCCTGGGCGGGGGTGGGTACATGGAGTACCGCCTCTCTTCGCTTCTCCGTGCGGGGTGACACATCTGCCGGGACATCCTGCCGTACGACCGTCCGGCGGTACGAAGAGCATCTAGGGTGACCGCCTGACGTCCCGTCACACCGCCCGCCGCCGGAGAGGTCCCACCGTGTACGCCAAGCAGTACGAGCTCACCCTGCCCGCCGACTACGACATGGGGATCATCCGCAAGCGGGTGGCCGTCGGCGGGCACGTCCTGGACGACCGGGCCGGGCTCGGGCTGAAGGCGTACCTGGTCCGCGAGCGCGGTGAGCAGGGTTCGCCGGTGAACCAGTACGCCCCGTTCTACCTCTGGAACGACACCGGGGAGATGGCCCGCTTCCTGGTCGGGGGCGGCGGCTTCCAGAACATCCTGCGGGACTTCGGCCGCCCGGCCGCGCTGCACTGGACCGGGCTGGCCTGCCACGCCGGGCCGGCCCGCGCGACCGTGCCGCGGGCCGCCTCCCGCCGGCTGACCGCGGTGCCGGTCGACCCCGACCCGGAGCGCGACGGCCTCGGCCTCTCCGCGCTGATCGCCCGGGAGACCGAGGAGCTCGCCGACCTGGCCCGGCAGGAGGACGTCCACACCGCCGCACTGGCCCTGGACCCGCACCACTGGCAGCTGCTCCGCTTCGTCCTGCTGGCCGAGGCCCGCCCCGACGGCGCCGCGGACGAGGAGCGCTACGAGGTCCTGCACCTCTCCGCTCCCGGTCTCGCCGGTCTCCCGGAGGGCCGCACCTGGTAGCCGCCTGACGCATGGTCAGCCCCGGCCGGCCCCGGTGCTCCGGCCGGCCCCGGTCAGCCGCGCGGCGCGAGCACGTCCACGGCGGCCATCCCGGCGGCGGCCGCCGCCGCCAGGCCGAGCGGGGAGTCCTCGAAGACCAGGCAGTGCCGCGGCTCGACGCCCAGCCGGCGGGCGGCCAGCAGGAAGCCCTCCGGGTCGGGCTTGGGCCGGGTGACGTCCTCGGCGCAGACCAGCGTTTCGAACGACTCCGCCACGCCGAGCGCCGTCAGCGAGGCGAGGACCGAGTCGCGGGTGCTGCCGGAGACCACGGCCGAGCGCCGGTGCCGGTGGGCCTCCTCGATGTGCGGCAGGATGCCGGGCAGCAGGGTGACCTCCGGGAGCAGCTCGCGGTAGAGCTCCTCGCGGCGGCGGGCCACCTCGGCGACCGGCATGGCCAGGCCCTGACGCCCGTTCAGGTCCGCGACGATGTCGGCGACCGGGCGACCGCCCCAGGCGTAGAAGAGGTCCTCGGGGAACTCGCCGCCCCACTCGCCGACGGCCCGGCTCCAGGCCCGGTGGTGGACGGGCATGGAGTCGGCGACGGTCCCGTCGCAGTCGAACAGGTAGGCCCGGAAGTCGCCGTGCGGCAGCGGAATGATCACCGCCCCACCCTACCGACCGGGCCGTCGGTGCCCCGGTGCATACTTCAGCCGTGCCGACAGCCGAAGATCCAGAACCGCGCCACCCGGGCCCGCGCCACCCCGACCTGCCCTGCTCCGACCCGCACTGCCCCGAGCACGACGCCTCCGGGCCGGCCCCCTTCGACGGTGTCCGCCTCGACGAGGACTTCGTCAGGGGCGCCTCCGCGCAGGAGGGTTCGGCCCGGGCCCGGATGCTCGCGGCCAGGTGGCGGGAGGAGGCGCCGGTCGATCCGGGCGGCCGCCGCTGGTCGCCGTCCGATCCGCTGTCGGCCCGGGCCTCGCGCTGGCTCGACCGCCGGGGTCGGCTCGCGCTCGCCGTGCTCTGCGGGCTGCTGGTCACGGCGGGGGCGGTCCAGTACGCGGACTTCTCCCCCGCCCACCGTGGCGACCGCGGCGGACGGGGTGCCCGCACCCCGGTCGTGGGCCCGGCCAGGGACGTGGCGCTCCCCGGCGGCGGCACCTCGATGGGGAGCAGGTGCGGCGCCAAGGGCGTGCACCGGTACGCCCTCCCGCCGTACGAGTCCGCCTCGCAGGGCAAGGGACCGCAGCTCGTGCTCACCCACTACGGCTCGATGCGACTCTCCGGCGACGACCCGGGGGCGTTCGAGATCGGCCTCGGCGTCGCCCCCGGCCGGGTGCCGCTGACCCTCCCCGCCTCCCTGGGCACCGAGGGCGTGACCGTCGAGATCGAGGGCCCCGACGGGCTGGTGGCCGGTGGCCACCACCTCCCGGTGACCCTCGTCGAGGGCACCCCGCGCACCCCGGACGGCGGGATCGACGCCCCGGCCGGCGCCTCCGTCCGGCTGGAGGCACTGGCGATCTGCCCCGGCCAGGACCTCACCCGGATCGGGCGGGGGCTCTCCCATCCCATCGACAGCCACAACTCCATCACCGGCCCGCCCCCGTACATCCTGACCGTCTCCTTCTCCCACCCGGCCGTCGCCGCCGCGCGGGCCGCCGCCGGTTCGCCGCTGCGCAGCGAGGTGCTCGCCGCCGACAACGAGTTCCGCCCGTACGACGGACCGTCACACGACGAACCGCCGTACGACGGACCGTCAGACGAACCGCTGTACGACGAACCGTCACCAAAGTTGTCCGTCCGGCCCGTTGCGGTGGATGTACTGGCGTGAACATTTCATAACGGCGGCGCCGATCCCCGCCCCCGCCCGCCCCGCACCCTCTAGCGTCGAACGACCCCGTCCGAACTCGACGCACCGGAGGACCCCGTGCGCACCAGGCTGACCCTCGCCGCCGCCGCAGCAGCCGTCCTGCTCCTGGCCCAACCCGCCACCGCGGGCACGGCCCCGTTCGGCTCCGCGGGGGTGGGCGACCCGTACTACCCGGACTACGGCAACGGCGGCTACGACGTCTCCCACTACGACCTGCGCCTGACCTACCAGCCGGCCACCGACCAGCTCTCCGGGACGGCCACCATCCTGGCCACCACCACCGAGGCGCTGGCCCGCTTCAACCTGGACTTCGCCCTCGCCGTCCAGGACGTGCAGGTGAACGGCCGTCAGGCGAAGTTCGCCGCGACCGGTGACCACGAGCTGGAGATCACCCCGGCCGTCCCGCTGGCCAAGGGCAAGAAGGTGACCGTCGTCGTCCGGTACGCCGACGTGCCCTCCAGCAGGAAGGTGTACGGCTGGACCGGCTGGCAGCGCACCCCCGACGGCGGGGTCGCGGCCAACGAGCCCGAGGGCTCCTGGTGGTGGTACCCGAGCAACGACCACCCCACCGACAAGGCCACCTTCGACGTCTCGGTGGCCGTGCCGGACGGCACCCAGGCGATCAGCAACGGCGCGCTGGTCGGCCAGTCCTCCAAGCTCGGCTGGACCAGGTACAGCTGGCGCCAGACCAAGCCGCAGGCCACCTACCTGGCCACCCTCGCCGTCGGCCGCTTCGACCTGGACACCACGACCACCACCACGGCCGCCGGCGTGCCGGTCATCACCGCCTACAGCCGCGACCTCGGCGAGTACGAGGGCGCCGCCCGCGCCAGCCTGGAGCGCACCGGCGAGATCACCGACTGGCTGGCCACCCAGTTCGGCCCGTACCCCTTCGCCACCGTCGGCGGCTACGTCCCCAACGTGCCCACCCGGTACGCCCTGGAGACGCAGGGTCAGGTCTTCTACAGCCCCAAGGTCTTCGCCGCCGGCTCCAACACCTCCGTGGTCGCCCACGAGCTGGCCCACCAGTGGTACGGCGACAGCGTCTCGCTGGAGCGCTGGAGCGACATCTGGCTGAACGAGGGCTTCGCCCGCTACGCCCAGTGGCTCTGGTCCGAGCACGAGGGCGAGGGCACCGCCCAGGAGCTGGCCGACTGGACGTACGCCTCCCGTCCGGCCGAGGACCCGTGGTGGCAGGTGCTGCCGGGCGACCCCGGCCCGGACAACCAGTTCCACAGCGCCGTCTACGACCGCGGCGCGCTGGCCGTCCAGGCGCTGCGCAACGCCGTCGGCGAGCAGGCCTTCTTCGCCATCCTGCGCGGCTGGCCCGCCGAGCACCGGCTCGGCAACGCGAGCCTGGCCGACTTCCGCGCGTACGCCGAGCGGATCTCCGGCAAGCCGCTGAACGCCCTGCTCGACAGCTGGCTGCTCACCCCCGGCAAGCCGGCCCCCGGCACCGCCACCACCCCCGCCCCGGCGGGCCTCGCCAAGGCCGCCACCCCGCAGGAGCCCCGGTCCTGGAAGCAGATCAAGGCCACCGACTCGCTGCACGCCGGACACTGACGCGCCGTCACCCGCGGCGGCCCCCGCCCCACCGGGCCGGGGCCGCCGCGGGCGACACGCCGAGGGCGGCGGGGCCTTCGTGCCAGGACCTCCACGGCTGGAAAACTCGAGGTCATGAACGCCCAGGCCCGTCGTGAAGCTGTGAAATGGACCACCCTCGTACCCGTACTCGCCTTCGTGCTGCTCGCCTGCACCTGGGGCAGATCACTGTCCGGTCCGGTGGTCGTGGTGGTGGCGCTGTTCCTGGCGGGCGCCGTGCTGGCCGCGGTGCACCACGCGGAGGTGATCGCCCACCGGGTCGGTGAACCGTTCGGCTCGCTGGTGCTGGCCGTGGCGGTCACCATCATCGAGGTGGCCCTGATCGTCACGCTGATGGCCGACGGCAGCGAGAAGAACGCCACCCTGGCCCGGGACACCGTCTTCGCCGCCGTGATGATCACCTGCAACGGGATCGTCGGCCTCTCGATCCTGGTGACCGCGCTGCGCCACCGGGTCGCGGTGTTCAACGCCGAGGGGACCGGTGCCGCGTTCAGCGCGATCGCCACCCTGGCCACGCTCAGCCTGGTGCTGCCGACCTTCACCACCAGCAAGCCCGGGCCGCAGTTCTCCACCACCCAGCTGGTCTTCGCGGCGACCGCCTCACTGCTCGTCTACGGCCTGTTCGTCGGCACCCTGACGGTGCGCCACCGCGACTACTTCCTGCCGGTCACCGCCACCGGCAAGGTCCTGGAGGACGGCGGCCACGACGACGACCACGCCGAGCCGCCGACCAGGCAGCAGGCCTGGATCAGCCTGGCGCTGCTCGGCCTCGCCCTGGTCGCGGTGGTCGGCCTCGGCAAGGGCGTCTCCCCCACCATCGAGCGCACCGTGGCCGACGCCGGACTGCCCTCCTCGGTGGTCGGCGTGGTGATCGCCATGCTGGTGCTCGCCCCCGAGACCATCGCCGCCGTCCGGGCGGCCGGGCGCAACCGCATGCAGACCAGCCTCAACCTGGCCCACGGCTCCGCCCTCGCCTCCATCGGCCTCACCATCCCCGCCGTGGCCGTCGCCTCGGTCTGGCTGAGCGGGCCGCTGGTGCTCGGGCTCGACTCCACCCACATGGTGCTGCTCGCCCTGACCATCGCGGTCGGCACCCTCACCGTCATGCCGGGCCGCGCCACCCCGCTCCAGGGCGGCGTCCACCTCGCCGTGATGGGCGCCTACCTGGTGCTGGCCGTCAGCCCCTGACGGCACGTCGGTTCCGGACGGGCCCCGCCACCGCCCCGCGGTGCCGGGGCCCGTCCGCGTCCTCCCCGTCTCCTCCCCGCCTCCCCGCCTCCCCGCCGAAACCGATTGACGGCCCGGCCGCCCGCCCGCTTCGCTACCGCCCATGAGCGATCTTCAGATCAGCGTCGTGGACGGCGAGTCCGACCTCCTCGACTGGCAGCGCGTCCACAACACGGTCATCCCCACCCACCTCCTCACCCTGGACGAGATCCGCGAACGCGCCACCCGCAACCGCCTCACCCTGGCCCGCCTCGACGGCGAGCCGATCGGCTGCGCCACCGTCCGCCCGCCCGCGGAGGACGAACCCGCCACCACCGTGATCGCCCGCATCCTCCCCGCCCACCGCCGCCGGGGCCACGGCACCGCCCTGTACCGCCACGAGCTCGCACACGCCCGCGGCGCCGGCGCCACCGGCATCCTCACCGTCGTCCTGGAGTCCAACCACGACGGCCTCCTCTTCGCCCTCCGCCACGGCTTCACCGAGACCGACCGCTACACCCTCCCCGGCGACACCGTCCCCTACGTCGACCTGCGCCTCGCCTGACCGTCCGTCAGCCGTCCCGGACGGAACGGGACTGCGCAGGTCGGCCGTGTCCCGGCGGCGGACGGTGTCCCGGACGTCCGGCCGGCCTTGACCCGCTCCACGGCCGGTCCGCAGGCTCGTGCCGCCCCACCCCGGACGTCCTGCCGGGGCCACGGGGCCCGAGCCGAGGAGCAGTCATGAACAAGCACCTGAGCCGCACGCTCGTCACGGCCGCCACGGCCGTGGCAGCGGTGTCCCTGGCCGTGGCACCCGCCACCGCCAAGACCACCGCACTACGCACCCCCAACAACCTCGCGGGCGTCGAGTACATCAGCGAGACCGACACCTTCCGCCTCTGGGACAACCGGGCCGACGACACGAACGCCACCCGGGTGGTCTGGAAGAAGGTCAACAGCAGCCTCACCGGCACGCTCTGGCACCGCTGGCAGAGCGGCAACAACGGCCAGTCCTCCAACCAGAAGCCCAGCACCGGCATGAAGTCGGGCGATCAGTTCACCTTCCAGGTCTGCTCGCTGAACGGCAGCCAGGTCCTGGAGTGCTCCGGCTGGGGCACCGCCTGGTACTGAGCCCGACCCGGTCCCCGCCGGTTCGGCCGCACCACGGGGGGGCGGCCGAACCAGCGGGAGCCTCTTTTTGGTCATGAACGGCTCAAATCTGCATGGCTCCGCCGCACACCACCCGGCGAGAATCGCGGCATGAGCCCCTCCCCGCCGCCCCCGGAGCCCTCCCGGGCCAAGGACGCGGCCGAGTTCGTCGCACTCCTGCGACACCTGCGGGAACGGTCCGGCCTGACCTACCGCGCCCTGGAACAGCGCGCCGCCGAGCACGGTGAGGTGCTCCCGCGCAGCACCCTGGCCACCGTCCTGCGCCACGACCAGCTGCCGCGGCCCGAGTTGCTGAGCGCCTTCCTGCTGGCCTGCGGCCACCAGGGAGACGCCACCGCCTGGTTCGAGGCCCGCGCCCGCATCGCGGCCGGCGGGGACGGCCCCGAGCCGACCCCCGAGACAACCGCACCACCCGCCTCGCCCCTTGGTCGCCCGCCCCGCCCCCGGCGCCTCCTCCGCCGCGCCGCCCTGCTGGGGACCGCCGTGGCCGTCCTCGGGGGCCTGGTCGGCGGCTCCCAGCTCCTGGACGACCCGCCCCCACCCCCGCCCCCACCCCGGGACAGCGCAGCCCCCTCCCGCCCGGCACTCCCCCTCGTCCCGGGCGCGTACCGGATCCGGCCGACCGGCTCCGGCCTCTGCCTGGGCGAGTCCACCACCGAGGACAGCGGCGGCCGCGTCACCCAAGTCGCCTGCCCCGGCGCCGTCCCCACCTACGTCCTGGAACCGTCCGGCGGGGACCGCTACCTGCTCCGCTCCCTCCACCCGGTCTTCGGCCACGGCTGCCTGGGCGTCGACTCCGGCCTCCTCGTCGAGGGAGCCCACCTGATGAACGACTACTGCGGCCGCCGGGGCACCGCCGAGCACTTCACCCTCCGCCCCGCCCCCGGCACCCCCGGCACCTTCCTCCTCCAGCCGTCCCACACCGACGCCTGCGTCACCGTCCCCGGCGGCATCGCCACCCCCGGCGCCTCCGTCCTCCAACTCCCCTGCGCCACCCCGCCCACGGGCCAGACCTTCACCTTCGAACCCGTCCCGGCCCCGACCGGGATCCCGGACATCACCAGCAACTAGACGAGTAGTTCCGAAGTCGGTCGGGGTTGCCGGTTTTTGGTCCGGACGCGCGGGGAGGGTGTCCAGCATCGGGTTGTGACGACCGATGAGCTGGACACCCTCCCGACCGCACTCCATGTGCAGGTCGATATGTGCAGGTCGATGATCATCTGCTTCGAACACGTTGGCTGGGACGTCCACCTGCGCTGGCGGATTCCGAGCTGGTCTGCCCGGCCGTGGCCCAGGCCCTTCTCGGCTTCCACTCCGAGGCCCGGTGGATCCGCTTCGCCCACGCCCACCTGCGCGACATGTTCCCGAACCTGCCCGAACGGCCCGCCCACAACAAGCGTCTGCGGGCCGCCCGGTCGAATGCGGCCGCTCCCACGACACGGTCCGCCGCTCCGCGCTGGCCGGATGGGCCGGCTACGACTATGGCTCCGGCCGCTCCCACCCACGCTGGTTCCGGGGCCTGAAACTCCACCCGGTCTGCACCCCGGCCGGACTGCCGGTCACCTCGGCCCCGGCCGCCCCCGAGGTCGACGAACGCGAGGTGCTGGCCGCGCTCGTCGAGACCGAACCCCACCTCGTGCGCGAACGGCCCGGCCTGCTGATCCTCGCGGACAAGGGCTACGTCCCCGCCGAACTCGACCGGCCGCTCGGCCACTACGGCGTCCAGCTGCTGCGGCCGTCCTACCGCAACCACACTCCCCGCCCCGGCGAAGAACTCCTGGAGTCGGTCCGACAGCTGATAGTCCGTCAACGACACGCTCAAGGGGCAGCTCGGCCTCGAACAGCACGGCGGCCGGACCATCGAGGGCGTCGGAGCCCGGGTCGGCCGGCGGCTGTCGGCGATGACCTGCGCGATCCGGCACAACCGCACCACCGGCCAGCCCGTCACCCGTTCACTCATCACCTACGACCACTGACCGACTTCGGAACTGCTCGTCCAGGAGCAGCGGGCCGCCTCGGCTCCAGAGCAGCGGCGCCCACTCGGCCGAGGAGCACCAGCGCTTCCGGCCCCCGGGAGGCCGCCACCGAGTAGGTCGGCAGTCCGCGCGGTGGCCCGTGCCCGATCCGCCGGGGCGGCAGACGCGTCACCATGCCTCAACCCGTTCGGCCGCCCGGGCGGGCAGGGCGGGCCGGGGGGGGTTGTGCGATCACCGACAGACCATTCAGGTCATTCGGTGGCCGATACCCGCGAAAGATCCTCTTCTTCCCGGATGCCGCACCCCCAGGTCCGGGGGACTGCCATGCTGACGTCAGCGGAATGTGAAATGTCACATTCCGTCAATCGTCCTATCCCCTGCCCGAGGAGAGACACCCATGAAGACGACCGTCATCGCCGTCGCCACCGCCGCGGCCCTGACCACCCTGGCCGGCGTCCAGGGGGCCGCCGCCGCGCCGACCGGGCCGGTCGGCGCGGTCGTGACCTGCGGCACCCCTGGCGCGCCCGGTCCGCTGCTCACCCGAGCCTGCGTCGAGGTGACCGGCAACCAGGTCCGCTTCTACGGGGTGACCACGGCCGGCGACCCGTCCTGGCAGCCCCAGTACGTCAGCTTCACCGTCTCCGGCACGGTCGCCGGCAACGCCCCCCTCGCCCCCCTCAACCCGACCGTCCTCGTCCAGGCCGGCGCGAACCAGGTCGGCAGCGTCTTCTCCAGCGCCCCGTGCGGCGCAACCGTCACCAGCACCATCTCGGTGAACCAGCCCGGCTGGCCCGCCTCGACCGCCGGCGTCTCCACAGTGGTGGCCTGCTGACGCCGGACTCCCCGCAGGTGTGCCCCGGTCCGCCCGGGGCACACCCCGCCGCCACCCCTCAGGCAGCCCGCCGAGCACGGGATGAGGTGGGCGGCGGTGGGGGCGTGAGTGGTGGCGTGGTCCTGGTCACGGCGGTCGCGCCGGCTTCACTGCCGGGGCTGGACGAGGGAGGGCCGCCCGGCGGAACTCGCGGCCGGCATGCCCGCCTCGGTGCGGATCACCGCGAGGTCCTCGAAGGGCCCAGCCAGCTCCCCGCGGACTTCTTCCACACCCGCAGCTCGACTGCCGCCTCACTCAGCGCCTGGGTCAAGTCGGCAACCTGGGCTTCGAGTTGCTCACGGGTGCTTGGGCCGGACCCCAGGAACTGGCGCCTCACCATGATCGATCAGACTCCTGAAGCAGCAGGACCCGCAAGCAACGAGCCCTGCCACGAAGTCTGACGCGGGACATCGCCCTCACCGGTGAGAGCGACTGACCTGTCCGGGGGCTGTCGGCCAGCCGCGCGACGATCGCCACCGGCACCCGAACTCCATTGTCCGCAGGTGCCGACCGGCCCAGTTGGTCACCGGCCTGCTTGCACCAGGTCCCGGTGGCCGGCCGGACGGTGCCCCGCCCAGAGGCGAGGGTGTGCAGGCCGGTCCCGTCGGCGTTGCCGCACCGGGGCTGCCGCCGCTTTCACACCACCTGGCACATTGTTCCTACTTGGGGGGGGTTCTAGGGGGTCCTGGTCGGGTTCGGCGTCGGTGCCTTCGTGGTCCTGGTCGGGTTCGGCGTCGGTGCCTTCGTGGTCCTGGTCGGGTTCGGCGTCGGTGCCTTCGTGGTCCTGGTCGGGTTCGGCGTCGGTGCCTTCGTGGTCCTGGTCGGGTTCGGCGTCGGCGCCTTCGTGGTCCCGCCGGGCGTGGGCTTGGAGTCCGTGAAGTGCCAACTCACGCCGGAGAGCGCGTTCTGGCTCTTGCCGGCGAAGTGCTTGAACAGCGCCGGAGACATGTCGAGGTCGTTGATGCCCGCGCCCGGCGCCCGATCGGTCACCTTCGCGGTCGCGGTGCGGCCCTTGTAGGTGATGCGGACCGTCGAGAAGCACACCGAGCCGTTGCTGAACATCTGCGGGCTGACCGCCACGATGAAGTCCCCGGCGGAATCCACCGTCCCGCACGCGTTGAGCCCGGGCGAGTAGGAGGTGGCCCTGCCCTTGTACGTGGCCGCAGAGGCCGGGATGGCCGCCGCCACGAACACGGCCGCGAAGGCCAGCATTCCCACGCCTGCGGTGACGGTGTTCCTCGTCGAACTCTTCATGCTCCCTCTCAGGTGTTCTCTCATTGGAGTCGCCACACCGGGCCGTGCCCGGAGCGAAGCAACTCTTGTGTCCGGCTCGTCGACAGGTCCCGCCAAGCCGGGCGCCGCGAGCTGGGGTGCACAGGTGTCACCCCGGCAACGGTCACCGCACCGGACGGCCGGCACGACGCCGGCACGCTGCATCCAACCGGCCGGGCAGTGGGGTTCGACGGAATCCACTCTCATGGTCCTGACGACGCCGCGAGCCCGGGGCCAACTCGGCCGTCCGTGCCCGAAGGCGGGTGACCTGACCCTGTTCCCGGCCGGCACCACCGCCATCGCAGCGGTCGTCAGCTTTGCGGTGTGGGGGCTGCTCGGCTACCGGGGCCGCCTGTACGAGACCATGGCGGGAGCTCCTCCGTAGTGCCGACCTCCCCCTCAAAATGAAGATCGCGAACCTGGCGACACCCGAACGCTAGCCACACGAACAACCCTGCGTCCATTCCGCGACGCACGAACTGCCCTTTCGGGCAACGCTTCTGGCCCTCCGTCGACCAGACGGGGGCCGTCACCGCCCAGGGGAGCGCCCTCCTGAGGCGACCTCCGGGTCCGGGCGGCAGCCGCCCCATCACGGGCAACCGTGACGGCCCGGCCACGGAACGCCGACACCCTGCCCGGCCATCTCGAGCAGCAGGCCAAGGCGAGCCTCGCCGAGCTGCGGGCACACCGCGACCAGCCGCTGGGCGTCATCAACCAGGAGCAGACCGAGTCCGCCCGCTACCACCGCAAGCCGCCGACCCAGCAGAAACGGATCGAGGTGCTGCTCGGCGAACTCTCCGAGCCCAGGCTCCAGATGGCCGCCACCGGCGGCGCCCCGGCCGCCCCCGCCCCCGAGCGTCGGCTCCTGGGCGGCACTGCCGACCTGATCCCGCCCGCCTTCGCCTGGTCCGCCCACGTGACCATCCTGCGCAAGGCCGCAGCCGTCCACACCCCGACCGCGGAGTGCAACCCCCACACCTGGGAGTTCCTCACCGGCCAGGTCACCATCACCGACGGCCCGGACGCACACTT
Organism: Kitasatospora sp. NPDC051853; assembly: GCF_044452665.1. Taxonomy (NCBI): domain Bacteria; kingdom Bacillati; phylum Actinomycetota; class Actinomycetes; order Kitasatosporales; family Streptomycetaceae; genus Kitasatospora; species Kitasatospora sp. NPDC051853. The sequence goes on along the minus strand of NZ_JBITBY010000009.1, from coordinate 441,208 downwards.
CACCACCCCCGACGACCGCCTGCGCGGGCGCGAGCGGGAACGCCCCGCCCCCGAGAAACCCTTCACCACCGAGCTGCCCGGACGCTCCGCCGTCGCCCTCCTCAACGCCCTCCACCGCGTCGCCCACCGCGGCGTCGACCAGCCCCACGACATCGAGACCTGGCCCCTGGCCATCACCGCCTACGAGCGGATCGCCGCCGTGGTGGCCACCGCCGCACCCCGCGACGGCAACAGCCAGCCCGGCTTCGACAACAACCCCCACGCCGTCCTCGACGACCGCACCACCAACTGACCCGCCCTCAGGCCCACCCCACAGCCGGCCGGCACCGGGGGGCGCAGCTCCCGTCCCACTCCCTCCGTCACCGCAGGGGTCCGGCAGTTCAGATGACGCAGCGTCAGCGGCGAGCCGGGCCTGGGTGGACGTCGATCTGCGGGCCGCTGCCCTTCGCGGAGGCGAGGACGTCGTCGAAGTGCAGCTCGTAGACCGTGGTGCAGTCGGCGGCACGTCGGGATGGAAAGTCCTAGATGCTCTGCGGCGCACCGTAGTTGACGGTCAGCTCCGCGGCATAGGCGTCCGGGACAGCCCGATCGCGGAAGACCTGCGGCAGCCAGGACGCCAGTGCGCCGACCACGTCGACGCACGGCCCGTACCGGAGGCGCCAATCACGCCGAGCGGTCTCGTCCGGGAAACCTCGGACGACGGTGACCTCCGGGTCCCGTTCGCCCCAACAGCCCCAACGGCCGGAGGGCCCGGTCAGCGCGACGGTCCGCGCCGCGATGGTGATCGACTCCAGGGGCTCCCGGCCCGAGTCGAACCCGACCTCCGCCCAGTAGTCGTCCGGAGTGGCCTCGACGGACAACGACCGTACCGGTCCGGCGATGCCGTCCGCCTCGACCACGAGCAGGTCGATCCGCCGGTCGCCGTGCAACCTGGCCAGCGCGGCGAGCGCCGGCCAGGCGTCCGGTGTGAGCAGCAGGTCGAACTCGCAGAACACCGCCTCGTCGGCGAGTTCCCGGAAGACCTGCGCGGGCAACCTGGCGTCGAGGTCGAAGACGGCGGCGGCGTGGGCGCGGACATCGTCCGGGGTCGAGGCCATGAAGCGGGGTCCTGGTCCCCGGTCCGGTCCGGGGGCGGCGTGAACGGTCACCGTGCGAGCGTACTCACGCCGTGGCGCCACCGTCCTGCTTCCCTCCCCGAGGCCCTGACCGCACTCCACCGCCGCTCCGGTCCCCGTGAAACCCCGGGCGCCTTGTAGCAAGGGGTACCGTTCGCTACGTTGGGAGCATGAAGCAACTCAACGTGCGGCTGGACGACGGGGTGCACGAGGCACTGGAGCAGCGGGCCGAGGCGGCGGGGATGACCCTCCCCGACTACGCCCGCAAGGTGCTGGCCGAGGAGGCGGACGAGCGGCGGGAGCGCTTCCTCACCGCCGCCGCGCACTTCGCCCAGGCCTGGGGCCCGGCCTTCGAGGCCGAGTTCGGACCGTACCCGGCGGGGAAGCGGACCGGGACGGCGGACGCGGCGTGATCCTCCGCGTGGACCGGGCGTGGCTGCTCGACATCGCCCACCAGTTCCTGCCCACCGATCCCGACGTCACCGACTACGGCACCCTCGCCGCCGCCGTCGCCCGCCACGTGGACGAGGTGATGGACGTCCCGGTCTACGGCGCCGCCAACCAGCGCGCCGCCGCCCTGATGCACCAACTGATCCGCGTCCCCGCCCTGGAGTTCGCCAACGAGCACTTCGCCGCCGTGGTCGCCGCCTCCTACCTCGCCGCCTCCGGCGTGATCGTCACCGCCGAACCCAAGCAGGCCGTCGAACTCGCCGCCCGCATCCGCGACGGCCAGGCCGACGTCCGCGAGACCGCCACCGCCATCCGGACCTGGTACCGCTAGGTCTGGCGGTCCCCGTGGCCGACCTGGCCCGGCCCGTCACGGTGCGTCAGTCGGTCGGTCCCAGCCGGACCAGCACGCCTTCCGTCCGGCCGGTCGCCTGCTGCCAGTGCCGCAGCAGGACGCCGAGACGGTCCTGGAACTCCTGCTTGGTGTGGCCGCCCGGGGCCTCCAGCAGACCCGGCAGCCGCACGGGGGCCGCATCCGCGAGCAGGATCCGGGCCTCCACCCAACTGCCGCCGTACCGCCGGGCCCTGCGGCGGACCTCGATCCGGGTGATCCGCTCCCAGGGCACCGTCCGACGCCCCGTCAGCGAGGTCAGCACCAGCCCGGCGGGGGTGAGGGTGGTGCTGCCCCAGCCCTGCTCGACGTGCGTCGCGAGCACGACCAGGAGCAGCACGCCGACGGCGGCACCGACCACTGCGCCGTTCCCGCCCGCGTCGCGCAGCACCGCCATGGTGGCGACGCCGCCGAAGAGCAGCACCATCCCCGCCATCCGCCGCTTCGTCCTGCCCCTGCCCGCCGGGCCGATCTCGATCCGTGTCTCTTCCACGGGCGGGATCGTAATGCCACCCCACCGCTCGGAGCCGACCGGGCGGCCAGCCCCTCGGCCCCACAGGCGAACGGCCAGGAGACGAAGCTTCCCCGCTCCACCGGATCGAGCCCGCCGCCGCTGTGTCGGCGAAGGTGAACGGGGACCCTTCGAGACGTCAGCTCCGGCGGGTGCTCGGGCCGTTGAGCCGTCCGACGGAGCGGTTCCGGCCTCGGCGCGGAAGTACTCGCTGTCCCACTGGGCGGGCGTCTCCCGGTCCAGGAGGTCCGACCGGGGCGTGGCGCGGAAGCGCCGCAGGCAGATCGCTTGGGGCCTCAGGGGCCCGGCGCTGGTGGTGTGGTCGGAGGACGACGGCCGCGGCTGGTACCAGGGCGCGGGCCAGCCGGGCGCGGGCCGGACCGGACCGGACCGCGGTGACCTCCGAGACGGAGGTCTCGGTCTTCACTCTCGACCCGGCCACCGGCCGCCCCGGCACTCCGGTGGTGACGCGCGGCTCCTGACTCCTCCGCCCGGCCTGCGGGGCTTGCACCGGCGCCGCAGGCCGGGCCCCGCGTTGGCGCTCCGCTCCGGATCGGCCGTGGCCGGACGGCACCGGTCCGGGATTCCCGGCCGGGGTCAGGGATGGCCGTCAGTCCTCGGCCCTGGGCCGCCAGTCGGCGGCCCACGCGTCGAGCTGGGCGAGACGTTCGAGAAGGGTCCGGCCCTGTCCGGTGAGCAGGTAGCCTTCGCCGGCGTGCTCGACGAGGTCGGCCTGTCCGAGATCACGAAGCCGGTCCGCCAGGACGCTTGAGGAGATGCCGTCGCATCGCTGCTGGAGCTGCCGGAACGTCGGCGTCGAGTCGTCCCGCAGCTCCCACAGGACGCGCAGCACCCAGCGCCGGCCCAGGAGGTCGAGCAGCGCCATGATCGGGCGCCCCGTCTGTGAGCCGCGGACCCGTCGGCCCGGAAGAGGTGTCGGTCGCGCCATCTGCATCCCCTGATTGCTTCTTTTTCCGAAGCACCGATGTTAGCGTGCCGCCATGCCTCTGAAATCGAAGCGCCCGCGGATCGAACCCCTCTCGCCGCCGTACGACGAGGAAGCCGGCGCAGCCCTCGGGCTCCTCGGGCATCAGCCCATCCAGCTGTTCCGGGTGTGGGCGCGGCGGCCCGAGCTCGCCCGCTCCATCGCGGGCTGGGGAAGCTACTACTTCTCCCGGCGCTCCGCTCTCACCCTCCGTCAGCGCGAGCTGGTCATCGACCGGACGACCGCGCTCTGCGGCGCCGACTACGAGTGGGCCATGCACGTCGCGGGCTTCGCCGAGAAGGCGGGATTCGACGCCGCGCAGCTCGCGTCCCTCGCGGCCGGAAGGCCGGCGGACGACTGCTGGGACGCAACCGACCGCGCGGTGCTCGAAGCTGTCGACGAGCTCCACACGACCTTCGACCTCTCCGACGACACCTGGGCGAACCTGGTCGCCGTCGCCGATGAGGACGCCGCCCTCGAGCTGGTCCTGGTCTGCGGTTGGTACCACGCCGTCTCGTTCGCCGTCAGGGCGCTCCGCCTGCCTCTCGAACCCGGCACCAAGCCGATCGCCGCACTGTGATCCGGCGCCGGCCTTGAAGCCGTCGAGGGCGGGCGAGCGGGCGGGGAGCAGGATCGGCGCCTTGACGAACCGGTGGACGCCGTCGACCAGGGCATGGCGATCGGTCCGCCCCCATCCGCGTACGGACACCGCGCCAGACCCGTCAGGAACTTCGCAAAGGTTCACCCTGACGGGCCGAAGCCAGTGGGCGTCGATCGGAACTCACCACGCCGGCGGCAAGCCGGAGTGCGTGCCGACGGTTCACCGGAGCGCGGTGCCGAGGTTCGCCGGGGCAGGTGCGTCCGCCCGTGCCCGCCCCCAGACCTCCGCTGCCGTCTCGGCCCAGGCCGTCGCCTGGGCACGGCCCGCGCGGGCCGCGGCGGCGCGGCGGGTGTGGTCGAGCATGTTGCGGCCGAAGGCCTTGCGGGCGGCGCGGTCCGGTGTCAGAACGGCCACCAGGGCGCCGGCCGCCGCGAGTTCGGCTCCCTGGTCGCGGGCGTCCGGGTGCGGGCCGACGGCCTTGGGGATCGGGGCGAGGGCGATGACCCGGTGGTGGCCGCGGGCGAGGTGGACGTTGGCCGTGGAGCGGCTTCCACCGTCCATCCACTGACGTCCCGTCAACGGCAGCGGCGGCCAGACCACCGGCACCGCGCAGCTCGCCGCGACCGCCTCGGGCAGCGTCACGCCGGACGCGGCGTCGAAGACCTCCAGGTCACCGCTGTGCGCGTCGACCGCGGTCAGCCGCAGGTCCCGTTCGGGCCAGGCGGCCGTCCCTTCGAGGAGGGTGCCGACCGCTTCGAGGACCGCGGCCGGGGGCACCGTGCGGGAGGCGAGTGCGGCGCGGCCCAGGCGTCGGACCGAGCGCCGGGGGTCCCGCGAGCCGAGCGCGGCCCACAGGAACCGGGCCGTCTGACCCGCCGTCACCTTGACGTCGAGGACCGGGGCGCCGTCCAACTGGCCTTCGTACAGCTCCTCGACGCTCACCCCGGAGGCGAGCCGGGCCCCGATGATCGACCCGGCGGAGGTGCCGATGACCGTGTCGGCGGCCGTGAGATCGATGCCCGCCTCCACCAGGCCCGCGAGCATGCCGATCTCCCAGGCACCGCCGATGATGCCGCCACCGCCCAGCACGAGAGCGCGCTCCGCCATGACCGTTCCCCCTCGGACTCCGCGAACCCTGAAACGGGGACAGATCCCCGATATGCGGGAACCCTACCAGTGATACCGGGGATTGCTCCCCGCTTCAGCTCACCGAGGCACCCTGGGCCAGTGCCAGACCCGCTGCCGCGAGGAAGTCCTCCAGGCCGATGACACCGCCGTCGCTCCCGTCGTCCCATGCGACCAGGAGCCCCGAGCGGCCCTCGCTCCAGGACTCCGGGGTGTCGTCGTCGAGGTCCGGTCCGGGATGCCATTCGACCGTGCCCTCACCGTGCCGGTAGCGGAGGTACAGGTACTGGCCGGCGGCCGTCCAGGCATCCCACTGCGACGGGAAGGCGGCAGACGTCTGCACGACCCGCACCAGCTTCCGGTCCTCGTCCGCATCCGTATCCATCCGAGGATGGTGGCGCAGTACCGGACCCCCGGCAAACGACTTCCGGCCGCCGCCACCGGACGGTGCGTCAGGCGTCCTCGCCGGTCGAGCAGAGCAGGACCCGCCCGTCCACCGTGCCGAGGACCGGCTCCCCGTCGACGGAGACCACCAGCGAGAGGACGACGGTCGGCGTCCCGTCCACCGCGTCGAGGGCGGCCAACTCGCCGGAGGTGAAGGCCGCGTAGACCGTGCGGCCGTCGGTGTCGAGGACAGTGACCGTGATCGCCTACGCCGTAGTACAGTCCCGCGCATGATCAACCAGGGGCGGATGACGGTGAAGCGCCGTAGACGGATCACATGGGGGGCTCAGGGGTCTGGCACTGATGGCGCCGCTGGTGATCGAGTTCGAGGTCCACACCGTGTGGTCACAAGTCGGCTGCGCGGCGGGCCTGGTGACCAGGTGGAGGTACTGACCGGCAGCGGCTGGTACGACGGCACCGTCTGGTCCGGGCCGGACCGGACCACGGTGACCACGGACCGCGAGGTCTCGGTGGTCACCCTCGACCCGGCCACCGGCCGCCCCTCGGGACCGGTGGTGACGCGCCGTCAGGGCGTGTTCAGGTCCGTGGACGCAGGTTTCATGTCGTGGGGATGGAGTGAGGAGGCGCGGTGACCGGCTTCGTTTTCATCGATCAGGAGGCCCCTGACCACCTTCGGGAGGCGGGGCCCGGGTCCCGGGTGACACTGCCGTCGTTCGAGCCCCCGTGGCTCGTGGTGGATCACTCCCTGGAGCGTGTACTGGTGACCCGCTGGCCGGGGCGTCTGTTCCGGGCGGAGGTCGTACCCCCGGTGACGGACGAGGAACGGGCCGCGGTGGCACGGGCCGCCGAGAACCTGCGCCCCGACGCCGGATACACCCGCGCCGTCTCCATCGACCTCCTGGAGGAACTCCCTCCCTCGCTGCTCTTCGGCCCGCACGGGGATGCCGTGTGCCGGGTGCTCGAGGCCGGATGCGCCCTGGGCACGGAGGACGCGCACCGGCTCGCGTCCGCCCGCCGTCCTGCGGCCGACCGCACCTACAGCACAGCGTGGGACCGCTGGCTCGTCGACCAGCCCGCAGGTGCCTCCTACCAGGGCCAGGGGCACGCGCGGGTGGTGGCGGTTCCCGGAGCGGGGCCGTCCCCGTCGCCGATCGGACGCGGGTTCTCCGTGCTGGCCGGCGCGGTCCGCAGGAGCGCCCGGCTCCGGGGCGGCGCAGGCGCGTACGGCACCGACGAGGACGGCGACGAGGTGCTGCTGGCGCCGTGGCCCACGGCCCTCGGCGCCCTCCTCGACGCGGCGATGGCCTTCGGCGCGCCGCATCTGGTGGACGGTCAGGCCGCAGCGGTGCTCACCACTGCCTGGAAGGCGGTGTTCGGATCCCCGACGGACCCACTATCGAGCACGCCGCGAACACGGTGACTGGCACGCCGTCGCCCAACGCCACCTCTTCAACCAGCTGCTCGGACAACTCCACCGCTGCCTCCAGCACCACGAGCGGTTCAACGAGAACACCGCCTTCCCCACAGCCACCCCGGCGGAAGACGCCGTTGCCGCTTGACCTGGCGAATCCGGCTCTGGACGCTTAGTCCCGTACGGAGAGCGGACCGCGCAGCTCGACCCGCAGGCGGATCGAAAGGTCGAGCGGGAGTCCCAATTGGGCGTATCGAAGGTCCTCGGCCCGGTCGGCGATCAGGTCGAGGTCGCGCAGCTGGCGGCGGAGTTCCGCGAGCAGGTCCGGGACCACTGCGTCCTCCATGTCCGGAAGCGGCGCACCGTCGTAGATGTGTGCCGCGAGCTGCTCGGTCGTGGGCGACTCGATACGCCGGTGAACGACGTCCACCGCGCGGCGGCTGGCCCAGACGGCGAACTCCGCGATTCCGTACAGGTAGGTGTTCGCGGCGAACAGCACGCTCGCGGCTGCGTCCTCGTTGGCGTCGTCCGGACCGTCCTGGCCGTCGTTGTGGCAGTACTCGCTGAGCATGAACTCGGCCACCGCCCGGGTGACGCTCTCGAAGGCCGTCGTGTCGCCCAACGCGCCCTCCCAGACGGAGTTCAGCAGCGGACGCAGGCTCAAGGTGAAGGGCGCCTGCTCGTGCCCGGGCAGCTCCTCGTGCGCGCCCAGCAGCCGCTCCGCGACACCGGCCGCGAACACCGTGCACTCACTCGACGACGCGGCCGCCAGCCGCTTGGCCACCACCTCCGAGAGGTCCTGCCACGTTTCCATCCGAACCACCCGAGTCGAGGTACGGCGCACTCCTGCCCGCCGGGGCGATCATCACATTCACCACCGTCAAGGCGTCATCCGCACCCCGTACTCTCGCCCCGCTTGACGCCTGACCACGTGCGGTGTCTCGCAGCGGCGGACGCCGAGGACGACATCGGCTGGGCGGTCTCGGTGGACTCCACCATCTGCCGGGCCCACCGACACGCCGCCGGCGCTCGCAAAGGGTGACAGCGGCCGGAGCGAGCACGCCGACCATGCACTCGGGCGCTCACGCGGCGGCCTGGGCACGAAGGTGCACCTCGCCAGCGACTCCAACACCCGACCGCTGGCAATCGTGCTCACCGCGGGACAGGCCGGCGACGTGCCTGCGCTCACCGCGGTCGTGGCCACCATCCGCGTCCCACGCGCGATCCGCACCCACCTGAGGCAACGGCACGTCAGGGCGGTGATCCCACAACCCGCCGACCAGGCCTGACGCCGCCTCAGACGTGGCGCGGCCTGGCCATGCGGTGCGACGAACTCGCCATCGCCCACCAAGCCGCACTCCACCTCGCTGCCGTCCTCATCCGGGCCCGGCGGCGAAGCACCCACTACCGCAGGTCGGTACTGGGCCGACGGCGCCAGTCCCATCCCGGATGCTGGTCCAGCAGGGCGACGAACTCGTGCGCCGGCAGGATCTCGTGGTGGTTGGTATCGATGAGACCGTCGAAACCGTCGAGAACGCGACGGAGAAAGGCCCGGGCTGCCTCCATGGACTCGCACGAGACGTAGACCCCGTACGGCTCGCCGATCTGCGACCTCACCTCTTCGAGCTCGTCCGGTTCGTAGTCCGCCAGGACCCTGCCCGAGAGGTCGAGGCGGTACGAGTACCCGTGCCAGTGGAGCCGCTCGCCACCCGTCGCGGCGTTCGGCACGAGATCGAAGGAACGGATCAGCTCCTCAAGCAACGGGCGTCGCTCCACAGGAGCAAGCACGATCACGGACGGCCAGGACACAAGGCTCCACCTCCGCAGTGACCATAGCCGAGCGGCTTCCTCCGGTCGCCTGACTTCCTGGCCGGCGGTGCTGCCGGGCACCGGCGCAGCACCGAAGAGGCACGCTCTAGCCGGCCTCGCCGACCGAGCAGTCGAGGATCCGGCCGTCCACCGTGCCGAGCAGCAGCCGTCCCGGGGCGGCCGCCGTGAGCGAGAGGGCGACGGTCGGGGTGCCGTCGACCTCCAGCGGGATCCGCCAGCGCACCGTACCGTCCACCGCGTCGAGGGCGGCCAACTCGCCGGAGGTGAAGGCGGCGTAGACCGTGCGGCCGTCGGTGTCGAGGGCGGTGACGGGGTGGTCGGCGGTGAGGAGCCACTGCGGCGCGCCGTCCGGGAAGCTGCGCCGGGCGACGAAGACGTGCCCCGGCATCAGGCCGTGACCGTGGTGGACCCGGCCGGCGTGGACGAGGGCCTCGCCGCCGGTGGAGAGGCGGACGGCGGGGCCGCCGAAGAGGTGGCCCTTGCGGTCGGTGTCCCACTCCAGGGGGAAGAGCTCGTGGACCTCGCCGCGGCCGGTTTCTGTGGCTGGGGTGAGGGAGACGAGCCGCTTGTCCTTCCAGGGCTTCTTCCGCTTGCCCTGGAGGAAGAGCAGCTCGGGGCTGCGCCGCACGTCGAGGTGGTGGTTGAAGGGGTCGTAGCCGCCGACGGTCGGACCGGTGACGACCCGCCCCTCCGGGGAGACCAGCACCAGCGCGGACTTGGACTTCTCGACCCGGGTGTCGCGCAGCGCCACCCACCCCCGGGTGTCGGCCGTCATCGAGGCCGGGAAGGGGACCTCCGCCGTTCCGACGAGGCTGCCGTCGGCCAGCGAGCGCAGCTCGACCGTGCCGGCGACGTCCTCCCACTCCGAGCCCGTCCAGCGGGTCGGCCGGGGCACGTGGACCCACGCGGCGGTCGCGTCGGGGAGGACGGACAGCTGCCGCCCGCCGTCCGCGTCCGGCAGCGACCAGCCGGGCTCGCCGTCGGGCAGCCAGCACTCCAGTGCGGTGCCCTCCAGTGCGGCCAGCACCCGCCCGTCGGCCAGCGCCTCGACCGCCCACACCTGGCGGCGCGGTGACCATCCGTCGGCGAGGCCGGCCAGCAGGGCCCGCGCGGCCTTCTTCGCCGCGCCCCGGCCGCGCTTCGCCTTGGCCGACGGCCCGGTCAGCTCGCGGGAGGTGACGCTCCGGCCGGTGACGGTGCGCCAGTCCTCCCGCTCGACCAGCACCTCGAACCCCCGGCTGAACGGCTTCTCCGCGGAGTCCTCGTCCGGCGGGGCCAGCAGCAGTCCGAGCGCGCGGCCGTCCTCGCGCCAGCTCACCTGCCGGACCTCGCGGTGGTGCTCCAGTGCGGAGACCACGGTGCCGTCCGTCAGGTCGACGAGCAGCAGCTCGCCCTCGAACATGTAGCCGCCGTCGTACGCGCCGGTGCCGACCGCCAGCAGCGGCAGGGTCGGGTGGAAGGCGAGCGAGCGCACCGGCCAGTGGCTGCTGACGAGGTGTCGGCAGCCCAGGTCCCCGGTCCCGTACACGGCGACGCGGTGGCCGTCCCAGCCCTGGACCTGGCGCCCGGGCCAGGACAGGTCGCCCAGGCTGCCGCCGACCGCGACCTCTCCCCGTGCCTCGTTCCGCACGGCCACCACGGGCTTGCCGATCTCGGCGAAGGGGTGGTCGCCGAGCACGCGGCGCACGGACAGGGGTGCGGGCAGGGGTGCGGACAGGGTGGTGGTCATCGGTCGGTCCTCCAGGCGGGTGAACCGGCATCCTCGCATCCCCTCCCACCTGCGGACCAACGGAAATCCGCCCCTGATCCGCCGTCAGGCGGGCCCGCCCGCGCGGAGGAGGGCGAGGCCGATCTCCGGGCCGAGGCCCTGGGCGTAGGCGAGGTGGATGAGCACCTCGGCCAGCGGCTCCAGGTAGCGGGCGGTGGCGAGCGGGCCGGCGTCGACCGCGTCGAAGCCCAGTTCGGTGCCGAGGGCGGCGACGGTCCTGACGGCCTCCCGGTCGTCCCCGGCGAGCAGCAGGAGCAGCGGGCGGCCCTCGTAGGCGCCGGCGGCCGTGGCGGCGGCCAGCACCGTGTTGAAGCCCTTGACCACCCGGGCGCCGGGCAGTGCACCGGCGACCAGTTCGCCGCCGGAGGTGCTGTGACCGACCGTCAGGGAGAGGAAGTCGGGGCTGAGCGGGTTGGTGGCGTCCACCACGATCCGCCCGGCCAGGGCGGCCCGGACCTCGGGGGCCAGGGTTGCGGTGAAGGGGACGGCCAGGAAGGTGACCTCGGCCTCGGCCGCCTGCCGGGCCGCGTCGGCGACGGGGGTGGCGGTGTTCGAGGTGGTGACCTGGTGCCCGGCGCCGGTGAGGCGTCCGGCCAGGGCGGAACCGGCGTTGCCGGTGCCGATGACGTTGATCCGCAAGACGGTCCCTCCTGAACGGTCGTGGACGCGGGGCGGCGCGGGTGGCTGCGCGAGCAGGTGCACGGCCCCGGCCCCGGTGCCGATCAAGCTACCGAGCACCGGGGCCGCAGGCCGTCCCGCGCCGCCCCCGTCCGCCGTACCGTCAGGTCCGGGCGGCGACTCGGGCAGGTGCGGTGCGGCGGTGCCTGAGGTTGACCGCGGCCGCCCGGGCCAGCACCGCCGGGTTGAGGAAGCGCAGCGGGCCGATCAGCCGGGAGGCGAAGAGGTGCATGTGCCGGGCGATCGCCGCGTCCCGGGCGGCGGCGGAGAAGACCAGCCGCTCCCCCGGGTTGAACGGGCGGGCCTTGGCGTAGTCGGCGGCCAGCTGCTGGTGGCCCGTCAGGCTGCGGCGGTGGCGCCGGGCGTAGGCGGCGAGCGGCTTCGCCAGGTCGCCGTGCCCGGCCAGCGCGGGGCCGACCGCTTCGGCCAGCCATTGGGCGGACTGCAGCGCCCAGGCGCAGCCGACGCCCCAGAGCGGGTCGGGGGTCAGGGCGGCGTCGCCGATGAGCGCGAGGCCGGGGGCGGCCGGGCGGCGGCTCTGCAGGGGGTAGTTGACGGTGCCGATGAGCTTGGAGATCCGCCGGGCGCCGTCGACGGGCGGGGCCTCGGGCAGGGCGCGGACGAACTCCAGGAAGCTGCCCTCCGGGTCCTCCCGGAAGGCGGCCAGGTGCTTCTTCTTCTCCACCAGCACGGCGAGCACCGTGACGCCGTCCTCGTTGGGGAAGGCGTAGGCCATGTCGGGCTCCAGGAACCAGGTCTGGCCGATCCCCCCGGCCAGCGGCAGGTCGCGGTACTGCGCGAGGTAGCCGAAGCGGCCGTTCTCGTACTGCTTGGTGGCGATGCCGGCCTGCTTGGCCACCGCCGAGTCTCGCCCGTCGGCACCGACCACGAGGCGGGCCCGCAGCTCCCGCTCCCCCTCGTGGGTGCCCACCCGGACGCCCACCGTCCGGCCGCCCTCCTGGAGCAGTCCGGTGACCTGGTGGCCGAGCAGCAGCTCCACCCCGGGGGTCGCGGCGGCCCGGGAGCGGATCAGCGGGTCGAGCTTGCTGCGCCGGATGTTGTAGGCGTACGGCAGGGCCGGGCCGCCGGGTGCGGGCTTCGGCTCGATCCAGCCCCAACGGGTCCACCAGCGCGCGTCGTTGTGCAGGGCGTCGGCCGCCTCGATGGCCTCCGTCAGGCCGAGCTCCACCAGCACCGGGTAGGCGCTGGCCACCAGCGAGTGGGTGCAGAGCACCTTGTACGCCTGCGGGTCGGAGCGGCGCTCCAGCAGCGCGACCCGGACGCCCTGGCGGGCGAGCAGGATCGCGGCGGCGCAGCCGGCCAGGCTGGCCCCGCTGATCACGACGTCGTACTGCTGCTTCTGCCGGTGCTGCCGGCCGTTCCCCGTGCTCCCGGACTGTGCCATGGCCGTCCGCCCCCTTCGGTGCCGCTCCTCCCACCGGTCGATTACCGGCGAGTACACATCAGCACCCCTGAGCTGACACCCTGTCAAGAGCGCCCCACGATCCCGGCACCGCCCTCCCCCGCCCGTGCCAGCACCAGCAGTTCCCCGTCCCCCGCCCCGACCGGCTCCCCGCCCCAACCCCCGTGCACCCGCTCGACGGTGAACCCCGCCGCCGCCAGCCCCTCCCGCAGTTCCCGCTCCTCCCGGAAGCGGAGGGTCGCGGTGCTCAGCAGCTCCCCGTGGTCAGGGAAGAGGTAGTGGTGGGTGAAGGCGACCACCCCGCCCCGCACCGAGGTCACTTCGGTCCAGGCGGTCACCACCCGGCCGTCCGGCAGCTCGGTGCGGCGGCGGGTCCCGGCCGGGTTCCACCGCTCCCAGCGCCGGTCCGCCGGGTCCCGGCTGTCGAAGAGCAGCCGGCCACCGGGCACCAGTGCCCGGCGCAGGTCGGCCAGGGTGCGCCGCCACGGCCCGTCCTCGACGAGGAACTGGGCGACGTGGCTGGTCATCAGGGCGAGGTCGAAGGCGGCCTCGGGCAGGTCGGCGGAGGTCCCCTCCACCCACTGCACCCGCTCCGCTCCCGGCTTGGCCCGGGCCGCGCCGAGCGAGGCGGCGGCCGGGTCGACGCCGGTGACGGAGTGTCCGGCGGCCGCCAGACCGAGGGCGAGGCGGCCGGTGCCGCAGCCGAGGTCCAGGACACGGGCGCCCGGGGTCTCGGCCGCGACGGCGGCGAAGTAGTCGTCCTCGCGCGTCCACGGGCACTCGGCGTCGTAGACGGGGACCAGACGGGGGTCGCGGAACTCTCCCTGCAGCACGGGCCGGATGCTAGCCACCCGCCCCCGGCCCGTTCCATCGAATTGACGGGTGCTCAACTCCGCTGCCTCGCCGGGGTGGTGACGGGGCGACGCTCGGTGAGGAGGAGGACGGCGGTGAGGAGCACGACGAGGGCGGTGAGGCCGTGGACGGTCAGGGCGGTGGTGGTGTCGCCGTGGCGGGCGAGGATCAGGGACATGTCGCCGACCGGGATGGTGGTGGTCACGAGCATCACCCATCCGAGGGCGCGGCGCTGGCCGGTGAGCAGGAGGGCCAGCAGGACCAGGGCGAGGGCGACGTCGCGGATGCCCTTGACCACGAGGAAGCCGGTGCCCTGGTCGGTGGGCCAGTCGGGCAGGCCGAAGCCCGAGGCCATGGTCTGGGAGCCGAGGACGAAGCCGGTGCCGAACCAGAGGACGAATCCGGCGCCGAGGAGGACGAGGACGGTGGCGAGGTGCTTCTTCATGACGGGGGTCTCCTTCGGTGGTGGTGAGGGGGAAGAGGGGTCAGCCGCGGACGCGGCGGGTGGTGCGGGCGTAGAGCGGGCGGCCGACGGTGTGCCACAGGAGGCGGCCGGGGAGCGGGAGGCCGGCCAGGACGGCGGAGCGTTCGGCGGGGTCGGCCTCCTCCAGGACCAGGCCGAGGAAGAGCAGCAGCTTCGGCTTGGGCGTCGCGGCCACGAAGTGCTCGCCGAGCCTGTTCCACTCGGCGACGGTGAGGTGCCGTGCGGCCAGCGGGAGGAGTTCCGCCTCCTCGTCGTCCAGGTGCTCCACCAGGACGGCCCGGTGCTCGGCGAGCACGGCCGCCAGCCGGTCGCGCTCGGCCTCGCCCGCCGTCGACTCCCAGGCGGGCAGGGCGGCTTCGGCCGCGGCCAGGGTGCCGGCCACCCGCTCGTGCTGGGCCTCCATCCGCAGGACCACCTCGGCCTCCAGGTCGACCCGGCCGAGCAGCACCGGCCACAGGTGCTCGTCCTCGCCGTGGTGGTGGTTGTGCAGGCCGAGCCGGTAGTCACGGAAGTGGGCGGCCAGCACGGCGGCCCGCGCGGTGTCGCCGGGGGCGACGGCGGCGACGAGTTCGGCGAGCAGCCGGGCCTCGCGGCGCAGGCCCCGGTGGATGACCACCATGCCGTGGGTGTCGGGGCGGGGACCGCCGTCGGTGTCGCTCGGGGCAGTGCTCGTGGTGTTGCTCTCGGTCTTCATGGTGGAGAGCTTGGCCGGGCCCTCCTGGAAGCGGTTTGGAGACGGCTTGGAACCCCTCCGGCCCGTGGGCGGGGCGGCACCTGACGGACCGTGAGGCGGCCCGCCTATGATGGCGCCCGACATGGTGCGGATATCGGTGCTCGGCTCCCTGACGGCCGAACGGGACGGCGGCCCCCTGGCTCTCGGCGGGCGGCGGCAGCGGTCGGTGCTGGCCCTGCTGGTGGCCTCGCGGGGCCGGGTGGTCTCGGTCGACCGGATGGTCGAGGAGCTCTGGCAGGACGCCGCCCCGGCCCAGGCGGTGACCTCCCTCCAGTCGTACGTCTCCAACCTGCGCCGCCTGCTGGAGCCCGGCCGTGCCCCGCGGACGCCCGCCCGGCTGCTGGTCAGCGCCGCCCCCGGCTACGCGCTGCGGCTGGACGGGGCGGCGGTGGACTCCTGGCGGTTCGAGCAGCTGGTGACCCTGGCCGCGTCCGCGCCGCCGGCCCGGGCCCTCCCCCTGCTCACCGAGGCGCTGGGCCTCTGGCAGGGCCCGGCCTACGCCGAGTTCGCGGACGAGCCGTGGGCCCGTGACGAGATCGCCCGCCTCGGCGAACTCCGCTTCCACGCACGGGAGTCGGCCGTCTCGGCCCGGCTCGGCACGGCCGGCCCGGCCACCGCCGTCCCGGAGGCCGAGCTGCTCACCCGGGACGCTCCGCTCCGCGAGGAGGGCTGGCGGCTGCACGCGCTGGCCCTCTGGGCGGCGGGCCGCCAGGCGGACGCCCTGGCCACCCTGCGGCGGGCGCGGGCGGTGCTGGCGGAGGAGACGGGCCTCGACCCGGGCCCGGCGCTCGCCTCGCTGGAGGCGGCCGTGCTGTCGGGCCGTACGGAGCTGCTCGCCGAACTCCTCGGCACCCGACCGCCCGCCGCCGCAAGCCCGTTGACGCATCCGCCGGCTCCCTCCGACCCCACCCCGTTCGTCGGCCGCGCCGCCGAACTGGAGCGGCTCGGCTCCGCCGCCGCACGGGCGGCCTCCACCGGGCCCGCCTTCGTCCTGGTCACCGGCGAGGCCGGGCTCGGCAAGTCCGCGCTGCTCGCCCGTTTCTCCGAGCGGCTCGGCGCCGAAGGGTGGTTGGTGGTCTCCGGGCAGGCCGAGGACTCCGCCGGGGCGCCGCCCGCCTGGGTGTGGGTACAGGCCCTGCGGGAGCTGGCGCGCACCGCACCGCCCCCGCCCGCGCAGGCCGCCGTCCTGGCACCGCTGCTCTCCGACGGCTCCCCCGCCACCGACGACGCCCCCACCGCGGACCGCCCCACTGCGGACGGCCTCACCACGGACGGCTCCCCCGCCGTGCCGGCCGATCCGGGTGACGGGGCCGCCGCCCGCTTCCGCCTGCACCGCGCCGTCCACGCCTGGCTGGCCGAAGCCCCGGCGGACGCCGGACGCCCAGTGGCCCTGGTCCTGGACGACCTGCACTGGGCCGACGGCGAGAGCGCCGCGCTGCTCGGTGCCGCTGCCGAACTCCCCTCCGGCACAAGGCTCCTGATCGTCTGCGCGTACCGGGCGCAGGAGTCCCCGCCCCTCCTCACCGAGGCGCTGGCCCGCCTCGCCCGCCGCGAACCGCTCCGCCTGCCCCTGGCCGGGCTGACCCCGTCCGCGGTCGCCGAACTGCTCGGTGCCCTCGGCGCCCTCGACATCTCCGGCCACCGCCCGGCCCCGAGCCCGCAGACCGTCGCCGCGCTCACCGAGCGCACCGGCGGCAACCCGTTCCACTTGCGCGAGAGTGCACGGCTGCTCGCCTCCACCGGGGAGGAGGCGGCGCTGACCGAGGTCCCGGAGGGCGTCCGGGACGTGGTGCGGCGCCGGTTCGCCCGGCTGCCGGAGCCGGCGGTGGCCGTACTCCGGCTGGCCGCCCTGGTGGGCGCCGAGGCCGAGGTCGAACTGCTGGTGGTGGCCGCGGAGACCGGGGAGGAGGAGGTGCTGGGCGCCCTGGAGGCCGGGGTGGTGGCGGGTCTGCTGGAGGAGCCGGTGCCGGGGCGGGTGCGGTTCGTCCACGCGCTGGTGCGGGAGACCCTGCTGGCGGACCTGACGGCCCTTCGGGCCCGCCGGATGCACGGGCGGATCGCCGAGGGGCTGGAGCGGCTCGGCTCCACCGACGTGACCGCCCTGGCCCACCACTTCGCCTCGGCCGCCTCCTCCGCCACCGCCCGACGGGCGGTCCACCACGGCCTGCTCGCGGCCGAGTTGGCCGGCCGCCGGCACGCCCACGACACCGCCGCCGCCCTGCTGAGCACCGCCCTCGCCGCCTTCGACCGCGTCCCGGACGCCGCCCCGGCCGAACGCGTCGACCTGCTCGGCCGCCTCCTCCGCGCCCAGGTCCGCGCCGGCGCCGTCATGGACGCCCGCGCCACCCGGCAGCTCGCCGTCGACTCCGCGCTGGGCGACCGCCCGCTCCTCACCGCCGCGCTCACCGCCTGGACGGTCCCGACACCGTGGCAGATCCGGCCGTACGGGGAGCTCGACCAGCCCCTGATCGCCCTGCTCGCCGCCGAGTCGGCCCGGCCCGGGCACTCCGACGCGGTCCGGTGCGAGCTCCTGCTCGCCTACTGCGCCGAACTCTCCGACCTCCAGGACCCGCGGGCCCGCACCGCCGCCGAACAGGCCCTGGCCCTCGCCGCCTCCGCCACCCCCACCGATCCGGTCCGCCACGGGCGCGCCCTCGCCGCGCTCCTGCGCGAACTCGACTCCGACCGGGAGCGGGACCTGCTCGCGCTCCGCGGCGCCGAGCTGGCCGGGCTCGCGCTCGCCCACGACCTGCCGGGGCTGCGGTGGTTCGGCCTCTTCTCCGGCGCCTCGGCCCAGCTCACCGCCTCGGCGGCCGACCGGCTGCTGGACGAGGCGGCGGAGGTCGCGCAGGCCTACCGTCTGCCGCAGGCCCTGATGGTGGGACGGACGGCGCTGGCCGTCCGGGCGGTGCTCGCGGGGCGGGCGGAGGAGGCCGAGCGGCTGTACGCGGAGGCCGCCGCCGGGATGGCCGCCCAGGGCTCCCCGCACGCGGAGGGCTTCCACCTCATCGCCCTCGCCACCCTCCGCACCCGCCAGGGCCGGCTTCCCGAACTCCTGCCCCGGCTGGCACACTTGGCCGCCCGGTACCCACCGGCCCGCGACCTCCTCGCCGCTGCCCTCTGCGCCGCCGGCCGCCACGACGAGGCCCGCACCGTCCTCGCCGAGGCCGGCCCGCTCCCCACCGACTTCTTCCTCAAGCTCTACGCCACCTTCCGCGCCACCACCGTCCTCGCCCTCCGGGACCGCACCGCCGCCGCCGACCTCTACGCCACCCTCCTCCCCCACCACGCCGCCCCACCGCCGACCGCCGGCTACACCGTCGCCATCCGCCCCGTCGCCGCCACCCTCGCCGACCTGGCCGCCTTCCTCGGCGACACCGAGGCCGCCGACGCCCACCGCCTGGCGGCCGCCGCCATCACCACCGACTGGGAGGTCCACCGATGACCGTGCACCGCCGTACCCTCCACCTCGACCCCGCCGCCCCCTTCGGCGTCCGCCCCGACGCGGACGGCGACTGGTCCTTCCTCTGCCGCGAGCGCCACCTCCCTTCCCTGCTCGCCTACTCCGAGGAGGACGGCTTCCTGCTCCTCGCCGCCGACCTCCCCGAGGGCACCGCCCCGCCCGCCACCCCCGTCGTCCACACCTCCCTCCCCGCTCCCGACCACGCCGAGCTCCTCGGCCTCCCGCCCACCGTCCCCGTCACCCACATCGACCTCACCGCCGACGGCTCGGGCGTCCGCATCGTCGCCCCCGCCCACCTCTGGGACCTCGCCCCGTCCTGACCGGCCGTCCTGACGGGCCGTCCTGACGCCCCGTCCTGACGGACCGTCCTGGCCGGCCGGTTCTGACGGACCGTCCGAACCGGCCTGTACGGTGTGCCGCATGACCCTGGGAGTCCACTTCGCCATCGACGCGGAGACCGCCGACCGTCTGCTCGCGGCCACCTCCGACGACGAGGTCACCGCCGTCGTCGAGGAGATCGAGGAGGAGGGCACCGGCCTCGGCTCCTGCGACACCGACAAGGCCTGGGACGCCATCCACCGCAGCCTGACCGACGGCCGCCTCTCCTACGACAACGGCTCGTACCCACTGAACGCCGTGGTCCTGGGCGGCGCGCAGCTCCACGAGGAGGACGACTACGTCGTCAGCCTGCTCACCCCGGACCAGGTCCGCGAGGTCGCCGACGCCACCGCCGCCGTCGACCCCGCCGCCCTGCGGGCGGGCTACGACCGCATCGACGTCGAGGACTACGGGCCGGAGTTCGGCGACGAGGACTTCGCCTACACCTGGTCCAACTTCGCCGACCTGGCCGCCTTCTTCCGCGAGGCGGCGGACGCGGGGAGCCACGTGATCTTCACCGTCGGCCTGTAGGCGTCGCGGACGCTCACGGCTTGCGGGCGACGCCGCCCGCGATGCAGCGTTGGCCGGCGGTCCTCGGCTTCAGCTGCGGGCCGTCGGGCCACCAGTCGGCGCAGGGGACGAGGCCGGGGGTGATCATGTCGAGGCCGCTGAAGAGGGGTTCCAGTTCGGCGCGGGTGGAGAAGGTGCCGCTGCCCATCATGCTGTGCAGGAACATCTCCTCCATCGTGCGGGCGGTGGCGCTGTGTTCGCCCCCGGGGTCGAGGAAGTGACTGACCGCCACGTACGAGCCGGGCGGCAGCGCTTCGATGTACGCGCGCATGATGTCGCGGCGGGTCCGCACGGCCTCGCCGTTGTAGTGGTGGAGCGTGCCCAGCTGCAGCAGCGCGACCGGCCGGGTCCAGTCGAGGGCGGTCCGTACGGTCTCGTTCCGCAGCAGCGCCTCCGGCTCGAAGATGTCGGCCTCCACGACGGTGACGTCCGCCGTGCCCGCGAGCAGGGCGCGGCTGTGGGCCAGTGCCGTCGGGTCGTTGTCCACGTACACCACCCGCGCCGCGGGGGCGAGGCGTTGGACCACGTTGTGGGTGTTCTCGGCGGTGGGCAGGCCGGAGCCGCAGTCGAGGTACTGGGTGATGCCGGCCTGGGTGGCGAGGAAGCGGCAGGCGCGGATCAGGAAGGCGCGGTTCTCCAGGGCCAGGTCGACGGCTTCGGGGGCGGCCCGCAGCACCCGGCGCAGCACCTCCCGGTCCACCTCGTAGTGGTCGGTGCCGTTGAGGAAGGCGTCGTAGACCCGCGCGATGCTCGGCTTCGTCGGGTCGACGTACGCGGGGACGGGCTCCTCGGACGAGGGCGCGGAGGAGGAGGGCGCGGGCGAGGACAAGGGCGTCTGGGCCATGTCCGCCGACCCTAGTCCGCCGGGAGCGCCGCCCGCCGCCGCAACGGCGCCCCGCCCGCACAACCACCCGTCCGTGTGAAGACCGACGCCGTGTCAGCCCCCGAGGGCCACCGGCGCGAGCGCGGGCCGCCGGGCGCTGCGCCCGTCGCCGGAGGAGCGGCCGCGGATGCGCCGGGCCAGCCAGGGGCCCAGGAAGGCGGCGGCCCAGCGGAGTTCGGCGGCGGTGGCGCGGAGGCCGGCCGGGACGGCCTGCGGCGGGAGCGGTTCGGCCCAGGCGCCCGAGCTGCCGGGCAGGCCGAGGGCCTCCGCCACCGCGTCGGCGATGCAGCGGTGGCCGAGCGGGGAGGCGTGCAGGCGGTCGGCGGCCCACATCCGGGGGTCGGTGGAGGCCTCCGGGAGGGCGGTCTCGGCGACCACCACGCCGTGCCGGGCGGCGGCGGCCCGGATGTGGTCGTTGATCTCCAGGATGCGGGGGCGCAGCGGCTTGGCGAGCGAGACGATCCGGGTGATGTCGGGGAAGGTGACGGTCGCGACCTGCGCCCCGGCCTCCGTCAGTGCCGCGAACATCAGCTCCAGCTCCCCGGCCACCCGGGCCGCCTCGAAGCCGGGCCGCAGCAGGTCGTTCACTCCGGCCACCACCGTGGCCAGGTCGGGCTTCAACTCCAGGGCGGGGCCCAGCTGTTCGGCCCGCACCTGCCCGGCCAGCCGGCCGCGGACGGCGAGGTTGGCGTACTGGAACCCGGGCTCCAGCTCGGCCAGCTGCTCGGCCAGCCGGTCGGCCCAGCCGCGCAGGCCGACGGTGTCGTCGCCGTCCCCGACCCCCTCGGTCTGGCTGTCGCCGAGGGCGACGTAGCGCAGGTAGGGGCGGCTCTGCTCAACTCCGTTCGGCACGGCTCTCCTCGCGTGCTCGCAGGACGGCCGCGATCCGCAGGCACCAGTCCCTGGTCTCCCGTTCGAACGCCACACCGCGCAGGCAGGTCAGGTAGGGCCCGATCCGCTCGCCGTGCAGCAGGTACTCGTCCTCGTCGGCGCCGCCGCGCAGGGTGCGCAGCAGCTCGACCAGGAAGTCCACCTTGGCCGCGGCGATCTCGGCGCGCTCGTCGAGCTGCGCGAGGACGGCGGCGGTGCCGATCCGGTCGGCGGCCTGCACCTTCACCATCAGGTCGTCGCGGATGAAGGAGGGTTTGGCCGCCACCTCGGCGAAGGCCTCCAGTTCGGCCCGGCCGGCCTCGGTGACCCGGAACAGCCGCTTGTTGGGCCGGCCCTCCTGGAGCACCTGACGGCCCGACACCAGGCCGTCCTTCTCCAGCTTGGCCAGTTCGGCGTAGAGCTGCTGGGGCAGGGCGTGCCAGAAGTTGGCCACGCCGATGTCGAAGGCCTTGGCCAGCTGGTAGCCGCTGTACTCGCCGTCCAGCAGCGCGGCCAGGACCGCGTGTCGCAGTGCCATCTCCCGTGCCCCTTCCGTTCCGAGGTCCGCGGCTGCATCATACTCAAGAAAATGACTAGTCACATTGATGACTATCGAGGAGACCCCGCCATGCCGCTGCACCCCACCGCCGAACGCTTCCGCTCCGCCGTGGAGAAGGGCGACCACGCCGCGCTGGAGGACCTGTTCAGCGCGGACGTCCGCTTCTTCAGCCCGGTGAAGTTCACCCCCTTCGAGGGTCGGCCGCTGGTGTTCGGCCTGTTCGGCGTGCTGCTGCACACCTTCGAGGACTTCCGCTACCTGGGCGAGTTCGACGGCACCGCCGAGCCGACCGCCGGCGGCGAGCCGGGCCGCTCCGCGATCCTGCCGTTCCGCACCACCGTGGACGGCAAGCAGATCCACGGGATCGACCTGCTCCAGTTCGACGAGGAGGGGCGGATCGACGAGTTCACCGTAATGGTGCGGCCGCTCTCGGCGGTGCAGACCCTCTCCGCCGCGGTCCTGCGCGGCCTGGTCGCGGCGGGCCTGGTGCCGGACCCCGCCGCCGCCTCCTGACGGGGCGTCGGCTAGCGTCCCCACCAGGAGCACGAGCACCGGGGGACCTCATGACCGTGACCGAGCAGGAACTGACGGCCCCGTGGGAGGCACTGCTGGTCGGGCCGGCCTCCGGCCGTGCCACCACCGGCGTCCTGGTGCTCGCCGGGTCCAGCGGCCGGGTGGACCGCGCCCGGGCCCGGCTGCTCGCCGAACAGGGCGTGCTGGCCCTGGCCGTCCGCTGGTTCGGCGGGCCGGGGCAGCCGCCGGGGGTGTGCGAGGTGCCGCTGGAGACCTTCACCGCCGCCGTCGACCTGCTGGTGGCACACGGCGCGGAGCGCATCGTCACCCTCGGCACCTCGAAGGGCGCGGAGGCGGCGCTGCTGACGGCGGTTCACGACCCGCGCGTGGACGCGGTGGTGGCCTTCTCCCCCACTCCGGTGGTCTGGTGCAACGTCGGCCCGGGCCTGGACGGCCGCAACCGCCCCCTGCGCTCCTCCTGGACCTGGCGCGGCGAACCGCTCCCCTTCGTCCCGATCGACGAGTCCTGGAAGCCCACCGAGCCCGAGGGCACCCCGGTCGCCATCCTGGACTGGTACGAGCTCAGCGAACGCACCTTCGCAAACCGGCTGCCGCCCGCCGCGATCCCGGTGGAGCGGACCCGCGCGGAGCTCCTGCTGGTCGCCGGAGGGGACGACGCCATGTGGCCCTCGCTCCGGTACGCCGGGCAACTGGCCGCCCGCCGCCGCGGGTTCGGCCTCCCGGCCACCGTCCTCAGCCACCCGGCCGCGGGCCACCGGACCGTCCTCCCGGGCGAGTCCGCACCGGCCCCGTCCACCGTCTACGCCTACGGCGGCAGCGCGGCCGCCGACGCCGAACTCGGCCGGGCCGCCTGGCCGGCGGTCCTGTCCCTGCTCCCCCCGGACGCGTGACTCGGACCAGGCGGTCGGCGTCGTGACTCGGACCAGGCGGTCGGCGTCGTGACTCGGACCAGGCGGTCGGCGTCGTGACTCGGACCAGGCGGTCGGCGTCGTGACTCAGTACCTGTTTTCAATCCCCGAAGCCGCAGGTCAACCCGCTAATGCCCGATAGGCGAAGTTCGCGGAAGCGTTCGCCGAACGGTCACTGTGACCGTTCGGCGAACGGAAGTGCGGGGGCGGGTGTGCCGCGCAAGGCGTTATCCGTGGAGAACAGGGCCTGGGAGGCTCGCTCTGTGGGCGCCTGGCGGTGGCAGGGTCTGCCGTTAGGGGTTGAGCTTGACCACCAGCGGGACGGTCTTGGAGAGCGGGGACTGATTGCCGGCCTTGTCGAACAGCCAGTACCCCAGCTTCACCGTTCCGTCGCCGGCACCGGCGACGAAAAGGACCGGGTACACCAAGGTGACCTCCTCATCGTGACGACCGGTCAGCGTCACTTCCGGGCCGTGGTGCAGGTCCCCTTGCGCGTCCTCGATCACCAGCTGCACCAGGTCCCCGGGCTCGGCGCCGGGGTAGGGGGGAAGGGTCGCGCTGATCCCGAACTCCAAGGTGTTCAGGACCTCGGTGGTGAGCCCGTCGCGGTAGCGGTCCGGGTCGGTGAGCTCCGGCGGCGCGGGCTGCCCGCTGGGGCCCGGGGGCGTGCGGTCGATGGTGAGGACGACCGGGTCGAGTTCGGTCACCGCGCCCGACGTGTTGTTGGTCGCCTCGACACGGACGAGGACGTCCCCTTCGCCTTGCAGGAACGTCGGCGGGATCTGGACGGTGACCGCGTTCCCCTCGGTGGCGTCCTCGGTCACCACGCTCGCGGCCTCCGTGGAGCCCAGGTAGACGCGCAGCGTGTGGGTGGCGCCGTCATCGGTCCCCGGCCGGCGTTGGATCACCACGGCCAGGGGCTGCGACGCCGCGGACACCGGCAGCGTCCGCTGCCCGTCGGAGAAGAGCGCGTCGGGGATCTCGACCCACCCGTCGTAGTCGTAGCCGGGAATTTCACGCGTCATGTGACCACCTCAGTACTCAGAGAATCCCGAACAGGGCGCGCCGTGCGGACACGCCCCCGCCGTGCCGTCCAGTGACCACGACCCTCGGCGGCCGGCACCGGGCGAGCCGTCACAGGCCGGGTGCCGCGACCAGCCGAAGATCATGATCAAGGTCGGACGAGACCAAGGTAGTTCGTGACGCTGGGCCGGACAGGCCGATCCGCAGGATCGGTACCGGGTGTTCCCGCCTACCGGGCCTGCGGGATCCCGAACATGGGCTGTCGCCGACCTAGACATCCTGTCCACCCACCACGGCATCACATGGCCGATCGGCAACTTGGCCCGAAGGCCGACGGGTCGGACCGCCCTTGATCGTTCTCACGGTGGTGGCCACCAACAGGGCCCAGAACCCACCCGCCATCAAGCTACCGGCTCAGCGCCTGCCAAAGGATCAGAAACAGGCACCCAGACCGGGAGGTCGGCGTCGGCCAGCCCGGCGGCGCGCGCGGGATCACCGCCCGCCCGCCGGAGCAGCGCCGCCACGTCGTAGTCGCCCTCACCGACCACGAGCGACAGGCCCTCCTCGAACCGCGGCCGGTACAGGCCCGCCCGGAGGTCGGGGCGGAGGCGGTCGAGCTCGTGGAGCAGCTCCCAGCCGGCGGCCTCCAGGCGCGCCCGCTCCTCCGGGTCACAGGCCTCGACGGCGTCGGAGACGTCGGAGTCCTTGAGGTTGTACTGCCGCAGGTACGGCAGCAGCTCCGGCGCGCCCAGGATCCCGGCGGCCCGGAAGGTGAGGGAGCTCACGCCCTCCGGGTCGTCGAGCAGCTCGGCCATCAGCGGGACGGCGCGCGGGTCGTGACGCCGCGCCAGCCCACGGATCCCCTCCTTCCGAGCCTCGGCGTACTCGTCGTCCGTCCGCTCCCAGAGCGCGGAGCGGACCTCGGCGGTGTCGGCCTCGCTCAGGAAACCCAGCGTGTGCGTCGCCCGGTCGCGGACGTCCGGGTCCTCGTCCCGGGTCAGCCCGATCAACGCGCGGATGTCCGGCCCGTCCGGCAGCCCCGTGAACACCTCGGAGAAGACGTAGGCCACCTGGGACCGGACGTCGGCGTCGGGGTGCCGGGCCAGCGTCACCAGGACCGGGACGGCGCACTGCTCGTGGGTCCGGCCGAGCGCCCGGACCAGGGCCCTGCGGACCTCGCCGTCCGTCTCCCGCTCGGCGAGCGCGACCAGCGTGGCCGCCGCCTCGGGGGCCACCTCCTCGTTCCGGTCGGCCGTGTACCCCAGCAGGGTGCACCCCAGCTCCCGCTCGCCCGGATCCTGCGCACCGGTCAGCTCCTGACCGAGCGTCAGCGCACCCGGTCCGTCCGCGGCCGCCCGCCACAGCAGCCCGCGGTACTCGTTCCAGTCGTCCCAGTCGTCCGTCTTCTCGGCCAGCCGTGCGGCCGCCCGCGCCTGCTCGACCAACTCGGTCACCGTGCTCGTCTCCATCCGGGCAGTCTGCCGAACGGAGCCACCCGCGCGCACACGGGTTTCGCAGCTCAGGGCACCGGCCCGGTCAGATCACGTCGGCCAGGAACTGCCGCAGCCGCGGGCTGGCCGGGTCGCCGAAGACGGCCTCCGGCGGGCCCGACTCGACCACCACGCCACCGTCCATGAAGGCGACGCCGTCCGAGACCGACCGGGCGAAGCCCATCTCGTGGGTGACCACCACCATCGTCATGCCCTCCTTGCCCAGGTCGGCCATCAACGACAGGACGCCCTTGACCAGTTCGGGGTCGAGCGCGGAGGTCGCCTCGTCGAAGAGCATCACCCGGGGCCGCATCACCAGTGCCCGCGCGATGGCCACCCGCTGCTGCTGGCCGCCGGAGAGGGAGCCGGGGCGGACGTCCGCCTTGTGCCGCAGCCCGACCAGGTCGAGTTGGCGGTGGGCGGCCTCGACCGCCTCGTCCCGGGAGAGCTTGCGCAGTTTGCGCAGCGGGAGGGTGAGGTTGTCCAGCACGCTGCGGTGCGGGAAGAGGTTGAACTGCTGGAAGACCATGCCGATCTGTTGGCGCAACAGGTCGGGATCGCTCCGCAGGACACTCTCGCCGTCCAGCAGGACGTCCCCGCGGTCGGGCTCGACCAGGCGGTTGACGGTCCGCAGCAGGGTGGACTTGCCGGAGCCGGAGGGGCCGATCACCGAGACGGTGTGGCCCTTCGGGACGTCGAGGTCGACGCCGCGCAGGATGCGGTTGCCGCCCAGCGAGAGGTGCAGGTCACGGACGCCCAGGCTGACGGGCGAGAAGGTCGGGTCAGGCACGTGCCGCTCCTTCGGGGACGGGGACGGCGTCGGGTCCGGGTCCGGGTCCGGGTTCGGGTTCGGGCTCGACGACCCGGCGCCCGGTGCGCAGGCGTCGGTCGATGACGTTGACCAGGTGGGTCAGCGGCACGGTGAGCAGGAGGTAGAAGAGTCCGGCCAGGACCAGCGCGGACTCGTTGCCGGTGTTGGCGGCGGCGTCCTGGCCGATCCGGAACAGGTCACGCTGATCGGCCATCAGCCCGAGGAAGTAGATCAGGCTGGAGTCCTTGATCAGCGCGATGAGCTGGTTGACCCAGGCCGGCAGGATCCGCCGCACGCCCAGCGGGATGACGACCAGTCGCATCGCGGCGGCGTAGGAGAACCCGAGGGCCCGGGCCGCCTCCAACTGCCCCGGCTCCACGCTCTGGATGCCGGAGCGGAAGATCTCGCCGAAGTAGGCGGCAGCGATCAGCGAGAGCGCCAGGATGCCGAGCGGGTACGGGTCGGGCCCCCAGATCAGCATGCCCTGCGGGGCCAGCCCGACCCCGATCAGCAGGATCGTGACCGCGGCCGGCAGGCCGCGGAACACGTCCGTGTAAAGGCGGGCCGGCCACCGCAGCCAGCGGGTCCGGGCGATCCCGGCGACGGCCAGGAGCAGGCCGAGCACCGTGCCGATGACGGCCGAGGTGACGGCGAGGACCAGCGTGTTGGGCACGCCGGTGGTGAGCAGGTCGGGGATCGCGGAGCGCATCGACTCCCAGTTGAAGAAGGTCTCCGCCAGCGTGCCCAGCTGGTCCACGTCGGTCTCCTGTCCTCTCGGTGACGGTGACGGTCGGTCAGGAGGTGGGCGAGGCGCTCGCCGTGCCGCCGGCCGCCGCGAGCGGCGGGAAGGCGACCGAACCGCTGCCCGGCTTGAAGCCCTCGGGGATCGGGCGGCCCGGGTAGTACTGCTCCTGCAGGCGGGTCCAGGTGCCGTCCGCGATGACCTCGTCGAGGGCCTTGTTCAGGGCGGCCAGCAGCTCCGGGCGGTCCAGGGCGACGGCGAAGGCGGTCGGCGCGGAGCTGAGCTGCTTCTGCGCGAGCACCACCTTGCCGCCGCTGTCCTTGGCGCTCTTCTCGCCGATCTCGGCCGGGGATATCCAGGCCTCGGCGGTGCCGGTCTTCAGCTGGTTGAGCGCGCTGTTGTAGTCGGGCACCCGCACCGGGTCGAGCTTGTTCTTGGTGGCGTAGTCGTCCTGGACGGTGCCCTGGACGACCACGACGCGCTTGCCCGCGAGCTGGTCGAAGCCGGTGATCGGCGAACCGGCGGGCACGTCCAGGCCGAAGTAGCCGAAGTCGTAGCCGTTGGTGAAGGCCACCGTCTTCTTCCGGGCCTCGGTGACGGTGATCGACGAACTGCCCACGTCGAACTTGCGGTTGGCGACCTGGGAGAGGAGGGCCGAGAAGTCCGTCGAGGCGTACTGGACCTTGAGGCCGGCCTTGGCGGCGACGGCGGTGAACAGGTCGTTGTCGAAGCCGGTGAACTTGCCGTCCTTGAGGTAGACGTTCGGCGGCGCGTCCGAGAGCGTGCCGACCCGGACGGTGCCGGGCTCGTTCAGCTTGTACGGGTTGTCGGCGGGCTTCGCCGAGGAGGAAGAGGAGGCGTTGCTGCTGCAGGCGGCGAGCGGGGCGAGGGCGAGGACCGCGGCGAGGGTGGTGACGAGGGCACGGCGCGAACGCATGGGAGCTCCAGGGATGGCGGAGGGCGGGAAGGAGGCGCGCGCCGACGCCCCCGCTCCGGCTGTGGGGCCGGGAACGGGACGGAGGCAGCGCGAGGAACCCGGACGGGCCCGGTCAAGGGCGTGCCGACGGGAGGGGAACGCGGGAAGGAATGCGGGGAAGAACGCAGGGAGGGACGCGGCGAGCGGTCGGCGTCAGAGCCGGAAGTGGGCGCGCGTCAGCAGCTGGGGCGACAGCTCATCGCCGTCACACGGCGCAGGTCGATGTGCCTGCGCGAAACGAGGTATCCAGCCATGCGGGCACTATGCGTGGTGATCGTCCCCGGAGTCAAATCACATGATCCAAGGCCGTCAGACCGCACGGCCTGGCATTTCACCAGCCGTCGACCACCGCCTGCGCCTCTTCCGCACTCCCCCAGAGCGGCCGCCACGTCGCACCGTCGAGCGCCCGCGCCAGGGCGGGGCTGTGGACGGCCCGGACCCGGACGTTCTCCAGGCGGTCCTTGCGCATCACCACCGCGATGTAGCGGTTGAAGCGGCCCCAGTGCCGCCCCACCACCCGCAGCCGGTCCGTCCAGTCCCACGTCTGCGGCACCACCCAGACCTTGGCCCCGGGCGGGAAGTGCCTGGTCCCGCGCCGGACCTCCAACCCGCCCGGGCCCTGCGCGACGAACTCCACGATGTTCGCCGCGATCGCGAACCCGAACGGCCCCGGCTCCGGCTCCGCCTCCGTCGTCAACTCCTCTGCCATCCCGGCATGATGACCCCTCCCCCGCCCCGCGCGCACCGGGTTTCCGGGCGGGCTGTCGGTGGGTGGTGACACGATCGCCGGCATGACGCCCCTCCTCCTCTCCGACATCGAACGTGCGGTCCGCGACAGCTGGAGCGCCGAGACCTGCACGCCGGAGTACCGCGCGCGCTGGAGCGACGCGAACCCGGCGCGGGACCAGTGCGGGGTGACGGCGATGGTGGTGAACGACCTGCTCGGGGGTGAACTGCTGCGCGGCGAGGTCCTGGTCGGGGGCGAGCGGGTCGACTACCACTGGTGGAACCTGCTCGGCGCGGGCGTCGAAGTCGACCTCACCCGCGAGCAGTTCGCCCCGCACGAGCTGGTCACCGAGGGCACCGTCGTCCCCCGCCCGCCCCTGGCCGAGTGGCGCCGTCTCCGCCCCGAGTACGAGCTCCTGCGCACCCGGGTTCTGGAGCGCCTCGGGCACCGCTGACCGCCCGTCACGGGCGGTGTGCCAGGATGCCGGGATGATCGACGAGGACACCGCCGGCCGTGACGCCGCGTCAGGACCGCCCGTGCTCGGGCTGCCCCGCGGCCTGGAGCTGCGGCCCTGGACGGACGCCGACGCCGGGGCGCTGCTGGCGGCCGGGCAGGACGCGGACGTCCGCCGGTGGAACCTGTTCGGCGTGGCCTCGGAGGACGAGGCCCGGGGACGGATCGCGCGGATGCGGGAGCGGTGGGAGGCCGGCACGGGGGTGGTCTGGGCGATCGCGGAGCGGGGCGGCAACGGCTCCGGGGCGGTCGGGCTGATCGGGTGCAACGACCTCGATCCCACCCACCGCAGCGCGGAGTTGGTCTACTGGCTGCTGCCCGCCGCCCGCGGCCGCGGGCTGGCGGTGGACGCCGTGCGGCGGGTCACCCGCTGGGCGGTGGAGGAGTTCGGCCTGCACCGGCTCCGGCTCTGCCACTCCACCGCCAACCCGGCCTCCTGCCGGGTGGCGGAGAAGGCCGGGTACTCCTTCGAGGGCACCATGCGCGGGGCCCTCCTCCACGAGGACGGCTGGCACGACCAGCACCTGCACGCCTTCCTCCGCGGCGACCGGCTCCCCGCCCTCGCGGCCGACCGGGGCGCCTGACGGGCGGTCAGACCTGGGCGGGCCGCTCATCCGGCGGGGTGGAGCGCAGGCCGATGGCCTGGCGCAGCAGGGCGTCGGCCTCGCCGTTGGCGTTCTGGTCGAGGCCGTCGTAGGCGTCGTACAGGGCGTCGACGTCCTCGTCCCCGGTCTCGCCGAGCTTCTTGGCCTGGGTGACGACGCGGTCCAACTCGCTCTGGAGATCCGCGAGTTCCGGCCGGTCCGGCTTGCCCCACGGCACCCGTGCCAGCTTGGACTTGGCGGTGGTGGCGGCGTCGGCGACCGTGCGGCCCCACGCCTGGTAGTCGTCCGTCGCGTCCTCGACCTCCTCGGTCGGGGCGCCGGCCAGCGCGACGTTCAGCTCCCGGGTGGCCTCCAGGTAGCCGGACTGTTCGGCGGTCAAGCGGGAACGGTCCTGCCGGAGGGTGCCGGTGCGCGGCCGGTCGGAGTCGAAGAGGCAGATCGCGCGCTTGGTGGAGGGCCAGGCCTCGCGGTCCGGGTAGATGCTGGTGGACTCGACGGTGGCCGGGATGGACCAGTGGTCCGGGGTGTAGGCGTACTGGGGGCCGATGCACTGGAGCGAGACGGTCCGCTCCAGCTGGGAGGTGCCGGGGTGGTCGGTACCGGGGAGGTGGACGACGCCGAACACCTCGCCGTGGTGCGGTTCGCTGCACGGCACCACGGTGAAGCGGGCACGGACCTCCCGGTGCCCGGTGGCCTCCTTCATGCAGTCCCCGGCCTTGAGGTCGAAGACCGCGGCCCGGCTGCCCGCCTCCTGCACGCCCTCCTTGATCCCCTCCACGAAGTAGGGGGCCAAGGCCAGCGTCACCAGGGCCCAGCAGGAGGAGAGGACGATGCCGGCCACCGCCATGCCCTTGCCGCGCTGGGGGCGCCGCTTGAGCTGGCGCAGCGCGGCGATGCCGAGGCCCAGGCCGAGCGTCCAGGCCAGGCAGAACAGGCCGAGGATGCCGAGGACCAGCGAGGCGACGGCCATCCCGTTGGTGCCGGGCGCCGGGGGCGGCGGGCCCTGCCAGACGGGCTGCCCGGGGTACGGCGCACCGGGGTACGGCGCACCGGGGTACGGGGCGGCCCCGTACGCGGCATCACCGTACGGCGCGCCGCCGTACCCGCCCCCGTCGTACGCAGCGCCACCGTACGGAGCACCGCCGTACGAGCCGCCCGACCCGTACGGGCCGTCTGACGGTCCGTAGGACGCCGACGGCCCGTACGGGTCGGCGGAGGCCTGCGGCGGCACGTAGGCGTACGGGTCGGCCGCCGGGGCCGGGGCGCCGGTGTCGGCGGGCGGGGACCAGTCGGGAGCGGCCGGGGTGGCGCTCGGCTGGCTGGACTGGTCGGGCTCGGACGACAAGGGGGCTCTCCCGGAGGGAACGGGTTCCGTCGGCGCGACGGTTGCGCGAATATAGCTGATCGTCCGACTGTCTTCCCAGCGAGACCCCAGCTCACCCCGCCTCCCGCTCCTCCGGCTGTCGGCGGCGGGCCGTACGCTCACGTCCCATGGACGGGAACCGGACGGAGCCGGACGTGATGCCGGGCTGGACCTCGACGGGGCTGCGGTGGCGCGAGGGCGTGCCCCGGCTGACGGCCGCCCGGGGGGCGGAGGAGCGCGACCGCGAGATCGGGGCGGGCACCCGGATCGACTGGGAGGTGGCGGGGCCGCGCCGCTGTACGGGCATCCGGACGGCGCACCGCCACCACCCCTGCCCCGCCTCCGCCTCGCTCGACCCGGCCGGGAAGTCCGGGCAGTGCCCGTCCTGCCAGGACGCGGACCCGGGGCTGGCATTGGCCCGGGACCGGGTGGTGGACGACGGGCGGACGTACCGGCTGTACCTGGCCTGGTTCGGCCCGGGCCTGGCCAAGGTCGGGCTGACGGCGGAGCAGCGCGGCAGTGCCCGGCTGCTGGAGCAGGCCGCTCCGGCCTGGACCTTCCTGGCCCGCGGGCCGCTGCCGGGGGTGCGGCGGGCGGAGCTGACGGTGGCCCGGTCCGGGCTGGCCCGCGAGCGGTTCACCACGAAGGCCAAGAACCAGGGGTGGTGGCACCTGCCGGGGCAGCGGGAGCGGGCGGAGGCCGTCCGGGCGCTGCGGGAGCGGGTGCTGCCGGTGCTGGCCGGGCACGCGGTGGAGCTCTTCCCGGACGGGCCGGTGGTCGACCAGGTGGAGCTGTTCGGCCTGGCCGGGGGGCCGCCGCCGGTCTACCGGGAGGTGACGGCGCTCTCCGACGGGGCCCGGCTGAGCGGGGTGCTGCGCGCGCCGGTCGGCGGGCAGCTCTTCCTGACGCCCGATCAGGTGCCGGGCGCCGCCGGCGAGGCCGTCCCGCTGCTGCTGGACACCCGTCTGCTCACCGGCTGGACGCTCCGCCCGTGCGCCCCGGCGCCCTGTACGGGCCTCACCGAGGTGCCCCGCTCCCGCCCCGTGGAGCAGACGGCACTGTTCTGACGGCCGCTGACCACCCGGGTGATCCGCACCACCCCCACCGCCGCGCCCCGTGCGCCCCGGCGTACCACCGTCCGTACCCCGGCGCCGTTGTGACGGGGTGTGGGCTACGGGAAGCATGAGGAACCCAGTCCATTTGCGGAGGACCCGAGCATGCGGATCGCGTACCTGCACGACGGCAGCATCCCCACCGACCGGGCCGCCGGTGTGCGGGCGGTGCGGATGTGCGACGCCCTGGTGGACGCCGGGCACCAGGTGGTCCTGTACGCCCGGGCCGGATCGGTGCCGGACGGGGACCTCTACGCGTACTACGGCACCCGCAACCGCTTCGAGGTCCGCCCCGTCGCCCAGCCCGCGGTGCCGCTGCTCGGCCCCTGGCTGCGGGCCCTGCGGGTCCGGGCCGAGCTCCGCCTGCGGGCCGTACCGGACCTGCTGTACGGCGACGACCGGCTCGCCCTCCTGGCCTGCTCCGGCCTCGCGCCGATGGTGCACGAGGCGGACCGGCTCCCGGCCGGCCGGCTGGACCGGGCGCTGGAGCACCGTCTGCTGCGCCGCCGGCGGCTCCGCCGGGTGGTGGCCGGCTCCCACGCGCTGGCCGAGGAGCTGCTCCGCTCCCTCCCGCCGTCCACCCGGACGGACCGGCTGACCGCCCTGCCGGGCGCCGATCCGGTGCCCGCCGACGGTCCGGTGGCCCAACTCCCGGGCCGGGAGGGCGCGGTGCGCATCGGCTGGATCGGACGGCCGTCCACCGGCCGGGGCACCGGACTGCTGCTCGCCCTGGCCGAGCGCTTACCGGAGGCCGACTTCCACCTGGTCGGCGGCACCGAGGCCGAGGTCCGGCACTGGCGCGACCGCTGCCGCTCCGCCAACGTCCACTTCCACGGCCACCGCCCGCCCTCCCGGATCGCCCACTACCTGCGGGCCTTCGACCTGGTCCTGGCCCCGCACCAGCAGCACGCCGACGGCGCCGCCCGCCGCACCGTCCCCACCGGCCTCCTCGAGTACCTCGCCCACGGCCGCGCGGTGGTCGCCTCCGACCACCCGGTCCTGCGCGAACTCCTCACCGACGAGGTCAACTCCCTCCTCTGCCCGCCCGATTCGGTCGAGGACTGGGTCAAGGCGATCCGCCGCCTCACCGAGGACCAGGAGCTCCGCGAACGCCTCGCCACCGGTGCCCTCCGCCAACACCTCACCCACCACACCTGGCACGCCCGCGCCGCCCGCGTCCTCGACGGCCTCCCCGCCGACCACCGCCCCTGGCGCTGACGCCGATGCCGACGCCGACGCGTCAGCCCGCGATGCCCTTCAGGTAGGCGGCCAGGCGGGTGATCGCGGCGGGGTTGCGC
Source organism: Kitasatospora sp. NPDC051853 (assembly GCF_044452665.1). Classification (NCBI taxonomy): domain Bacteria; kingdom Bacillati; phylum Actinomycetota; class Actinomycetes; order Kitasatosporales; family Streptomycetaceae; genus Kitasatospora; species Kitasatospora sp. NPDC051853. Next base: position 407,624 of record NZ_JBITBY010000009.1, on the reverse strand, counting down.
GGGCTCTCCACCAGGTCGACGTAGGAGAGGACGAAGACGCGGTCGTTCTTGACTGCGGAGACCTGGGCCAGCGGCGGGTAGGACTTCAGGAACTGCCGCTTGGCCTCGGCGCTGGTGTCGCCGTAGTCGTTGATGACGATGACCTCGGGGTCGCGGGAGACCACGGCCTCCCAGCCGACGGTGGTCCAGGAGTCGTCCAGGTCGCCGAAGACGTTGCGGCCGCCGGCCTTGGTGATGATCTGCTCGGGGGCGGCGAACCGGCCGGAGGTGAAGGGCTTGTCCTGGCCGCTGTCGTAGAGGAAGACCGACGGGCGCTTCGCGGGGGCGGCGGCCTCGGCCTTCGCCACCTCGGCCTTGAAGTCCGCGATCAGCTGCTGCGCCTTCGCCTCCACGTCGAAGATCCGGCCCAGGTTGGTGAGGTCGGCGTGGAGGGCGTCCAGCGGGGGCATCACGCCGCGGGCCTTCTCCTTGCCGTTGCGGCAGGACTCGGTGAGCGTGTACGAGCCGACGCCCAGCTTGCCCAGGCCCTCGGGGGTGAGGCCGGTGGTCTCGTTCCAGCCGTAGTTCCAGCCCGCGAAGACCAGGTCGGCCTTGGCGTCGAGGACCAGCTCCTTGGTGATCTCCTTCTTGGAGAGCCACGGGGCGCGCTCGTACTCCTTGCCCCAGGGGACGGCCGACAGGTCGCCCTTCTCGTCCGGCATCACGTACCCGGCCATCCGGTCGGCCAGGCCCAGGGCGAGCATCAGCTCGGTGATGCCGATGTCGTTGGTGACCACCCGGGCCGGCTTCTGCTGGTACGTCACCTGGCGGCCGCAGTTCTCCACGGTGACGGGGTAGTGCGCCGACTGGGCGCCCTCCGACGAGGCGGCGGGGGTGACCTCGGCGCCGCAGCCGGCCAGGCCGAGGGAGAGGCTCAGGGCGGCGGTGGCCGCCAGGGCGCGGCGGGAAGTGGTGAGCAGCACGTGATGGTCCCTCAGGAGTCGGTGGTGAGACGGTCGAAGAGCAGTTGGACGGCCCCGGTGACGGGGTGCCGGACGGGGTGGGCGCGCACCCCGAAGACCTCGGCCAGCAGGTCGGCGGAGAGCACCTCGCCGGGCGGGCCGGAGGTGACGATCCGGCCGCCGGCGATCACGTAGAGCAGGTCGCAGTGGGCGGCGGCCAGGTTGAGGTCGTGCAGCGCGGTGAGGACGGTCAGTCCGCTCTCACGGACCAGGGCCAGCACCTCCAACTGGTGCGCGATGTCCAGGTGGTTGGTCGGTTCGTCCAGTACCAGCACGTGCGGGCGCTGCACCAGCGCGCGGGCGATCAGCACCCGCTGCTTCTCGCCGCCGGAGAGCTGGAGGAACCCCCGCCCGGCCAGGTGGGCGGCCCCGACCCGGGCCAGCGCGGCGGCGGTGTCGGCGAGGTCGTCGGGGCCGGGGGCCGCTGGGACCGACCGGCGATCGGGGGGTGGAGGAAGGAGCGGAGTTGGGGTGCGTGCATCGGCGGTGCCGACGAGGGAGTCCATGCGGAGCATCGGCGACTGAGGAGAAGCCGGCGAGGTGCGTGCCCCGGCGCCGCGACGCCACCCCCCGATCGCCGGTCGGTCCGAGCCCCGGCGGTGCGGCAGGCGGCCCATGCCGACCACCTCGGCGACGGTGAAGTCGAACTCGGCCACCGTCTCCTGCGGCAGCGCCCCCACCCGGCGGGCGCCCTCACGGGGCGTCAGCCCGTGCAGGTCCTCGCCGTCCAGCAGGACCGTGCCGCTGCTCGGGCGCAGCGCCCGGTAGACGGTGCGCAGCAGGGTGGACTTCCCGCTGCCGTTCGGCCCCACCAGCCCGATCACCTGCCCGCTCGCCGCCTTCAGGGTGGCCTCGTGCACCAGCCGCGCCCCGGCGATCTCCACCGAGACCGCGTCGATCTCGACCTTCACCGGTGGCCTCCCGCCGGGTCGTGGGCGGCCTGCGGCCCCGTCCGCTCCCGGGCCCCCATCAGCGGCCGCCGAAGCTGTAGGCGCGTCGCCGCATCAGCAGCAGGAAGCAGGGCACGCCGAGCACCGCCGTGATCACCCCGACCGGGAGTTCGGCGGGGGCGAGCAGCAGGCGGGAGACGATGTCGACCCAGACCAGCAGCACCGCGCCCAGCAGCGGAGCGACCGTCAGCACCCGCCGGTGGCCGGCCCCGACCAGCATCCGGGCCAGGTGCGGGACCATCAGCCCGACGAAGCCGATCGCCCCGCTGACCGCGACCACGGTGCCGGTGACGGCGGCGGTCACCAGGAAGAGCGCCCGCCGGAGCCGGGCGGCGTCCACGCCGAGGGCGGCGGCCGTCTCGTCGCCCATGGCCAGCGCGTCCAGGCTGCCGGCGGCGGCCAGCAGGTAGACCAGTCCGGCCAGCACGGTGGCCGCCGCGATCGGGACGGAGGCCCAGGTGGCGCCACCCAGGCTGCCGAGCAGCCACATCATCGCGGTGCGGGCGGCCTCGCCGCGTTCGGCGGAGAAGACCATCAGCGAGGTGACGGCGGAGAAGCCGTAGGCGAGGGCGGTGCCGGTGAGGACCAGGCGCAGCGGGGTGAGGCCGTGGGCGGTGCGGGCCACCGCGTAGACCAGGACCATGGCGGCCAGCGCCGAGCTGAAGGCGGAGAGCGAGAGCGCCCAGACGCCCAGCGAGGCGAAGGCGCCGAGCAGCAGCACCGCGTTGGCGCCGACGGCGGCGCCGGAGGAGATGCCGAGCACGAAGGGGTCGGCCAGCGCGTTGCGGACCATGGCCTGGACGGCGACGCCGACGGCGGAGAGCCCGGCGCCGACCACGGCGGCGAGCACCGCCCGGGGCAGCCGGATCTCCCAGACGATGGTGTAGCCGGCCACCTGGTCGGCGTCGATCCGCCCGCCGGTGAGCCCGGCCTGGAGGAAGTGGGCGACCTGACCGAGGCTCAGCCCCGAGGAGCCGAGGGCGACTCCGCAGACCAGCGAGGCCAGCAACGCGGCGCCGAGGCCGAGGGCCAGCGGGCCGGTGCGCAGCGGTGGCCGGGCGGGTGCCGGGCCGGGCCGGCTGGTGGTGCCGCCGGGAGGTCCGGTGACGGTGGTCGCGCTGCTCAACGGCTGGGCCTTCGGTCGGGCCCCGGGCGTACGGGGGCGCGAGCGGCCGTGCCCCGCGCGGCGGCGGACGGCGGGCGTCCGCGCGCTCCGGCGGGCGCGCCGTTCGGCATCCCCTCGCAGTCCGCGGCGAGTTCTCGGGAGGACCGCGCCGCCGGGGGCGATCGGACTCACGGACCGTCAAGGTCCGTTCCACCGTTGCGGGTCAGCGCCGGGTTCTCACCGGACTTCTCCCTCGGGACGCCCTGGCAGCATAGCAAGGCTCACCTCACCTGTAAGGGGCCCTTCCCTGTGGCACCCGGCACATCCGGCGGCGCGCTCCGCGCGTACCCGAACCCGTCGCACCCGATCGGTAGCGTTCGCGACGGGACGACCCGACGGGCCAAGACGGGCGAGGACGAGCGAAGGAGCGGCCGTGGCAGGGGAACTGACGGGACGGGTGGCCTTGGTGGCGGGAGCCACCCGGGGTGCCGGGCGGGGCATCGCGGTCCAGCTGGGCGCGGCCGGCGCCACCGTGTACTGCACCGGCCGCTCCACCCGGGGCCGCCGTTCGGAGTACGACCGGCCGGAGACGGTGGAGGAGACCGCCGAGCTGGTGGACGCGGCGGGCGGGCGCGGCGTCGCGGTGGTGACGGACCACCTGGTGCCGGAGCAGGTCGAGGCGCTGGTGCGGCGGATCGACGCCGAGCAGGGGCGGCTGGACGTGCTGGTGAACGACATCTGGGGCGCCGAGCACCTCTTCCAGTGGGACACCCCGGTCTGGGAGCACGACCTGACGAACGGTCTGCGGCTGCTGCGCCTCGCGGTGGAGACGCACGCCGTCACCAGCCACCACGCGCTGCCGCTTTTGCTGCGCTCCCCCGGCGGGCTGGTGGTGGAGATGACCGACGGCACCGCCGAGTACAACCGGGAGAACTACCGGATCAACCTCTTCTACGACCTGGCCAAGACCTCGGTGCTGCGGATGGCCTTCGCCCTCGGCCACGAGCTCGGGCCGCGCGGCGCCACGGCGGTGGCGCTCACCCCGGGCTGGATGCGCTCGGAGATCATGCTGGAGACCTTCGGCGTCACCGAGGCCACCTGGCGCGACGCTCTCGGGAAGGTCCCGCACTTCGCCATCTCGGAGACCCCGTCCTACGTCGGCCGCGCGGTGGCCGCCCTGGCCGCCGACCCGGACCGGGCCCGGTGGAACGGGCGGTCGCTCTCCAGCGGGCAGCTGGCCCGCGAGTACGGCTTCACCGACCTCGACGGCTCCCGCCCGGACGCCTGGCGTTACCTGGTCGAGGTGCAGGACCCGGGCCGCCCCGCCGACACCACCGGCTACCGCTGACCCGGCGCTCCGGCCGGGTACGGTGGGCGCATGAGCGACGACCGTGCCCGGCTGACCGCCCTCGTCCACGGACTCGTGCAGGGCGTCGGCTTCCGATGGTCCGTCAGGGAGCGGGCGGAGGCGATCGGCGGGCTGACCGGCTACGCCCGCAACCTCGCCGACGGCGGGGTCGAGGTGCTGGCCGACGGCGGCCGGGACGGCTGCCTGCGCCTGCTGGAGTGGCTGCGCGGCGGCGAAACCCCGGGGCGGGTGGACTCGGTGGCCGAGCGCTGGAGCTCCCCGGCCACCGAGCACCCGGGCTTCACGATCCGCTGAGCGCCCCGGCCCCGGCCCGCTTGCGCCGGCCGTGCAGCACGCCGAGCAGCACCACGACGGCCGCCACCGCCATCGAGAGCGAGACCACCTCGCGGTTCTCGTCGTCCGTGAACATGTAGCCGATCACGAAGACGATCATCGCGATCGCCGCCCAGGTCAGCCACGGGAAGAGCCACATCTTCACCGTCAGCCCCTCCGGGTGCTCCCGCAGCAGGATGCCGCGCATCCGCAGCTGGGTGCAGCAGATCACCAGCCAGACGAAGAGCGCGATCGCCCCGGAGGAGTTCAGCAGGAAGCTGAACACGGTGTCCTTGAACGCGTAGTTGAAGTAGACCGCGACGAAGCCGAAGACCACCGAGCCGAGGATCGCCGCCACCGGCACGCCGCGGCGGTTCGCCCGGGCGAAGGCGGCCGGCGCGTCGCCGCGCTCACCGAGCGAGAAGGCCATCCGGGAGGCCGTGTAGAGGCCGGAGTTGAGGCAGGACAGGACGGAGGTGAGGATCACCACCTCCATGATGGTGCCCGCCTGCGGGATGCCGATCGAGTCCAGCGCGGCCACGTAGGAGCCCTTGGCGGTGATCGCCGGGTCGTTCCACGGCAGCAGGGTGAGCACCACCAGGATCGAGCCCAGGTAGAAGACCGCGATCCGCCAGATCACCGAGTTGGTGGCCCGGGTGACGGCCCGTCGGGGGTCGGCCGACTCGCCGGCCGCCAGCGTGACGATCTCGCTGCCCATGAAGGAGAAGACCACCATCAGCACGCCGGTGAGCACCGCCCCGGCCCCGTGCGGGAAGAAGCCGCCGGTGTCGGTCAGGTGGGCCAGACCGGCGCCCGGGTTGTCGGAGCCCGGCAGCAGCCCGAAGACGGCGAGCAGGCCGATCACCACGAAGACCCCGATCGCCACCACCTTGATGCCGGCGAACCAGAACTCGAACTCGCCGTACGAGGCGACCGAGCCGAGGTTGGTGACGGTCAGCACCGCCATCACGATCAGCGCCCAGGCCCACTGCGGCACGGCCGGGACCCAGCCCTCCAGGATCACCGCCCCGGCGGTGGCCTCCACCGCGAGCACCACCACCCAGAAGAACCAGTACAGCCAGCCGATCGAGAACCCGGCCCAGCGGCCCAGCGCCCGGTCCGCGTACGCCGAGAAGGAGCCCGGGTCGGGGCTGGCGGCCGCCATCTCGCCGAGCATCCGCATGACCAGCACCACCAGCACGCCGACCAGCAGGTACGACAGCAGGATGGCCGGGCCAGCCTTGGCGATCCCGGCGCTCGACCCGACGAACAGGCCGGCGCCGATCACCCCGCCGATCGCGATCATCGACAGGTGACGATTCTTCAGACCGGCGTGCAGGCCGTCCTGCGGCTGTCCGTTCTCCGCCGACGGGCGACCGGTGGTGGGGTCGCCCTGCTGGGGACGGGTTCTGGTGGAGTCCATGGGCATGTCCTTGCGGTTCGGGCCGCCGGGGTCCGCCCGGGGTCCCCGAGCGCGCCGACGGCTGGGGCCACGATCACGTGGCTCGGCCACATGCTGCCCCGCTCCGGACCGCTTCGGTGGAACTCCCCGGTGTCTCCGTCAGGTCCCCACCCATTGGCCACGCCGTTCTGAGCAGCCTCTGAGCATCGGGGGAGAAGGCCCCTGAACAGGCCGTTCTCAGCCCGCGGCCCCTGCCGTCCCCCAGACGGAACGCAGCCGGTCCGCCGACCCGGCGGCCTGGGCGACGCCCGCCCGGTAGGCCGGGCCCCAGACCGTCACGTCGCCCAGGTCCGGCCCGAAGGCCTCCACCGAGGCGGGGTCGGGGCCGATGGTCTCCGTCGTCCGCGCACCCACCGCCGCCACCTGCCCCTCCAGGACCCCGGGAGGAGAGAGGTGCGCCATCGGGGCGACCACGACCAGCGTCCGGGCGCCGGCCGCGAGGTCGGCGTTCACGCCCGCCCGCAGCGCGCCGTCCATGTACCGCCGCCCGTCCACCTCCGGCGGGGGCGCGGCCCCGGGGAAGGCGCTGCTGGCCGCCACCGCGTGCACCAACGGCGCCCCGCTGTCGCGGTCCCACGCCACCGGCTCGCCCGTTCCGGCCTCCACCGCGGTGATCACCAGCCGCCGCTCCGGCCACTCCCGGGCCCCGATCAGCGCGGCCCGCCCGGCGAGCAGCGCCTCCTCGGCCCGGGGGTCGACGCCACCGAGCGCGAGCTGCCCGACCCGCCGCCTGGCCTCCTCCGGCTCCAGCGTCCGGTCCCCCAGCACTGCGAAGGCCTCCCCCATCCGCGCGTGGTCCACCGGCACCCGGTGGCCCTCCGCACGGACCGGCGTCTCCAGCCGCCCGGGGTCCTGACCGGTGGCCAGCACCGCCCCGACGATCGCCCCGGCGGAGGTGCCGACGATCAGGTCCGCCGCGTCCAGGTCCACGCCCGCCCGGAGCAGCCCGTGCACCAGCCCGGCGGCCCAGGCCGTGCCGACGGGACCTCCCGGGCCCAGGACGAGCGCTCGGTCGACGGTGTGCACGGATGATCTCCCCCCGTTGTCGGGAACAGTCGTATCACAGCTCCCTGACGGTGCTTCAACTCCCCTACGTCGCGGAGGGTCCCCGGCTTCCTGGCGCCCCGTCAGGACACCGCGTCCCCCGCCAGCGCGGCCGGGTCGGTGTTCGCCCCGCAGAGCACCACGCAGACCCGCTCCCCCTCCGCCGCCCGGTACGCACCGTGCCGCACCGCCGCCAGCGCCGTGGCCGCCGCGTGCTCCACCACCAGGCGGTGCTCCTCCCAGAGCGCCCGCCGCGCCGCCACGATCGCGGCCTCCGGCACCAGCACCGACTCCACGCCCTCACCGCCGCGCACGGCCACCGCCAGCGCCGCCGCCGAGACCCGCCGGGCGCCCAGCGAGTCGGCCGCCACCGAGTCCACGTCCACGTCCACCACCCGTCCGGCGCCGATCGCCGCGTTCAGCGCCCGGCAGTTCTCCGGCTCCACCGCGACCGTCCGGATCCCGTGCTCCGCCGCCGCGGTCGCCACCCCGGCGAACAGGCCGCCGCCGCCCACCGCGACCACCACCGTGTCGACGCCGGGCAGCCCGTCCCGGATCTCGTCCAGCAGCGTGCCGGCCCCGGCCGCGATCAACGGGTGGTCGTAGGCGTGCGAGGCCAGCGCCCCGCTCTCCGCCGCGTACTCCTGACAGGCCGCCAGCGCCTCGGCGTACTCCCGGCCCACCGTCCGGACCTCCGCGCCGTACCCGCGCAGCCGGGCAACCTTCACCTCCGGCGCGTTGACCGGCAGGAAGACGGTCGCCGGCACGCCCTGCTGCGCGGCCGCCCAGGCGCAGGCCAGCCCGGCGTTGCCGCCGGAGGCGATGGTGACCCCGGCCTCCGGCAGGGTGCCGGCCTCGCGGTGGGCCCGCAGGAAGTTCTGGGCGCCCCGGGCCTTGAAGCTCCCGGTGTGCTGGAGCTGCTCCAGTGCGAACCAGAGCCCCTCCCGTCCGCCGGGCACCACCCCCACCGGCCGCACCGCCCCGGCGATCCGCTCGCGGGCCGCCCGGACGTCCTGGTAGTCGAAACCGGCTCGGGTCACGTCGCTGCTCCTCGTCCGCAAGGTGGTCGGACCCGTACCGTACGCCGCGACCCCACCCCGTTGACCAGTGGGTTTCGGGCAGGGACGAAAGGGGAGGTGCCCACGGCCTCCCGGGCGCCACCGTAGGGGCCGAAGGAGGTCCAACCCATGTCCCTCACCCGCACGTTGACCCTGATCGGCACCACCCTCGGGCTGGCCCTGGCCCCGCTCGGCCAGGCCGTCGCTGCCCCCTGCCCGCACCCCTCCACCTACCTCGTCTCCCGTGACCCGGGCGTCCTGCCCGAGGGCATCGCGATCGACCGCGACGGCACGGTGTACGTCTCGTCCTCGGCCACCGGCCGCCTCTACCGCGGCCGGGTCGCCGTCCCCTGGATGCGGCCGTTCGCCGCCCAGGGCGTCGCCGACCGCACCCGCACCCTCGGCGTGCACACCGACCGGCACGGCCGGGTCCTCTCGGTCGGCGGTGCCACCCTCACCGTGCACGCCCCGGACGGCCGCCTGCTCTCCCGCCTCACCGCCCCGGACGGCCCGCTCGGTGCCCCCGACCTCAACGACCTGGTGGTCACCCCGGACGCGGTCTACGTCACCGACTGGGCCAACCCCTTCGTCCTGCGCGCCGCCCTCGACCGCGACGGCCGCCCCGGACCGCTGCTGCCCTGGCTGGACCTGCGGCCGAGCCTCCCGCAGTTCCCGGCGCGGTACTGGCTGCTCAACGGCATCGTCGCCACCCCGGACGGCGCCACCCTGCTGGTCGCCTCCAACGGCACCGAGGCGGTCTGGCGGGTCGACACCGCCACCTCCGCCGTCTCCCGCCTGGACCTCGGCGACCAGTCCTTCGGCGCCGACGGCATGGTGCTGGCCGGCCGCACCCTCTACGCCGTGCTCAACTACGGTGCCCCGTCCGGCGTCTACGTCGCCGAGCTCGACCCCGACCTCCGCGGCGGCACCGTCACCCACCGCCTGACCGGCGCCCCGTTCGACTCCCCGACCACCCTGGCCCGGCACGACTGCCGCCTCTACGTGGTCAACAGCCAACTGGAGCACGGCCCGGGCGCCCCGCCGTACACCGTCTCGGCCGTCCCCGACCCGTTCTGCTGACGCCCGCGGGGCTGGTCCGACCGTTCGCGTAGGCCGTGACACGGGCGGCTCCGCCGCGTGCGGCCGGGACGCCCTCGCGGCGGAGCCGCAGGTGTCGCTCCGGCCGTGCGGCGAGCGCGCGTTCGTGCATGCGTCCCGAAGGGGGAGTCCCCCGGCCGGGCCGTCAGGGCTTCGCGCGCCCCTTGCGCCACAGCAGCAGCGCCACCCCGGCGGCCACGGCCAGCAGCAGCGCGCCCAGGTGATTGGGCCCGTCCTCCTGCTGCCCCGCCGGGGCGGGCGCGGCCGCCGGAGCCCCCGCCCCACCGGCGCTCCTGCTGGGGCCTGCGCTCGGAGTCGGCTGCGGCGCGGCGTCGCCCAGCGGCACCCGCCACACCTCCGACTCCTTGCCCTCGCTCCCGAACATCAGCGCCGAACCGTCCGCCGCGAAGGTGACCGACTCCCCCTGCCGCTGGAACGGCACCGACACCGACCGCTCCGCCCCCAGCGCGCCGTCCTTCCAGTCGTACAGCTTCGCCCAGAAGTACCCGCGCAGGACCACCCGGCGGCCGTCCGGCGAGAACGCGCCGTCCGTCACCCACGGCACCTCGCCGACCGGCCGGAATACGTTCACCCCGGTGCTCGCCAGGCTCTCCGGCCCCTGGTAGAGGCGGCCGTCCTTCTGGTCCTTGCTCGCGATGTACACCCGCCCGGTGACGAGGTGGACCAGCAGCGCCTCCGCGTCGCGCGGCCCGTCCTCGTACCGCACCCGGTACTTGGTGACCGCGACGGCCTGGTCGCGCAGCTGCTCCGGCTCGGCGAAGCGGTAGAGCCAGACCTCCGGCCACTTCCCGTGGAAGTTGTCCCCGATGTCCGCCAGGTAGAGCTGGTGGTCCGGCCCGAGCGCGATCGCCTCCACGTCCCGCGGCTTGATCCCGCGCAGCGTCAGCGTCGCCACCGTGCGGCCGGTCGCGGCCTCGACCCCGTAGACGTACGGGCCGTCGTCGCTGTCGTTGTGGGTCCAGTACACGCCGGGGTGGCGCTGACTCGCCGTCAGTCCGCTGGACTCGGTGATCCGCTCGTCCCGGAGGGTGAACTCCCGGCGCGACGCCTCCGCCGCGGCGGCCGGCCCCACGGCCGGAGCGGCCACCACCAGGGCAGCCAGCACCACCGCGACCGGCCGGCCCACCGACCGCCCCCGCCGCCACCTTCGGACGTCCACGCTCACCACCCCGCGATCATCGCACGGGCCGCGCCGCCGACACCTCCGACACCGTCGCCGCCCTCAGCGTCCTCGGCGTCCTCGGCGCCCTCGGTGTCCTCACCGCCCTCACGGCCAGAGCAGCGACCGCCGCCACCCGTCGCCCTCCCGGCAGTACGCCAACCGCACGTGCCGCCGCCCTCCGTCCCCCTGCCAGAACTCCACCGTGTCCGGGCGCAGCAGGTACCGCGTCAGCCCGGGTACCGGCCCGTCCGGGTCGGCGTTCGCCAACACCAACGCCCGCTCCCAGAGCGGCCCGAACTCCCCCGCCGACCGCATGGTCTCGCTCTGCCGCCCGACCAGCGCGGCGGCGTGCGCGGCCGCGCTGATGCTGCGCACCGCCCGCGGCGCGTCCTGCTGGTCGACCGCCGTCACCCGCCCCCGCAGCCGCACCTGCCGTCCCATCGGCGGCCAGTACGAGGTCATCGCCGCCCAGGGCGTGGCCGCCAGCTGACGGCCCTTCGGGCTCCGCCGGTCCGCCACGAAGCTCCACGTCCCCGTCTCCGGGTCGATGTCCCGCAGCCCGACCACCCGGGCGTCCGGCCGCCCGTCCGCGTCCACCGTCGAGACGGTGACCAGCTGCGCGTCCGGCACCCCCTCCGTCATGGCGGCGTGCAGCCAGGCCACGTGCAGCTCCGCCGGGTCGTCGGGCGCGGCCTCCGCGTCGAACCCCGGCAGTTCACGGGCCATCGGCGGCCGGCTCCGCAGCATCTCCCGCAACTCGGCCAGCCTGTCCTGCCCGCCCACGACGTCCTCGCTCATCCCGGCCTCCTGACCCCACGTCCCCCGCGGCCGACGGGCACCCCCGCCTGCCGACGATCATTCTGCCGTGCCCGCTCCACCCCGACTGCCGCAGGATGCCGCAGGCCGCTCAGAGCACCAGGTCGTCGTGCTCGTCGAAGATCCAGCCGTCCTCGTACAGCACCTCGAAGAGGTGGCCGTCGGGATCGGTGAAGTACCCGCTGTGCCCCCAGGCGTTCGGGCCCGCCGGGCGGGTGACGGCGGCGCCCAGCTCGGCGGCCTTCGCCATCACCGCGTACACCTCCTCCGCGCTGCGGGCCACGTACGCGAGGGCGAAGCCCGCGAACCCGCCCGGCCCCCGGTCCGGCAGCCCCGCGTCGGCGGCGAAGGCCTCCCGCGACTGGAACGCGACCGCCACCCCGCCCAGTTCGAACAGCGCGAACTCCTCCGAGCCCGCCTTGGACCGCTCCCAGCCCAGCTCCTGGTAGAAGGCCACGCTCGCGGCCACGTCCCGCACGCCGAGCAGGATCAGGTTGAGTCGTTGCCGCATGTCGTCGTCCTCACTGGTGGTACCGGTACCCGGCCGGTCATCCTGCCACCCGCCTCCGACAACGCCCCGTCAGTCGTGGACCGCCAGGTACAGGATGGTGGCCCACTCCTCCGTCACCAGCAGCAGGCAGCGCCACCCGATCTCCCCCGTCGGCGGCGCCCCGACGTCCCCGCACCGGCGCACCGGCCCCAGGTGGGCCTCGATCAGATCGGCGATGCCGTCGGCGAGTTCACCGGTGCGCCGGAGCTCCTCCGGAGTGCGGCAGCCGGGGTCCGAGTACCGCACGGCCGGCTGCATGAACCCCTTCAGCACCGCCCGCCGGAACGCCTCCCGCCACTCCCCCGCCCCCTCGAACCACCCCACCGGCCCCACCCGGAACCCGCTCGGCCCCGCGTCGTACACCGCCTGCGCCAGCTGATCGTCCGTCAGCCCGGCCACCGGGACCGGGTCGTGCAGGTCCACGCTCGTCACGTGGTTGTTGTCGTCGAGCAGCTCCTCCAGCGGCTCGGCCGCGGCCCGCACCGCCTCCGGAGCATCACGTGGGTCCAGCATGGGCGTCCGATCCTCCGTACGGTTTCCGTCCGACGGCCCAGTCTCCCAGCCGGGCCGCAGTCCCCGGCCCCCTGACCCCCGACCCCCTGGGCAGGAGGGAGCGGTGACGCGGCGTCAGCGGTACGACCGATCCTGACGTTGGGGTGCCCATCCCGGCCCGGGATGTCTATCGTCGAACCGCACCGCTGATCGAACCGCCGAGCGGTCCGTGACGAAGGGGGACGGCGCCAGGCGTGAACAGCTCCGGGGGGACGGACGGACGGCGGCACGTGGTGCTGACGCTGGGCATCGCACTCAGGCGGACCGAGGACGGCGACTCGCCGCGCCTCGGTCTCGACGTCCTGGCGGAGGCCCCCGAGCACGCCGAGCGGGTCGCCCGGATCCTGGAGGAGTTCCGCTACACCCGGCGCGAGCCCGCCGCACCGGCCGAGGACACCGACCACGCCGCGCGGGTCGAGGCCGCCGTCGAGGCCGAGGACGCCGACGTGCTGATCGTGCACGTCGTCGCCCACGGCGAACTCGCCACCGGCAGCAGCGAGAAGCTCTACGTCCTCGACCAGCACGGCAACCGTCTCCCCCGTCCGGTCGGAGGGTGGATCGACCTGATCGAGGACCATCCCGACCGGCACCGGCCCACCACCCTGTTCGTCCTCGACGTCTGCTACGCCGGGCAGGCCGCGGTGACCGCCTGGCACGCGCGGATGGACGTCGACCGCCGCCGGGCCTGGGTGCTCGCCGCGACCGGACCGGACCGGCAGGCCTTCGGCTACCGCCTGAGCCGCGCCCTGGTGCAGGTCCTGGAGGGGTACCGCGACCTGACGGTCCGTTTCGACCCCTCGCTGCCGTACATCCCGCCCACCACGGTCTGGCGGGACGTCGACCGCGCCGTCGGCGAGTTGGCCGCCCGGGCCGGCGGGCTGCCGCAGTCGATCCTGACCAGCCTCGTCCCCGGCCACGCCGACCTCTCCCGGCTGCCCTTCTTCCCCAATCCGTCCTACGACCCGACCCGCACGAGGGCCGCTGCCAGGAGCCTTCCGCCGGAGATCGCCCGCCTCGCGGACTGGGCCGCCGACCCCCTGCACTTCATGCGCCGGGCCGGCGGCGCCGAACCCGTGGCCCGCGACTGGTCCGAGGGCTACTTCAGCGGCCGCACCGCCCAGTTGGACACCCTCACCGCCTGGCTCGACGAGGAGACGGCCGCACCGGGACTGCGCGTCGTCACCGGCAAGGCCGGAGCCGGCAAGTCCGCGCTCCTCGGCGTCCTGCTGTGCGCCGCCCACCCGGCCCTGCGACGCCACACCCGCCCGCTCTGGGCCGCACTGGACGACCACGTCCCGGGGGAGAACGACCGGCTCGTGGCGGTCCACGCCCGCCGCCTGGGCCTCGACGACATCGCCGCCTCGCTGGCCCGCCAGCTGCGCCACCTGACCGGGGCCGGCTCGCCGGCCCCCGACGACGCGTCAGGAAGCCCCGCGCAGCGGCTGCTGGACCTCCTGCGGCCCGACGACCGCCCCGTCACCATCGTCATCGACGCCCTCGACGAAGCCCTCAACCCCCAGGACGTCCTGGCCGCCCTGCTCCTCCCGCTCGCCCGCCACGCGCTCGGGGCGGACCGCCGGCTGAGGCTGCTCGTCGCCACCCGTGAGGACCACCGTTCCGCCTCCCTCCTCGACCTGGCACGCGCCACCGGTTCCCTCACCGACCTCAGCACCGTCGGCCGGGAGGAGGTCCGCCACGACGTGGCCGCCTACGCCAAGCGGCTCCTCAGCGCCGACGGCCCCTACAGCCGCGGGGCCCTGCGGGACGTGCGCACCACCTTGGCCGAGACGATCGCCGACACCCTCACCACCCGGACCGGCCGGCCGGACCACCAGCCCGCCTCCCTCGACTGGGGTGAGTTCCTCACCGCCGGGCTCTACGTCCACCACCTCCTGGCCGTCCCGCCCGCCACCACCCACGAGGAGGCCGTGCGCCTCGGCCGGGCCGTGCCCCGGGACCTGCCCGAGCTCCTCGAACTCGACCTGCGCCGCCACACCGACCAGCCCCATCTGCGCCCGGTGCTCACCGCCCTCGCCTTCGCCCAGGGCCGCGGCACGCCCGAGGGCGTCCTGGCCCACGCCGCGGCGGCGTTCACCGCCGACGGCGCCCCGCTGCCCCTGCCCGAGCTGTACGCCCTCCTGGACGGCGTGGCGCGCTTCTACCTCCGCCGCGACATCGACGGCGACGGCACCACGCTGTACCGGCTCTTCCACGAGGGCCTCGCGGACTGGCTCCGCCAGAGCGCCGGACCTGCCGCCGACGACGACCCGTCAGGGGCGCACGCCACCGGGCACGGTGAGGCGGACCGCCTGCTCGACAAGCTGCTGGACTGCGTTCCCCGGAACCCGGCCGGCCTCCCGAGGTGGCAGCACGCCGCCGGGTACCTGCTGCGCCACACCGCCCAGCACGCGGTCGACGCCGGCCGCCTGGACGAACTCCTGGACGACGTCGGCTACCTCCAGCACGCGGACCCGCACACCCTCGCCGAGGCGCTGCCCCACGTGCACTCGCCCCAGGCCCAACTCGACGCCGCCGTCTACCGGGCCTCCTGGGGCGTGCACCACGGCCTGCCGCCCGCGGCCCGCCGGCAGGTCCTGGCCCTGGACGCCGCACGACTGCGCGACGTCGCGCTCCAGCGCAGGCTCCCCGGGGACGCCGACTGGACCGTCCACTGGGCGACCGGCAGTCAGATCTCGCCGGCCCTGGTCCGCACGCTCACCGGCCACACCGGAGCCGTGCGGGCCGTCGCGGCGACGGTGCTGGCGGGGCGCCCGCACATCGTCACCGGCGACGACGGCGGCGCGCTCCGGGTGTGGGACGCGGCCACCGGTACCCTGGCCCGCGAACTCACCTCCCGGACGGGCGCGGTGCACACCGTGGCACTGCCGGAGGCCGGCCGGCACGCCGTCACCGTCGACGACGGCGGCGCGCTGCGGCTGTGGAACCTGGCCACCGGCCTCCAGGTCCGTGAACTGACCGGGCACACGGGCAGGGTGACCACGGCGGCAGCGGCGATGCTGGAGGAGGGGCCGCGCGCGGTCACCGGTACCCGCGACGGCCGGTTGCAGGTCTGGGACCTGAGCACGGGGGCCCTGGTCCGCGAACTGGACTGCCGCCGTGAGGGGTTGACCGCGCTGACCCTGGTCGTGCTGGAGGGCGGGCCGCGCGCCGTCACCGGGGACGAGGGCGGGACGGTCCGGCTCTGGGACCTGGCCACCGGCACCCAGACCGACGCCTTCCCCGGCCACGCCCGAGAGGTCCACGCGGTGGCGGTCGGCCACCCGGAGGACGGTCCGTACGCCTCGCAGAACCCGATGATCATCAGCGGTGGCGGCGACGGGAAGCTGCTCTCCCGGGGGCTGCGGTACAGCTGGAACCGGCGGGAACTGTCCTGCAGCGGCCGGGTCCGCGCGGTGGTGCCCGTGCTCCTGCACGGGTCGCTGCACGCGGTCTCCGGGAGCGACGACGGTTCGGTGCAGGTCTGGGACCTGAACTGGGGTCACCTCGCCGGCCGGCTGGCGGGCCACACCGGTGCGGTGAACTCGGTGGGCCTCACCATGCTGGGCAGGCGCCCGCACGCCGTCACCGGCAGCAGTGACGGCTCGGCACGCGTGTGGGACCTGGCCACCGGCACCCGGACCGACACGCTGACCGCCCACACCGGGAAGGTCCTCTCCGCGGCGGTGGTCCCGACGGGCGGACACCCGCACGCCGTCACCGGCGACCGCAACGGAACGGTCGTGCTGTGGGACCTGGGCACCGGCACCGCCCTGCGCCAACTCACCGGCCACACCGGCGCGGTCAACTCGGTGGCGCTGCTGTCCCTGCGGGGGCACCCGCACGCGGTGACCGCGGGCGGCGACCGCTCGGTGCGGCTGTGGGACCTGACCACCGGGGCCGAGACCGCCAGGCTGGCCGGCCACACGAGTGCGGTCAGCGCGGTGGCGGTGGCCTTCGTACGGGGCCGGGCCCTCGTCCTCACCGGCGCCGAGGACGGCCTGGTCCGGGTGTGGGACCTGGCCGCCCGGACCGCGATCGCCCGGTTGCCCGGGCACCGCGGCCGGGTGAACGCCGTCGCGGTGGTCGCCCTGCACGGGCGCGAACACGTCGTCAGCTGCGGCGACGACGGGACGGTGCGCGTACGGGACCTGGCCACCGGCGCCCGGGCCGACGGGCCGGCCGGCGGCACCGGCCGGGCGAACGCGGTGGCGCTGACGAGCCCGGGAGGCCGTCCGCACGTGGTCGGCGGGGGCGCCGACGGCACGCTGCGGATGCGCGACCTGACCACCGGGGCGCTGGTCAGCGACCTTGCCGGCCACGACGGCGCCGTGACGACGGTGGCGGCGGTGTCCCTGGGGCGCCGTTCGTACGTCCTCAGCGGGAGCGCCGACCGGACGGTGCGGGTGTGGGACCCCACCACCTCCGCCTGCCTGACGACGTTTCACTTCCCGGACGCGGTGAACACCCTGGCCCTCGCTCCGGACGGCACCGTGGTGGTCGGCTTCGGCTCCGAGGTGGCCGCCCTCAGCATCGACCCCCTCATGAGGAGGCTCCGTTGACCGCCCAAGCCGCATCCCGCCTACGGGTCGTCGCCGTGCACGGCATCCACAACGGCTTCGGGGCCGGCGTCCCCGAGGCTCGCAAGGAGGAGCTGCGCGCGCTCAAGGCCGCCGTCTGGGCGCGGGACCTGGCCGCCGGGCTCGGTGTCGCCCCGGAGCACCTGGACGTCGACTTCGCCTACTACGCCGACCGGCTCCTGCCGGGCCCCGCCGCCCAGGGCGGGCCGGACGGGGACTTCCTCGCCGACCCCCTCGCGCAGGAGTTCCTCGACGCCTGGGCCCGGGCACTGGGACTGCCGGACGAAGCCGCGCACGGAAGCGCCGCGGTGCCGCTGCGCGGCTTCTCCGCCTGGCTGGCGCGCCGGTTCGACCTCGCGGAGGGGCCGCTGCGGGTCTTCGTCCGGCTGCTGTGCGCGGAGGTGGCCGCCTACCTGCGCTCGCCCGACGCCCCGGAACGCTCCGCGGCGCGCGAGGAGGTCGCCGCGCGGATCGCCCGTCACCGGCCACGGGTCGTCGTCGCCCACTCGCTGGGCTCCGTCGTCGCGTACGAGGCCCTGCAGGCCCACCCGGAGCTCCGGCCCGAGCTGTTCCTCACCCTGGGATCGCCCCTGGCCCTGCCCCGCCTGGTCTTCGACCGGCTGGTCCCGGCCCCTCGGCCGGCCGGCACCCCCCAGCCGCGCGGTGCGGGCCTGCCCGGGGGGACCCGGTGGGTGAACATCGCCGACCCCGGTGACCCCGTCGCGGTCCCGCCCGGCCTGGGCGGGTACTTCGCCGGCGTCGCGATGGACCACACGTCCACGGTCAGCGCCCTGTTCCGGTTCCACCACGCCGAGAACTACCTGCGGTGCGCGACCACGGCGGCCACCCTCGCCCCGTACCTGGGGAGATGAGGCATCCGTGCCGAGTTCGGCGCGGCGGAACCGCCCCACCCGTCCGGGTTGTCGGCGGCTCGCACCCGTCAGCCGGGCGAGGTCGCCTACCAGCGATGCCATGCCGCTTCGGGCACGCCGTCGAGCGCGTCACCGTAATCGTCACCCGCGACGAAGAACAGCGCCCAGGACACGGTGCGGTCGCCGGCGCGCTGCACCCCGAGCGCCAGTTGAAGGTCCTTGCAGACGCAGTCCCCGGTGGGACCGACCACCAGGTCGGTGTCGTACGTGTCCGCGAGGGCCGGTCGAGTCAGGCACCGGATGCGTCGGCCCCGGCAAGTCCGCCGTGAACGCCGGACACCGTGAACCACCCGGGGCTCACCTCGGCCAGGACATCCTTCAGGCTCTCGACCGCCGCCCGCAGCTCTTCCGTCGTGGGGACGACGGGCGTGGGCAGGCTCTTCCCGTAGTACTCCAAGCGCGAGAAGTCGAAGGCCGCCACCTCGCCGAAGAAGTCCACGTCCACGTCGACTCCGCCCGGGCCGATCATTCGACAGCCCCTGCCGTGCACCACGTACGAGTACCGGCCGGCCTCACCCCTGCGGCTGATCCGTCCCGAGCGGGCGAGCACCACTACGTCAGCCAGCCGCTCCAGCACGGGGAACGCCTCGTGCATCGCGCTGCCGGCCGCGGCGAGATCGCCGACGAAGGCGAGCACCAGGTCCTGCGGTGAACGAACTGGAGCAGCGTCGCTCCCCGATCCCTGCACAACATCCTCCGCGGCATCATCACGTGACCAAGGACTGCGATCCTTCCACGGTGCAGTCCACCGTGCCGAAACCCCACATCACTTGGCATGCGGGGTGGACGGCGAGCTCAGGCCTCCCAGGCCCGGAGCTTGTCCGGGTTCCGGACGGCCCAGATCCGGGTGATCCGGCCGTCCTCCACCGCGAAGGCGGCCACCGTCACGGTGCTGCCGTCGAGCAGGGCGACCAGCCCGGGGCGGCCGTTGACGGAGCCCTCGCGGAGGGTCTGGCCCGGGGTGCGGTCGGCGATGCCGAGGAGGAGGCGGGCGATCTGGTCGGCGCCGGTGACGGGGTGGACGGCTGCTCCGACGAGGCCGCCGCCGTCGGCGGTCATGGTCGCGGCGGGGTCGAGGAGGGCGACGAGGGCCGCGATGTCCTTGGTCTCCCAGGCGTGCTTGAACTCGCGGACCACCCGGGCCTGATCGACCGTCATCGCCGGCTCCGGGGCGGCGTCCCGTACCCGCCGCCGCCCCGAGGCCGCCAGCTGCCGGCAGGCCGCCGCCGAACGCTCCAGCACCGCGCCGATCTCCCCGAACGGGAACCCGAAGACGTCGTGCAGGACGAAGGCCACCCGCTCCGCCGGGGTCATCGTCTCCAGCACCACCAGCAGCGCCATGTCCACCGACTCGTCCAGCGCGATCCGCTCCGCCGGGTCCTGCCGCTCCGCCACCGACGGCCCGGCCGGCCACTCGGTGCGGTCCGGGACGGGCTCGGGTATCCACGCGCCGACGTACCGTTCGCGCCGGGCCCGGGCCGAACCGAGCTGGTCCAGGCAGATCCGGCTGGTGACGGTGGTGAGCCAGGCCTCGGGCGCGACGACCGCCGCCTGCCGCTCCGGCGACAGGGCGTACCAGCGGGCGTACGCCTCCTGCACGGCGTCCTCGGCCTCGGTGAGCGAACCGAGCAGCCGGTAGCCGATGTTGAGGAGGCGGCTGCGCGCGCCGTCGAGGGCGGTGGCGGTGACGGTGGTCATGGTCCGGCTGGCTCCTTCGCGACGGCACGGGGCACCGTCATGATCCGCTGGGCGGGCCACCGGCGCGAGCCCTTTCGCGCCCGCACCTCACATTCCGGCGGGCCGTCTCGTCAGAAGGGTGAGCAGCCGGGACACGGACCCGGCGCCGGGCAGAGAGGACGGACGGCGATGGCCACCCTTGCGACGGCGGTGACGGTGCGTCAGGGCACCAGGTTCCAGGGCTTCGTTCGGTTGGCGGTCGGGCTGCAGACCGCGACCATCCTGGTGCAGGCGGTCAGTGCGGGGCTGGCCTTCTCCACCTCCTACGGCGAGCTGCTGCACGCCGTGGGCGCCCGGGTGACGTACGGGGCGACCATGCTGTACGTGCTGGCCGCGGTCCTGGCCTGGCGGCCGGGCGGCGCCTCGGGGCGGCCGGTGCTGTACGCGACCGGGTTCCTGGTGCTCTCCTCGGTGCAGGTGGTGGCGGGCATCGCGCACCTGGCGAGCCTGCACATCCCGCTCGGGGTGCTGATGTTCGGCGCCAGCCTGCTGCGCCTCGGCTGGGACCTGGCGGGGTACCGGACCGGCGGCACCACCGACCCTGACCTGCGGCGGTGACCGACGGCGGTGACCGGCGGCACCACGGACCCTGACCTGCGGCGGTGACCGACGGCGGCCGCGGCCCCGGGCGTTAGGCTGACGCCCCATGAGACGCCGCCCCGCCGCCCCGCCCCCGCCCCTCCCCCAGCGGCACGGCGTCGACCCGGTGCGGCGGCGCCTGCCGGAGGGCGACTGGGCGACGGTCCGCGCCTACCTGACGGAGTTGCTCCCGGTGGAGCCGGCCCTGGTGGACGCGCTGTTCGACGGCGACGCCCCCGGGGACGGCGTGCACTCCGCCGACGGGCGCCTCGCGCCGGACGCGCCGTTCGTCCCGGGCGGGTGGATCTGGTACCACCGCGACCTGCCGCCCGAGGTGGAGGTGCCGTTCCCGCTCGCGGTCGTCCACCGGGACGAGCGGATCGTCGTCGCGGACAAGCCGCACTTCCTCTCCATCGCCCCGCGCGGCAAGCACGTCACCCAGACCGCGCTCGCCCTGCTCCGCGACCGGCTCGGCCTGCCGGAGCTGAGCCCGGCGCACCGGCTCGACCGGCTGACGGCGGGTCTGGTGCTCTTCGTCGTCCGGCCGCAGGACCGGGCGGCCTACCAGGGGCTCTTCGCCGAGCGGCGGGTCCGCAAGGAGTACCGGGCGGTCGCGCCGTACCGGCCGGAGCTGGACCTGCCGCGGACGGTGGAGAGTCGGCTGGTGAAGGAGCGCGGCGAGCTGACGGCCCGGGAGGTGCCGGGCGAGCCGAACAGCCGGAGCGTGGTGGAACTGCTGGCGCACGACGGGCGGAACGGTGGATACCGCTTGCTGCCCGAGACGGGCAAGACCCATCAGCTGCGGGTCCACCTCGCCTCCCTGGGCATCCCGATCCTCGGCGATCCGCTCTACCCCGTCGTGCTGCCCGAGGCGGCCCCGGACGATTTCCGCGAACCGCTCCAACTCCTCGCCCACAGCCTGGAGTTCACCGATCCCGTGACGGGTGCCGCGCACCGCTTCGAGAGCGGGCAGCGGCTGGCCCGCTGGCCGGAGGAAGTTCCGGCCGGCGAGACCCTGTGACGAAGGTCACCCCCGGGACTCCGTCACCTACGGTCGCGTAAGGTAGTTCACAAGGTGAACTATCTCCTCCATGGCTGACACACAGGAGACCCTTGACCTCAGCTCGTACGTGGCACTCGGCGACAGCTTCACCGAGGGCCTCAACGACGCCCGCCCGGACGGCCTGTACGCCGGATGGGCCGACCGACTGGCCCGACTGCTCGCCGCACAGCGGCCGTTGGGCGACTTCCGGTACGCGAACCTCGCGGTCCGCGGCCGGCTGCTGGACCAGATCGCCGAGGAGCAGGTGCCCCGGGTCGCGGAGATCCGCCCCGACCTGGTGACGCTCTGCGCCGGCGGCAACGACATCCTCCGCCCGGGCAGCGACCCGGACACGGTGGCCGAGCGCTTCGAGGCGGCCGTGGTGGAGCTCAAGCAGCACGCCGGGACGGTGCTGATCTGCACCGGCTTCGACACCCGGGGCGTCCCGGTGCTCGGACTGCTCCGCGGCAAGATCGCCACCTACAACGGGCACCTGCGGGCGATCGCCGACCGGCACGGCGCCACCGTGGCGGACCTCTGGTCGCTGCGCTCGGTGCACGACCGCCGCGCCTGGAGCGAGGACCGGCTGCACCTCTCCCCCGAGGGGCACCAGCGGGTCGCCCTGCTGGCCGCCCGCTCCCTCGGCCTGCCGCTCGGCCCGGAGCAGGACCCGGAGGCCCCCTGGCCCGCCGCGCCCGTGCTCACCACGGCCGAGCAGCGCCGGGAGAACCTGCAGTGGGCCCGCGAGTTCCTGGTGCCGTGGGTCGGCCGCCGCCTGCGCGGCGAGTCCTCCGGGGACAACATCGAGGCCAAGCGGCCGGAGCTGCTTCCCCTCTGACACCGCGTCAGCCACCGGCCCGGACCTCCCCACCGGAGGTCCGGGCCCGGCTTTTCCCGCACCGGGCACGACCCGGGCCGCGGCGCAGCGGCAGCCTGGGCCCGCGAACGCGAGGACGTACGCGGCACCCCCGAGGCGCGAGGACCTGCACACGGGGGGGCACGACAGCACGTGTAACCGACCGACCGTGCACGGGCAGCAGGTGAGCCGCCTTCCGCTTCGCGCAGTTCCTCGCGCCCCCGGGGTGACCACGTACCCCCTCAGATCACCGCGGCGCAGCGGGGGCCTGGGCCCGCGAACGCGAGGACGTACGCGGCGCCCCCGAGGCGCGAGGACCTGCACACGGGGGCACGGCAGCACGTGCAACCGGCTGGCCGTGCACGGGCAGCAGGCGGGCCGCCTTCCGCTTCGCGCAGTTCCTCGCGCCCCCCGGGGTGGCCACGTACCCCCTCAGATCACTCCGGCGCGGCGCAGCAGCCAGCGGTTGGTGGGGCCGACCAGGCCCGCGCGGTCGAGGACGCCGACCGCCTTCGCTGCCATCCGGGTCTTGGTGGCCCGCCAGTTCGGGTTGTGCCGGGCGGCGGCCCGGCCGGCCTTCGGGTCGATGCCGACCGCCGCGTAGAGGCGGGGGTTGATCAGGCCGCTGGTGGAGCGGTGGACGATCAGCCCGATCAGCAGCTGCTCGTAGCAGCGGCGCAGCGGTCCGACCCGGGTGCGGACCAGCTCCTCCCGGGCGTAGGTGATGTGGCGGGACTCCTCGATCACGTGGATGCGGGAGACCTGGCGGGTGAGCGGCTGGAGCGACTCGTCGTTCATCAGCTCGCGCTGGAAGGCGTCGAGGATCTCCTCCACGTACATGGTGCCGCCGAAGGTCTGACTGTGCGTCGAGATCGCCTTGAAGATCCGGCCGAGTTCGTGCGAGAGCCGCCCGGGGCCGTAGGCGGGGACGCCCATCCAGGAGATCATCCTGGCGAACATCACCGAGTGCCGGCACTCGTCGGCGATCTCGGTGAGCGCGTACTGGACGTGGGCGCTGGTCGGGTCCCGGTCGAAGGCGTGGCGCAGCAGCATCTGCATCAGGATCTCCTCGAACCAGATGCCGAGGCTGGCGACGCTGGCCACCTCGTGCTTGCTGAGCTCGATCCGCTGCTCCTCGCTGAGGCCGGCCCAGAGTTCGGTGCCGTAGAGGGAGAGGTGGTGCGGCGGGCAGAAGTAGCGGCCGGGCAGCGGCGGGGTGTCCCAGTCCACCTCGGTGAGCGGGTCGAAGGAGAGCCGGGCCGAGGAGGCGAGCAGCCGCTCGGCGGTGCGGCGGCGCTCCTCGGGCCAGGTTTCGGGGGCGGTCCGGACGGTCTTGGTCATCGGCCCTCTTCCTTCCTCTCGGCGCACGGTGGGGCGTACGGCGGGGCACGCCGGCCCTGTGAGCGGGACGGTAGAAGCTATTAGACAGTGCGTCAATACTTCGCGCAGGTCTGCCTCCCCGGAAGACCTGACCCTCCGTCAACTCTCCCCGGCGGGAAAGCGGTCGGCGGGTCCGCGGATCTTGTCCGGTTCGCCGAACAGACGTGCGCGATCTTCGTATGCTCGGGACACCACACCCCTTGGGTCGACCGAAGCGAGGCTGGCCGGATCATGACGAACCCCCTGACGCACGCCACCGCCCTCTACCACGCGGGCCGCTACGCCGAGGCCGAGGCCGAAGCCCGCGCCATCGCCGAGGCTCCCCGGACGGGGCCGGAGGACATGGTCTTCGGGCTGCTGGCGCTGGAGATCGTCGCGCTGGCCGCGAGCGCCCAGGGCCGCCACACCGAGGCCCTCGGCATCTTGGACGAGGTGCGGCCTCCGTTCGAGGAGTTGATCGGGCCCGAGCACATGCTTGCCCTCAAGCTGCGCGCGGACCGGGCCCAGGTGCTGACCACGCTCGACCGCTACGCCGAGGCCGAGTCGGAGTGCGCGGCCGTCGCCCACCTGGCGGAGCGTCAGATCGAGGCGGGGGCGGAGCCGGAGATGCAGCTCCTGCGGCTCAACGCCCGCAGCGGTCAGCTCCACGCCCTCACCGCGCTCGGCCTCCACCCGGAGGCCGAGGCGGTGGCCCGCCAGGCCATCGCCTCGCACCACGAGGACGACCAGATCTCGCTGATCCTGCGGCTGGGCCTCTGCCGGAGCCTCAACCTCCAGGAGCGCCACGAGGACGCCCTCGCCGAGGCGCGGCTCGCCGACGAGCTGCGCAGCGGCTGGGACGAGGAGCGCCGCCGCCCGGAGACCGGAGCCGTGGAGCTGGCCGCCGCCAGGGCCCTCCTCGGACTGGGGCACGAGGCCGCGGCCCGTCCGCTGGTCGCCACCGCACTCGACGCCTGCCTGACCGCGTTCGGGCCGGACAACTCCCGCACCGTCGAGGCCCGCGAGCTGCTGGAGCGGATCGACGGCGCCTGACGGCGACCGCTTGGGACCGCTCGGGACCGCCGACTGCCGACGGTCAGTCAATCTCCTTGCGGGGGGCGGCCGCCGTCCAGTAGTCCGCGTCGGGCGGGATCCGCTGGGCGAGGTCGGCGCGCACCTGGTCGGCGAGCCTGCGGGTGTCGCGGCGGTTCATGGTGGCGCCCAGGCCCGCGCCGATCAGCAACGGGGTGAGGGAGGGGAGCTTGCGCAGGGTGCTCCGGGTGAGCCGCTTGCGCAGCTTCTGCCGGACCTCGGAGCTGACCGCCATCGCGGCCAGGCCGGCCGGGCGGACCAGGGCGGCCCGGTCGATGCCCCGCCCGTCCGCCCAGGCGCCGACGTACGCGGTGGCCCGCTGCGCCACCGTGCCCCGGGCGGGCACCCCGTAGACCTCGTGCAGCTCGGCGATCAGCTTGATCTCCACCGCCGCCACCGAGAGGGTCTCCGCCGCGATCTCCACCGGCATCGCCGGCGGCACCGGCATCATCGCCGCCGCACCGGCCCCCGCACCGAGCGCGGCGGAGGAGCGGCAGGCGCCGAGGGTGATCAGTTCGGCCAGCTCCTCCGGGGTGGCGGCGGTGGGGTGCTGGGCGCGCAGGGTGGCCAGGCTGCGGATCGGGATCCGGGGCGCGGCGTCCAGCAGCCGGTCGGCCAGCACCTTGCCGCCGTACCCGGCGCCCTTGGCCGCGGCCTTGCCGCCGCGCCCGAGCACGCCGGTCAGCGAACGGACCAGGGCACCGGCGCGCTGGCTCCCCTTCCGCCGGTACCACGCCTCCTGGACCGCGGGCGCGGCGTCGGGCAGGCTGCGCTCCATCTCGGCCGAGAGCGCGGCCAACTGCCCGGCGACGTCCTCCTCGCCTCCCCCGGCTCCCCCGCCCCCGGTTCCCCCGGCGCCTCCCCGGGCGCCCTCCCCCGGCCCGGGGCCGGGCTCCTCGTCTCGCCTCCGTCGGATGATTCCCATGATCTGCGCGTACCCGGTTCGCTCCGCCGCCACGCCGCGCGGCCACCCCGATATCCCCCTGGTACCGCTCAGGTCTCGGTTCGGGCATGCCCACGCCCACGAACCGTCCCCGCCCACCACACTGGGTGCGGCCGGTCCGACGGGGCGTCACGGGGGCGCGCACCACTGCCGACCGGCCGCACCGGAGCCTGCCTCGGCCGCACCGGTGCACGCACCGCGCACCTCCGGACGGGCGCACCACGCGCCGCCGTCCGCCGGGCCCCTCGCCTGCTCGCACGCTCGCACGCTCGCCGAGACCGAGGGGACCACCCGTGCAGACCTCCACCAGACCCCGCGCCACGGACCGCGGCGACCTCCGGCTGGCCGCCCTGCTCTGCGCCGCAGCCGCCGTCCTCGACCTCCTGCTCCTCCTCGTGGCCACCCGCGTCGCCGGTCTGATCCTCTCCTTCCACCTGGGCGGCGCCACCGTCGCCGTCCTGCGCGCCCTCTGGTACCCGGCACCGCCGGCCCGCCAGCTGCGCCGCCTGGCCCTCTGGCTGCTGCTCGGCCAACTCGCCCTGGTGGCAACGCTGCTGGCCACCCTCGTCGCCGTGCACTGGGCCCTGCGCGGCACCCCCTGAGCGGTCCCCGAGCACCTCCCGGCGGCTGCCCCCCGACCGATGGGTACTGTGGGCGAACCACCCCGCGAAAGGCGCCCTCCCCATGACCGAGAACGCCGCCGGACCGTCCGCCGCAGCACCCGGGACCACCGCGCCCGCGCCCCTGCTGCGCCTGACCGGCGTCAGCCGCTCCTACGGCGAGCGGGAGGTGCTGCACCCCGTGGACCTGTCGCTGGCGGCCGGCGAGTGCGTCGCCCTGCTCGGCCACAACGGATCGGGCAAGTCCACTCTGCTCCGGGTCGCGGCCGGGCGCGACGCGCCCAGCAAGGGCACGGTGCGCTTCGACGGCCTCCCGATGGACCAGAACGACCCCCGCGTCCGGGCCCGGGTGGCCGTGGTCGGCGACACCGTCGCCTGCTACCCGGACCTGACGGTCCGTGAACACCTGCTGCTGGTGGCGGTCGCGCACGGCGTGGCCGACGCACCGGCGTGGATCGCCGAGGTACTGGCCCACCGCAACCTCACCGAACGGGCCGACGCCCTGCCCTCGGCCCTCTCCTCCGGCCAGATGCAGGCCCTGCTGCTGGCCTGCGCGATGGTGCGCCCGCGCGATCTGCTGCTGCTGGACGAGCCCGAGCAGCGGCTCGACCCGGAGGCCCGGCGCGATCTCGCCGAGCTGCTCAAGGGCGAACTGGCCGACGGCGTGGCGGTGTTGCTGGTCACCCACCACACCGACCTGGCGCTGGACGTGGCCGACCGGGTGGTGGTGCTGGAGGACGGCCGGATCGTCAGGCAGGGCACACCCCGTCAGGTGCTCGCGGCGGAGTACGCGGAGTACACCGCCCGCACCACCGCCGCCACCGCCACCGACGCGGCGGGTGGGCGATGAGCACCACCACCCCGAAGCCGGAGAGCACCGCCCTCCCGGAGCCGGAGAGCGCCACCGCCCCGGAGCCGGAGAGCGCCGCCGAGCCCTGGTCGGCGGACGACGACTGGACCGACGAGACCCTCGCCCTGCTGCGCGCCCTGCGCGCGCCCCACCGGCGCAACCGCGCCAAGTCCGTCGCCTTCGCGCTCTACTGCGTGGTGCTCGGCCTGGTCGTCTGGGGCGGCGTGCCCAGCCTCGGGCTCTTCCTCCAGGCCTCGATGGGCGCCGACTACACCGGCCACGGTGCGGACCTGCTGGCCGCGATGCCCGCCGGCATCACCGCCGTCGGCCTGACCACCTTCCTGCTGCTGCTCCGGGACGGCCTCTGGCGCGGCCCGGTGGTGCCGCCCCGGGCCGCGACCGACTGGCTGCTCGCCCACCCCGTCCGGCCCCGGCCGGTGCTGCGGCCGTGGTTCTGGCTCTCCTGCGCGGTGGCCGCCTTCCCCGGCCTGGTGGCGGCGGTCGCCGGCATGGTCGCCCTCGGGCTCACCGTGCGCACCGGGCTGCCGGCCGCGCTCGGCTGGTGCCTGCTGGGCGGGATCGGCGTTCCCCTGCTGGCCACCTGCGCCGCCCTGGTGGTGGAGCGCAGTGACGGGGCCGCGCGCTGGGTGCGCCGCCTCACCCCCTTCCTCACCCTGCTGATCCTCGCCCTCGCCGCACAGACCGTCCTCGCCGTCACCGGTCACCCGGTGGGGTGGCTGGAGCGGATCGAGCTCTGGTCCGGCCCCTGGGGCTGGGCCGCCGTCGCC
This sequence comes from Kitasatospora sp. NPDC051853, assembly GCF_044452665.1. Classification (NCBI taxonomy): domain Bacteria; kingdom Bacillati; phylum Actinomycetota; class Actinomycetes; order Kitasatosporales; family Streptomycetaceae; genus Kitasatospora; species Kitasatospora sp. NPDC051853. Next base: position 379,749 of record NZ_JBITBY010000009.1, on the reverse strand, counting down.
GCGCTGGCCCCGACGCCCGCCGCCGTCCCGGGCGGCTGGATCGCCGCCGGCCTCCTCCTGCTCTCCACCACTGCCGCCCTGGTGGCGGCCGACCGGGCCGCCGGGACCGTCCCGCTGGCGCGCCTGCGCGAACGGGCCCGGACCGCCGCCGGGGTGCTGGCCGCCCTGCGCACGGTCGAGCTGCGCAGCGCCCGACTGGCCGTCAACAGCGCCAACGGCAGCGCCCGGCAGCGCCGCCTGCGCCTCCCGGCCCCTCGGCGGGCCTGGCTGGTGGTGCCCTGGCGCGACGCCCTCGCGCTGCTCCGCTCCCCGGCGAGGCTGGGCCGTGCGGTGGTGCTGGCGGTGCCCGCCCCGCTCTGCGCCGTGCTCGCCCACGGCGCCCGGGGCGGCCTCTCCTGGCTGGCCACGACGGTGGCCCTGGTCTTCGGCTACCTGGCGGTGGCCCAGCTGCTGGAGCCCGCCCGGATCGAGACCGACGACGTCCGGCGGGCCTCCTGGTCGCCGTACCCCTTCGCCGGCCTGATGCTCCGTCACGCCGTGGTCCCGGTGCTGGCCGGCCTGCTACCGGCCCTGGCCTGCGCCGGTTCCCTGCTCGCCCTCGGTGGCGGCTCGGCGGGGGCCGCCGTCTGGCTCCTCCCGGCCGCCGTGCCGGCGCTGGTCGCGGCCGGGCTGGTGAACGCCTGCCGGGGCCCGGTGCGCACCGACCTGATGTACTCCCCCGCCCGGGGCGCGGGCACCGGCGCGGGGGCGGGCGGGAGCACCGGGCCGCTGGTGTTCGCCGCCTGGTACGCGGCCGGGCCGGCGGTGGGGGTGGCGGTCCTGACGCCGCTGTACTCGGCCGCCCTGCGGGCGGGCTCCGCCCCGGCGGTCGCGAAGGCCTCGGCCCTGGCGGTGGTGCTCGCGGTGCTGCTCCTCGTCTGGGCGCGGAACCGAGCCGTGCGGATGAGCACGGCCCGGCCAGGCGGGTCCGCGTCCTGACGGAAGTCGGCCGGATCGCGTCCGTCCTGACTCACCGTCCGCCCGGGTGGTGGACGGTGAGCTCGCCGTAGGCCGCGAGGGCGGCGGCCGGGTCACGCCCCGGCCGCCCGCGCAGCGTGGCATCGAGGAAGGCGAGGGTGGCCGCGGCGGTGACGCGGGGGCCGCCGGTGCGGCCCAGCGAGCCGGTGAGCGAGGGCACCGGCGGCAGGTAGAGGGGGCCGTCGGTGAAGGTGAGGTGGGCCGCGCCGGGGACGGTGAGGCGGTAGCCGGTCGTGGTGCTGGCGTCGAGCGCCTCGGTGAGGCGGGGCAGGTAGCGGGGGTCGGTGTCCGGGGTGAAGGCCTGGGTGAGCGCGAGGGCCGGCTGCTGGAGGGCGGGCACCGTGGGGCCGTGCGGGAAGCCGTCCAGGTCGACGACCGCGCCGAACCGCCGGTCCTGCCGCGCGGCCTGGAGGGCGGCGGCGCCCCCCATGGAGTGGCCGGTCACCGCGGCGCGGCCGGTGTCCAGACGGCCCGTCAGCGGGTCGGCGTCCTCCCCCCGGTCCAGCGCGGTGAGGCGGGTGAGGACGAAGCCGAGGTCCGCGGCCCGGACGGCCGTCCAGCCGGCCGCCAGCTGCTCGTCCCTGTCGCGGTCGCCGGTGGAGGTGGTCGCGGTGGTGACGGTCCGTCCGTCGGCGAGCAGCACGGCGGCGGAGTCGTAGGGGTGGTCGAGCGCGGCCACCAGGTAGCCGTGGGCGGCCAGTTCCTCGGCCCAGGCGGTGTTCTGGGTGCGCACTCCGCTCGAACCGGGCGAGAACAGGACGACCGGGAAGCGGCCGCCCCCGTCCGCCACCGGGGCGTCGGGGACCGCGCGGGTACGGGCGCGCGGTATCCCGTCGAGCAGGAAGCCCGGCAGGCCCGCGGTACGGGCGAGGGCCTCGGAGACGGTCCGCGCCTCGCGCTCGGTCCGCCCGAGGTACCGGGCCCGCTCCGCCCCGCCGGGGCCCTTCCGCGCCGGGTACCAGAGCTGCACCACGACGGTGCGGCGGTCGTCCGGGTCGGAGGTGAAGGTCTCGGGGCGGCCCGGGTCGGTCCACTGCACGACGCGGGTACCGACGGCGAACTCGCCCGAGGGCTCCGGGAACACGGGCACCGGGAACGCCCAGGCCGCCACCGGCCCCGCCGCCAGCAGCCCGACGCAGGCCACCGACCCCGGCAGCGCCGACCACCACCGGACCCGCCGGACCGGCCTCCCCGCACGGGCCCGCAGGACGGGGACGAGGGCGAACGGCAGCGCGACGGCGCCGCCCGCCAGCACCGGCAGCAGCTGCCAGCGGATGCCCGCCACCGCGAGCACCGCCGCCGACAGCACGTAGCCCGCCGCGGCCACGACGGTGGTGCGTCGGCGGGCGGTGGGCGGCAGCCAGCGCGCCAGGGCCAGGGCCAGGGCGGAGAGGAGGGTGAGGAGTTCGGGCAGGGACACGGACAGCTCCGGGATGATCTCGGTCACCCGCCCATCGTCGGGGCCGCCCCCGCCCCGGCACATCAACCCCGGGTCGTCCCCGGACCGTCGCCCGCTGCGCCCGCGGTCGCAGCGGTGCGGGCTCGGTGAGCTGCCGCGTTGCGACCGCGGTCGGTGGCGCGGCTCCTCCTTGAGGCGTACCTCGGGGCGGCACGATCAGACGGTGGGCGCATGTGCGGGCCGCTCCCGGGCCCTACCGTGGCAGCAGTACCGGAGCACCGAAGTGCCGAAGCACCGAGCACGACGCCGAACCGAGCCGACAGGAACGTGTGATGACCGAGGCGGCCACCGAGCCCGGCAGTGCCCAACACCTGCCGCGCGCCCACGCCCGGCACGGCAGGCTTCGACTGCCCCCTCCGCTCGTGGACGCGCTCCTCCCGGCGCTGCTCCTGCTCAACGTCCTGACCACGCACGGGCGTCCGGAGCTCCCGGCGGCCGCGGCCCTCACCACCGCGCTCGCGCTTCCGCTGCTGTGGCGCCGCCGGGCCCCGCTCGCGGTGTTCGGCGCGGTGGCGGCCGCGGCCTTCGCGACCTGGCTGGCCGACCTCCAACTCCCGGCTTCCGTAGCCTTGTTGGTCGCCCTCTACACCGTGGCCGCACACGCCGACCGGCGGGTCACGCTCCTCGCGGGCACCGTCGTCGAGGCCGGGGCCGTGCTGGCCTGCCTGCGCTGGACACCGGAGGGCGCCTTCCTGACACCCTTCGTCGCCGTGACCGCACTGGTCGTCGCGGCCGCCGCCCTGGGCGTCAACGTCCGCACCACGCGCGCCTACCTGACCCTGCTGGAGGAGCGGGCCGCCCGCCTGGAGCAGCAGCAGGACCAGCAGGCACGGCTGGCCGTCGCCGAGGAACGCGCGCGCATCACCCGCGAGATGCACGACATCGTCACCCACAACCTCTCGGTCATGGTCGCCCTCACCGACGCCGCCCTGCACGCGCAGCACCGCTCGCCCGACCGGGCCACCGCCGCGATGCTCCGGACCTCCGAGACCGGGCGCCAGGCCCTCACCGACATGCGGCGCTCCCTGGGCGTCCTGCGGACCGACGAACCCGACGCCCGGCGCCACCCGCTCCCCGGCATCGCCCAACTGGAACCGCTCGCCGAGCAGATGGGCACGGCCGGCCTGCCGACGCACGTCGAGGTGCAGGGCGGCCACGACCACGTACCCGCCACCGCCCAACTGACCGTCTACCGCCTGGTGCAGGAGGCCCTGACCAACACCCTCAAGCACACCCCCGCCGGCACCCGCGCCACGGTCCTCGTCCTCTGCACCGCCGACACCGTCACCGTGGACGTCACCGACACCGGCCCCGCCGCCCTCCCGCCCTCCCACTCTTCCACTCCCTCCGGCCACGGCCTGCCCGGCATGCGCGAACGATCCGCCGCCTACGGGGGCACCCTGCGGGCCGGACCGCTCCCGGGCGGCGGCTGGGGCGTGCACACCCGCCTCCTCCTCGGCGGCGGGCCGGTGCCGGCATGACGATCCGCGTCCTGATCGCCGACGACGAGGCCCTCCTGCGCATGGCCTTCACCATGATCCTGGAGGACCAGCCCGACATGACCCCGGTCGGCGAGGCCCCGGACGGCGCCCAAGCCGTGGCACTGGCACGGGAGTTGCACCCGGATGTGATCCTGATGGACGTCCGGATGCCCGGCACGGACGGCATCGAGGCGACCCGCCGGATCGTCACGGCCTCCCCGCGGACCAAGGTACTGATCCTCACCACCTTCGACCTGGACGAGTACGCCTTCGCCGGCCTCGAAGCCGGCGCCTCCGGCTTCCTCCTCAAGAACACCATGCCCGACGAACTCCTCACCGCCATCCGCACCGTGGCAGCGGGCGACGCCGTGGTCTCCCCCCGCATCACCCGACGCCTGCTCGACACCGTCCGCCCCCACCTCCCCACCGGCACCGGCCCCCGCCGCGACCCCCGCCTGGCCCGGCTCAGCCCCCGGGAGCACGAGGTCCTCCTCCAGGTCGCCCACGGCCTGTCCAACACCGAGATCGCGGCCGAGCTCCACCTCGCCGAGGCGACCGTCAAGTCCCACCTGGGACGGATCCTGCTCAAGCTCGAACTCCGCGACCGGATCCAGGCCGTCATCTTCGCCTACGACAACCGCCTCACCCACCCCGCCTGACGGGCCGTTACCACACCGGGCCCGCCCACCGAAGGGATCCGTACGAACCTCGGATCCCCCCGTACGCCGGTCCCTAGGGTGGCCGCCAGATCGGTTCCGCACGGAGGAGGTCCCCGTCCATGGCCAACGAGTTCCAGCGGCGCAAGCTCCGCAACGTGTTCAACGCCTTCGACGCGGACGGCGACGGCTACCTGCGGAGGACCGACTTCGAGTCCCTGGTGGTCCGCTGGAGCCGGCTCCCGGCCGTGCAGCGGAGCCCCGAACTCCGGGCCCGCGTCGAGGCCTTCCTGCTCGGCTGGTGGGACCACCTCGCCTCGGTCGCCGACACCGACCACGACGACCGGGTCGACATGGACGAGATGCTCGCCCTGGTCGACCAACTCCCCGCCATCCGGGGCACCGTGACCGCCACCGCCGACACCGTCTTCGACGCCGTGGACGAGAACGGCGACGGCCGCATCTCCCGCGAGGAACACCGCCGCCTCGTCGACCTCTGGCACGGCCGCCCCGTCGAGACCGAGGACGTCTTCCCCCTCCTCGACCTGGACGGCGACGGCTACCTCAGCCGCCCCGAATTCGCCACCCTCTGGGCCCAGTTCTGGATCAGCCCCGACCCGTCCGCCCCGGGCAACGCCATGTGCGGCCGCATCCCGGAGCAGTGACGGCACCGCGACGCACCCCGGGCAGCCCTGGCAGAATGCCCGACATGACGACTTGAAGAGCGGACGGCCGACCGTACTGGACGAAGGCCGCGGCCCTGGACACCCTCGCCGACGGTGCCGAACGACGCTGCGGAACCTGCCGGACACCCGTCGGCTCGTACCACTACCGCGTCCACCCACCCGGGTCGTCGTCGTTCGAGCGCTGCGTCGGACTCACCTGGTGCGCGGCCTGCCGGACCTACGCCGCCACGATGGTGCACGTCCCCCGAGCACGAACGCTCGTCGACGCCCTGGCAGGACTACCGACCGGGGAGCGCGAGCGCATCGGCCGTTCGGAGACGCGCCTGGTGCAGTTCCTCAGCCGGCCCCGCCCCGGAGCGGGCGGCGCCGACGGGGCTGCTCCGTCGAGCGGCGGCCCACACGATCAGTCCGGTGCGGCGGGCGGGTAGCGTGGCGCCATGACGATGCGGGTGGTGTCGCTGGTGCCATCGTTGACCGAGGCGGTGGCGGTGACGGGGCGGGAGCTGCTGGTCGGGGTGACCGACTGGTGCAGTGAGCCCGGGGACCTCGACGTGGCGCGGATCGGGGGGACGAAGAACCCCGACGTGGCGCGGATCGTCGGCCTGCGCCCGGACCTGGTGATCGCCAACGAGGAGGAGAACCGCGAGGCCGACCTCGCGGCGCTGCGCGCGGCCGGGGTGGCGGTGCGGGTGACCGAGGTGCGGTCCGTGCCGCAGGCCTTCGACGAGCTGCGGCACCTGCTGACGGAGGATCTGGAACTGTCCCCGCCCCTCTGGTTGGCGGAGGCCGAGGAGGCCTGGGCCGGGCTCGTGCCCGCACCGACCCCGCTCCGGGCCGTGGTGCCGATCTGGCGGCGGCCGTGGATGGTGCTGGGCCGGGACACCTTCGCCGGTGACGTCCTGCGGCGTCTCGGCGTCGAGCCCGTCCACGCGACCCACCCCGAGCGCTATCCCGCCATCCCGATCGAGGAGCTCCGCGCCGAGCGGCCCGACCTGGTGGTCCTCCCGGACGAGCCCTACCGGTTCACCGCCGACGACGGACCGGAGGCCTTCCCCGGTGTGCCCGCCGCACTGGTGAGCGGCCGTCACCTCACCTGGTACGGACCGTCCCTGGCCGAGGCCCCGGCGGTCCTCACCGCCGCACTGCGCAACGCCCTCCCCCACCCGGACGCCCAAGGAGGCACCACCCCGTGAGCACGCCCGCACCCATCGGCATCGGCGCCCTCGCCCCGCTCTCCCGCCCCGGCTGGGTCGAGGCCGGCCGGCACCTGCTGGCCGGGATCGAACTCGCGGTGCGGGAGGTGAACGGCACCGGCGGCATCCACGGCCGTCCCCTGGAACTGACGGTCCGTGACACCGCTGCCGATCCGCAGCGGGCCGAGGCCGCCGTGGAGGAACTGGCCGCCCTCGGGATGACCGCCCTGGTCGGCGAGTACCACAGCGTCGTCGCCCGCGCCGTCGCCGCCCGCGCCGACGCCCTCGGGGTGCCGTTCCTCTGCTCCTCGGCCGTCCTGGACGCGCTCACCGACCGGCCCACCGACCTGGTCGCCCGCATCGCGCCCGCCCAGTCGCACAGTTGGCGCGTCTTCGCGGACTTCCTGCTCGCCGCCGGCCACCGCCACCTCGCGGCGGCGGTCGACCCCAGCGTCTACTGGACCTCGGGCATCGCCGTCCTGCGCTCCCACCTCGCACCGAACGGCGGCACCGTCACCGAATGGGCCGCCGCCGACCTCGACCCGGCCGCCCTCGCCGACAGCGGTGCGACCGCGCTGCTGCTCCTGACCAGCGTCCCCGACCGGGCGGCACAGCTGGTCCGCACGCTCCGTCACGACCCGCGCCTCGCCGGGCTGTTGATCGGTGCCCCGGCCGGGCAGCCCGAGTTCTCCGACTGGGCCGAACAGCTGGGCCCGGACGGCGACGCGGTGCCCTTCCTGCGCTACCTCCCGGCACACCCCACCCCCCGACAGGCCGCCACCGAGGCTCAGCTGCGGCACCACCTCGCCGCCGCCCCCTCCTTCGTCGCCTTCGAGGGCCACGACACCGTGACCGCCCTGGCCGAGGCACTCCGCACCCACGGCACGGACCGCGCCCACCTCACCGCGGCCCTGCCCCACCTCACGGCGGAGGGCACCCGGGGCACCGTCCGCTTCGACCGCGTACCGGGCATCGGCGTCCACCAGTGGGCCTGGCCGCCGGTCCAGGTCGTGCAGCGCGACCCCTCCGCACCGGACGGCTTCCGCGTCCTCCACCAGGGCTGACCGGCATCCTCCGAGGGCAGGGGCACTCGGCCCCTGGCCGGGTGCGCTGTCGGTGCTCGAGACACGTGATGTACAGCGGCCGAGGTCGCGGCTGTGCCGTCGTCCCTGCGGTGCGTGTGCTCACTCGTCGTCGGCGCCCGCCACGTCGCCCGTCTCGCCCTGCCAGTGGGCGAGGTCGTGCCGGGTGGTGAGGGTGTCGGGGTGGTCGGGGCCCAACACCCTCAGGCGGTCGGCGAGCAGCTCCTCGAACGCGGCCACCGCACCCGCCACATCACCCGCCTCCCCCCGCCAGTACGCGAGGTTGCTCCGGGCCGTGAGGGTTTGGGGGTGGTCGGGGCCCAACACCCTCAGGCGGTCGGCGAGCGGTCCCTCCAACGCGGCCACGGCACCCGCCGCATCACCCATCTCCCCCCGACAGGCGGCGAGGCTGTGGCGGGTGGTCAGGGTGTCGGGGTGGTCGGGACCCAACACCCTCAGCTGGTCGGCGAGCAACTCCTCGAACGCGGCTGCGGCCCCCACCACATCACCCGCCTCCCCCCGCCAGCGAGCGAGCTCGTTCCGAGCGGTCAAGGTGTCGGGGTGGTCGGGGCCCGACACCCTCAGCTGGTCGGCGAGCAGTTCTTCGAACGCGGCCACGGCACCCGCCGCATCACCCGCCGCCCCCCGATTGGAGGCGAGGTTGTGCCGGGTGGTGAGGGTGTCGGGGTGGTCGGGGCCCAACACCCTCAGGCGGTCGGCGAGCAGTTCTTCGAACGCGGCCACCGCACCCACCACATCACCCGCCTCCCCTCGCCAGTACGCGAGATTGCTCCGAGCAGTGAGAGTTTGGGGGTGGTCGGGGCCCAACACCCTCAGACGGTCGGCGAGCAATCCCTCCAACGCGGCCACAGCACCCGCCACATCACCCGCCTCCCCTCGCCAGAAAGCGAGGTTGTGCCGGGCAGTGAGGGTGTCGGGGTTGTCAGGGCCGAACACCCTCAGCTGGTCGGCGAGCAGCTCCTCGAACGCGGCTGCCGCACCCACCGCATCACCCGCCTGGCCCCGCCAGGAGGCGAGGTTGTGCCGGGCGGCGAGGGCGTCGGGGTGGGCGGGGCCGTGGCGGTGGGTGGTGGTGTCGACCATGTGCTGGAAGTAGTCGCGGGCGGCGGCGGCCTGGCCGCTGTCGCCGAGGCTGTGTCCGGCGCAGAACAGCACCTTGTGGGCGGCGGGCTGGTGGAGAGTGTCAGAGGCGTGGTTGGTGAGGATGGTGGTGTTGGCCCGCAGGGCTCGGGCCAGAGCGGTGTCGTACTCGATGTCGGGCCAGGCCGCGAGCAAGGCATCGGCGGCGGTGTGGGCGGTGCGGCCGTGCCCGGTCCGGTCGAGGGTGTCGCGCACGGCCCACTGGACGAGTTGGTGGACGCGCACGGCCTGGTGGGCGGTGTCGGGGTCGTGGGTGATGAGGCCGAGCCGGTGCAGGACCCGCAGGGCGGCGACGGCCTCGGCCTGCGTGACAGCGGCAGCGCTTCGCCGCCGGCGCGGCCACCACCAACGGCGACGTCCCGGAGCCGGGAGGCCGCGGGTGAGCGCGAGGTGCGTGAGGGCGGGGGCACTCGTGAGGACGGGCTCGGGAATGCCGTTGGGGTCGAGGAACGCGGCGAGGCTGAGCATCGGAGCGGCCAGACCCACCGGCTGCAGGGCGTTTGCCCGTTCGACCGACAGGGTCCAGGCCGCAGAGACGGCATGGGTCTGATCGTCGGGCAGCGGCGTCGAGGCGGTGTCGGCGAGGGGGCCGGCGCTGTCGGCGAGCAGGGCCCGGTAGGCGACACAGGAGAGACCGGCGTCGATCAGATAGGCGGCGGCCTGGGACAGTGCGAGCGGCAGATTCCCCAAGTCCGTTGCCAGGGAGCGCAGTTCGTCTTCTGGTTCCTGCCGGCCGTGGGCAGCGAGAGCGGCGGCGAGGTAGGCGAGCGATTCGTCGCCGGTGAACAGGCCGACCTCGACCAGGCGGCGTCCTGCGCCGGCCAGCGCGGCGTCCCTGCGGCGGGTGGTCACCAGGGTGCGGCCGTGGGGGCTCTGCGGTGGCCACCAGCCCCGCAGGTCGTCGGGGTCGGCAACGTCGTCGAGCACGACGAGCCAGCGGCACGGCCGCCCCTCGGGCTTGGGCTCCAGCCAGGCCAGGAACGCCTGCGCCGCCACTTCCGGTTCGGCGCCCAGGAGTTCGGCACCGGCCTGCGCGTACCCGGCCACGACCGCCTCGGTGCCGGCCGCGGTGATCCACACCAGCACGTCCAGCTCACCAGCGCCCCATGCGGTGCGGGCGTAGTCCGCGGCCAGCTGCGTCTTGCCGACCCCGCCCAACCCGGTCAGCACCCCGCCCGCCCGGACCCCACCGGCCGGGCCGACCACCGCGGTCCCGCCGCCCTCCAGCACCGCGGCCAGCCGCACGGCCTCCGCCCGGTCCTGGAAGGAGCCGGCCCGCGGGGGAATCCGGCCGACCTGGTGCGGCCATGGCGCAGGCGTACGCGGCGCAGCGTGCACGACGTCACCGGTGCTGATCGTCACGGGCCCGTGGATGCTGCCCGCCGCCACCGACCTCCCACCACTCGCGACGACCGGGAGACCGCCGCCGACGTGCGGACCGGCCGTCGAGCCGGAACGGGCACGGCCACCCTCATCGACGGATCCCACGGACGACCCTCCCCACCGGCCGACGACATCGCCTCGGACGGTACCCACCGACCCTCCCCTGAGGCCGTGGGAGCGACCAACCCGTTACACACCCGGACCGCCGGACCGACCGCTCCGGAAGGGTGGCCTGGCGAGGTGTCAGGGCCGGGTGGTAGCCCTGGTCCGTCGATCTTCGAAAGGGGCAGGTGTGGCCGACGGCGACGTGGCGTTCGACTGGAAGCGGGTGCACAGGGACGGGATGGGGATCTACGGGGACACCGGGCTGGACTCCCGCAAGGTGCTCACCGAGATGCCCCGGCGCGTCAAGGACGGCTTCCTGCTCGACGAGGTTCCGTGGGCCCGCTTCATGCTGGGCGACCACCGGCGCGGCCACGTACCCGCCAGGCACCTGATCGTTCAGGCCTGCTCCGCGGACGCCGGAACGGTCGACCGCGCGTTGACCGGCCTGTTCCACCTCCTCTTCTCCGACTACGTGGTCCGGGCGAGCGCACCGCTGACCGTCCCCTTCCTCATCCGCCTGGCCGTCGTCCCGGAACGCCCGTGCCGCGCCGACGCCTTGGGGCTCGCCGCCGCGCTGGCCCGCTACGGCGACCACCTGGCCACCCGCGAGTACTTCCTCGAGACCGTCACGCCCGACATCCGGTTCTCCCCCGACGGCTACCTGCTGAACTGGACCCTGGAAGCGTCCCGCATCGCCGTCACCGCCGACACCGACCTGCTCCTGCCCCTCCTCCACGACCCCGACCCACAGCTCCGCACCGCAGCCGCCGACATCCTCGGTACGGCCCTGGGCCCCACCGACCACATCACCGCAGCCCTCCGGGACCGGCTGACCACCGAGCCCGCACCGGCCGTTCGCGCCGCCCTCGTACTGGCCTGCGCGGAACTCGCCCGCAACCACCCGACCCCGCACACCACCGACTGGCCCGGCACCCTGTGGCCGGCCCCGGACCAGCCGGGCGACGTCCGCATCGCGGCCGCCCTCGCCCGGCTCTGCCTCACCACCGACCCCGTGTCCGACGACCTGCGCACCTTCGTCGAGGCGTTCGTCGCGACGGACGCGCAGCACGTCCTGGACGGCGTGCCGTGGTTCGCCCGCAACGGCGGCCTGGCAGCGACCGTACAGCGGCTGCTCGACGTTCCGACCGCCGAGGGTTGCTGACACAGCCGCACCCGCTCCACGTACCTGAACACCCCTCAGACAATCGTGAGGCAATCGCCTCCACCGGCCCGGTGCCCCACACCCCTGCCTGAGCCGCCGTCAGGCTACGGGCCCTTCCGCACCCTGCTCGGCGGCCCAGGCCCGCAGCCGGGCCACGGCCTCCTCCGCCGTCAGCGGGCCGAGTTCGAGGTGCAGCTCCTTGAGGTGCCGTGTGGCCGCTCCGACCAGCGGTCCCGGGCGCAGCCCGAGCAGGTCCATGATCGCCTTGCCGTCCAGCGCCGCCGGGACGTCCTGCAGCGTCCTGGCCCGTTCCGCCTCCGCGGCGGCCCGCTCCGTCCGCTCGTGCTCCGCGTACCACTCGTCGTGGTCCGCCGCCCACAGGGCGGCCTGACCGGCCGTCAGCCACCCCTCTGTGTCCCGTTCCCAGCCGAGGCCCGCCTCCTGGAACAGGTCACACCGGTCGGTCTTCCCGGCGCCGCCGGGAGTAACACCGAGCAGCGCCAGCGCGGCGTTGATCGGCCACGTCTCCCGGGGGCCGGTGAAGTCCCGGGTACGGACCGGACCCCACACCCGTACGCCCGCCCGCCACAGGGCGGCACTCTGGTGCCCGGTTCCCCCGTGGAACTCCGCCTCGACGTGGGCGACCGGCCCTTCCCCGGACCAGTCGCCGAGGGTCTCCTCCAACGCCGGGAACCTCAGCGCCCCCGCGACGGGCACCAGCCCCATCCCCTGGCGCAGCGGGGCGACGTGCACACCTCGGACCCCGGCGGTCCGACTCCTGAGGAGGCCGAAGTCTCCGATGACGGCGTCGAGTTCGTAGGACATCCCCGCAGGCTAGGGCATACCTCCTCGATGGGGTGAGCTGTTGATCGGATGTACTTGTCCGATGGGTGATCAGCGATGTGACGTGGGGCCCGGCGGCCCGGCGGCGAGGCCGAGCCGGTGAAGTACTGGATCTCCGACCTGCCCGTCGGCATCCCCGCCGAGAACCTCGTGTGCCTGGCCGAGTCACGCCGGCGCACCGAACACGACGACCGGGAGCTGAAGACCCCTCCGGCCTGGACCACTTCGAGAGCCGCTCCTACACCGGCTGGAACCGCCACATCGCCCTCGTCAGCGCCGCCCACCTCTTCCTCGTCCAACAGCGCACCCACCCAAAGCCCCGTCCAGGGCCTGACCTTCCATCAGACCCCGGACCTCTTCCAACACCTCATCGCCACCTGGACCGGCCACTGCCCCACCTGCCGACGACCCACCCCATGGGCGACGGCCCGGCCCTGCCGAGCTCTGCCGAGCCGGGCCGGGGCCGGGCCGGGGCCGGCTCAACCGTTGTTGCCCAGCTGGAGCAGCTTGCCCACCGCGGGCGCGGCGGCAGCCGAGCCGTGGCCGGCGCCCTCGACCTCGGCGGCCACCGCCAGGTTTCCCCGGTACCCGGTGAACCAGCTGTTCGCCGTCCGGCCGTTGACCTCGGCGGTGCCGGTCTTGCCGGCCGCGCCGGTGATGCCGCCCAAGACCTCGGCAGCGGTGCCGCTCTGGACGGTGCGCCGCATCATCGACTGCAGCTGGCCGAGGACCGTGCCGTCGAGGCGGCGGGCGGCCTTGGACTGGGGCAGGCCGGGGACGAGGATCGGCTGCCGGAAGACACCGCTCTGCACCGTCGCCGAGACCGAGGCCATCGCCAGCGCGTTGGTCTGGATCCGGCCCTGCCCGATGTACGCCATCGCGATCTGCTCGGCGTTGGTCTCGGCCGGGATCTTGGTGTCGAAGTTGCTGAGGCCCGTCCGCCAGACCTGGCCGAGCCCGAAGACGTCCTTGGCGATGGCCGGCAGGCTTCCGGCGGTGAGCCTGGCCCGCCCGGCCTCGATGAAGGCGGTGTTGCAGGACTGCGCGAAGTCGTCCTTGAAGGTGTAGCCGGGCCGGGCGTCCGGGAAGTCGTTGGACACCAGGCGGCCACCGGCGTCGGTGTTCTTCGGGCAGGCCAGCGGGCTGTCGGGGGTCAGGCCCGACTCCAGCAGCGCGGCGGCGGTGACCACCTTCATGGTCGAGCCGGGGGCGATGACGGCGGTGAAGGCCCGGTTCTGGCCGGATGCCGGAGTGTTGGCCAGCGCGAGCACATGACCGGTGCTGGGCTCGATCGCGACGATCGAGGCCGGCCCGGACCGCTCCTTGAGGGCCGCCTCGGCGGCACGCTGGAGGTCGGCGTCGATGGTGAGCTTCCGCTGCTCCCCGTTCTTGGGCTCGGTGATGGTGAACAGGGGCTCGGCGGCCGTCGCTCCGCCCGACTGGGTCACCACCACCCCCTGGCCGGCGTCCGTCGGCGGCGCGTCCGCCGTGCCGAAGTCCACCTGGCCCAACAGGGCCGCGATGGACGGGAATTCGGCCAGCGGCCGGCCCTTCCGGTCGACCACCTTGGACGGCGACGCGGTGACCGGCCGCACCGCGAGCGCCTTCCCGGCGGAGGTGAGCTTCGGGTGCACCACGCTCGGGTCCCAGCGCACCACGGCCCGGCCGTCGCTCAGCTTCACCATGGCGACCCTGCCGTCGTACTCCCAGGGGCGGGCCGCTCCGGCGAACTCCACCCGGGCCTTGAAGGTCACCGTCAAGCCGTCCGGCCCGATGGTCGCGCCCGTCGCGGCGGCCGGGACGAGGGCCACCGCCGTCGGCTTGAGGTCGTCCCGGAACCGGGCCAGGGCGAGGTTCGCGGCTCCCGGCTGGTCGGTGTGCCGCCCGGCCTCCTCGTAGTCGCCCGCCGCCCAGGCGGCGAGGAACGCCTTCGCCTCCTTGGCGGCCGTCTCGGCCGACGGGGCCTCGGCCACCGGCGTCGCCGCGCGCGCCACGGCGGACGTCCCGTCCGAGCCCTTCGCGCCGCCGGTGATCCCGTTCCACAGGTTGTACGCGGCGAGGCCGCCCCCTGTGAACATCGACGCCGTCAGGACGGCGATTCCGACCTTGGCACCCTTGTGCATCTGGATTCCCCCTGGAATGACGTATGTTCGAACGACATGTGTGCCCGCCCGCCTGCGCGGCCGGCTCAGCCCGGCATCTTCCACACGGCCGCGGTCGCGATGTCCTTCAGCTGGGCCATGGTCAGCGGCGGACGCTGGCGCGAGACGGGCAGTAGCAGGCCGGCGCTCTTGTGAGCCGAAGCGATGACCACCAGACCGTCCGGCCGCAGCGCCTGGACTGTCCACCAGCCCTCGTTCCGAATCTCCAGCAGCCGGGTGCCGTCCGGCAGGGGCTGCGCGGTGGCGTAGTCGGCGGGCGGGTTCCCGAGGTATCCCCGCCGGTCCTCCAGGACGACCTCCACCAGGCCCGCGCCCTCGCCGTCCGTCACCGTGAAGCCGACGTACCCGGCCTTGCCGGTGGAAGCGTCGGCCGGAGTGAGCCCGTGCGGCAGGAGACCGGCCACGGTGGCGAGGACCTCCTCGCCCGGGAACCAGACCGGCTGAACGGACGAAGCGGCGACCGGGAGGTCGGCCACCACGGCGTCCCAGGCGAGCGAGGTCATGGCGGCGGTCGCCTGATCGGCCGTCAGCGGCAGCGCGGCCCCGCCCGGCGAGACCGACTTGTTCGACGTGGTGATCTCGATCAGTCGCCCGTCCGGGGCGGCCAGCCTGGCCGACAACCCTCGCTCCACTCCGTCGGCGGAAGCCGCCCCCTGAACCAGTATCAGCTTCGACCCGTCCGTGAGGGTCTCGGTGCGGCAGTCGTCCTGCGGGCCGATCCGCACGTTCGCGCACCGAAGCTCGCGCGCTTGCATCGCCGCTTCAGGGGTCCTCCGCTCCACCGACAGCGACAGCGGACCGACCATCGCGCTACCGCCGAAGCGCACATTGGCCCGGGCGCCGTCGACCGTGATCTCCAGGCTCTCGGTATCCTTCGCCTCCGCCAGGAAGCCCGCCGGCAGCGCTGCCCGCAGCACCGTCCGCAGCCGCTCGGCCGTGACCGGCGCCGCCGCCGGACCGGTCGAGACGGTCGGAACTCCCGGGCCCATCACGTACACCGCCCCGCCGGCCAGGGCCAGCACCGTCGCACCGCTCACCACGGCCGCCGCTGCCCTGCGCCGCCGCCAGGCCCTACGGCCGCGCTCCAGCCCGGCCAGGTCCAGCCGCATCGTCTCGGTGCGGAACGCCTCACCGGCGCGCGACATGGCGTACGTCAGCTCGTCCTCGAACTTCTGGTCACTCGACACGCGGAAGCCTCGTCACTGTCGTCGTGGTCGTCATCGGCCCCATCACCTCGGGAAGGAAGCGCCTCAGCTGGACGCGAGCGTGCTGAGCGAATCCCCGAGCAGGCCCCGCAGCCGGGCCAGCGCCCTGGTCGTCCTGGTCCGGACCGCGCCCGGGCTGGACCGCATCACCTCGGCGGTCTCCTCGATGCTGCGGTCCTCCCAGTGCCGCAACACCACCACCGCCCGGTCCTTCGGCGGCAGCTGCGCGAGCGCCTGGAGCAGCGTCAGCCGCAGCGCGCTGTCACCCTCCTCGCCGCTCACCTCCGGCAGCTCACCGATCGGCAGCTCGCCGCTGGACCGCCGCTTGCGGTGCGCCAGGAAGGTACGGACCAGGACCCGGTACGCGTACGCCCCCGGATCCTCGATCCGCGAACGACCCGTCAGCCAGGAGTTCTGCCGCCGCCAGATCACGTACATCCGGGCCAGCGTCTCCTGCACCAGATCCTCGGCCAGATACCTGTCCCCACCCGTCAGCAGGCACGCCGAGCGGTACAGCTGGGCCGTCCGCCCGGCCGTCAGCTCAAGGAACCCGGCGTCCCTCGTCTCTGCGGCGGCGTGATTGCCTGCCATGCCCACCCCCTAGCGGTCCGTACACATGAGCAGAGCGGCCGACCAGGTCCGAACGTTACACACGAGATTTTCGAGGGGCGTGTGGTGTGCAGCACACGCCAGTGGCTCCGGCGGCCGACCTCCGGAAGCGGGGACGCCGGAGACGTCGACCGCGGAAGGCGTAGGAGGTCTTGCTCCGGTTACCGGGGGACCAGGGGCACGCCTTCGGTCGCGATGTCCTGGCTCTGCCGGCGGAGCGGAGCGGCCGATCCCCGGTCGGCCCGTTCGCGGCTCCGCGGCACGAGGTCGCCCGCCCCGGCCACGGTCCTGATCGCCCGTCGGGTCCGCACCCCCGGACCCACGGCCGTCCGCGTCCTGTGCTCCGTCTCACCGACGGCAACCCCGCGCCCGTCCGCGCGGTGCTCGCCAACCCCGCGCAGCAGGCCGGCGCGCAGGCTGAACCGCCCCCGCCCACCCTGGCCCGCCACCTGGCTCACCGCACCCGGTTCACGTACCCGGGCGCCGGCCCCCGGACGCGGTCACCGACGGCACCGACACCGCTCGGACACGCGCTGACGCCGGGTCAGCCGGTTGCCGGCACCAGGGGGGTGGTCAGCCGTTCCAGGTGGCACGGGTTGGGGTAGTGCTCCTCGAACTCGCGGAACTCGCCGTTCCAGTAGCCGCTGATCTCCAGCGTGCGCGGGTCGTAGATGCGCGGGCAGCCGCCGACCGGACCGTTGCGGAGCGGGGTGAAGTCCCCTGCCAGCTCGACCAGTCGGGCGCAGGCCGCGCCCTGGTCGGGGTGGTTGCCGCCGGTCGGGCCGGTGGGGCCGCAGCGGAGGGTCCAGTGCCGGACGGTGCCGTCGATCCCGTCCCGGACGGTGATCCCGAGTCCGGCGGAGGGGCCGGCCTCCCGTGGTTGGGCCGCGGCGGGCAGGACCGGGACCAGCGCGGCCAGGACCGCCGCGAGGACGGCGCTGCGGAGGAAGGGGCGGGCGGAACGTCGCACGGTCAAGACTCCGTTCGATCTTCGATCACTGACGGATGCTCACGTCCTGCCGAGTATCCGGTGGCCCGCGGGCGCGGCCGCTCCGCCGCACGGGGACGGCCGGATTGTTCACCCGATGTGGTGCCGGTGTCCCCGGGTGGTGCTCAGAGCTCGAGGACGGTCCGGTGGTGGCCGCCCGGGACGGGGTGGTAGCCGAGGGTGGAATTGACCGCGAGCATCGGGGAGTTGGCGCCCTCGACCTCGGTCCGCAGGCGGCGGACTCCGGCCAGGGCCAGGTGGTGGGCGGCGGTGAGTTTGAGGGTGCGTGCCAGGCCTCGGCCGCGCCAGGGGCGGCGGACGGCCGTGTAGGAGACGTGGGCGACCCCGGGGTGTCCGGTCTGCTGGACGGCGGTGACTCCGGCGAGTTCCTCGCCGCTCCGGGCCAGCAGGATCCAGTCGGGCCGGCAGCCGGGGCCGTCCAGGACCTCGGCGCGCCAGTCGGCGAAGCCGGGGAGGGCGTCCACGAAGCCCGGGTTGTCGGGGAGGGTCTCGCGGTAGAGCCGGTGGAGGGCGTGGGCGGCCCGCGACGGGTCCGGCGCGTCGGCGAGGGTCTCCAGCCGGATGCCGTCCGACCGCGGTGGTGCAGGCAGCGGTTCCGGCGCGAGGACGGCCTCGGCGAGCCGGAGGTGTGCGTCGGCGCGGTGGCCCCGGCGCAACAATATCCGCAGCAACTCCGGTGAGGAGTCCGGCACTTCACCGAGCAGTCGGGACGCACCCGCCGAACGTGCCCAGCCCTCCAGTGCGGCCGCCAGCCCGTCGAGTACGGCGTCGCCCCCGCCCACCAGGCGGCTGGCCACGTCCCCCGGCGGGGTCCACGGTGCCCGCCAGGCGGTGCCGTAGCCCAGCGCGACGCCGTCGGCGGTGAGGGCCAGCACCTGCGTCCGGCCGTGGCCGGCGAGCAGGCCGGTCGGCGCATCGGGGACGAGTGCTTCGGAGGCGGGGAACTGCCGTTCCTGGTCGATGAGTTCGGGGAGGGACAGACCCAGCAGGGCGGACAGCGCGGGCAGGTCGTCGGGCGAGCGGAGCGCCCGGAAGGTGAGGGTGTCGGTCACCCGGCCGAGGCTAGGCAGGCGGCGGCGTCCGGTGCGAGCGCATTACCGCTGCGGGCGGCGGGGGCGGCACGCGAGCGAGGCGCGGACTACTCGATCGGAGCGGGAGACCATGACGGGGAGGAGGCGAGGGGCCATCGGAGGTCCGCCGGGTAGGTGCGCCACTTCCACGAGCCGTCCGCCTCGCGCACCGCCAGGCCCGCACCGGGGTAGTGGACGACGACGACCGTGTCACCGGGGGCCGCGGCTGCCAGCGTCAGTTCCATCGCGGTGTGCGGCGGCAGCCGGTAGTCCGGTGCCGCGCGCCAGACGAGTGCCCACTGCCGTCCGCCGTCGGCGCTCTCCTCGATGACCCAACGGGTGAGGGCGGCCTCCGCCGGGCTGGACCACGACGTCGGCGTGGCCCAACTACCGGGGGTGCTGCGCGCGGGGAGCGGGACGCGCTCGCCCGGGGCCGGGACACCCGGGGCGGGCGGGCCCGGACGCTGTATCGAGGGGTCGATCCGGAGCGGGGTCCGGTTCCAGGCGGCCTCGTGGCTGATCCAGTCCGGGGGCTCGCCCTGCGTGACGCGGTAGCACCGCCGCGGCTCCCGGGGCAGGCAGAGCGCCCCCGCCGACGCACCCTCGCGAGTACCGGCTCGGCCGTCACCGCCGCCGGTGGCGGTGTGCGGTTCGGCGGCGCTCCAGGTCAGGCCGGCGTCCCGGGAGGTCCACCGCGCGTCCGGAGTGTCCAGCAGCACGGTGCCGCCCGCGCCGACGGAGAGGCGTACCGGATTGGCGGGAGGAGCCCCTCGTGGGGAAGCGCCGTCGGTCGGCGGATCGGCGCCGGTGGCCACCATCACCGCCACCGCTACCGGGACGACCAGCAGTCCCGCGTACGGGGCCCGCCGTCCCGCCCGGACCAGCCGCCACAGCCACCAGCTCACCGCCAGGGCGGGCAGGGCGAGCAGGTCGGTGGGGTCGCCGACGATCCGGCTCGGCAGACCGCTCGACGACCAGACGCCGGAGGCGAGTTCGCCCCCGGCCGGGCCGGACTTGGCGACCGCGAAGGAGAGCGCCGTCCCGGCCAGGCCGGCCACCGCGGGCCACCGGCCGCGCAGCCGCAGTGCGGGGGCGAGCAGCAGTGCCAGCACCGGCGGTGCCACCAGCATCCACGCCACGTCGCTGACCTTGCCCGTCACCGGCCCCGGCCAACTCCGCTTCCAGACCTGGTCGTTGAGCAGCAGCACGAGGACGGCGAGCACCGTCCCCGGGTGGCCGGCCCAGCGCAGCACCGCCCGAACCGACCCGCTGCGCTCCCCGTACTCCCCCTGCTCCCCGTGCTCCCGCTCCGGCATGGCGACCAGTCTGGCGGACGGCCGCCCCCTTCGCACCGGAACGGCACACTCCTCGTACGGGGAACCGTTACGGCACCAGCAGCCGCTCGCGCAGCGCCGCGACGTACGGCTCCCCGAGGCCGAGCCGGTCGGAGACGTAGCCGGCCACCGATCCGTGACGCTCCGTCAACGCGCCCAGGAAGGAACGGATCAGCGCGGCCGGCGCCTGGCCGTAGCCCGGCCAGAGCTCGGCGGGGCCGTACTTGGCCTGCCAGTCGGCGACCAGGGCCGCGGTGGCGAGGTTGGTCAGCGCGAAGTCCTCGGCGACGGTGTCCTCGGGGACGTCGAGCAGGGTGAGCACCAGGGCGCCGACGATGCCGGTGCGGTCCTTGCCGGAGGCGCAGTGGAAGACGGTGCGCCCGGCGGACGGGTCGGCGATCACCTCCATGACCCGGCGCAGCTCGGCGGTGCCGTCCTCGGCCACCTCCAGGAACTTGTCGACCAGGTAGACCGCCGGGTCCGCGTCCTGGCCCAACGCGGCCTGGTCGTAAGGGCGGTGCTCGATGCTGAAGTTGTGGAAGGCGAGCCCGGGCAGCTCCGGGACGCGGCCGCCCCGCTCGATCTCCCAGGGGTAGCGCAGGTCGATGACGGTGGCGACGCCGAGCTCGGTGAAGCGGGCCACGTCGGCCTCGGTGCGCAGCTTGCCCAGCGAGTCGGAGCGGTAGAGGATCCCCGGCCGGACCTCACGGCCGTCCCCGGTCCGGTAGCCGCCGAGGTCACGGAAGTTGTGCAGCCGGTCGAACTCCAGGTGTCTGATCATGGCCGCCACTCTAGGGGCTGCCCCGGCCCTCAGAACCGCCCGGCCGGAAGCTGCCGACCAGGGCTTGCCAGGTACGCGGTGGCGCCTGGACTCAGCCGGACGATCATGGTTCGATCATCCAGGGGGAGCAAGAGATGGTGACCAGGCGTGGATTCCTGGGCTGCGCCGCCGCGTTGACGGGGGCGTCCGCACTGCTCGGCGGCGGGGTGGCCGCGAGCACCGGTGTGGCCGAGGCGGCCGAGGCGCGGAACGTCCCGTTCGGCTCCGTTCCTCCGCCGCACCTGGTGCAGGCGGAGCACATGGTGCAGTACCAGCGGATGCTGGCGGAGGGTCAGCTGACCAGTGGTCTGGCCGGGCACTGGCTGCTGACCGGGACCACCGAGGACCGCAGTGGCAACGGCCGTGCGCTGACCAGGGGTTCGGCCACCGCCACCGGCTGGAGCGACCTGCGGGTCGGCCAGGAGCTGAGCCTCGACGGCACGGCGGACGCCGCCTACGCGGCCACCGCCTCGGTGCTGGACACCACCGCGCCGTTCACGGTGTCGACCTGGGTCCGGCCGGCCGAGCTCGGCACGATCATCACGGCGGTGAGCCAGGACGGGGCGCAGACCAGCCGCTTCCTGCTGATGTACGACACCGCCGTCAACGCCTGGGTGGACTGCACCGCCTCGCCGCACGGGGTGTTCGGCCTCTCCACCTACTGGGACTGCCCGGACACCCGGATGGTGGACAACCTCGACAAGGCCGTCTCGCAGAACCACCAGGGCGCGGGCATCGGGCACATGGTGTTCTACGCCAAGGCGGACGGCAGCTTGGCCGGGCACCGCTGGAGCGTGAACTCCGCCGAGTTCCGCGCGGTCGCCGAGACGACCGGGACCGGCCCGGACGCGACCACCTCCTCCGGCGACAGCATCACCGCCGCCCGGCCGGTCCGATCCCGCTGGGAGGAGAGGGCACCGAAAAACCGGACGACGGCGCCCGGAGCCCGGTGTTAGCGTGCGAAGCATGGAGCCACTCACCGAGCAGCAGATCCGCGCCTCCTTCGTCAACTGCACCAAGGGGGAGGCCGGTCGGCTGAGCCTGCCGCGCGGCCTGGCCGAACTGCCGTGGGAGCACCTGGACTTCCTCGGCTGGCGGGACCAGGGGGCGCCCGACCGGGCGTACCTGGTCGCGCCGGCCGAGGACGGTCCGGTGGGGGTGACGCTGCGGGTGCCGACGGTGCGCCGCAGTTCGCTGAAGAGCAACCTGTGCTCGCTCTGCCTGACCTCGCACACCGGTACCGGGGTGGCCCTGCTGGCCGCCCGCCGGGCGGGGGCGGCCGGGCGCGAGGGAAGCACCGTCGGCACCTACGTCTGCGCCGACCTGGCCTGCTCGCTCTACGTCCGGGGCCGCAAGCGCACCGCCTCCGCCGAGCGGGTGGCGGAGTCGCTCACCCTGGAGGAGCAGATCGCCCGCACCGTGGCCAACGTGGACGCCTTCCTGGCCCAGGTGCTCCGGGGCTGAGGCCGCGGGCCGCCCGGTCCGCCGGGGCGGACTCTTGACCTGCTCCTGACCTGGGGCGTCGTGAGCCGGGGGTCCGGCATCCGGACTCGCGGCGGGCCGATAGGGTACGGGCACCACGACCCATTCAGGAGGGGCAGACATGGCTGACATCGAGAACGCCAAGAAGGTCTTCGCGCGCTTCGACGCCGACGGCGACGGCTTCATCACCGCCGCCGAGTACAGCAAGGCGATGGCCGAGCTCGGTGACCCGTACGTCACCGAGACGGTCGCCCAGGCGGTCATCAACAAGGCCGACACCAGCAAGGACGGCCAGCTGAACTTCGACGAGTTCTGGGCCGCCCAGCAGGGCTGAGCCCCGACGGCCGGAGCCGCGGGGCCGAGGCCCGACGGCCGGAGCCGCGGGGCCGAGCCCCGACGGACCGGGCCGGACGGACCGGGCCGGACGGACCGGGCCCTCGCGGCCGGCGGTCAGCCGGCCGCGCCACCGTCCCGGCCGCTTCCCTCGGCCGGGACGGCCCCGAGCACCACGTAGTGCTGCGGGGCCATCGCCGTCTCCCGGCCGGGCAGTGCCGCCACCACCGCGCGGTGCACCTCGGCCGGGGTGAGCGGCCGCCCGCCGGGGTCGATCCGCGCGGTCAGCCGTCCGTCCCGGACCGCCACCGTCGTGGTGACGCCGGGGCCGAGCGCGTCGCCCAGCAGGGTCCGCACGGCCGCCAGGTCGATCCAGCTGTCGTCCACCCGCTCCCACTCCCCCACCCGCTTGCGCGGCTCCAGACCGGTCAGCTCGGTGAGCCGCGCCAGGTCGACCGGCCCCTCGGCCACCGCGGCGACCAGCTTCAGCAGGCCGCGGGCGAAGAGCTCGCTCTCCTGACGGTCCAGCACCTGCGGGCAGGTGTGCAGGGAGATCTCCACCACCTCGCGGACCCGCCAGATGTTCATCATCACCCGCACCGGCACGGCCTCGTCCGGGTACCAGCTGAGCTCCGGCTCGGCGCTCGGCAGCGGGCGGGACCGGGCGGCCGCCTCGGGGATGGTCAGGCTGAGGTCGTTGACCACCACCTGGCGGTTCCACCGCGCCCCGCGCTGCTGGGCGGCGTCCTCGACCAGCTCCCAGATCCGCGGCGCGTCCAGGGTGCTGTGCCAGTAGCCGGCGAAGGCGGCGGCCTTGGTCCGGCCGATCACCTCGTCCAGGCCGTCCGCCCCGGCGTCCACCGCGATCAGCGCGTCCTGGGCCAAGGTACCGATGTGGGTGGCGAGTTGGGCCCGGTGGCGGTTGGCCGAGAGGGCGGCGAGGACCAGCTTCGGCTGGTCGGCCAGGTGGGCGACCAGCGCGGCGAAGACGCCGAGCAGCACGCTGGACGGGCTGGCGCCGGTGCGCCGGCAGGCGGCCTCCAGGGTCTCGGCCGCGGCCCGGGAGCGGATCGCCAGGGTGGCGAGCTGCTCGGGCGGCCCGGTCAGCCCGGAGTCGGCGAAGACCGCCGCCGGGCTGGTGAGCAGGATCTTCTCCCAGTGCTTGAGCGAGGCGGTGGTGCGGCGCCGCCCGGCCGCCGAGTGCTCGGCGGCGGCGATCTCCAGCGGGGTGGGCGCGCTGACCGCGGGCGGCTCGCCGCCGGAGAGCAGGGTGAACCACTCCTCGAACAGGACGGAGGTGGCCGCCCCGTCCGCGCCGGTGTGGCAGACCACCACGGCCAGCCGGACGGGCCTGCCGTCCCGGGTGATCAGGGTGAAGCGCAGCGGGAAGTCCACCGCCAGGTCGAACGGACGCGGCCGGTCGAGCCGCGCCAACTCATCTGCCTTGGCGTCGAGTTGGTCCTCCGGCGCGACCTCGGTCAGGGTCACCTCGAAGGAGCCGGCGGCGTGCACGGACTGCCGTCCGTCCACCGCGAAGGTGGTGCGCAGCGACTCGTGCCGCTCGGCCAGCCGGCGCAGGGTGGCCAGCACGTCGGGCACGGTCGCGTCGGGCGGGACGGGCCAGACGGCGTGCTTGTTGATCTGGTCCGGGTCGTCCCGGCGGATGCACAGGATCATGTTCGCCTGGCCGAGCGTCACCGGCCCCTCGCCGGTGCTGCCGCCGTCGTACCGGACGGTGACCACGCTCACCGGCCGGCTCCGGCGAGGGGGACCCCTGCGGCACCCGTGAGTGCGGCGCGGACCGGCTGCGGCCAGTCGGCCGGGTACGGGCCGTGGGCGTGGATCAGCGCGAGCGCGATCCGCTCCAGGCCGAAGGCGGCGCAGGCGGTGTGGCCCGGCTCGCCGTCGGCGGTGAACCCGAAGACGGTGCCGAAGGTGTCCTTGTGGCAGTTGGCGGAGGCGATCGCCTGGACCAGCCCGTCGGCCACCTCCACCCGCAGCTCGTACTTCAACTCCTGGGCGCGCTGGGCGGCTTGGAACACCTTGCGGGCCCGGCCGAAGAACGGGTCGTCGGCCACCTCGACCGAGACCTTCAGGCCCGTCGCGCCGAGCCACTCGGCGACCCGGGCCAGCCAGGCGGCGCGCCAGTCCTCGCAGTGGGCCTGCGTCCCGGCGGTGACGTACTCCGACATCCGGAAGCTGCGCAGCCGGCCGGGCTCGGCGCTGCCCTCCTGGCGGAAGCAGTGCGCGGAGACCGCGAACCGGGCCGGGCCGGTCAACTCCCGTCCCTCCAGGGTGGCGTAGACCGGGTAGCAGGCGGCGGGCAGCAGCACCAGGTCGCCGATCCGCTGCTCGCGGTGCCAGTCCGGGGTGCCGGAGAGCTCGCGCCACTCGGCGGGGGTTCCGGTGAAGCTGTGCACGGTACCGAGCAGGTGCGGGAAGGCCTTGGCGTAGCCGGCCCGCTCCACCAGGGCGCGGGAGATCACCGGCGGGATGGCCAGGCGCTCGAAGGGCTCGTCGGCGCCGAGCGCCTCGATGCCCCGGCGCAGGTCGGCGATCAGCCGCTCGAAGCCCTCCGAGTAGAGCACCACGCCGGGGGTGTCCGTGGGCAGCAGGGTCGCGGCTTCCGCCGTCCGAAGGTCAGTCATCCGCTGTACCTGTGTTCCTGGTTCGAGTCTGGTCGGGGAAGAGTCGGGGAAGGGTGGTTCCGGTGCGCGCGCCGTTCACGGCTGGCGCAGCTCGGCGGTGCGGCCGGTGCGGCGGTCGGTGCCGCGGACGAGCAGCGGGCCTCCGCTCCACGCGGAGAGCGCCTGCGTCCACGCGCCGGTGAGCGGCTGGCCGGAGGCCGCGGGGGCGGTCTCGCCGGACACCGGGTCCGGGAAGGGCCAGGACGGACGCCAGGGTTCCTTCCCGCCGCCGGCCACCGTGCGCCGCGGGGCGGGAGCGGGCTGGTGGACCGTCAGGGTCCGTTCCTCCGGGGCCTGTTCGCAGAGCAGCAGCAGGCCCTCGGCGTGCTCGGGCAGGTCGACCGGCCCGGGCGGCACGTGGTGCAGCGCGGGCTGCTCCAGCAGCAGCACCAGGGCGCGCTCGCACGCCCCCGTCCGCGCGTAGCGGTCGGCGATGCGCAGGGCGGTGAACGGGCTGAGCGGGCCCTGGTCGCCGATCGCGAAGGCCATCGGCCGGCCCGGGCAGTCCCGGGCCGGCCTCAGGGTGTTGGCCAGTCCGGGCTGGACGTCGGGCACGTCGAAGGCGAGCAGCAGCAGGTCGGCCGGCCGGTCCTCGGGGAGGGCCAGGTCGGCGAGCAGCGCCTCGCCCATCTCGCCGTAGCCGTGGCCGACGCCCTCCGTCAGCAGGTCCTCGCGCAGGTCCAGCCCGTACGGGCGGGTCTGGTCGGTGACGAAGACCCGCAGGTCCGGGTCGAGCGAGGCGGCCGAGCGGCCCTCGAAACGGCGGTGCACCGCCCGGCTGATCCGTAGACCGGCGCCCCGCCCGGTGGGGCGCGGCTGCACGGCTCAGGCCTCGGTGATGGTGTGGCCGGCCACGAAGTCGGCGAGGCTGGCGACCGAGCGCAGGTCGTCCTCGCCGATCTCCTCGACGTCCACCTGGATGTCGAGCGCCTCCTCGAGTTCGAGGATCAGCTCCAGGGTGCCGGCCGAGGTGAGGCCGAGGTCGTCGAACAGGCAGGCGTTCTCCGGGATCTCGGTGAGCTCGCGGCGGAGCACCCGGGGCAGCAGGGTGCCGATGCTCTCCAGCACCTGGCCGCGCAGGGCCGGGTCGGGTGCGAGCGTGGTGTCGTCCATCGTGGTACATCCCATCGGGGGGCAGCGCGGTGTGGTCAGCGCGGGCGGACGGTGGAAGCGCCCTTGATGAGCAAGGGGCACGGCCGGTCAGTGCCGGACGGTCATCGCCGAGAAGGTGGCGCCGAGGCCGGAGGCCGCGATCAAGTACCGGTCGCCGGGGCGGAGCAGGCCCCTGGTGACGGCGGTGTGAAGGTTGATGAACCCGTCTGCGGCGAAACTGTGCCCGACTGCGGGCACGTTGTCCAGCAGTACGCGCTCGATCGGCAGGTCCAACTCCCGGGCGAGGCGGCGCCAGGAGACCTGGTTGACGTTGTGCGGCAGGATCAGCGCGAGCTCGTCGAGCCCGGTGCCGGCGCGTTCCGCGGCGGTGCGGATCACCTCGGCCATGGTCTCGGGGTAGGCCCGCTGGTAGCGGGTGAGCAGCTCCGGGTCCTCGGCGAACCGGCCGTCGAACTCGCCGAGTTGGCGCACGGCGTAGGAGAGTACCTCGCCGGGGCCGCCGCCGGCGCGCACCAGGCAGGCGGCCGCGCCCTCGGCGAACAGCGCCGTCTCGGGGACGAGTTGGGCGTCCCGGGTGAAGGTCTTCTCGCCGGTCAGCACCAGTGCGAGCGCCTCCGGGTCCGGGTCGGCGGTGAGCAGCCGTCCGGCCAGGTCGATGGCCAGCAGGCTGCCGGCGCAGGCGTGGTGGGAGAGCGAGAAGTGCTCGGCGTGGCCGAGCCCGAAGCGGTCCAGCAGGTCGGGCAGGGGGTCCAGCGGGTACGGGAGGGCCACCGGCATGCTGCGGGCGTACAGCACGTGGCGGACCAGGTGTTCCCGGCCGCGGAGTTCGGTCAGGGCGCCGATGGCGCCGGCCAGCAGGTCGTGCAGCGTCCCGTCCGGGTCCAGGCGCACCTGGTCCAGGCCGTGGAAGCGGCGGAAGAGGGAGATTTGGCGCGGGGTCAGTCCGATCCGCTCCCCGACCGCCTCGATGGGAACGGCCAAGTCGGGTAGGTGGACGGCCACTGCCTCCAGAGCGGTCACCCGGGCTAGTATTCCCACGCCCCGCGAGCCGCACAAGATGTGTTCTGACTCTTCGGCCGGAGCCCACGACCCCCCGGAGTCCGCCCTGATGGATCATCATACCCCTGTGACCAGCAGCTTCCTGTTCGTCGTACCGCCGCTCGCCGGCCACGTCCTGCCCACGATTGGTCTAGGCCGCGAGCTCGCGGCCCGGGGCCACCGGGTGGTCTGGGCCGGCTCGGAGCTGGTGCTGCGGCCGCTGCTCGGGCCGGACGCGCGGGTGGCCCGCACCGGTTCGCGCCTGTTCCGCCCGCAGGGCGGCTCGGGCGAGGCCGCGCTCCGCTCGCTCTGGGACGGCTTCGTGGTGCCGTACGCGCGCTTCACCGCGAAGGCGCTGGACGCGGCGGTGCGCACCGAGCGCCCGGACGTCCTGGTGGTGGACCAGCACACCCCGGCGGGCGCCCTGACGGCGCACCGGCACCGGCTGCCCTGGGCCTCACTGGCGCCGGGGCTGATGGAGCTGGGCCGGCCGTTCCCGGAGGCCGAGCCGTGGATCGAGGAGCGGCTGCGCGGCCTGTGGCGGCGGGCCGGCCTGCCCGAGGAGGAGTACCTCGACCCGCGCTTCTCACCGGAGTTGGTGCTGGCCCTGACCGGCGAAGCCCTGGCGGGTGACGCCTTCGGCGCGGGGATTGCCTTCGACGCGGGGGCCGCCTTCGACGCGGGGGCCGCCTTCGGTGCGGGGACCGCCCTGGTCGGGCCGGTGCTGGCCGAGCGGCCGGAGGGGCCCGGCTTCCCGTGGGAGCGGCTCGACCCGACCCGCCGTCACCTGCTGGTCTCCATGGGCACCTTGGCGGACGACGTCTCGGTGGACTTCCTGCGCCGGGTGGGCGCGGCACTGCGCCTGCTGGGCCCCGAAGTGCCCGCCGTGGTGGTGGCCCCGCCGGAGCTGTGGGAGGCCTTCCCCACCTGGTCGGTGCCGGTGGAGCGGGCCCCGGTGCTCGAACTGCTGGCCCGGGGGCGGGTGTCGGCCCTGCTCGGCCACGGCGGGCTGAACACCACGAGCGAGGCACTGGCGCACGGCGTGCCGGTGGTGCTCGCGCCGATCCGGCACGACCAGCCACTGGTGGCCGGGCGGGTGGCGGCGGCCGGGGCGGGGGTGTGCGTCGACTTCGCCGGTGCCACCCCGGAGCGGCTCGCGGAGGCCGTCCTGACGGTCCGTCGGGAGCCGTCCTACCGCGAGGCGGCCGGGCGGCTCGGCCACGAACTGCTCTCGAAGGGCGGCGCCCGCGCGGCGGTTGACCGGCTGGAGCGCCTGGCGTCCACCAGGCGAGATCCCGCGAACGACCTGGTCCAGACCATTGCTGCGAGCCCGGCCGACCCCCTAGGGTGACGCCCGGGGAGCCACTCCCCCGGCTGCCGCGCGGGTGCTTCCGCAACCCCGGCCGCCGGTGCCCGTGGCCTGCCCCGGCGTCGCCCCCGCACCGCGCGGCCGACCCCTCCTCCCCCTGTCTGCCCACCCCTGTACGGGAGTTCTGGCTTTGATCGAGACCACGGGGCTGCGCAAGTCCTACCAGTCCCGCAAGGCCGCCGCCGTCGACGCCGTCCGCGGCCTCGACCTGTCCGTGGCGGCCGGCGAGATCTACGGCTTCCTCGGGCCCAACGGCGCCGGGAAGACCACCACCCTGCGCATGCTGGCCACCCTGATCCGCCCGGACGGCGGCTCCGCCGTCATCGCCGGGGCCGACCTGCGGGCCGACCCGGCCGGGGTCCGCCGCCGGATCGGCTACGTGGCCCAGGGCGGCGGCACCGCCGACACCGTCACCGGCCGCGAGGAGCTGGTGATGCAGGCCCGGATGTACGGCTCGTCCAAGGCCGAGGCCCTGAAGCTGGCCGAAGGGGCCGTCGGGGCCTTCGAGTTGGGCGAGTTCGCGGACCGCGCCTGCCAGACCTACTCGGGCGGCCAGCGCCGCCGGGTGGACATCGCGCTCGGTGTCATCCACCAGCCCGCCGTGCTCTTCCTGGACGAGCCCACGGTGGGCCTGGACCCGGCCAGCCGGGCCGGGGTCTGGGAGGAGATCCGGCGGCTGCGCGCCGAGGGCATGACGGTCTTCGTGACCACCCACTACCTGGACGAGGCCGACGCGCTCTGCGACCGGATCGGCATCATCGACCACGGCGGCATCGTCGCCGAGGGCACCCCGGAGGAGCTCAAGCAGGAGGTCTCCGGGGACGTGGTGGTGCTCAGCGGCCTCGACCCCGAGGACGCCGCCAAGGCCCTGGCCGACGCCCCCTACCTGCACCGCACCGAGACCCCCGCCGAGGGCGGCCTGCGCCTCTACGTCCGCGACGGCGCCACCGCCATCCCCCAACTCCTCCCCACCCTGGCCGCGGCCGGCCTGACCCCGGCCACCGTCCAACTCCAGCGCCCCAGCCTGGACGACGTCTTCCTGGCCCGCACCGGCCGCTCGCTCACCTGATCCGCCGCCCGACGCACTCCCCTGGAGCCCTTCCCCGATGAAACTCGCGCGTGACACCTGGCTGGTGTTCCAGCGTCAGGTGGTGCTGATGTGGCGCACCCCCGTCTGGCTGGTCGTCGGCATCGTCCAGCCGCTCTTCTACCTGCTGCTGTTCGCCCCGCTGCTCAAGGGCGCCCTGGGCGCCTCCAGCTACCAGGAGGCGTACCGCATCTACGTGCCCGGCCTGCTCGCCGTCCTGGTGATCTTCGGCGGCCTGTTCTCCGGTTTCAGCCTGCTCGGCGAGCTCAAGGCGGGCATCGTCGAGCGCTCCCGGGTCACCCCGGTCAGCCGGCTCGCCCTGCTGCTGGGCCGGGCGCTGCGCGAGGTGGTGGCGCTGCTGGCCCAGGCAGTGGTGATCACCCTGCTGGCGCTGCCCTTCGGCCTCACCGTCGGCCTGCTGGACCTGCTGCTGGCCTTCCTCCTGCTCGGACTGCTGGCGCTGATGACCTCGGCCGTCTCCTTCGGCATCGCCCTGCTGGTGCGCAACGACGCCGCGCTCGCCCCGGTGGTGAACACCGCGGCGCAGCCCATCGCGCTGCTCTCCGGCACGCTGCTGCCGCTGGCGCTCGCCCCGCAGTGGCTACGGTCGATCGCCGAGTGGAACCCCTTCTACTGGGCGGTGGAGGGCATGCGTTCGCTCTTCACCGGCCGGGTCGGCGACGCGGTGGTCTGGCAGAGCATCACCGTGGTGGCGCCGCTGGCCGCGCTGGCGGTCTGGTGGGCGGCCCGGCTGTTCGCGGAGCGGGTGCGCTGAGCCCTGGGGAACAGGAGGAGGGGGTGGGAGCCGATGGCTCCCACCCCCTCCTCGTCGCGTCTCAGGCCTCCGCCTCCGCCCGGACGAACGCCGCCAGCCGGCCGACCCCGTCGGCGATCCGATCGGCCGTCAGGCTGCTGATGGAGAGCCGCAGCCGCCGCTCCCCGCCGCCGTCCGGGTAGAAGTCGGTCATCGGGGTCCACAGCACGCCGTGGCGCTCCGCGCAGCGCGCCACCGCGGCCGCGTCGGCGGTGAACGGCACGGTGAGGACGGTGAAGTAGCCGCCCTCCGGCTGGTTCCAGTCCACCCCGAGCCGCTCGCGCTCCGCCGCCGGGAAGTGGCGGTCCAGCTCGGCCAGCAGGCGGTCCAGGCCGGCCGCGTAGTGGGCCACCGCCTCCGCGTTGGCCTCGCGCAGGCGGAAGTCGTGGGCGATCAGCAGGCCGCCGATCACCGCCTGGCTGAGCGCCGGGGTGTTCACCGTGGTCATGCTCTTGAGCTTGGCCAGCTGGTCGGCGAGCAGGGTGGTGGACCCGTCGGGGGCGCGCACCTCCTGATCGGCGATCAGGTAGCCGAGCCGGGCGCCGGGGAAGCAGGTCTTGGCGAAGGAGCCGAGGTGCACCACCCGGCGCCCGCGGTCCAGCGCCTTGAGGGTGGGCCGCCGCTCGCCCGTCCGGGAGAAGAAGCCGTAGGGGTCGTCCTCCAGGACCAGCAGGTCCTCCCGCCCGGCCACCGCGAGCAGTTCCTCGCGGACGGCCGTGGGCAGGCTGACGCCGGACGGGTTGGCGAAGTCGGGGACGACGTACAGCGCCCGGGGCCGCCGCCCTTCGGCCCGCAGGCGCCGGGCGGTGGCGGCCAGGGCGGCCGGGTCGCCCTCGGGGACGGGGACGGTGGTGATGTCCAGCAGCCGGGCCGCGCCGGTCACGCCCACGTAGCAGGGCGAGCTGACCAGCAGCACGTCGTCCGGTCCTGCGCAGAGCGCGCGCAGCACCAGCAGCATGCCCTCCTGGGCGCCGACGGTGACCACCACCGAGGCCGGGTCGACGTCCAGGCCCTCGTCGTTGGCCAGCGTCCGCGCGATCAGGTCGGCCACGATGCCCTTGGTCGGCCCGTACTGGAACAGCGCGGTGCGGACCTGGTCCTCCGTCAGGCCGCGGCCCCGCAGGTGCTCCAGGTAGACGTCCAGGTACTTCGCCACCAGACCGGTCTCGAAGAAGCCCTCGAAGGGGCGCCCCGCGGCGAAGGAGACGGCCTCCGGGTAGCGCTCGGCGACCTCGTTGAGGAAGGTCATCGCGTCCAGCAGCGGATCGGCGAGCGAGCCGTGCAGGCCGGCCAGGGACAGCGGGCTCACGCGAACGCCTCCCGCAGCCGCCGGGCCGCGTACTCCTGGGCCTCCCGCCCGGTGTCCAGCACTCCGGCCATGGCGAAGAAGCCGTGCACCATGCCCTCGTAGCGCCGGGTCTCGACCGGGACCCCGGCCGCGCGCAGCGCCTCGCCGTAGGCCTCGCCCTCGTCGCGCAGCGGGTCGTACTCGGCGGTGATCACCGTGGCGGGCGGCAGTCCTGACAGGTCGTCGGCCCGCAGCGGGGAGGCCAGCGGGTCGTCGCCGTCGGCCTCGGCCTTCAGGTAGTGGCCCCAGTACCAGTCCACCGAGTGCCGGTTGAAGAGCAGCGGGTCCTCGTTCTCGCGCAGCGAGGCGGTGTCGGCCCGGCGGTCGGTGTTCGGGTAGACCAGCAGCTGGTGGCAGAGCTGCGGGCCGCCCTCCGCGCGGGCCAGCAGGGTGAGCGCGGCGGCCAGGTTGCCGCCCGCGCTGTCGCCGCCGATGGCGATCCGCCGGGCGTCCAGGCCGAGTTCGGCGGCGTACGCGGTCAGCCAGACCGCCGCGGCGTGGCAGTCCTGCACGGCGGCGGGGAACGGGTGTTCGGGGGCCCGGCGGTAGCCGACGCCGACGGTGACGCAGCCGGCCGCGTTGGCCAGGCGGCGGCAGATCGCGTCACTGGTGTCCAGCGAGCCCAGCGTCCAGCCGCCGCCGAAGAGGTAGAGCAGGGCGGGCAGTCCGGGGGCCTCGCTCGGGCGGTAGACCCGCAGGGTGAGCGGGCCACCGGGGCCGGGGACGGTGAACTCCTCGACGGCGTGGACCGGCTCGGGGTCTCCCCCGGCGGCCTGGATCGCGGCCAGGTCGGCGGCCCGGGCGGTGGCCAGGTCGAGCGTGTAGAGAGGGGGGGTACCCGCTTCGGCGCGGCGGGCCCGCAGGGCCAGGACTTGCGGGTCGAGTGGCATCGCTTCGCCCAACCTTCGTTCGGGGAAAGGGAACTGATGGGGAGTGAGCGGAGATTCGTCAACGGCTTCGCCGTCACTGCGTCAACTCCGGCGACGCGCCTCGACATAGATCGTCTCGTCACTGCGGAAGGCGGTGTCGAGATCTGCGATTTCCGTGTGCAGGCCGACACGGTACGAGCACAACCGGACCGCCTCCGCGTCGAAACCGGCCTCGGTGAGCACGTAGGTCAGCTCGGCCTGGTCGTAGATCCAGCGGTGGCCGTAGTAGGCGAAGATCTGGTTGATCAGGAAGGCCTTGCGGTCGGGCATCGGCGGGCCGAAGCCGAGCTTGCTCAGCCGTCGTCGGTGCCGGGCCAGGAAGCCGTCCTCCTGGACGTAGCCGGCCAGGTACTTGGCCAGGTCAGGCGTGGTGAGCCGGATCACCCCGCCGGGGGCGAGCACCCGGTGGCACTCCTTCAGCCAGCCCATCGCGACGTTCAGCGGGACGTGCTCGATGAGGTGCTCGGCGTAGATCCAGTCGACCGCGCCGTCCTCGAAGGGCAGCGGCCGGGAGACGTCGAGCTGGGTGAAGCAGCGGTCGCCGTCGACCCGGTAGAGAGTGCCGGGCTCGCTCACCGCGACGGCGCTGCGCAGCGGGGTGAGATCAGTGCCGAGTCCGTTCGGGTGGTCGGTGCGGAACGCAGCGAATTCGATTCCGGTGAGGCCGAGCGCCTGGAATTCCGCGCGGGTCCGGGGAATTCCCTGCTCCATCGCCTCGAGTTTCTCGCAGACCGCGACACCGGCACTGAATTCGTCCATGGTGACGGCGAGCGTCTCGGGATTCTCCCAGTCCCATCCGGCAAATCTGTTCACGGTGGATCGCGCCTTTCCTGTCCTCGACGGGCCGTCAGCGCGTACAGGTCAATCCGTGTACGGCTGATCGGAAGGGGTGCGGGCAGGCCGCGAGGCCGGCCCTGGAGCTCGGCAGCGTAGGGGCCCGAAGCCGCATTGGTATAGACCTTGACCCGGTCAATCGTCCTGTGCCAGGGTCTGGGAACGCGGAATTCGATCCGCCGAAACTGAACCGCTGCCAATCTCTGTCGCCCCGATTCATGGAGTGGCGTTGCCCGGTTTCCCCACCGATGCGCCCCCGCATTCCGAAGTCCCGGAAGGCTGGGTCGATCACTTCCTTTTGGCCGGTCCCGGTCAAGAAGTCTGTCTCCGGTTCGAAAGACCGGTGACCCGCTCCGCCCTGCGTTCCCTGGTGGACGCGCGGCGGGCACAGCTCGCCGCCGCCGGGCTCTCGGCCGGCGGCACGGTGGCCCTGCGGCTGCCGCCCTCGCTCGGGTACGTCACCGCCCTGCTCGCCGCCTGGCGGCTGGGCGCCCAGGTGGCCCTGCTGGACCACCGCCTGACGGACCACGAGACGGCGGCGGCGCTGGAGCGCCTGAACCCCCAGGTGCTGGTCGAGGCGGACCGGCCGCCGGCGGCGGGGCTGCGCGGGTTCAGCGAGGTCGAGCCGGTCGTCACCACGCGACCGGACGGCCTCCCCGCGCGGTCCCCGCACGCACTGGTCCAGTTGAGCTCCGGCTCGACCGGGCCGTCCAAGGTGATCGCCCGGACCGCGGGCGACCTGCTGCGCGAACTCGGCTGCTACCGCTCGCTGCCGGACTTCCCGGCCGCGGGCAGCCGCACCGTGCTGCTCTCCTCCGTGGTCCACGTGCTGGGCCTGGTCGGAGGGCTGCTGCACTCCCTGCACGCCCGGGTCCGGCTCACCGTCCCCGAGCGGATGACGGCGGCCGGCATCCTGGCCGCCGTCGCCGAGGAGGACCTGCCGACCACCGTGATCGGCGTCCCCTTCCACGCCGAACTGCTCGCCGGGGTGCGTGTGCCCCGGCCGCTGCCGCACCTGACCAGGATCGTGGTGGCGGGCGAGCTGACCCGCCCGGGAGTGGCGCAGGCGGTACGCGAACGGTACGGTGTGCCGCTCGGCACCATGTACGGGATGACCGAACTGGGCGTCATCGCCACCGATCTGACGGGTGCCCTGGCACCGAGCGTGCTCCCGGTCCCCGGACTGGAGCTGCGCACCGAGGGCGGCGAACTGCACATCCGCCGCCCCGACTCCCCCTATCTCGGGCCCACCGATCCGAGCCGCTGGTCCGACGGCTGGCTGCACACCCGGGACGCCGCCGCGTACGACGCGGAGAGCGGCCTGCTCACCGTGCACGGCCGCCGCGACTCCCAGGTCTCGATCGGCGGGCTCAAGGTCGACCTCACCGAGGTCGAGCACACACTGGCCGCACTGCCCGAAGTCCGGGAAGCGGTCGTGGTGTTCGAGCGCGGCGCGGTCGAGGCCTACCTGGTCCCCACCGAGGGGGCCGGGGCCGAACAGATCCGCGCGGGCCTGGAGCAGAGGCTCGCCGGATACAAGCGCCCGCGCAGGCTGGCGCTGCTGCCGTCCCTTCCCCGCACCGCCACCGGCAAGCTGCTGCGCGACCCCGCAGGGCTGCGCGCCGCCGCCGCGGCGCTCTGACCCGCACCACCCGGGCCGCACCACGCCGACCGCGCCACCGCCCTTCCCGCCGAGGCTGGGCAGTGGCTGGGCAGTGCCTGGGCACTTCCTGTGAGTTCTTCCCCGTCTGCGAATCCCCCCGTCCCTCCGATCCGTTACGGAGCCCCCCGATGCAGGACACCATCCGCGAGTTCGTGCTCGCCACGCTCACCGCGATGAACTACGACGTCTCCGAGGTCACCGGCGACACCGACCTGGGCCCGGCCGGCCTGGACCTGGAGTCCCTCGCCCTGGCCGACCTGGCCGTCCAGGTCGAGGAGGAGTACGGCGTCCGCTTCGAGCTGGACGACATGGAGGGCACCGCGCTGATGACCCTCGACGAGTTCACCGCCGACGTGGCCAAGCGCCTCGCCTCCGCCGGTACCCCGGCGTGAGTGCCGCGCCGCCGCCCGGCCGGGCGGAGGTGCTGGCCGTGCTGGCCGAGTTCGGCGGCCGCTCCCCCGAGACCGTGGACGAGGAGCTCGGATCGCTCGAACTCACCTGGCTGATCGCCGAGTTCGAGCAGCGCCACGGCGAGCTGGCGTACTCCGACGAGGCGCTGGACGCGGTCCGCACGGTGACCGACGCGGTGGAGTTGCTGCGCTCGGCGGTCCTCCCGCCCGCGGGCGTGCGGCCGTGACGGACACCAGGGTCGCGGTCACCGGCATCGGTGTCCGCTCCGCCTTCGGGGCCGGCCTCGACCCGCTGGTCGCCGCCGCCACCCGGGGTCTGCCGGCCTTCGGGCCGGTCGGCCGCTTCGACGTGACGCACCGCCAGGCCCGCCGGGCCGCGCTGGCGCCGGGCACCCCCGTCCTCGGCGAAGCGCTCTCGGCCGTCCTGGACGAGGCCGTCACCCAGGCGGGCCTCGACCCCGGGGCCGCGGGCCCGCTGCTGCTGGCCCGTCACGGCGACCCGGTGACCGCCGGGGCCTGCCGCCCGGTGCACGAGCGCTGGGGCGACGGGCGGGTCTACACCGGCGCCTGCACGGCCGCCGGTTCGGCGGTGGCGGACGCCGCCGCGCTGATCTCCGCGGGCCGGGCCGAGCGGGTCCTGGTCGCGGCCGGGTACCTGGTCGAGCCGGACACCTTCGCGGTCTTCGACGCCGGCCGGGCCCTGGCCCGGGACGGCGTGGCGCGGCCGTTCAGCGCCGGGCGCAGCGGACTGCTGCTCGGCGACGGCGTGGTCGCGGTGGTGCTGGAGTCGGACGCGGCGGCGGACCGCCGCGGCGCCGAGGTGCTGGCCCGGATCGCGGGCTGGGGCCGGGCGGGCGACGCGTACCACGTCTGCCGTCCGGTGCCGGACGGGTCGGGCCTGGCCCGGGCCGTGCGGTCCGCGCTGGGCCGGGCCGGGCTGACGCCCGCCCAGGTGGGCTACGTCAACGCCAACGCCACCGGTTCGCCGCTGGCGGACCAGGCCGAGGCGCGGGCGCTGGAGACGGTCTTCGGGCCCGACGGGCCGCCCGTCAGCTCCAGCAAGTCCGTCCACGGCCACGCCCTGGAGGCCTCCGCCCTGCTCGAACTGGCCGTCACCATCGGCGCGTTGCGGGCCGGCCTGCTCCCGGTGAACGCCGGCCTGCTCGGGCCGGACCCGGAGTGCGCGCTCGACCTGGTCGACGAGGGGCCGCGCCGGGCCGCACCGGTCCACGCGCTGACCCTCAACTCCGCCTTCGGCGGCGCCAACACCGCACTCCTGGTGGCCGCCGCGTGAAGCAGCTCGCCGAGGGGCGCTGGCCCGGGCCGCAGGACGAGACCCTCCCGCGCCTGCCCGGCTTCGCCGACTCCCCGTTCAACCCCCTGGTGGTCGCGGCCGCCGAACGCTGCCTACAGCAGCACAGCGCCGCACCCCGCACCGCCCTCCTCCTCGCCAGCCACAGCGGGGACCTGGGCACCGCCGAGGCGATCGCCCGCGCGGCGGCCGGAGAGCGGCGGGTACCCCCGCTGCTCTTCTTCCAGTCCAACCCGAACGCGGTGCTCGGCCACCTGGCCGCCCGCTGGGGCCTCACCGGCCCGGTGCTCGCGATCAGCCCGGCCAGCGCCACGCCCGGTGAAGTACCGCGTGACGCCTACGAGTTGGCCGATCTCCTGCTGCTCGACGGGGACGCCGACGAGGTACTGCTGATCGCCGCCGAGCAGGCCCACCCGGCCGACCCGGGCCGAGCGGTGGCCGTCCTGCTCGCCCCCTGAACCACCCTCCGACCCCCATCCGACGCCGCCCGCGCGGGCGGCGCCGCGCCCCGTGCTCTCCCCGTGCGCCCCGGTGCGGCCTCCAGAAGGGAACCCCTACCCGTGAGCATTCGCAGCATCCGCGCCCGGCTGGCCGCCGATCCGGCCCTGGGCGCCGGGAACGTGCTGACCACCCGGATCGCCCTCGGCGAGGGTCTCGACGAGCCGCTGCTCACCTTCGACACCCCGGTGGACGACCACGCCGCCTGGCAGCCCTTCACCCTGCGCGAGCTGGACCTGGCCGTCCGCTCCCGGGCCGCCGCCCTGCACGAGCTCGGCATCGGGCGCCGCGACCCGGTGGTGGTCTGGTCGACCGCCGCCGCCGACCACGTGCTGACCTTCCTGGCCGCCGCCCGCCTCGGCGCCGTCCCGGCCCTGCTCAACCCCAACCTGGACGGCGAGAAGGCCGCGCTCTACATCCACCGGCTGCGCGCCACCGGCATCCTGACCGACGCCGAGCACCGCGAGCGGCTGGCCGGCTACGACCCGGGCGCCCCGCTGCTGCCGGACGTGGCCGCCCTCGGCCTCGGCGACCCGGCCAAGGCGCCCGAGCCGTACCGGCACTGGGGCGGCGACCCGGTGGCCATCACCCACTCCTCCGGCACCACCGGCCTGCCCAAGGCCGTGGTCCACTCGCACGACAGCCTCTACGCGGCGATCCGCTACCGGCTCGCGCTGCCCCGCCCGCAGGGCTCCGAGCGGATGCTCTCCGCGCTGCCCGCCCCGCACGCCGCCACCCTGATCATCTCCAACCTGGTGATGAGCCAGCACGCCCAGCTCGCGGTGCTCTCCAGCCAGACCGGCGCCGGGGTGCTGGACGCCGTCGAGCGCTGGCAGCCCGGCGGCGTGATCGGCTTCGCCGCCACCTGGGCCGACCTGGCCCGGCACGACCTGAGCGAGCGCCGGCTCGACTCGGTGGCCCTGTGGTGGAACACCGGGGACTGCGCGCACGAGGCCCACATCCGCCGCCTGATCGCGGTCGGCTCCCGGGAGTCGGTCTCCCGGGAGGGCCGCGTCCGCACCCCCGGCTCGGTCTTCGTCGACGGCCTGGGCTCCACCGAGATGGGCCACTCGCACTTCTTCATCACCCACAGCCAGGGCACCGACCGCTACGGCCGCTGCGTCGGCCGCCCGCACGCCTTCGTGGACTGCGCGGTGCTGGCCCCCGACGGCTCGGAGCTCGGCCCGCACGAGATCGGCGAGCTGGGCACCAAGTCCCCCACCCTGGCGCTCGGTTACTGGAACGACTCGGTCACCACCTACCGCACCCGGGTGCGCGGCTACTTCCTCACCGGCGACCTGATGTACCGGGACGAGGAGGGCTACTACTACCACGTGGACCGCGCGGTGGACTCGGTCGACCTCGGCAACGGCCACCGGCTGCTCACCGCGATGAGCGAGGAGCGGGTGCTCGCCGCCTGCCCCGACGTGCTGGACTGCACCGTGGTCGCCGTCCGTGAGAACGGCACCGTGGTCACCGACGTGCTGCTCCAGCTCGCCCCGCAGGCCGACCAACTGGCCGACCGCACCAAGGAGGTGACGGCCGCGCTGGACGAGTGGACCGCCGCCACCGTGCGCCGGGTGCTGGTGGTGCCGGACGAGCGCATCCCGCTCGGCCCGACCGGCAAGGTGCGCAAGATCCTGCTGCGCGAGCGTCACCTCGCCGAGTCCGCGGCGAGCGGGACCGCCCGGTGACCGCCGCCGTCACCGGGCTGGGCCTGGTCACCCCGCTCGGCCGCAAGGTGGCGGAGGTCTTCGAGGCGCTCACCTCCGGCCGCTCCGGCATCGCCTCCGTCCCCGAGGGCCACCCCGCGCACGGCTGGCTGCCGTTCGCCGGCATCGCCCCGCACATCGACGGCACCGAGGTGCTGCCGCCCACCGAGACCCGCTGCGTGGACCGCTTCGTCCTGCTGGCCCTGGCCGCCGCCGACGACGCGCTGGCCGACGCCGGGCTGGTGGTCGGCCGCGACGTCGAGCCGGAGCGGATCGCCGTGGTGATCGGCACCGGCGGCGGCGGGCTGGAGACCTTCGAGCAGCAGTCCCACCGCCGCCTGGAGCGCGGCCGGCCGGCGGTCAGCCCGTACCTGCTGCCCGGCATGCTCTCCAACATGGCGGCCGCCCGGATCGCCATCAAGTACGGGATGCGGGGCTACAGTTCGGCTCCCGTCACGGCCTGCGCGGCCGGCGCCCAGGCGATCGCCGAGGGCCTGCGGCTGCTGCGGGCCGGGGAGGCCGACGTGGTGGTCTGCGGCGGCAGCGAGTCCTCGCTGCACCCGACGATCGCCGCCGCCTTCACCAACGCCCGCGCGCTGGCCCAGGGTTGGCCGGACCCGCAGCAGGCCAGCCGCCCCTTCGACCTGCGGCGCAACGGCTTCGTGCTGGGCGAGGGCGCCGGGGTGCTGGTACTGGAACGGGCCGAGCACGCGGCCGCCCGCGGCGCCACCGTCCGGGCCGAGCTGCTCGGCTGGGGCGGCACCACCGACGCCCACCACCCGACCATGCCCCGCCCGGACGGCGCCGGTGCGGCCGCGTCGATGCGGGCCGCACTGCGCAGCGCCGGCCTGGCCCCGTCCGACATCGGCTACGTGAACGCGCACGGCACCGGCACCAAGCTCGGCGACACGGCCGAATCGGCCGCGCTGAACGCGGTGTTCGGCGAGCACCGGCCCGCCGTCAGCTCCACCAAGGGCGCCACCGGGCACCTGCTCGGCGCGGCCGGGGCGGTGGAGGCGATCGTCTCGGTGCTCGCCCTGGAGCGGGGCCAGCTGCCGCCCACCGTCAACCTGGAGGAGCCGGACCCGGCCTGCCCGCTGGACCACGTCCGGCAGGTGCGCAGCACCCCGGTACGGGCCGCGCTCTCCAACTCCTTCGCCTTCGGCGGGCACAACCTGAGCCTGATCTTCGGCCTGCCGTCCACCACCGGCAGACCTCACCAGCCTGGAGAGATCCGTTGACCGTCCAGAGCATCGCCCACGTCGAGTTCCACTGCGCGGACGCCGACCGCTTCGCCGCCGACCTGGCCAGCGCCTTCGACTTCACCGTCACCCCGGCCCCGGCCGAGCCGGGGGTGCGCCGGGTCTGGCTGAGCCAGGGCACCATCCGCTTCCTGCTGGCCTCGGCCGAGCAGCCGGACCACCCGATCGCCCGCTACGTGGAGCGGCACGGCGACGGGGTCGCGGTCTTCGCGCTGGCCTGCGCCGATCCGGCCGCCGCCCTGGACCGGGCGCTGCGCGGCGGGGCCCGCCCGCTGGCCCCCGGGCTGGTGGCCGGCTTCGGCGACGTGGCCCTGCGCTTCGTCCCCGAGGGCGACCAACCGGCCGACGAGCACGGCCTGCTGGGCTTCCTGGACCACGCGGCGCTCTGCGTGCCGGCCGGGGAGCTGGGTGCGGCGGTGCGGTTCTGCGAGGAGGCCCTGGGCTTCCGCCGGATCTACGAGGAGTACATCGAGGTCGGCCGCCAGGCGATGGACTCCAGCGTGGTGCAGAGCCCCTCCGGCAAGGTCACCTTCACCCTGATCGAGCCGGACGCCGGCCGCGAGCCGGGGCAGATCGACACCTTCCTGCGCAACCACGAGGGCGCGGGCGTCCAGCACCTGGCCTTCCACACCGCCGACATCGCCACCGCGGTGCGGGAGTTCGGCGCGCGCGGGGTCAACTTCCTGGCCACCCCGGACGCCTACTACGAGCTGCTCCCCTCCCGGATCGGCCCCACCAGCGTGCCGGTGGAGACGCTGCGCGAGCTGGGCGTGCTGGTGGACCAGGACCACGGCGGCCAGCTGTACCAGATCTTCACCCGCTCGGTGCACGAGCGGCGCACCTTCTTCCTGGAGCTGATCGAGCGTCAGGGTGCGGAGACCTTCGGCTCCGCCAACATCAAGGCCCTGTACGAGGCCGTCGAACGCCAGCACGCCACCACGGCCGGCTGAGAGGAGCCCCAACCATGAACGACGTCGTCGCGGACGAGTTCGGCCTGACCGAGGCGGAGCGTGCCCTGCTCCCCACCCGGCAGGAGCTGGACCACTACGCCGAGCACGGCTGGTACCTGTCGAAGAAGCTGTTCACCGACGAGGAGCTGGACCTCCTCCAGGACGCCACCGACAAGTACTACGAGGGCCACCGGGACCGCACCCTGCCGGTCCGCCCGCCGAAGCTCGCCTCCTGGCAGCCCTCGGACGGCCCGGTGCAGCGGCACAACGACTACATCCACTACGAGAGCGAGGCGGCCGGGCGCATCCTGCGCAAGCCGCTGCTCGGCGCGGTGGCGGCCCTGCTGGCCCGCACCGAGGAGATCCGGGTCTTCCAGGGCACCCTGATCTACAAGCCCCCGGTGGCCGGCGAGCCGAGCAACCTGGTGCCCTGGCACTTCGACAAGCACTACTGGCAGACCAGCACCTCCGACCGGATGCTGACCGCCTTCATCCCCTTCCACGACTGCGGGGTGGAGAACGGCACCATCACCATGGTCGACGGCAGCCACCGCTGGCGCGAGCTGCCCGCCGGCGAGGACTCCAGCCGGCACTTCGCCGAGCGTGACAACTCCGAGCTGGACGAACTGCTGGCCGCCAACGCCGCGTTCAACGGCGTGGAGGTCGTCAAGGTGCCGGTCGAGATCCCGCGCGGGCACGTCTCCTTCCACCACTGCCGCACCTACCACGGCAGCGGCCCGAACCTGGCCCCCTCCCCGCGCCGCGCCGTCTCCCTGCACCTCCAGGACGGCGCCAACGAGTACCGCCCGTGGGCGAAGGCCGACGGCACGCCGGTGGTCTACAACCACGACGTGCTGGTGCGCCGCACCCCGGACGGCCGCCCGGACTACGCCGACCCGGAGTTCTGCCCCGTCATCTGGCGGGGGGAGGTGTGACGTCCCCTCAGGGCCTGGACACCCTCCGGGACCGCTACCGGATGGTCCGGCTGATCCGGGGCTTCGAGGAGCTGGCGCTGGAGCTGGTCCGCAGCGGCGACATCGTCGGCGGCACCCACCCGTACATCGGCCAGGAGGCGGTGGCGGTCGGGGTCTGCTCGGCGCTGGAGCCGGGCGACCAGCTCACCTCCACCCACCGGGGCCACGGCCACGTGCTCGCCAAGGGCGCCGACCCGGCCCGGCTGCTGGCCGAACTCACCGGCCGGGCCACGGGGTTGAAC
This sequence comes from Kitasatospora sp. NPDC051853, assembly GCF_044452665.1. NCBI lineage: Bacteria > Bacillati > Actinomycetota > Actinomycetes > Kitasatosporales > Streptomycetaceae > Kitasatospora > Kitasatospora sp. NPDC051853. Next base: position 337,255 of record NZ_JBITBY010000009.1, on the reverse strand, counting down.
CAGGGGCGGGGCGGTTCGATGCACGCCGCCGACCTCTCCCTGGGCATCCTGGGCGCCAACGGCATCGTCGGCGCGGGCGCCCCGATCGCGGTCGGCGCGGCCTGGGCCGCCCGGCTGGCCGGGCAGCCCCGGGTGGTGGCCAGCTTCTTCGGTGACGGAGCGCTGAACCAGGGCGTGGTGCTGGAGGCGTTCAACCTGGCCGCGATGTGGCAGGTGCCGGTGGTCTTCGTCTGCGAGAACAACGGCTACGCCACCACCCTGCCCGCCTCGGTGGCGGTGGCCGGCAGCGCGCTCGGCCGGGCCGAGGCCTTCGGCATCAAGGCGGTGACGGTGGACGGCATGGACACCGAGGCGGTCCGGGCCGCCGCCCTGGAGGCGGTCGAGCACGCCCGCTCCGGCGAGGGCCCGGTCTTCCTGGAGTGCGTCACGTACCGCTTCGAGGGCCACCACACCATGGAGCGGCGGCTGCGGCCGGTCTACCGCACCGAGGAGGAGCTGGACGGCTGGCGGCTGCGGGATCCGCTGCACCACGCCGCGGCTCTGGTCGAGGACGCCGCCGAGGTGGACCGCGAGGTCGCGGAAGTCCTGTCCGCGGCGAGGGAGTTCGCCCTGAGCTCCCCCGTGCCGGAGGTCTCCGGGGCGGCCGACCACCTGTACGCGAGCGGCCTGCGGCCGAGGGCGGGGTCCCTGGCATGAGCTGGCTCTCCTACACCAAGGCGCTCAACCGGGCCCTCACCGACGCGATGGCCGAGGACTCCTCGGTGGTGGTGCTCGGCGAGGACATCGGCGCCGGGCTGGCGGGGCCGACGCTCGGGCTGCAGAAGCGCTTCGGCACCGGGCGGGTGGTGGACACCCCGCTCTCCGAGCAAGGCTTCACCGGGATGGCGGTGGGTGCGGCGCTGGCCGGGCTGCGGCCGGTGGTGGAGTTCCAGATCCCCGCACTGCTCTTCCTGGTCTTCGAGCAACTGACCAACCAGGCCCACAAGTTCTCACTGATGACGGGTGGTCAGGCGAGCGTTCCGCTGACCTGCCTGGTCCCCGGCTCCGGCTCCCGGGACGGCTGGGCCGGGCAGCACTCGGACCACCCGTACAGCCTGTTCGCGCACATGGGCGTGAAGACCGTGGTGCCGGCCACCCCGACCGACGCCTACGGCCTGCTCCGCTCGGCGATCGCCGATCCGGACCCGGTGGTGGTCTTCGCCCCGGCCGCCGCGCTGGCCGTCCGGGACGACGTGACGGCGCCGCTGCCGGCGGTCCCGCTCGGCTCGGCCCGGACCCACCGCGAAGGCAGCGACGTCACGGTGGTCGCCGTCGGCCACCTGGTGCACGAAGCCCTGGCGGTGGCCGAGGAGTTGGCCGCCGAGGGGATCTCGGTGGAGGTCCTCGACCCGCGCACCCTGTACCCGTTCGACTGGGAGGCGCTCGGCGCCTCGCTGGAGCGCACCGGCCGCCTGGTGGTGGTCGACGACTCCAACCGCAGCTGCGGCATCGGCGGCGAGGTGCTGGCCACCGCCGCCGAGCAGTTCCGCCTGGTCGCCCCGCCCCGCCGCGTCACCCGCCCGGACGGCACCGTCCTGCCGTTCGCCCGAGACCTGGACCGCGCCCTGCAACCGGGGCGCGACCAACTGCGCCACGCCGTAAGGACCGTGGCCAAGCACTGATGTCCCTCCCGTTTCCACTTCCCGAGGAGCACTCATGTCCAACCGTTACCACTGGGACCGTTCGCACCCCGGCCTGACCAGCCTGCAGGCGGCGATCGACCCGCTGCGCCGCGAGGCGGTCGGCCACACCATCTACGGTGAGCTGAACAGCCACGAGCGGGTCACCACCTTCCTGGAGCGCCACGTCTTCGCGGTCTGGGACTTCATGTCGCTGCTGAAGAGCCTGCAGCGCGAGCTGACCGGCGTGGACGTGCCGTGGGTGCCCTCCGGGCCGACCGCCAGCCGCCGCCTGATCAACGAGATCGTGCTGGTGGAGGAGAGCGACGAGCTGGGCGAGGGCTTCATCAGCCACTTCGAGCTCTACCTCGGCGGCATGGCCCTGGCCGGTGCGGACACCACCGCGGTGGAGGCCTTCCTGGCCGAGCTGGGCCGGGGCACCGCGGTGCCGGAGGCGCTGAAGCTGGCCGGCGTGCCCGAGGCCGCCGTCGACTTCACCTCCACCACCTGGGAGATCATCGAGAACGCGCCGGTGCACTGCCGGGCCGCCGCCTTCGCCTTCGGCCGCGAGGACCTGATCCCGGAGATGTTCGAGCAGGTCGTCAAGATCGAGGACCCGGACGGCCGGCTGACCACCTTCAAGGACTACCTGGCCCGCCACATCGAGGTGGACGGCGAGCAGCACACCCCGATGGCGATGCAGATGCTGATCGACCTCAACGGCGACGACCAGGCCAAGTGGGACGCCTGCGCCGAGACGGTGCGGCAGGCGCTGGCGGCCCGGGTCCGGCTCTGGACGGGCATTCAGGAGGCTTTCCCGGTGGCCCCGGTGACGGTCTGACGGATCCCCGTGGGGGCGGACGCGTCCGGACTCTGGACAGCAACTGACCGGTACATGTAGAAAAGCTGTCCGGCAGCGTCCGCCCCCGACTCCCAGGTTCAGCGCACCCTGCCTCACTCCCGTGCCACCGGTCGCCGCCGAAGCCGCATCTGCCCCCGCCCCTCCGAGGAGCATCATGCACTTCCGCACGCGCACCGCCGCCGTCGCCACCGTGGTCGCCCTCGCCGCCGGGACCGTGGCCGCCGCCGCGCCCGCCCCCGGCACCGCCCCGGACCGCAACGGTGTCCGGACCGTCAGCGACGTGGTCACCGACCAGGACGGCAGCCGGCACGTCCGCTACGACCGCACCTACGCCGGACTCCCGGTGCTGGGCGGCGACCTGATCGAGCACCGGGCGCCGGGCGGTGCCCTGCGCTCGACCGACCGCGCGGCCCAGGGCCCGGTGTCGGTCGCCTCCACCACGCCGAAGGTCTCCGGCGAGAGCGCCGGGGCCCAGGCCGTCCGCGAGCTCTCCCGGGCCGCCGGGGCCGAGGGCAAGGCGGTCCGGCAGGCCCAGGCGCAGCCGCAGTTGGTGATCGACGCGCTGCACGGGGCGCCCCGCCTGGCCTGGCGGACCACCGCCACCGGCCAGGACTCGCTGGGCAACCCGGTCTCCCGCACCGTGCTGCTGGACGCCCGCACCGGTGAGCAGATCGACGCCTGGGACGCGATCGAGACCGCCACCGGCGACGGCCAGTCGCTCTACGGCGGCACCGTCCCGCTGGAGTCCACCGTCTCCGGCTCGACCCACCAGCTCAAGGACCCCACCCGGGGCAACACCTACACCGGCGACGCGGCCAACAAGACCGACCTCTGCTTCGGTTCGATCTGCCTCAGCCGGGCGCCCGCGACGCTCTTCACCGACGCGGACAACCACTGGGGCAACGGCGCCACCACCGACCGGGCCTCGGCCGCGGTGGACGCCCAGTACGGCACCAACGTCACCTGGGACTACTACAAGAACGTCCACGGCCGCAACGGCATCGCCGGTGACGGCAAGGGCGCGTACAACCGGGTGCACTACGGGAGCAACTACAACAACGCCTTCTGGATGGACAGTTGCTTCTGCATGACCTACGGCGACGGGGACGGCAACGTCTTCGGCCCGCTGGTCGCCCTCGACGTGGCCGGGCACGAGATGTCCCACGGCGTCACCTCGCGCACCTCCAAGCTGGTCTACTCGGGCGAGTCCGGCGGCCTCAACGAGGCCACCTCGGACATCTTCGGCACGCTGGTGGAGTTCTACGCCGCCAACGCCAACGACCCGGGCGACTACCTGATCGGCGAGGAGATCGTGAAGCCCGGCTTCGGCAAGGCCGCGCTGCGCTTCATGGACAAGCCCTCCAAGGACACCAAGTCGGCCGACTGCTGGAGCTCCTCGGTCGGCAACCTGGACGTGCACTACTCCTCGGGCGTGGCCAACCACTTCGCGTTCCTGCTGGCCGAGGGCAGCGGCGCGCGCGTGGTCAACGGCGTCTCCTACGACAGCCCGACCTGCAACGGCTCGGCCCTCGAAGGCATCGGCCGGGACAAGCTCGGCAAGATCTGGTACCGCGCGCTGACGGTGTACATGACCTCCAGCACCAACTACGCGGGCGCCCGCACCGCCACCCTGAAGGCCGCCACCGACCTCTACGGGGCCGGCAGCACCGAGTACGCGGCGGTGGCCGCGGCCTGGTCGGCGGTCTCGGTCAACTGACCCTGCCTCGGCACCCGATCGGCCCGGACCGGCTCCTGGTCCGGGCCGAAGTGCTGGGAGAGGCGGTCCAGCAGACGCTGGAAGTTGGCGGTGTCCTGCTCGTTCAAAGTATCGGTCCGCATTCCTGAGGGTTCGTTCGTTCGACCCTGTGATGCTCCCCCGAACGGCTCAACAGCCGATAAACGACACGCCGTTCGAATCGAAACCGATCGGACCGGTCGTCAGAACCGTCCGAGCACACGGTCGACCGCGATCTCGATCGCCACCCGGGCCGGGTTCTCCCGGGGCGCCCGGTAGCGCGCGGTGTACCGGGCCACCGCCTCGGCCACCGCCTCCGGCTCGTCCCGCACCACGGCCCGGCCCTCCAGGGTGCACCAGCGCGCGCCGTCCACCTGACAGACCGCCACCCGCAGGCCCTGCGGCCCGGCGGCCAGCACGTTGCGCACCTTGCGGCTGGAGCCGCTGCTGATCACCCGGGCGGTGCGGGTCAGCGGGTCGTAGGTGACGCCCACCGGCGCGACGTGCGGGGTGCCGTCCGGGCGCAGCGTGGTGAAGGTGGCGAGGTGCCGCTCGGTCCAGAAGGCGTGGAAGGAGTCGCCGAGCCCGGCGAGATCGTGAGACATGCTCCGCATGCTACGGGGCGGCCGTCGGGGCCGGGCCGAGCGGCCTCCGGGGCCGGGCCCGCCACGCCGTGACACCTCTGTGGCAGCTCCGTAGCAGCTCAGAGGCTGCTCGGCGGGCACCCGAGGCGGTAGCGTCTGCTCCGTCGCCCGCGCGGTGCGGGCGGCACCGGCGCCGTCGGGCGTCACGGGGAGCCGGGCGCGGGAGCGCCACGGGGAGGAGTCACGGTGCGGGAGTTCGCGGTCGAGGGGTTCGCGGCCTGGCCGCCGCAGGGCGGCGCGAAGCGGCGGGGCAAGGACCTGCGGGAGAAGACGCCCCGGGAGGCGCACTCCTGGTTCGAGCCGCCGGCGGACCGGCCCTCGGTGGTGGAGTCGGTGGAGTCGGCCAACGCCGGGCGGCTGCGGTCCCTGGTGCCGATCCGGGTCGGCCGGATGGCCGCCTCGCCGTTCGCCTTCCTGCGCGGCTCGGCCGGACTGATGGCGGCCGACCTGGTCACCACCCCGACCAGCGGTCTGACCGCCCAGCTCTGCGGTGACGCGCACGCGGCCAACTTCGGCCTGTACGGCGACGCCCGGGGCCGGCTGGTGATGGACATCAACGACTTCGACGAGACGGCGCCGGGCCCCTGGGAGTGGGACCTCAAGCGCCTGGCCGCCAGCCTGGTGCTGGCGGGCCGTCAGGCCGGGGCGGACGAGTCCACCTGCCGCAGCGCCGCGTTCGACGCGGTGGGCTCCTACCGGCGCACCATGCGCCTGCTGGCGGGGCTGCCGGCCATAGACGCCTGGAACGCGGTGGCCGACGAGCACCTGGTCACCTTCGCCGAGGCGCAGGACCTGCGGGTGCTGATCGAGGGGGTGGCGGAGAAGGCGCTGCGCAACACCAGCGCGCGCTTCGCCGCCAAGTCCACCGTCCAGGAGCCGGACGGGCGTTCGCGCTTCGTCCCGGCCCCGCCGGTGCTGCGCGCCGTCCAGGACTCGACCGCCGAGGCGGTGGCCGCCTCGCTCACCGCCTACCGGGAGTCCGTGCCGGTGGAGCTGCACCCGCTGCTCTCCCGCTACAGCGTGCAGGACGTGGCCTTCCGGGTGGTGGGCACCGGCAGCGTCGGCACCCGCTCGTACGTGGTGCTGCTGCTGGACCAGCGCTCGGAGCCACTGGTGCTCCAGGTGAAGGAGGCCCGCCCCTCCGTGCTGCTGCCCCAACTCGCCCGCGCGGGCTACCCGGTGCACGCCCCGGTGACGCACGAGGGCCAGCGGGTGGTGCTCGGCCAGAAGCGCATGCAGGTGGTCACCGACGTGCTGATCGGCTGGACCACGGTGGACGGACTCCCGTACCAGGTACGGCAGTTCCGCAACCGCAAGGGCAGCGTCGACCCGGCGGCGCTGCAGCCCGCCCAGCTGGACGACTACGGCCGCCTCACCGGCGCGCTGCTGGCCCGGGCGCACGCGCACACCCTGGACGCGGCGGTGGCGGCGGGCTACTGCGGCAAGAGCGAGGCGCTGGACGAGGCGGTGGCCGCCTTCGCGGTGGCCTACGCCGACCGGACCGAGGCCGACCACGAGGAGCTGGTGGCGGCCGTCCGCTCGGGCCGTCTCCCGGCGGAGTCCGGGGTCTGACGCCCCGTCTCCTCCCTTGCTGGTCAACGCCGGGGCGCATCCGTTCGAGGGTGCGCCCCGGTGGCTTGAACCCGGCGCGTGCTTGGCCGGTTCGCCCCCTACCTGACAAGGTCTGCGGGGCCTACGGTCAGTGGTGGCCCGGACCCGCTCCGTATCAGGGAGTACACCCCCCATGACCACTGCCCCCCTCATCCCGCTGCACTGCCTGCGCCAGCTCGAACCGGGGCCGCCGCGCCAGGCCGCCCTGCCGACCGGCACCCCGGTCTGGCTCTGCACCCGGCACGCGGACGTCCGCCAGGCGCTCACCGACCCCCGTCTCGGCCGCGCCACCCTCTACGCCGAGGACGCCCCGCCGGTCACCCTGACGCCCAACATCCTCGACGTGCCGGACACCCTGATCAACCTGGACGGCCCCGAGCACCAGCGGCTGCGCCGCACCGTGCAGCGCGCCTTCACCCCCCGGGCGATCGAGCGCTGGCGCCCCTGGGTCTCCTCCGTCATCGAGGAGCTGCTCGACGAACTCGCCACCCAGGACGGCCCGGTGGACGTCATCGGCGCCTTCACCCGCCCGCTGCCGGTCGCGGTGATCAGCCGGCTGATGGGCCTGGACGGCCTGGACATGAGCCGCCTCGGGCACTGGAGCGACCACGCGCTCTCCACCTCCGCCTACACGGCCGAGGAGATCCAGACGGCCATGATGGAGTTCGCCGGCTTCTGCCACCAGTTGGTGGTCGACCGCCGGAAGAACCCGGGCGAGGACCTGGTCAGCAGCCTGGTGCAGGCCGCCGACGAGACCGAGGGCGTCACCGACGAGCAGGTCATCATGCTGGTGCTCGGCCTGGTGGTGGCCGGCCACGAGACCACCATGACCACGCTCGGCAACGCGCTGGTCTACCTGCTCGGCGAGGACCGCGCCGCCTGGGGCCGGATAGCCGAGAGCAAGGAGGCCGCGGGGGCGGCGGCCGAACAGGTGCTGCGCACCATCCCGCTGGGCGACCGGGAGACCTTCCCCGGCCTGCTCCGCCGGGCCACCGAGGAGCTGGAGATCGGCGGCGTGACCATCCCGGCTGGCGCCATCGTGGCCGCCGACACCGGCGCGGCCAACAACGACCCGGCGGTCTACGCCCCCGTCCCCGAAGGCGGGTTGCGCGACCTCTTCGCCCCCGTCGGCACCCCCAGCCTCACCTTCGGCGCCGGACCGCACCACTGCCTCGGCGCCTGGCTGGCCCGGATGGAGCTGGAGGACGGCCTCAACCGCCTGGCCGCCCGCTTCCCCGACCTCTCCCTGGCCGTCCCCGCCGAGGAGATCGACTGGCGCACCGGCCTGCTCACCCGCAGCCCCAACACCCTCCCGGTCACCTGGTGACCGCCGCCCCCGGCCCGCTGGAGACCCGGGTCGACCGCACCCGCTGCGTCGGCACCGGCGCCTGCGCCGCCACCGCCCCCGAGGACCTCACCCTCACCCCCGACGGCCGCGCCCTCCCCCTGCGCACCACCCCCAGCGACCTCGAACTCCTCACCGAAGCCGCCGAGTTGTGCCCCGTCGAGGCCCTCACCATCCACCGCACCGACACCGGCGAACAGATCGCCCCGGCGTACTGAGCGCACGGACACCCTGAGCCGTCCGGCCCCTCCGGGCCGGGCGGCTCAGCGCCGCAGCACCAGCACGCCGAGCACCACCGCCGCCGCAGCCGCCAACGGCCCCCAGTACCACAGCGGATGACGGTGACGCACCCCTGCCGGAAGCTCGGCGGAGGCACTGAGGTGCCAGGCCAGTGCCATCACCAGCGGAAGGGCGAACGCCGCCCCGACGATCTCACCGACGACGGTGCCCCAGGCCGCGTCCGGAACCGCCGGTGCCACCGCTGCCCGCCCCGCCACGACGCACGCGCCCGCCACCGCGACACACACCGCGGCGGCACGCTTGCGGTAGCGCGGCCGCTCCCGCAGCAGGACCCCCGCCGCGACACCGGTGGCGATGTAGAGCCCTCCCGGCCCGACCCCCGGTGGCACCCCGTCGGACCACAGCGCGGCCCCCAGGACCACCAGCAGGTGGACACCGAGGAGACCCGCTCCGAACCACGCCCCTCGTACCAGCACCTGACGCGTCGACACTTCGTCCTGCATCCCGACCCCCGTCCGTCCGAAACACGCACTTCCCGGCCGCCCGGCCCGCCAGGGGCCGGACGGACTGCTCAGGGGAACAGCGCCAATGCGCCCAGCGCCACCACCGCCGCGGCCGCCAACGGCCCCCAGTACCAGAGCGGGTGGCGGTACCGCAGCCCCGCCGCGTGGGAGGCCGGGGCGCTCAGGTGGAACATCAGCGCCACACCGACCGGGAGCAGCAGTGCCGCCCCGAGGGTCTGTCCGAGGCCGGCGTTCCAGGCCGCGTCCGGGAAGGCCAGCGTGGCGGCCGTCAGACCGACCGCGGTCCCCGCCCCCACCACCGCCGTACCGACCGCGATCGCCCTCCACCGGTACCGGGGACGGCCCGCGAGCTGCACCGAACCGGCGATCACGCCACCGGCGACGAACCCCGTGGACAGATCGACCGCGGGCGGGCTCCCGGCCCACCAGATCGACCCCAGGCAGACGAGCCCGAAGAGCCCGAGCGTGATGACGTCGTACCGCAGCATCGCTCTGAACACATCACGCGTTGACGGTTCATCGGACATCCCAACCCCCGTGTTGGTCGGTCACTCACCACCGGCTCGCTCAGCGTACAAACGCCCCCCCTGCTCGACCAGACCCCGCGTCGCCTCCGTACCGGGTGGGTAACGTCCCGGCATGACCGTGACTTTCGACCGGGTGGTGCGTGCCCGGCTGCTGGCCCCCAACTTCTGGTACGTGGGCACCGTCAACGCCGACGGCTCCCCTCAGGTCAGCCCGATGTGGGTGGACCTGGAAGGCGAGGGCGAACTCGTGTTCAACTCCTCGGTGGGCCGCGTCAAGGAGGAGAACCTGCGCCGCGACCCCCGCGTCTACCTCTCCCACGCCGACCCCGCGGACCCCTACGACCGGGTCCAGATCAGCGGCGTGGTCAGCCGCTTCGTCGAGGGCCCGGAGGCCGTCGAGCGGATGGACCGGCTGGCCCGCAAGTACCTGGGCACCGAACGCTACGAGTGGCTGGTCCCCGGCGAGCGCCGGGTCGCCGTCGTCGTCCGCGCCCTGAAGGTCCGCCACATCGTCGGGGTGGAACCCTTCCGGGCCGGCGGGCCGGGCCGCTGACCCTCAGCGCCGCGTCACCAGTTCCGCCAGCGCCTCCGGGGCGCCGGCCTGACCCCGGATGCCCGGGAAGGCGTTGACGTCCACGACGACCGGTTCGCCGGCCACCTCCAGGACGTCGACGCCGTAGACGCTCAGGCCGAAGGCCTCGCCGGCCCGCAGCGCCAGCTCCGGCCAGCGGGGGCGGTGGTCGACCGACTCCCGCGCCCCGCCGGCCAGTTCGGAGCGACGCAGCTCGCCGAAGACCTGCTCACCGACCACCCAGAGCTTGTGGTCCCAGCCGTCCCCGGGCAGGTAGGGCTGGTACACCACGGGCTCCCCGGGCCAACGGGCCGTCAGCTCCGCCAGCTCCTCCGCGCTCCGCACCCCCGCGACCAGATCGTCCTTCCTGCTGTACCGGCTCTTCACCACCGCGGGGAAGCGCGGCTCCGCCGACGTCTCCACGAACGGCAGCCCGGCCGCGAGGGCGGTGGCCGCCATCCACTCCCGGTCCTGGCAATTTCCGGTCGCCGCAGCCGAGTTGAGCACCACCGAACCGCGCAGCTCCAGCTCCCGGGCCAGCCCGAGCGCCGCCGGGGTACGGGCCTTGAGCAGGTAGACCTCCGCCGGGTCGGCGAGGTCCGGCTCGCCCCACTCCACCCGGTGCCCGGCCGCCTCCAGCAGCGCGGCCGTCGCGACCAGCAGCGGGTGCCCCGGGTCGCGGCAGATCACCCCGACCCTCACAGCAGCGCCCCGGCCACCGGGAGGGCCTCCCGGGGCGTCGGCACGGAGGAGCCGCGCCGGGCCAGGCTGAGGATCGCCCGGGCCACCCGGGGCACCGCGTCCGGCACCTGACGGAAGCTCGGGAAGTCGTTGACGTCCACCACCACCGGCCCGTCCGGGCCGAACACCACGTCGACGCCGAACAGGTCGAGCCCGTAGAGCTCACCGATCCGGTGCACGATCCCGGCGACCTCACGGCTCAGCGGCACCGCCCGCTCCCGCCGCTCCCCCGCCACCAGCGGCGAGGTCCGCTCGGTGGCGAAGAGCTCGCCGTCCGCGCTGTAGACCTTGAGGTCGACCCCGGAGTTGCGCACCCAGGGCTGTGCGATCAGCATCCCCTCTCCCGCGAACTCCTCTTCCAGGGAGACGAGTTGGTCGATCGAGTCGACCCTGCGGACGGCCCGGCCGCGGCTGCCCTCGGCGGGCTTGACCACCAGCGGGTAGTAGTCGCCGGGGATGCCGGCCAGGTCGGACGGCCGGGCGGCCGCCCAGGTGGGCGGCACCGGCAGGCCCTGCCCGGCGGCCCGGATCGCGGCCGACACCTTGTCCCGGACCACCCGGACCGCCCGGGCGTCGTTCACCGTGGTCAGCCCGGCCGCCGAGGCCGCCTCCAGCAGGCCGAGCCCCGGCCCGCCGGAGACCGTCTTCAGCACCCACACGTCGTGGCTGCCCGCCCGCACCAGCCCGTCCAGGGCCAGCAGCGAGCCGCTGGGCCGCAACACGTCCACCCGGTGCCCCCAGTCCGCCAGCTGCCGGACCACGTCCCGGGGGATGCCGTCGTTCCGGTACAGCTCCTCCACCAGGAAGCAGATCCTCATCCGCCTTCGCCCCCTACCCGCCAGCCGTCTCGTCGTCAGAGAACGCCCAGCTTGCCATGAATCGGGCACCACAAGATCATTCACCTCGTAAGGAATCGGCCACAGACCTGCTACGGTCCGCCGCCCGATGTCACGGCTTCGTCCCGGGCCCGCCGCGGAACGGACGGCTCGGCGACTGCTGTCCGCCCCTCCCATTACCCTTTCTTGGTACAGGCCCACCCCGGCACCGGCCCGCCGGCCGGGGCGAGGGGGAGGGCCGCGAAGGAGGGGCAGTGCGCGAGACCGTAAGCCCGGGCCCCGTCAGGCCCGAGGAGGCCCGGCCGGCCGAGGGCCGAGTACCGGAGCAGCAGCCCCGCCGTGCCGCCGGGCCCCGGGGAGGCTGCGGCCACACCGAGGCAGGCCCCACCCTGCGTCCGCGGGACTTGCACGACCTGCGCGGCCTGCCCGCCCCCGGCACCCTGGCCTACCCGGCCGACGACCTGCTGGTGGTCTCCGGCCTGCCCGGCAGCGGCAAGTCCACCCTGATGAGCCGCTGCTCGACGGCCCCGGTGATCGACTCCCAGTACAGCCGTGAGCACTGGGCCGCCAGGCTCCCCGCCGCCCTCCCGTACGCGCTCTACCGTCCGCTGGTCCGCGCGCACCACTACCTCCGGCTGCGCCGCGCCCTGCTGGCGGGCGGCCCGCTGGTGGTGCACGACTGCGGCACCCTCCCCTGGGTCCGCTCCTGGCTCTCCCGCACCGCCGCCGCCCAGGGCCGCCGCCTGCACCTGCTGGTGCTGGACTCCACGCCCCAGCAGGCCCGCCAGGGCCAGCTCGACCGGGGCCGCCGGGTCTCCGCCTACGCCTTCACCCGCCACCGCCGGGCCACCACCCGCCTGCACGCCGCGCTCCACGGCGGCCCGCTGCCCGGCTGCGCCAGCACCGTGGTCCTCTCCCGCCCGGGCGCGCTCGACCTGGAGCGGATCACCTTCACCGGCTGAGACGCCGCCCGCCCCGCCTCACCCTCCGTCAACTCCCCGCCCGCACTCCCCCGGGTCCGGCGGTCCGACGTCCGGCGTGCGGCAGGACGGGTGAGCCCGACGGCGGGTCGCCGGACCGGCGCGGCGCCGCTGGCTAGGGTGCGGCCATGACGGACACTGCCATGAGTGACACCGCGCGCGAGGCACGTCTGCGCAGGCTGGCCGAGCGCCTCGGCACCGAGCACCGGACGGTGGTCGAGCCGCTCCACGACCCGGAGCGGCGCAGCTGGACGCTCCGCTGGTACGACGGGCCCTCGGTGGCCGAGGTCCGCGCCGCGCTGCACCGCGAGGACGCCGGCTGCCAGGACGTGCTGGTCCGGCGGGACCTGACGCCCCGTGCGGTGGTGCTGGCCGCGATCCGCGGGACCAGGTCCGGCACGCTGCGCCGCTGGGTGGGCAGTTGGGGCCAGCGCTACCACCTGGAGCAGATGATCGGCGACCGCCCCTACCCGGAGCGTGCCGCCGACCCGCGCGAGGAGGCCATGCTGGCCCGCCTGCTCACCGCCGCCACCACCGGTGCCACCGGCACCGGCCGCTGGGCCGTCCCCGACGAGCACCGCGCCTTCGAGCTGATCGCCCGCGACGGCATCGCCTGGCTGCTCCCCTCCCACGAACCGGCCCGCCCGGGGGAGACCGACGGCCTGGGCCTCGACCCGCTGGAGTACCTGACCTCCCGCTACGCCACCGGCGAGCACCGCACCGCCTGGGAGACCACCCTCGCCCCCATGCCGCTGCGCGCCGCCGTCACCGCCGTGCACACCGACCGCTCCCCCTCCCCCGAGGCGGCCCGGGCCGCCCTCGCCCTGCTGCCCACGCTGCGCTCCGAGCTCACCGACCACCTCGACCGGGTCGAGGCCGCCCTGCGACGGGCGTCCGCTCCCTGACCGCCGCCCCGACCGCCGCCCCGACTTCCGGGTTCCCGTCCCAACTCCGCCCACACCCTTGACGGTTCGTCGACCACCCCGCTGGGATGGGCCCGTGAGCGAGAAGCGGAACCTCCGACTCGGCGGCCTCTCCGGCTGCCTGGCCCTCCTCGTGGTGTCGGCCGGCCTGGTCGCCCTCCTGGTCTGGGCCCTCGGCAGCACCAGCGGCACCATGCACTGACCCGCCCGGTCCGGGCAGACCGGGCGGGCGGACCGGAAGGGCCGGGCGGCCCTACGCGGCGGGGGCCCGCCGCAGGCGGGCGGCCACGATGGTGACGCCGGGTCCGATGGTCAGCATCACGCCCTCCTCGCCCGGCTGCGGGCCGTCGGGCTCGTCCAGGGTCCGGGCCAGCACGTCGAGCACCGACACCGAGCTCATGTTGCCGTGCTCGTGCAGCGAGTCCCAGGAGTGGCGCAGGTGCTCGCGCTCGCACCCGAGGACCTGCGCGGTCCGGTCGAGGATCGCGGGTCCGCCGTGGTGGACGACGTGGAACGCCGGGTCGCCCGGCAGGCCGGCCCGCCAGGCGTCGAGCTGCGGTTGGGCCTTGAGGACGGCGAGCGGGGCCCGGGACGTGGAGGTGAAGCCGATGTGACCGCTCCGGTGGTCGGCGGTGAGCCGGTAGTTGTCCTCGGTGTCGGGTATCAGGAGTTCGAGCGGTGCGGAGAGCTCCACGGCGGTGCCGGGCCGCGGGTCGTCGGCCCCGGTGACGACGGTGGCCGCGGCGCCGTCCCCGCCGAGCGCCTTGTAGATCATCCCGGGGATGCTGGTGTCGTCGGGCTGGAAACTGGTGCTGAACGCCTCGGCGGCCACCACCAGGACTCTGGAGCCCGGATGGGCGGCCACCTGCTCCCGGGCCCGGATCAGCCCGTACAGACCGCCGGCGCAGCCGATGGTGCTCACCGGGACCCGGCGGACCGTGGCGGGCAGCCCCAGCATCCGGATCAGCCGGACGTCGAGGTTGGGCATCGTCCAGCCGGTCACGCTCGTCACGACCAGGGCGTCCACCTCGTCCGGTGCCAGAGCGGCCGCCGCCAGGGCCCGCGTCGCGGCCTCGGCCGCCAGGCCGGCCAGCAGGTCGGCCGTCCGGTCCCAGAACTCCGGGCCCGCACCGAGGTCGAACAGCTCCTCCGGAGGGCGCACGAAGGAGCGGGTCCGGACCCCGGTCGCCCGCATCATGCGTTCGACCCGGTCGGGCAGCACTCCGCCGGCGTACGCGCCCCCGGCCAGCTTGACCACCTCGTCGATCGACGCGACGTGCGGCGCCGCGCGGAAGACCGGCCGGTGCACCCGGGCGGCGGAATCCGAAGTCGAGTAGCCCGTTCCCATGAAATCGTCCTCTCCCAGACGACGTCGGTCCTGCGCACGGACTTCCCGGGCAGGTGGTCCTCCTCCGGAACACCGTCCGGCGGCGGCGAGGTCGTACGGACGCACCGTCAGGCCCTGATGATCATCACCCACCGTCCCGGTGACGGGCAAGCGCCGCCGCCCCGAGGCCGCCCGCCGGTCAGCCCAGGTAGTCGTCCAACCGGGCCAGCGCGAAGCCCTGTTCGGTGGCGGTGCGGATCACCAGGCGGGCCAGGTCGGTCATCGAGCCGCCCCACTCCTCCGGGCCGCGGAAGTGAGTGAGGATGATGTCCCCCGGGTGCAGCCGCTGGTCGAGGTGGCGGTACTCCATCCGGTCGGGGAAGGCCTCCTCGTTCCACAGCGGCATCGCCGTCACGCCGCACTCCCCGGCCACCCGCAGGGTGTCGGCGGTGAACTCCCCGTACGGGGGCCGGAAGAGCAGCGGGCGCGGGCCCACCTCCCGCACCAGCTCGTCCTGCTGGCCGCAGATCTCCTCCCGCTGGCGCTGGTACCCGAGCCGCCGCAGGTCCTTGTGGTTGAGCGTGTGGTTGTTGACCCGCACGCCCTGCTCGTTCAGCTCGCGGAAGTACCCGTAGTCCTCCCTGGCCAGGTAGCCGGAGACGAACGCGCTGAACGGGACGCCGAGTTCGCGCATCATCCGGTTGAACCGGCGGTCCTTCTCCCGCCCGTCGTCGATGGTCAGGAACACCACCTTGTCGGTGGTCGGCACCCGGCGCACCAGCGGCGGCAGCCCGTCGCCCTGCAGCCGGACGTGCGGGCCGTCCTCGCGCAGTGCCGGCTTCACCGCGGGCGGAGCGGGTGCGGGCAGCGGCGGCGCGTCCAGGCCCCAGGCCCGGGCCACCTCGGCCAGTTCGGGGCCCCGCAGCGGCGCCGCCCGGGGCACCGCCACCTCGTGCTGCTCCTGCTGCTCGGCCCGGCCGGGCAGCGCGACGGGGCGGGCGGCGGCCGGGGGCGGGGCGGTGTCCCGGCCGGGCTCGGTGGGCAGCGAGCCGCAGCCGGCGGCGGTGACGGCCAGGCAGAGACCGGCCAGGAGGCGGGCCCGGGGGCGTGCTGATCCGAAAGACATACCAGTACATCTTCCGCATGCGGGGCCCGCCGCCACCCCGCCACGCCACCAGGTCCACCGAATGCCTCGCCCGATGCCCACCCCCGTCCCCCGTCCCACCGTGCACCCGTGACACCCCGTCAGCCGCGCCCGTGCACCGGTGAGTCTGTCCCCGCCCCGGCCACGGGCGTAGCGTCCTCGGACGAAGGCACCGGCCGTCCCGACTTCCTCCGCCCTGGGGTCCGGCCGGTGCCGGGCGGCCCGCACCCCCTCCGGTGGCGGGCCGCCCTCCCTCCGCCGCCCCTCCCCGCGACTTTCGTCGCACCCCTCCGCGACCATCGGCGACTGCGGCCGCGGCCACCCGGTCGTCTAGCCTCGCGAGGGTGAGCGAGCGCAATACGGAACACCCCGGCACGGACCCGGAGGACGACGGCGGCCGGACCGCGTCCTGGTGGAGACGGCTGCCGCGGATCGTCCTGCCCGGGCCGTGGACCCGGCGCACCGTCGTCCGAGAGTCGGCCGGGGCGGTGCTCTCCGCGCTGCTGGCCTGCCTCCTCGACCTGGCGTCCGGCGGCCCGCCGCTGCGCACCGCGCTGGCCACCACCGGCGCGGCCCTGCTCTTCCTGCTGCGGCGCGGTCTGCCCCGCACCGTCCTGGTGCTGACCGCGGTGGGCTGCGGTCCGTTCGGCGCCTGGCTGCCGATGCTGATCGCGGCCGGCTGGTCGCTCGGCCGCCGGGTGGCCCGGGCCCGCGACGCGGTGATCACCTCGCTGGTGGCCCTGGTCGCGATGGTCGCCTACGCCGTGGCGACCGAGCGCGAGAGCATGCCGCTGCCCGCCCTGCTCGGCCTCACCACCGGCGCCTACCTGGTGGTCGCGGTCCTGCCCGCCGTCTTCGGCCGCTACCGGACCCAGCGCGCGGCCCTGCTCACCGCCCTGGAGGAGCGCAACGACCAGCTGCTCCGCGAGCGGGTGATGATCGCCCGTCAGGCCCGGCTGCGCGAGCGCCACCGGATCGCCCAGGACATGCACGACAGCCTCGGCCACCAGCTGGCCCTGATCTCGGTGCACACCGGTGCGCTGGAGGTGGACCGCGGCCTGACCGACCGTCAGCGCGAGGCCGTCGGCGTGCTGCGCCAGGCCGCCGTCGACGCGATGCGGGAGCTGCGCGGGGTGATCGGCCTGCTGCGCGAGGACGACCAGGCCGAGGAGGAGCAGACCGGCGGCCTGGACGGGATCCCCCGCCTGGTGGACTCCTCCCGGGCCGCCGGGGCCTGGGTGACGCTCACCCGGCAGGAGGGCCCGCGCACCGCGACCACCGCCACCGGCCACGCCGCGTACCGGATCGTCCAGGAGGGGCTGACCAACGCCCACAAGCACGCGCCGGGCGCCCCGATCACCGTCGCCCTGCGCTTCGAGCCGGACGCCCTGCTGGTCGAGGTGGTCAACGCCCCCTGCCCGCCCGCCGCTCCCGGCACCTCCGCACACGCCCCCGTCAGCGGCGGCCAGGGCCTCACCGGCCTGCGCGAGCGGGCCCGCCTGCTCGGCGGCATGCTGCACACCGGCCCGACCCCGGACGGCGGCTACCGCCTGGCGGGCGTCCTCCCGTACGACGGCACCGGCCGCCCGGCCGGCGAGGACTTGGAGGCCGACCTCGGCCTGGTGCCGCCCGTCGGGGCCGCCCCGCTGCGGCGCCGCCGCCCGGCGCTCGGCTGCGCGGTGGCGGTCGGGGCGGTGCTGCTGGTCCTGCTGGGCCTGCTGGTCTGGGGCGGCGTCAAGTTCGTCCAGTCGCTGGAGGACACCACGCTCGACCAGGACCGCTACACCTCCTTCCAGGTCGGCCAGCGGGAGGAGGACGTCCGGCGCCAACTGCCGCACGGCAGCGGCTTCCTGACCGAGGGCTTCCAGCGCCAGGGCCCGCCGGTGCCGGCCGGGGCCGGCTGCGTCTGGTTCCTCTCCGAGAAGCAGCCCGACGGGTTCTCCACCAGCGAGGTGTCCCGGCTCTGCTTCCGCGACGGCGTGCTGGTGGAGAAGGTGCAGTACCGTGCGGACGGTTGAGCGCGGTGATCGCCGCCGCGCTCCGGGAGGGAAGACAGCACCGTGATCCGAGTCCTCGTCGCCGACGACGAACCGCTCATCCGCGCCGGGATCAGGATGATCCTCGCCAGTGAGGACGACATCGAGGTGGTGGCCGAGGCCGGGGACGGCCGCGCCGCGCTGGAGCTCGCCCGCGAGCACGCGGTGGACGTGCTGCTGCTGGACATCCGGATGCCGGTGCTGGACGGGCTCGGCGCGCTCGCCGAGCTGCCCCGGTACGCGTCCGCCGCCCGGGCCCTGATCCTGACCACCTTCGGCGAGCGCGAGAACGTCCTACGGGCCGTCACCTCCGGCGGGGCCGGCTTCCTGCTCAAGGACACCGCCCCGGCCGAGCTGATCCAGGCCGTCCGGGCGGCCGCCGTGGGCCACGCCTTCCTCTCCCCGGCCGCCACCCGCCACATCGTCGACAGCCTGGCCGCCGCCCCGGCCGCCGACGCCCGCGCCGCCGACGCCCGCGCCCGCCTGGCCACCCTGAGCCCGCGCGAACGCGAGGTCCTGGACCTGCTCGGCGAGGGCCTCTCCAACGCCGACGCCGGGGCCCGCCTCCACATGAGCGAGGCCACCGTGAAGACCTACGTCAGCCGCATCCTGGCCAAGCTCCACTGCGACAACCGCGTCCAGGCCGCCCTGCTGGCCCGCGACGCCCAGGGCTGACGCCCCGTCCGTCGCCGGTCACACCGGGGGCGCGGGGAACTGCGCGAGTCCGGAAGGCGGACCAGCGCTGGATCGGGGCACGCGAGCCAGTTGCAGGTGTTGCCGTTCCCCCGCGCGCCCCGCAGCGGAGCCGCAGATCAGCAGAGCCCCGCGCCCCCGGTGTGACCACGTACGTTCCCCACGCCCCGGCGAGCTCAGCGCAGCCGCGTCCGCGTCCCCGGGCCGGAGCGCGCGCGAGCCGGACGGCGCATGCGAGTGGGTCGCGCGCCCTCCTCCGCGGACACGCCGGCCGCCTCGGCCGCCGCCCGCGCGGCCCGCAGGGCGAGGGCCGCCGCGAAGGCGGGCTCGCGGATGCCGAGTTCGGCCATCCGCCCCTGGCAGGGGCCGCACCAGAGCGGGCTCGCCGCACTGCCGTCCCCGTACCGCAGATCCTCCGGCGGCAGGTAGTGCACCCCGCACTCCTGGCAGACGAAGACCAGCCGCATCAGCCCCACACCTCCCCGGTACCACCGCACCGGCCGCACGGCGAGAGGTACCGGTGCTCGCGCGCGACCTGGTCGCCCCGGCTGTCGGTCTCCACCGTGTACTCGATCTTCTCGGTCACCCGGCCACCACCGCAGGCGGGGCAGAGCTGCGGCTCGGCCACCTTACCGTCACCTCCCGTGCACGGAACGTACCGACCGTACCGCGCGCCGGACTTGATCGCTGCCGATCCACCGGACCGCCCGGCCCGGCCGGACTGATCCACTGTCATATTCCACCCCGTCACCTTCCCCGCCGGCCCCCTCGCCATGCGCATGTTGACCAGCTCCCGCCGTCGTCCCTATGCTGCGGCCCTTCCGAGAACACGTTCCACCTCCCGGGAAGGGCCCCCCTCATCACCAGCGCAGCGCAGGAGCCGGACGTCACCGCTCCCCGGCCGACCAGCCGCCGTCGTTTCCTCACCTACCTGGTGGCCGCCCCCGCACTCGCCGTCGGCGCCCAACTGGCGCTCGACGCCGAGCCGGCCGAGGCGCTGGTCCGGATCGGCGGCCTCCCCGGCCTGCCCGCGCTGGCCGACCTCGGCGACGTGCTGATCCTGGCCGGGCTGCCGACCGCGCACCTGCTGGTGCTGGAGGTGACCGAGGCGGGCAAGGCGGTGCTCCAACTCCCGCGCCTGGAGGTCGGGCAGGGCCTGACCACCGCGATGGCGATGCTGGTCGCCGAGGAGCTCGACGCCCGGCTGGCCGACGTCGAGGTGCCGCTCTCGCCCGCCCGCCCCGAGCTGCTCTTCGCCCAACTCACCGGCGCCTCCAACTCGGTGCGCTCGCTCTACGAGCCGGTACGGGCCGCCGCCGCGGCCGCCCGGGCCCGGCTGGTGACCGCCGCCGCCGAGCGCTGGCAGCTGCCGGCCGGCACCCTGAGCACCGCCGACGGCCGGGTCACCGCCCCGGACGGCCGCTCGGCCGGCTACGGCGAACTCGCCCTGGCCGCCGCCAAGGTGGTCGTCCCGGCGGTCTCCACCGCGCCCAAGGCCGAGGGCGCGCAGCGCCTGGTCGGCACCCCGACCGGCCGGATCGACGCCCGGGACATCGTCACCGGCCGGGCCAAGTACGCGGGCGACCTCGACGTGCCGGGCGCCGTGCCGACCGTGGTGCACCGCCCGCCGACCATCGGCGGCACCGTCCGCTCGCTGGACGCCTCCGCCGCCCGGGCGATGCCCGGGGTGCTGGACGTGGTGCAGATCCCCACCGGTGTCGCGGTGCTGGCCGAGACCTTCGACCAGGCGCTGAAGGCCAAGGCCGCGCTGCGGGTGGACTGGCGCCCGGGCCCGCTCGCGGGCGTCTCCGACGCGCAGGTCAAGGCGGGGCTGCGGGCGGTCAACAAGCCGTTCCTGGTACCGCCGTTGCTCACCCTCAGCCTGGACGCCGAGTTCGACTTCGCGTTCGTCAGCCACGCGCCGATGGAGGTGCTGACCGCCGTCGCGGACGTGCGGCCGGACCGGGCCGAGATCTGGTTCGCCGCGCAGTCCCCGATCGCCGCCCAGGAGCAGATCGCGCTCGAACTCGGGCTCCCCGTCCCGGCGGTGACGGTGCACGTGGTGCGGGCCGGCGGCTCCTTCGGGCGGCGGCTGTTCCACGACGCGGCACTGGAGGCGGCCAAGGTCTCCAAGGCGGCCGGACGGCCCGTCAAGCTGATGTGGACCCGCAGCGACGACATCCGGCACGGCCGGGTGCGCCCCGCCAGCCACCACCGCGTCCGGGCCACCCACGCGCTCGGCCAGGTGCTCACCTACGAGCACCGGGTGGCCACCGTGCGGACCGACTTCGGCCACGGCCTGGGCGAGCTGCTCACCGCCGCCGGGGCCAGCCTGCCGGTCGGCGACGCGCTCTTCTCGCAGACCTTCTTCGAACTCACCCAGGAGGTCCCGTACGACCTCGGGATCTCCACCCAGCTGCTCTCCGAGTTGCCGCTGGAGATCCCCACCGGCAGCTGGCGCTCCGTCTACTCCGGCATGGTCCGGGTCGCCGACGAGGTGATGCTGGACGAGCTGGCCCGCACTCTGGGCCGCGACCCGGTGGCCTTCCGCCGGGCCCGGCTGACCAGCGCCACCGGCCGCGCGGTGCTGGACAAGGTGGCCCAGGCCGGGAGTTGGGGCCGCGCGATGCCGCCCGGTCACGCCCAGGGCGTCGCCTACCACGCCGAGCACCGCTCCGCGGTGGCCTGCCTGATCGAGCTGGACGCCTCGGACCGGGCCAACCCCCGGGTCACCAAGGCCGTGATGGCCGCCGACGTCGGCCGGGTGATCAACCCGCGCGGCCTGGAGGCCCAGCTGCTCGGCGCCGTCACCGACGGCATCTCGGTCACCCTGCGGGCCGGCGTCCACCTGGACGACGGGGCCATCCGCGAAGGCAGTTACGCCGACTTCAAGTACGCCCGGCAGCGGCACAGCCCGCTCGCCTTCGAGGCCCACTTCCTGCCCCCGAGCGGCCCGCCCGGCGGCGCCGGCGAGCTGGGCTTCCCGGCGGCGGCCGCGGCGGTGGCCAACGCCTACGCCCGCGCGACCGGCACCAGCCCGCGCAGCTTCCCGATCGCCTTCTGACCCCTCGATCCCCCTGAAGGACCTTCACGTGCCCAGCTACCAGTTCGTCCTCAACGGCAGTCCGGTGACGGTCGAGGCCCCCGCCGACATGCCGCTGCTCTGGGTGCTCCGCGACAAGCTCGGCGTCACCGGCCCCAAGTACGGCTGCGGGGTGGGCGTCTGCCGGGCCTGCACCAGCCACCTGGACGGCGCCGAGGTGCAGCCCTGCGTGGTGCCGGTGGCCGACTGCGCCGGACGCACCGTCACCACCATCGAGGGCCTGGCCGACGGCGACCGGCTGCACCCGGTGCAGGAGGCCTGGCTGGAGTGCGACGTGGCCCAGTGCGGCTTCTGCCAGCCCGGCCAGATCATGACCGCCGCCGCGCTGCTGAAGACCACCAAGTGCCCGAGCGACGCCGACATCGACCGGATCGAGAACGTCTGCCGCTGCGGCACCTACGCCCGCATCCGCGAGGCGGTGAAGAAGGCCGCCGCCAAGATGCCCTGACGGCGGCCCACGGCGGACCGCCCGCCCTTCAGTGCAGGGCGGTGCAGGTCAGCGCGTCACTGTTCTGCGGGCCCAGGCAGGCGCGGGCGGGGTTGTTCCCGTTGATCATCGCGGTCCAGACGTACTTACGGGCGCCGTCGGTCTTCCTGGTGTACTTCACGGAGTAGTCCCGGTTGGCCACCATCACCGCTCCGCCGTTGGGCGCGTCCACGCTGCGGGCCCACTTCGCCTTGCAGGCCGCGCTGCCGAACAGCTGCACCTTCACGGAACCGTCGAGCGCCTTGGTCTCCAGCAGCTTGCCGTCCTGGGCGCAGCCGGTGGTGTCCGGGTCCTTGCCGTTGCAGCCCGCGCCGCTGCAGGCGGCCGCGGTGGCCGGCTGGGCGGGCGCGACGGCGATCCCGGCGGCGACCAGGGCGAGCGAGGCGGTCAGGACCGCGAGCAGGCGCGTGGGGGCGTTGGACATCGGTGCTCCGTTCGTGGGGGAAAGTCCGTGTCCTGACTACCCGTTGGAACGCCGCCGTCATGCCGCGCCACGCGGCGTTTCAGCAGTTCGGGTGATGCGGGCCGGTCGGTCAGGCCGGGGCCAGCCCGTGCAGCACCCTGTCGTGCCCGAGGAACAGGTGGCGGCCGTCGGTGGCCACCCGCCAGTACTGGACGCCCGGTTCGGCGTCCCGGAAGGTCCAGCGGACGGCGCCGGTCCGCTCGTCCAGCGCGCACACCCCGCCGCTCACCGGCCCCGGCACGAAGAGCGAACCGGCCACCAGCACCGGCCGGCAGCGCGCGTCCAGGCGGAACGGCAGCTGCCGCGACCAGAGTTCGCCCCCGTCCCGCGCGTCGTTGCACGAGACCACGCCGTTGTCGCGCAGCAGGAAGAGAGTGTTGCCGAAGGCCAGCGGGCGCAGCGGGCGGGCCTCCTGCTCCTCGACGGTCCAGTTGGCGCTCCCGTCGCGGAGCGAGAGCGAGCGTATGCCGGTGGCCCGGGAGGCCACGTAGACGTCGTCGGCGCCGCACTCCCGCCAGCTCAGCCCCTGGTCCGCCGGGGCCGCCCAGATCCTCTCGCCGGTCTCCGGGTCCAGGCCCACCACCTCGTCCCGGGTGCTGTGTGCCACCAGCACCGCGCGGCCCCGGACGGTCTCCAGCGCCTTCAGGTAACCGCCGTCCCGGTCCACCACCGGCCGGGTCCAGAGCAGCGCGCCCGAGGCCATCGAGAGGGCGAACAGCTTCCCGTCCTTCAGCCCCCGGGTGGCCCCGTACAGGACGTCCCCGCCCACCGCGAGCAGCTCCCAACTCGGCGACAGGCCGGAGGGGTTGGCGACCTGCAGGGTCATCCCGTAGCCGTGCGCGAGGAACCGGCCGACCCGGGTCTGGTAGAGCAGGTCGCCGGCCGCCAGCAGGGTGTCGTCCGGGCCGCCGGGCATGGCCACCCGTTTGGCGACCGCGCCGGTCTCGGGGGTGAGCAGGAAGAGCTCGTCCTCGGTGGCCACCAGCGGCAGCACCGTCGGGCCGACCACCCGCTCCGGGGCCTGCGCCGCCGGGGCCCGGAAGGACCAGCTCGGCTGCGGCCCCGAGACCGCCACCGGCTGCGGCCGTCCGGCGTCGGGGTCCGGGGCGTCCCCGGGCCCGGCCGCCCACCACGCCGCCGCTCCGGCGCCGGCCAGTCCGGCCGCGCCGAGCAGCAGGTGACGCCGCGACAGCCGCGGCCCTCCCGGACCGGCCGTCAACTCCTCGGCGCCGGCGGCGGATCCACCCGCCTCCGGTTCGTCGAAGACGATCGACCCGACCTGCTCCCCACCGGTCACCGACGCCCCCTCGTCCTCCGCCACCAGGTCCAGACCTGGAGGATAACCGCCACCCGATAGGGTCGGACCGAGGGGGACGGCCGATGACGCTCGTCTCGCGTCCAGCACCGTCCCGCAGAGAGGCCCGTCGCCGTGAGCACCGCGAACGCCGCACCCACCCACCTCGTCCTGGCCGGCTTCCAGAACTCCGACCACGACCACTGGCAGAGCGTCTGGGAGCGCGCCGACCCGGCCCGCTTCCACCGCGTCCAGCAGGCCGACTGGGACGAGCCGAAGGTCGGCGACTGGGTGGCCGCCCTGGACCGCGCGGTGAACGAGGCGGAGGGCCCGGTGATCCTGGTCGCCCACAGCCTCGGCTGCACCACGGTGGCCCACTGGGCCGCCAACCCGGACGGCAAGGTGCTCGGCGCCCTGCTGGTCGCCCCGCCGGACATCGACACCGCCGAGGTCCCCGAGCTGGTCAACTTCCGCCCCGTCCCGCTGCGCCCGCTCCCCTTCCCGAGCGTCCTGGTCGCCAGCGGAGACGACCCCTGGTGCACCCCGGAGCGCGCCCGCCGGTACGCCGGGGCCTGGGGCTCCCGCCTGGTCGAGGCCGGCGACCACGGCCACCTCAACGCCGCCTCCGGCCTCGGCGACTGGCCCTTCGGCCGCGCCCTGCTGGACGGGCTCACGGCCTGACCGCCGCCGGGGGCCGCCGCGGGCGGCTCCCGGCGCACGTCTCCCCCTGTGAGGCCGGACACACCACCGGCCCCGCTCCACCCCTCGGCCACGCCGTGCCCACAACCGGCACCAGGTCCCCATCTTCCTTTCACAGCCTGGGTGTTCACCGCCACGGCCGTGAGCTGCGGGTTGGCCCGGACCCCCGTCCGGGCCCGTCCGGGCATCCACTACGCTCCCCGACAGCACAGGGGTCCCACAGGTCCCCGGCCGATTTCCGTTATCGGAGGGCGGCCCCCCGATCTCCCATCACGACAGGGCAGTACGGACGGGCACGGAGAAGGTGAACCAGGCGGATGGACAGGCAGCACGCCGAACAGACCGGTCAGACGGTGCTTCAGGCACAGGCGGGTGACCAGCGGGCCACGGACGAGCTCATCGGCACCCACCTGCCGCTGGTCTACAACATCGTCGGCCGCGCCCTCGGCGGCCACCCCGACACCGACGACGTGGTGCAGGAGACCATGCTCCGCGCCGTCGACCAGCTCCCCGCCCTCCGGGAGCCGACCAGTTTCCGGTCCTGGCTGGTGGCCATCGCCATGAACCAGATCCGCCGCCGCCACCAGGTGCTGCAGCAGGGCCAGCTCCCGATCGACCCCTCCTGGGACTCGGCCGACCCGGGTGCGGACTTCGTGGACCTCACCATCGTCCGGCTCGGCCTCTCCGGCCAGCGCCGCGAGGTGGCCGAGGCCACCCGCTGGCTGGACGAGGGCGACCGCGAGCTGCTCTCGCTCTGGTGGCTGGAGGCCGCCGGGGAGCTCAGCCGCACCGAACTGGCCGCCGCGATGGAGCTCCCGGCCGCGCACGCCGCCGTGCGGGTGCAGCGGATGAAGGGCCAGCTGGAGACCGCCCGGGTCGTGGTCCGCGCGCTGGCCGCCCAGCCGGGCTGCCCGACGCTGGCCGAGGTGACCGGCTCCTGGGACGGCGACCCGTCCGCGCTCTGGCGCAAGCGGATAGCCCGGCACGCCCGCGAGTGCGGGTACTGCTCCCGTCAGTGGGAGGGCCTCTTCCCGGCCGAGGGCCTGCTGGCCGGCCTCGCCCTGGTGCCCGTCCCGAACCCGGTCGACCCCTCCCTCCTGCTCGCCGCCCACTCCGTCCTGCCCCCTGACGGCGCGTCGGGCACCACCGTGCTGCCCCCCGCCCCGCGTCCGGGCCGGGCCGAACTCCGCCGCACCGCCGCCGGCCGGCCCGAGGGCCGGGGCCGCCGGGCCAAGCCCCGTACCCGCCGCCGCGTGATCACCACCGTGATCGGCACCGCCGTGGTGACGGTCGCCGCCGTCGGGGTGGTCGGCGCCGACCAGGAGCCGCCGGTCACCACCCAGGCCTCCTCCCCCCTCATCGACGCCACCTCCGGGCCCTTCCTCCCCGCCCCCGCCGTCTCCCCCGCCGAGACCCCCACCCCCTCGCCGAGCCCGGCCGCCCCCACCTCCGCGAGCCCCAGCCCGTCGCCGTCCCCCTCTCCTTCGCCCTCGCGCACGGCCAGTCCGACCGCGACCCCCTCTCCTTCGGCGACCCGCACCACGGCCGCCCCCTCGGCCACCACCCGCGCCACCTCCTCCGAGCAGCGGGTGCTCGACCTGGTCAACACCGAGCGCGCCAAGAACAACTGCGGCCCCCTCAAGGCCAACAGCAAGCTCCAGGCCGCCGCCCAGGGCCACTCCGACGACATGGCCGCGCGGAACTTCTTCAGCCACACCAACCCCGACGGCAAGGGCCCGCAGCCCCGGATCGAGGCGGCCGGCTACGAGTGGAGCACCTGGGGCGAGAACATCGCCAAGGGCCAGAAGGACGCCGACTCCGTGATGACCGCCTGGATGAACAGCTCCGGCCACCGCGCCAACATCCTCAACTGCGCCTTCACCGAGCTGGGCGTCGGCATCCACACCGGCTCCGGCGGCCCCTGGTGGACCCAGAACTTCGGCGCCCCGGCGAGCTAGCTGCCGCCCCCGACGGCCGCACCCCCGTCACCTCGGAATACCGTGTGCCGACGACCGGTTCACCGGCTGGGCCCGTTCCCGGCCACCACCCCCGCCGCCCCCCGACCCGAAGGACCGATCACCGTGAGCCTCTACGACATCCCGCTGCGCTCCCTCGACGGCACCCCCACCTCCCTCGCCGACCACAAGGGCAAGGCCCTGCTGCTGGTGAACGTCGCCTCCAAGTGCGGCCTCACCCCGCAGTACGCCGGCCTGGAGCGCCTCCAGCAGCGGTACGCCGACCGGGGCTTCACCGTCCTCGGCTTCCCCTGCAACCAGTTCCTCGGCCAGGAGCCCGGCACCGCCGAGGAGATCCAGACCTTCTGCTCCACCACCTACGGCGTCTCCTTCCCCCTCTTCGAGAAGATCGACGTCAACGGCGAGGACCAGCACCCCCTCTACGCCGAGCTCACCCGGGCCCCGGACGCCGAGGGCATCGCCGGCGAGATCCAGTGGAACTTCGAGAAGTTCGTGATCTCCCCCGACGGCGTCGTCACCGCCCGCCTCCGCCCCCGTACCGACCCCGAGTCCGCCGAGGTCACCACCGCTATCGAGGCCCAGCTCCCCGCCTGACCCGCCCTCACCCCTTCCGACGGCCTCCCGGCTCCCCTCCCGGGAGGCCGTCGGCGTACCGACGGAGGAACCCGGCCCGTGGCACGCACCGAGTACTACGACGACCCCGCCGCCCCCGAACCCAACAGCCTGGTGGTCGCGGCCTCGGCCGTCGTCACCGACGACGCCGGACGGATCCTGCTGCAGCGCCGGGCGGACAGCGGCCTGTGGGCCCTCCCCGGCGGCGGCATGGAGCCGGGCGACACCCTCCCCGGCACCGCCGTCCGGGAGGTCAAGGAGGAGACCGGCCTCGACGTGGAGATCACCGGCCTGGTCGGCACCTACACCGACCCCCGCCACGTCATCGCCTACCCCGACGGGGAGGTCCGCCGCCAGTTCAACATCTGCTTCCGCGCCCGCCTCCTCGGCGGCGAGCTCACCCTCTCCGACGAGTCCACCGACCTCCGCTGGGTCGCCCCGGCCGACCTCGACGCCCTCCCGATGCACCCCACCCAGCGCCTCCGCCTCCACCACTTCCGCGAGGCCCGCCCGACCCCCTACCTCGGCTGACCCCACCCCCGCTGCGAGACTTCCCCCTCCGCGCCGCCCCGGGTAGGTTCCTCCCATGCCGGACTCCGCCCAGCACGCCCACGAGCACGCCGACATCGTGGTCCTGATCCCGCACCCTTACCGCGACGTCGAGTGCCCGCTCGCCCAGTGGATCAGGACCGGCCCCGGGTCCCGTCCCTACGTGCGACCGTCCCGGGCCTGGTCGCGCACCACGGGGGAGGAACTGCCGCTGACCGTCATCCCGCTCCAGTACCGCAACACCCGGGCCTCCCGCCGTGCCGTTCGGGACGGTCTGGTCCCCAACCCCTGGCCGGACACCTGGCACCTGCCGAGCCAGCAGGAGGAGGACGCCTCGTCCCTCGGCCTCGGGCTCTACGACGACCCCTACGAGGACACGCTCTAGGCACGACGACTCCGCCCGGGCGCCGCAGCTCCGCCGATGTCGGGACCGGCGGCACACCGCTCAGCGGCCGCGGCGGGCGAAGCCGACCCAGCTGCCCGGCTCACCGCCGACGGAAGCCACTGTCGGCCCCCAGGAAGACGCCCCCTGGCCCACCCCGTACTCGTTCTCTCCCCGTCTCACGCCTCGCCGGGGTGCCAGGCCGGCCACTCCCACGGGCGGTCCGCCCAGTGCACCCGGATCGGATCGTGCGGGTCCAGGTCGGGGAAGAGCTGACGCGCCCTCGGCTCCAACTCCTCCGGGGCCAGCGGCTCCCAGCCGGTCCCCCGGAAGTGGACCAGGCGGTAGCGGCTGTCGGTGCGGAACTCCGCCACCTCGATCAGCACGGTGTCTGTTGCGTCGTCATGGGTCATACCGCCCAGCTTCGGCCGCTCCCGCCCGCCCCGCATCCCCGGCCACCGCCGTACGGCGGAGCGCACCGCCCGGCCCACTCCGTCGTTGAGCAGGGCGGCCGCCCCGTTTGGCGGACCGTCAGGGGAGGCGCAGCGGTGGAGGTGCAGCGGTGAACGAGCAGTGGCAGGCCCCGTGGCAGTACGAGTGGGAGCGCCAGCCCCCACCCCCTCCCACCCACCCCTGGAACCCCCCGCCCGTCCCCGTCCCCCCGCCGCCGCCTCCCGCACCCCCCGTCAACCGCACCCGCCGCCGCGCCGCCTGGGCTGCGGGCGCGCTCGGCGTGGTGGGCCTGCTGGCCCTCCTCCCCAGCGCCTGCGACTCCGACCAGGCCCCGGCCGCCGCCGTCCTCACCTCCCCCGAACCGAGCCCCGCGACCTCCCCCACCCCGGTCCCGATGCCGCCCCCGCCACCTCTCCCCTTCCTCTCCCCACCACCACCCCCCACCCCCAGCCCCTCCCCGACCCGCCCCACCTCCTCCCCGAAACCCCGTCAGACCCGCTCCCCCAAGCCCTCCCCACCCCCGAAGCAGCAGCCCACCACCGCCACCCCCAAACCCTCCACCAGCCCACCCCTCCTCGCCGCCCTCGGCATCTGCTCCCAGGCCGAACAGCTCGGCCAGTGGCCCCCGGGCTCCGAGGAGGCCCGCATCTGCCGCGCCCTGTACGGCGGCTGACCACGATGCGGCTCCGCAGGCCACCAGGCCTGCTCCGCCACCACCATGGATCCGCGGGTCCAGAGGTCACGCTGGGTCGGCTTCGAGAGCCGGCGCGCGGGAACCTGCAACGGATGGCGCCGGTGGGGAAAACCGGTCGACAGGAAGCCCGCGACGCAATGGGATGGCTCCAACAGCCTGCCGCACGGGCGGGCCGACTCCAGGAGCTGCTCTTGGCAACCGAGAGAACCGCGGACGTCCGCCCCGTGATCGATGCCGCACTGGTCGGACGCCTGGTCGGCACCCAGTTCCCGCAGTGGGCCGGTCTGCCCCTGGAGTTGCTCGACCCGGCCGGCTCGGACCATGTGATCTACCGGCTGGGCGAGGAACTGTCCGTCCGTCTGCCCCGCCATGCCGGCGCCATCGGGCAGGCGCGGAAGGAGTCCGAGTGGCTGCCGCGGCTTGCCCCGCACCTGCCCCTGGCCGTTCCCGTGCCGGTGGGAGTGGGGGAGCCCGACTTCGGCTATCCGTGGCCGTGGGCGGTCTCCCGCTGGCTGGACGGCGAGGTGGCAACCGTCGAGGCACTGGCGGATTCGTCCGAGGCCGCCGTCGAACTGGCCGGGTTCCTGACCGCTCTCCAACGGTTCGAGCCCGGGGACGTGTCGGCCCGGAGCACCCGCGAGGACCTCACCGCCCAGCCACTGGTCGCACGGGACCGGGCGACGCGGGCCGCCATCGCGGAGGTCGACGGCGCGTTCGACGCTGCGGCCATGACCGAGCTGTGGGAAGCGGCGATCAGCGCCCCCGGATGGGATGGTCCTGCGGTCTGGTTCCACGGCGACTTCCACACCGGCAACCTGCTGACCGTCGACGGCCGCCTCAGCGCGGTCATCGACTTCGGCGAGCTCGGCATCGGCGACCCGGCCTGCGACTTGGTGATCGCCTTCACCTTGATGTCGGCGGAGAGCCGGGCCGCTTTCCGCGCCGCACTCGCCGTAGACGACGCCACCTGGCTCCGGGGCCGCGGCTGGGCACTGGCCACAGCCCTCAGCGCCTACACCCACTACGCTGCCGTCAACCCCCGGGTCGCCGCCCAGACCACCCGTCAGATCACCGAGGCCCTCATCGGCTAGTGCCGCGCCCGGCAAGGACATACCGCTTCATGGGGTGCGCGGGTCGTGTTCAGCAGCCGGGGCGGCGACGGCGGTCGTGTGGCGAAGGCTCGTCTTGGCGCTGGCCGAGAAGACGTGTGCGAGCTGGAGAGGGTCCGCGCCGCCGGCGAGAGCATCCTCCAGGACGCGGTCCTGCCGCAGCCGGTCGAGGCCCCCGGACAGTGGCCTGACCAGCTTGTCCAGCCAGAACGTGCCGACTGGCGCCGTGGTGGTGGCCGCGTTCCGGCTGATCAGCAGGTGGGACGGCGTGCAGACCCACCGCCGCCTCAGAGCCACCGAAAGGTGTCGTCGGTCATCGGTGGCAGCTCCTCCGGACCGACGCCGGAACCCCGCTCGGCCAGGTGCAGCCCACTCCCGACGGCCGGGTAGAGGTGCAGTCCCGCTGCCCGGCCGATCTCCTCCCAGACCACCGGCGCCCGGTCGGGGACGCCCAACTCCACCGGGGCCAGCCCCTCCGCCGCACCGTCCGGCAGCCGCAGGACGAACACCCGGTGCTCCCGCCGGAACGGCACCGCCGCCCCCGGCCGACTACTGACCTGGTGCTGGACCCACCGCAGCACCGGTGCTCTCCCCATCTCAGCAACCTCCAGGCCGAGCTCCTCCCGCAGCTCCCGCAGGAGCGCAACCGCCGGCTCCTCCCCGGCCTCGACCACCCCACCCGGCAGCGAGTACTGCACCCCGTCCGGACGTTCCCGCCGGATCAGACAGACCCGGCCGCCCTCGAGCAGCACCGCACACACCCGAACCCGTACCACCGCACCGTCCTGAGCATCCGTCACACCACACTCCCTACCCACCCCCGCACTCCGCTGGCACTCGGACCTCCCGCGCCGCCGGAATGACGAGCACCTCGACGCCGCCACCCCGACTTCGAGTTGTACGGCTGATCCGCTGATCCGTCGCGGGATCCTGCCCCGTGATCTCCCGTCAGCTTCCGCCGAGCGGACGTCGCAACGATCCCTTGGCCGAAGGCCGGGCCGACGGGCCTTCGGTCCCGTGTTCCAGCCGGTCGACGGTGGTGTACGTGCGCCGTTGCCCCGCTCGATCCCGGTTCAGCCCGGCTCGACCTCGACCTGCCGGATCAGCTCGACGGGCTCGTCGCCCGGATCGCTCCGGGAGCCGTCCTCGTCCGGCGCGGCGTACGGCCCGAGTCCGCAGTCGTACCCGGCCAGCACGTGACGGTGGACGGAGGCGGGCGGATCGCGTTGCCCGGGCTGGTGGACGCGCACATCCATCCGGACAAGACGGCCTGGGGCGAGCCCTGGTACAGCCGGCGGCCCGCGTCCGGGCTGGCGGAGTACGTACGCCGGGACGTGGAACTGCACGACTGGCAGCGCACCTCCCTCGCCGAGCACGAGAAGTAGCCGCGCGAGCTCCAGCGGCTCGACGCCGTCAAAGCTCACCCGGACCGTGCGGCGGTCTACGTTCCGTAGGTGACCTGCACCCTCCGACCCATCGCCTGCTCCTGATACCTCGTCAGCTGACGGCGGAGCGCACCCGCCCCTTGCGGGACCCGCCGCTCCAACTCACCCCACCCCACGAACGCCAGCTCCTGCGGCATCACCACCAACCCCGTGACGGCATCCGAGAACGCGTCCCAGTTCATGCCATAGAAGGCCGGGAACCCCAACTCCCGCTTCAGCACCTCGTGGAGCTCCCGCTCGCTCCGTACGGACCCGACGTCGACCACCCGCCGCTCAGCCGTCGGTTCGGGGTCCTCCTCCGTGGCCAGCCACGCCGAGTACCAGTCGCGGAAGTCCGGACCTGGAGTGAAACCACCCCAGTCGGGGTCGTCGAGCCATACCTGGCCGGCGTTGCTCCCCGTGATGACCAGGCGGTGGAACATGCCGCAGCCCTCCTCGGCAATGACCAGGCTCCCTTCGACCGAGTAGCCGGCGTCGCCGCCCTTCCCCGGCCCGGGCCACTCGCCGGTGTGCGGGAACGGCGCGGACAGGAAGCCCGCACACCGGTCCTCTTCGCGCAGGTCGTACAGGGCCTCCTCCTGGTCCACTTCCTCCATCAGCCCCACGAGCCCGTGGGCCGGGCCCGCTCCTCCGTCCGCGATGTCCTTGAGGAAGCTCCGATAGGAATCGGGGAGCCGGACAGCGTGCTGCGATTCGAACGACCGGATCGTCTCCTCGGCCAGCGGGGGCCGAAGTCGATATCCGTGACCGGCAGCACCGAAGCGCTGAAGCTCAGGATCTTCCTGGGCCATGACGGCGACACGGGCACGGACCCGTGCACCGCTCCAGGGCTCGCTCTGATCGGCATTGTCACTGGTCATAGCGACACAGTACTGGCGTCCTCTCGCTTCACGGCAAGGCGGCGGTGGGCGGTGAGCCACGCCGTGATCACCCGTCAGCTTCCATCGAACAGAAGCCGCAGCGGTCCCTGGCCGGAGGCTGGTCCAGCCCAGGACGAAGTGGCGACCGACGGAGGCCTGCCGGACAGCCCCGGTTCGGCTCAGCGCAGATCCATCTCGACCTGCCGGATCAGCTCGACGGGATCGTCCCGGAAGCCGTCCTCGTCCGGCGCGGCGTACGGTCCCGCCAGCCGGGTGCCGGCGGTGCTGGCCAGGTACCACCGGCCGCCGACCAACGCCAGGCGGTAGTACGGGTCCTGGGGGTCGACATCGACGAAGGCGGGGTCGACGCCGCACAGGACGTCCACGCCGTGGCACTCCGCCAACCGCTCCGCGACGCGCAGGTCCGGATGGGGACCGAGTCCACAGTCGTCTGCTCCCAACACGTCCAGGGAGAGCGGCCATGCGGGGTCCGTGGTGACCACCAGGCCCACCCACAGGTCTCCGGTGAGGTCCGGCGGACCGCCGCCGTCGAGCTCGACCACCGTCCGGAGTCCCGGCCGGACCGACTCCTCGAAGGTGGCGCGCACGTCGGCGACGCCGAGTGCCCGTGACACGGTGATGCTGAACATGACCGCCACACAACCACACACCGCAACCCCCGCCGGAGTCCGCCCGGCCGCCTCGGGGAGAATGACGGTCGGGTACGACCCTTCGCCCGTCCGTCCGCACAGGAGGCCTCATGTCCACGTCCGCCACCGTGTTCCGCAACGTCCGGCCGTTCGGGCAGGGGGCGCCGGTCGACCTGGTGGCCGTCGGCGGGGTGCTGGTGGACACGGTGCCGGACGGGACGGCGGTGGAGACGGTGGACGGAGGCGGGCGGATCGCGTTGCCCGGGCTGGTGGACGCGCACATCCATCCGGACAAGACCGCCTGGGGCGAGCCCTGGTACAGCCGGCGGCCCGCGTCCGGGCTGGCGGAGTACGTACGCGGGGACGTGGAGCTGCACGACTGGCAGCGCACCTCGCTCGCCGACCGCGCCCACCGCCTGCTCGCCCACGCGGTGAGCCGCGGCACCCGCGCCGTCCGCGCCCACGTCGACGTCGCCCCGGCGTACGGGCTGGAGGCGGTGACCGGCCTGGCCGAGGCGCGCGAGCGGCTCCGCGGCTCCCTCGACGTGCAGATCGTGGCCTTCCCCCAGCACGGCGTGCGCCGCGAACCCGGCGCGGGGGCGCTCCTCGCCGAGGCAGCGGCGAGCGGCCTGGTCGACGCGGTCGGCGGCCTGGACCCGGACGGCTTCGACGGCGGTGACGGTGACGGTGAGGGCCCGGCCCAGCTGGACCAGGTGTTCGCCCTGGCCGAGCGGCACGGGCTGCCCGTCGACGTGCACCTGCACGACCGCGGCGCGCGCGGCCTCGGCCCGCTGCGCGACATCGCGGCACGCACCAAGGCGGCGGGGATGCAGGGGCGGGTCGTGGTGAGCCACGCGTTCTGCGTGCCGGAACTGACGGACCGTGTGCTGGAGGAGCTCGCCGGACTGCTCGGCGACGCCGGTGTCGGGCTGACCACCGTGGCCCCCTCCGCCCATCAGGTGCTGCCGTTCCGCCGGCTCCAGGCCGCCGGTGTCCGGGTGGGCCTCGGCTCCGACGGCGTGCGCGACTCCTGGAGCCCGTTCGGCAACGCCGACATGCTGCACCGCGCGCACCTGCTCGGCTGGACCACGGACGCCCGCACCGACCGTGACCTGGCCGAGTGCTTCGACCTCGCGGCCACCGGCGGTGCCGAGCTGCTCGGCCTGCCCGCCGCCACCCTGGCCCCCGGCTCCCCGGCCGACTTCTTCCTGGTCGAGGGCGAGTGCCTGCCCCAGGTGGTGGTGGACCTGCCCGCCCGTGACCTGGTGGTCAAGGGCGGGCAGGTGGTCGCCCGCGAGGGGCGTTTCACCGGCTGAGCCGAGCTGAGCTGAGCTGAGCAGGACGCTACGGCAGCGGCAGGCTGACCACCTGCGGGTCGTGGTCGCTCAGCTGGGTGGCGTACTCGCTGTTGAGGTGCACGATGTCGTACGTGTACGGGGTGGCCGCCAGGGCGCCGGAGACCAGGATGTGGTCGAGGACCTGGGAGTTGCCCTCGTACACGTACGTGTAGCGCTCGGCCGCCGGCAGGGTGCGCGGGAGGTCGGTCAGCGTGCCGCCCGCCGTGAGGATGTCGGCGGTGGTCGAGAACTCGAAGTCGTTCAGGTCGCCGAGCACGACCACCGAGGCGGCCGGGTCGACGGCGAGCAGCTGGTCGGTGAAGGCCTTGACCACGCCCGCCTGGGCGGTGCGCTGGGTCTCGGAGGAGCGGCTCGGCGGCTGGTAGCGGCCGAACAGGGGCTGGTCGCCGCCCTTGGAGTTGAAGTGGTTGGCGATCACGAAGACCGGCTTGCCGTGCCAGCTGAACTCCCCGGCCAGCGGCTTGCGGCTGGACGCGAAGGCGGAGTTGGCCGGGTCGATCCGGCCCGGGGAGTAAGTCAGCGCGGGCGTACCGGAGTTGTCCACCACCGCCACCG
Source organism: Kitasatospora sp. NPDC051853 (assembly GCF_044452665.1). NCBI lineage: Bacteria > Bacillati > Actinomycetota > Actinomycetes > Kitasatosporales > Streptomycetaceae > Kitasatospora > Kitasatospora sp. NPDC051853. The sequence goes on along the minus strand of NZ_JBITBY010000009.1, from coordinate 302,169 downwards.
CGGTGGTGGCCCCGGCGCCGGGGCGGTCGGTGAAGCTCAGGCCGCGGTCGGTGCGGTAGAGGAAGACCTGGCGGATGTTGCCGCCGGGCTCGCCGCCGTCCTGGTCGTTCTGCGGGTTGATCTGGCGCCAGGTGTAACTCGGGCCGCCCGCGGCCGAGATGGCGGCGGTGAGCTTGGCCAGGGTCTGGTCGGCGGCGGTGACGCCGTTGTCGGTGGCGCCGTTGTTGTCCTGGATCTCCTCCAGGGCGAGCAGGTCGGGGGCGCGCAGGTTGGTGACGACGGCGGCGGCCAGGCCGTCGAAGGTGGCCTGCGGGTCGCCCGGGTCGAGGTTCTCCACGTTGAAGGTGGCCACGTTGAGGGTGCCGGGCGCCGGGGCGGGGGTGGTCTCCTTGGGAAGGGTGCCGGAGGAGACCGCCGGCGTGGCGGTGACCAGCAGCTTGAAGTTGCCGAAGGAGTGGTCGAGCACGCCGACGGTGGCCCCGGTCAGGGTGGCGCCGGTGTCGGCGGCCGGGGTGGGCGCCAACTGGTCGTCCAGCAGCACCCGTTCGGGGTTGAAGTCACCGGCCTGGACCACGATGCCACCGCGTGCCGTCCGGGTGGTGCTCCCGGCCGGGACGACGGGTATCTCGCCGAAGGAGCTGCGCGGGCCGACCACGGCCGCGTCGTTCAGCTGGAGCCGCATGCCCTCCAGCGACTCCCAGAAGTCGATGCCGTCGCTGGCGGGCTGGAACGAGCCGCCCGTCTCCACGTCGCCGTTGGCGTCGTCGTCGATCACCGCGGCGGGCGGCACCCGGCCGCCCGCGCCGACGACCACCGGAGCGGGCAGCGCGGCGCCGTGGGCGACCAGGCTGACGGTGGGTGAGGTCAGCTCGGTGGTGGTCAGGTTGGTGGTGCCGCCCGTGCCCCCGGGGCGGAACTCGGCAACGGTGCCGCCGACGGTGACCGAGTCGCCGACGGCCACGGTGGGCGTGGAGGCCGTGTAGACGAAGACGGCCTCGCTGGTGGCCGGGTCGGCGTCCGGCAGCGGGTCCTGGAGCCAGAAGCCGGTGGCGGCGACGGCGGTGACCACCCCGGGCAGGCCGCTGACGGACTGTCCGGTCTTCGGCGAGCGGTGCGCCGCGCCCTGCACGTCGCGGATGCGGGTGCCGCCGCTCCCCCCACCGGTGTACGAGGAGTTGCGCGGGATGGGTGAAGTCACCGCGAAGTCGGCCGAGTTGGCGTCGGTGTCGGTGGCGCCGCCACCGGCCCGCAGGGCGGCCGTGGTGTTGGAGAGGGTGCCGGTCGGCGATCCCTCGGCTGAACTGGCGGAGCTGCCGTAGCCGACGAAGTCCCGCACGCCGGGCTTGGTGGCGCAGCCGGTGGAGCAGGTCAGCGCGGTGGCGTTGGTGACCAGGGCGACCTTGCCGGAGCTCGCGCTCATCGCGAGGGTGCCGATGGTGTCGGGGGTGGGCAGCGCGGCGCCGGAGCCGCTGCCGGCGCCCTCGCGGACCAGGTGGTAGCGGCCGGGCGCGATGGTGCCGGTGAGGGCGGTGGTGGACCAGGACGATCCGCCGGCGGAGGCGTACTGGACGGTCCAGCCGGCCAGCGAGACCGTGCTGGTGCCGCGGTTGTGGAGCTCGATGAAGTCGTGGGTGTACGGGGCGCCGGAGTTGCCGCCGCCGCCGTAGACCTGGCTGATCACGATGTCCGGGGAGACGGCGTGGGCGCTCTGGCCGGGCAGCGAGAGCAGGGCGCCCAGCACGGTGGCGGCACTGGCCGCCGCCACCGTGCGCAGCCGCAGGGGCCGCAAGGGCCTCAGGGGCCGTGATGACCGGGTACGACTCGACATCGGGTGTCCTCCTGGGGAGCCGACGAGGGGACGGTACGGGACGGGTGGACGGTACGGTCTGCACCCTCCCCCCGCCGCCCCCTGCCGACACCGACGCCGAGGCGTACGCCGGACGAACAACCGGCGTGCTCAGTTCACGGCAGCAGTCCGGCCGTCCGCAGGTCGTGGTCGATCCGCGGGGCCAGGGTCGCGGCCAGCGTGGAGGTGATGTGGCCGGTGTCGCGGTAGAGCAGCACGCCCTCGCGGGCCGGCGGGCACTGCCCCTCGCCCGGGCAGAGCAGGGCGCGGTAGTCCAGCACGGTGACCGCGTACCTGGTGGCGAGGCCCTCGGTGAGCAACGGCTCGTCCAGCAGCGCCTGTTCGCGCGGGAAGGTGCAGCTCTCGCCGGAGGCCAGGCAGACCGGGATGTCCTTGCCCGGCATCGGGGTGTCGGCCAGGTAGGCGACCGGCGCGCCGACCGACTTCAGCCGCTCCAGGGTGGTGGCCCAGCCGGCCGAGCGCTGTTCGGCGCTGCCGAAGCGGTTCAGCCCGGCCACCACCACCAGCCGGGGCCGCGGGCCGGCGGCCAGCCGGTCGAGGGTGTTCTCCCGCCAGCGGTCGCACTCGGTGTACGCGCGGCCGAGCACCTCGTCCCGCACCGTCATGGTGGGCAGCGGGCAGCCGGGCTTCACCAGCACCTCGAGCGCCCAGCCGCGTTCGCGCACCAGCGGGAGCAGCCCGGCCATCCACTGACCGGCGTGCGAGTCGCCGAGCAGCACCACCCGGTCGCGGGCGCCCGGGGTGCCGAACAGGCAGGGCGGGCTCTGGTCGGCCGTCAGGGCGATCTGGCACTCCCCGGCCGGCGGATGGTCGGTCCGGGCCCGGGCCAGGGTCGGTGTCAGGCCTGCGAGTTGGACCCCGGGCGCGAGCAGCAGCGGGCCGCTCGCGGCCCCGGCCGGGACCACCACCACGGCGTCCGGGTCGCCGAGGGCGCGCACGGCCCCGCCGCCGAGGGTGAGCCCGGCGATCAGCGGGACGGTGAGGGCCACCGCGCCGACCGACAGGCCCTTGCGCGGGGCGTTGGAGCGGCCGCGCCGCAGCGGCTTCTCGACGTAGCGCAGGGTCAGCCAGGCGGGCAGCGCGGAGCCGAGCGCGAGGGCCGCGGTGACGGTCAACGGCAGTGCGCCGTACCGGGCCTGGGCGATCGTCAGGACCGGCCAGTGCCAGAGGTACCAGGCGTACGAGAGCCGCCCGGCGGCCCGCAGCGGCGGGCTGGCCAGCAGTCCGCCGGCCTGGTACCAGCGGCCGGTGCCGGGGCCGCTCAGCAGCAGGACGGCGGTGCCGAGGGCGGGCAGCAGGGCGGCGCTGCCGGGGAAGGGGGTGGAGCGGTCGTAGAGCAGGGCGGCGCTGACCACGGCGGCCAGGCCCAGCCAGCCGAGCGGGGTGGAGCCGAACAGCCGGCGCCGGTAGAGCAGCGCGGCGGCGCCGCCGAGGGCGAACTCCCAGAGCCGGGTGGCGGTGGAGAAGTAGCCGAGCGGGGCGGCGTCGGCGGTCCAGCGCAGGCAGAGCAGCAGCGAGAGCGCGCCGACCAGCAGGGTGACGGCCCAGACCGCCGGGCGGCGGCCCTTGGCCAGCAGCAGCACCAGGCCGCCCCAGAGCAGGTAGAACTGGTTCTCCACGCCGAGCGACCAGAAGTGCAGCACCGGGCTGGGGTCGCGGGTGGCGGCCAGGTAGTCGGTCTGCTGCCCGGCGAACCGCCAGTTGGCGAACTGCCCGGCGGCGGCCAGCAGATCGCGGGCCAGGTCGGCGCCGCGCAGCGGGTCCAGCAGCAGCCAGCCGCCCAGCGCGGTGGCGGTCAGCACCACGGCGGCGGCGGGCAGGATGCGGCGGGCGCGGCGGGCCAGGAAGTCCCGCAGGGCGAGCGGCCGGGGCCCGGCCAGCAGGCCGGTGATGAGGAAGCCGGAGAGGACGAAGAAGACGTCCACGCCCACGTAGCCGCCGCTGAGGGCGGGGACTCCGGCGTGGAAGGCGAGCACGGTCAGCACGGCGACGCCGCGCAGGCCCTCGATGTCGGGGCGGAAGGGGGCGGCGCCGGTGCGGGGTGCGGGCGGCGCCGGGGCCGTTCTGGTCGGCCGGGTCAGGGTGATCAGGTCGGACACGGTGGTGCTCCTTGCGACGGCTGCGGTGGGTGGTGCCGCCGGGCCCGTTGGGGGTGGGCTCCCGGCGGCCGTTCCCGCGCCGGTGGGGCGACGCGCACGGAGGTTCTGAGGGTGTGTCAGGGGTGTTGCTCGGTCGGACCGGTGGTCGGAACCGCGGTTGGACCGGTGGTCGGAACAGCGGTCAGAACAGCGGGTCGGCCCAGCCGCTCGCCAGCAGGGCGGTGAGCAGCAGCACGGCGGTGACCGCGAGCGCTTCGGGACGCTCGAAGCGCTCGGCCCCGGCCTCCGGGCCGGCCCGCTTCGGTCCGCGCACCTGGTCCTCGCCGCGCAGCAGCGCCCAGAGCGCGGTCAGCACGGGCACGGTGGTGTACGCGGTGAGCAGCAGCAGTCCGGCCAGCGCCCAGTACGGCTGCCAGCCGTGCAGCAGGACCGCCCGCACCAGGCCGACCGCCCCTGCCAGCAGGCAGAACGAGAGCCAGAGCACCCCGATCCGGCCGACGGTGCGGCCGAGCGCGGAGCGGCCGGCGATGGCGCCGGTGGGCACCCAGTCGGCGCTGCGGCTGCGCAGCGCGTGGGCCAGGGCGATCACGTGGCAGAAGCCGCTGAGGAGTTGGACCCGGGTGACCTCGAAGCGCCAGCGGGTGCGGGAGGCGGCCGGGAGCAGGGCGAGGGAGACCCAGAGCGGCGGCAGGAAGGGCAGCACCTGCCAGGGTTCGATCCGCTCGGGCGCGAAGAAGAGCAGCAGCAGGGCGGGCAGGGGCACGGCGAAGACGTTCACCGCGCTGCTGAGGTAGCCGAGGATGCCGTTCCAGAAGCAGGTCCGGGCGGAGCGGGAGAGCGGGCCGCGGTGGAAGTCCGGGTCGCGCAGCAGGGCGAGCGAGCCGAGGCACCAGCGGTACTGCTGGCTGATGAAGGCGGACAGGCCGGTGGGCGAGAGGCCCTTGGCCAGCAGGGTGGGCACGTAGCGGGTGCGGTAGCCGTGCCGGGCCAGCGCGAGGCCGGTGTAGAGGTCCTCGCTGTGGTCCGATTCGAAGAAGCCGCCCGCGAGTTCGAGCGCGCGGCGCCGGTAGAGGGCGTTGGTGCCGCAGCAGACGGTGCCGTCCTGGGCGTCGCGGGAGGGCTGGATCCAGCGGTAGAAGATCTCCTGGGTGGCGCCCGCGCCGCGCTCCAGCCAGCTCATCGAGGCGTCGGTGTCGAAGCACTGCGGGCTCTGCACGATGCCGGTCTCGGGCTGGTCGAAGTAGGGCACCAGGTGGTGCAGGAAGTCCTCGCGCGGGCAGAAGTCCGCGTCCAGCACCGCGACCAGGTCGGAACTCCCGGCGGCGAGGCCGAAGTTGAGGTTGCCGGCCTTCTTGAAGCGGCCCCGGTCGGGGCGGCTGTGGTAGCGGAAGCCGTACTTCTCGGCGAGGGCGCGGACGGCCGGGTCGTCGGCGTCGTCCAGCACCCGGACGGTCAACTCGCCGTCCCAGCGCACCCGGGAGACGTGCCGGTAGGCGTTCTCCAGGACGGTCAGGGGCTCGCCGCAGGTGGGCAGCAGCAGGTCGACGGCGGGGATCCGCTCGGGGCGCCAGGCGCGGAGCAGGAGTCGGTGGCTGTCGAGCGAGTGGCGGCGCTGGCGCTGGCCGTCACCGAGGCCGAGCAGCCAGGTGGCGCCGTTGAGCACCACCAGCACCAGGAAGGGCCAGAGCAGCGGGTGGCTCAGGGCGAACAGGCCGAGGGTGACGGTGGCCCCGGCGTAGGAGAGTGCGGAGCAGAGCAGCACCCAGCGGCGCTGCGGGCCGAAGTACCAGTAGAGCTCCCGGTCGTCGGGCGGTTCCGGCAGGGCCGGAGCGGGCGGAGCGGGCGGAGCGGGGTCGGTGATCAGGCGTGCGGGCATGCGGAAGAAAGCCCCCCCGGGCTCGGACGGACAGAACCGTACGGCCGCCAGTCTTCCACATTGGTCTGGACCAATCGTGAACGGGGCGTGAATCACGCCAGGCAGCAAGGCTCCTGACGCACCGTCAGCCCCGTCGGCCCCGCCCCGGCCCGCTCCCTCCTGCCCCCTCCTGCTCCCTCCCGCTCCCCCGCCCCGCCTCAGAGCTCCTTCGTCAGCCGCTCGAAGCGCAGATCGTCGCGGAGCGGGAGGCCGAACCGCTCGTCCCCGTAGGGGAACGGCGAGAACTCGCCGGTCCGGCGGTACCCGCGCCGCTCGTACCAGGCGATCAGGTCGGACCGCTGCTCGATCACCGTCATCTCCAGCTCGCGCACGCCCCACTCGGCCCCGGCCACCCGCTCGGCCTCGGCCAGCACCTGCCGCCCGACCCCGCCGCCCTGGAGCTCCGGACGGACCGAGAACATGCCGAAGTACGCGCGCTCGCCCCGGTGTTCGAGCTGGCAGCAGGCGAGCAGCTCGCCCTCCCGCTCCGCCACCAGCAGCCGGCTGCCCGGCGCCTCGATCACCGCGGCCACGCCCTCGGCGTCCGTCCGCTGGCCCTCCAGCAGGTCCGCCTCGGTGGTCCAGCCGGCCCGGCTGCTGTCGCCCCGGTAGGCGGACTCGACCAGCGCCACCAGCGCCGGGACGTCGGCGGGCCCGGCCGGACGGAAGGTCAGTTCGGAGGTCTCGGAAGTCATCGTCGGTACTCGCTTTCCACTTCCCGGGCCGACCACCGGCCCGCCCCTGCATCGTGCCACAGCGCCACGCCATGTCTGCTTCCCACACCTTCCCGGCCCGCGAGGTGTGGTCTACGCGCCATAGCGGTGGTGTCCGGTGCATGACTACCCTCGTCCGCGCCCGGCGAGCCCCCTCGCTCGCCCGTCACCGAGGAGTGCCCCATGCCCCACCGTGCACCCGTACTCCGCACCTCCGCCGGTCTCCTGCGCCGCACCGCCGTCGTGGCCGCCACCGGCGCCCTGCTGCTCGGCACCGCGGGCCTCGCCCCGGCCGCCCAGGCGGCTCCCACCCCCGCCGGCTTCCACCCCGAGCGGGACTTCGCCGGCTCCACCGTGGCCGCCCACGAGGGCAGATCGGCCGAGGCCCCGCTCACCTCGCTGGCCGTCACCCAGACCCTGGGCAACGACGTCTCCAGCTGGCAGGGGAACGTCAACTGGGCCGCCGCCAAGGCCAACGGCGCCCGCTTCTCCTACGTCAAGGCCACCGAGGGCACCAGCTACACCAACCCGTACTTCGCCCAGCAGTACAACGGCTCCTACAACGCCGGCCTGATCCGCGGCGCCTACCACTTCGCCCTGCCCAACACCTCCAGCGGCTCCACCCAGGCCACCTGGTTCGTCAACCACGGCGGCGGCTGGTCCGCCGACGGCAAGACCCTCCCGCCCGCCCTCGACATCGAGTACAACCCCTACGGCGCCACCTGCTACGGCCTCTCCCAGAGCGCCATGGTCAGCTGGATCCGCTCCTTCTCCGACACCGTCCGCTCCCGCACCGGCCGCTACCCCGCCATCTACACCACCACCAACTGGTGGCAGCAGTGCACCGGCAACAACGCCTCCTTCGCCGCCACCAACCCCCTCTGGCTCGCCCGCTACGCCTCCACCCCGGGCACCCTCCCGGCCGGCTGGACCTACCAGACCATCTGGCAGTTCGCCGACTCCGGCGTCCTCCCCGGCGACCAGAACTACTTCAACGGCGCCTACGACCGCCTCCAGGCCCTCGCCAAGGGCTGACCTCCCGTCACGGTCGAGGCGACGACCGTCCGCCCGCGCACTGCGCGACCAGGCCGCCGAGGCCTCGTCCCGGCCCTGGCCGTCCCCCTCGACAGGGGGGCAGCCAGGGCCCTTCGGCGTACCCGCTCGGAAACCCACTCCGGCGCACAGGCCCCACCGGCCCGGCTCCAGCACGTCAGATGGCGGGAACCGGCAGTTCGTCAGATTCGGATACGCCTGACAGCGGCGCGATCGCCCAGCATCCTTGGAACCACGTGGAATCGGCTAGGCACTGGAGACCGACGTGGATCTGGAGTTCCTGGGCATCATCCCGAACACCCCGACTGACGAGTCCCCCACGATCTGGCGGGACCGTGAGACGGGTGACCTGCTCATCCAGTCGTACAAGGCCAGTCCGGCCGAGATCGCGGCCGCACAGGCCATCGGCTCGATTCCCGGGCACTCGACCGACGTACCGGACCACGAGACCGTGATTCGGCTGCCCGAGGTCATGCTCCAGTTCCTCGCACCGCTCGTTGCCCAGTACCTCAACCGACTTCACGGAGTGTCACAAAGTGCAACCCCCGGCGCGTAACGCGCTCGCCACGGCCCAGCGATCGGCCGTCCACCTGGAGATGCGGGACGCCTACATGCTGGACGACCCGGAGTTCATCGCCTGGCAGGGCGGCAAGCGACTGGACCAGGCCGACCGCGCCGCCTGGTGGAACTCCTGGCACGACGTGGTGGCCGAAGCTGTCGGCCGGGGCGTCGTCGTCCGCCGAGCCCGGATCGTCTCGGAGCCGGTGAGCGACTACGTCCGGTACGAGTTCGACGGCACGTTCGCCAACGTCGCGGCCGGCGAACAGGTCCGGTGGCTGCCCCGGCGGAGCACGGTGGGTCTGGCCCTGCCGGGCACGGACTTCTGGCTGTTCGACGATGAGACGGTGCTGCTGCACCACTTCACCGGGGACGGGCAGTTGGACGAGGACGGCCGCGAGTACCTCACCGACCCGGCGCTGGCCAAGCTGTGCGGTGCCGCCTTCGAAGCGGTCTGGGACCGGGCCGTTCCGCACGAGGACTACCGACCCCGCTGACCTGCTCTCACCGTGGCTGCCACATCATCGTCAAGCGTCCAACAGGCCCGGCAAGCCCTCGCTGCCCAACTCCGGGAGCTACAGCGGGACGCCGGGCTCAACGGCCAGGCGCTGGCCGCCGCGTGCGGCTGGTACCCGTCCAAGGTCAGCCGTCTGCTCAACGCGCACACCCCACCGTCCGAAGAGGACATCCGGCAGTGGTGCCGGGCCTGTGGTGTGCCCGAGCGGGCGGCTGACCTGGTGGCCTCCCTCCGGGCCGTCACCGGCATGTTCATCGAGTGGCGGCGGATGGAGCGGGCTGGGCTGAAACAGGCTCAGCTGGCAGTCCTGCCCCTGTTCGACCGTACCCGGCGGTTCCGGGCCTACTCGTCGTGGCTGGTGCCCGGCCTGCTCCAGACGCGGGCCTACACGGCCTCGGTGCTGCGCGCCGTACAACGCCGCCGGGTGGCGGTGGACGACGTGGATGCCGCCGTGTCCGCACGGATGGAGCGGCAGCGCATCCTCTACGAGGGGGATCACCAATTCGCCTTCCTGGTGGAGGAGTCGGTGTTGCGGTCCTGCCTGGGAGACGCTGACGTTCTGCGTGGTCAGCTCGACCACCTGGCCACGGTCGCGGCCCTGCCGAACGTCAGCGTTGGAATCGTTCCGATGGCAGCCGGGCGGATGCGCATGCCGGTAGAAGGCTTCTGGATCTTCGACACCGCACAGGTCAACGTGGAGCTGGTCTCCGGCTACCTGACGATCACTCAGCCCTCCGAGGTCAGCGCCTACGCTGACACCTTCGCCGAGCTGGCCGAACAAGCCGTCTACGGGGCCACTGCGCGGGCTCTCCTGCGGGAGGCCGGGCAGAGCCTCGCCTGACCTGCGCCAACTCGCGTGGAATCCGGTGGAATCTCCTGGAGACGCACCCGGCCGACTCCCTACCTTCCTGCTACGGGATTTCGCGGGAGTGCACGGGAGGCGCGGACATGAGAACCGGAACCAAGCAAGCCGGCGGGCAGATCACGCGGCAGCCGACCCCCGACTGTCCGGGGTGCGAGTGGTTCCGGGACTCGATCAAGGCCGCCCAGGACCCCGAGTCGGACGGGTTCGACCCGTCGCGGGCGACGGACCTGCGGGTGCTGCTCTGTCGGCACCTCCAGGCGATCGAGTGCGTGGTGCCGACCGTGAAGGGCGCGGCGTGAACGTCCGGCAGTACCCCGTCCTCCCGCGCTGCAACGAGTGCGACGACCTGACGGCGCGGGCGAACGAAGCCCGTGCCCGAGGCGGCCACTACGCGCTTCGGAAGGCGCGGGAGGACAAGGCCGTGCACGCCAGGGCCGGGATGTGTCCGAAGGTGCCCGCGTTGCGGGCCCGGATGGCGGGTGCCGGGTGACCCTGGCCCCCGGCACCTGGTGCGCGGTGTACCTCCCGCCCCTGTGGGCCCCTGAGACGCCCGCCGGCGGGTTGGCGGAGGAAGACCTCCCCGAGGACGTTCGCGGCCGGGAGGAAGCCCTGCGGGTGGAGTTCCGCCGAGCGCTCGACTACCGGCGGTACCTGGACCGCCCCAGGAAGACCTGAGAGGACGACAGCACGGCACTCAAGTGGATCACGCCCGGGGGCGGCACCGAGGACGTCCCGGACCGCCCGATCCCGGCCCCGCCCATGCAGGAGGCTCCGTCCGAGGACTGACCCCAGCCGGCACCTCCCTGACGGCCCATCAAGCCGCGGGCCCCAATTCTCCCGTCCGCCCTCGGGGACGGCCGGGTCGCACAGCCCGACGGACACAGTGGTCCGCCGGGAGGCTGTACGACTTCCTGACGGAGGTAGGCACCATGAGCGACACCACGACCGTGGCCCTCACCACGGATCCGCGTGGCCTGATCAGCCCCGAGGTCACGGAACTGATCCTCACCACCTACCGGGCCAACCACCCGGACGTGCCCGAGGTCCGGGCCCTGGTGGGGGTCGGGCAGATGGCGGCGTTCCTCATGGCGTGCGCCACCAGCGACCGGCCGCTGAGCCCGTCGCCGGAGGTGGACGACCACTGGCACGCCTTCGTGCTCAACACCGAGGCGTACGCCGGGTGGTGCACGGCGCAGTTCGGCAAGATGGTCCACCACAAGCCCGGGTTCCTGGACCCGGCGGAGCACGGCGGCGGGAAGGTGCTCCGTCAGCGGGCCGTCGACGTGATCGCCGCGCTGGGCTTCCTGCTGGAGGACACCTTCTGGCCGGAGATCGAGTTGGCGAACTGCTCGCAGTGCCACGCCAACTGCTCCGACAGCCCGTTCACGGGCAAGTAGTTCCGCACGCCGGCCGGGGCTCCGCCGTGAGGCCCCGGCCCACCCCACTCACGAACGGATCTCAGCAGTGGCGCGAACCGAATGGGACCAGCTCCCCATCGAGGCACAGCGGGCCGTCGAAGCGCTGACCGGTACCGTCGTCAAGGCGCAGAGCGCGGAGACCGGGGTCAACTCTGCGTTCGCCAGCCTCTTGCGGACGGCCAGCGGCGCGGTGTTCGTCAAGGCCGTGCCGACGGACGCCCCGGGGGCGTGGGTGTACCGGCACGAGTCCGAGGTGTCCGCCGTCGCACCGCTCACCGCGTTCCCGAAGTGGCAGGCCGAAGGAGGCGGGTGGAGCCTCTACGGATACGAGTTCTGGCCCGGCCGGCACCCGAGCTTCGCGCCCGACTCGATCGACCTGCCGTTCGTGGCGGCCTCGCTGGCCGTGCTCTCGTCCTACCCGTGGCCCGCGACGATCCGCAAGAAGCCGCTGAGCGAACGCCTGGCCCGGTTCGTCCCGCCCGACGGCATCGGAGCTCTGGACGGCTACTCGCTGGCCCATACCGACATGGGCGAGTTCAACCTGGTCGTCCACGGGGCCCAGGTCCGGGTCATCGACTGGGCCCTGTCCTGCCCCGGACCGGAGTGGACGGACGCCGCCCTGTGGGTTCCCCGGCTGATCGCCGCCGGACACACCTTCGCGGCAGCCGACCTGGCCGCGCGGACCATCGCCGCGTACCGCGACGCGGACCCCGACCGACTGGCCGTCTTCGCTCGAACCATCCGGGCCGCGTGGACGAGCCGGACGGACGAGGACCCTCTGCCACAGCGCGTGAAGCTGACCAACGCAGCGGAGGCGTGGGCCGCCGCGTACGAGTGACCTCTGGGATGCCGGCCGGGCCCTTCACCTGCCGAGGCGCAGTCGAGCCGATCGTGTAGCTGGGCAGCTGGCAGTTCGCCGACTCCGGCGTCCTCCCCCGCGACCAGAACTACTTCAACGGCGCCTACGACCGCCTCCAGGCCCTCGCCAAGGGCTGACCTCCCGTCAGGCCCGGGCGGCGCCCCGCGCCGCCCGGGCGCGCTCCAGCGTGGTGCGCAGCGCCAGCGCGTAGCCGGCCCGCATCCGCTCGGCCGCCCCGTCCTGCTCCTCGGCGCCGCCGAGGTCGAGCTCGCCGGTGAAGGAGAGCAGCAGCTCGCCGTCGGCGTCCTCCTCGATGTCGTTGTGGATGACCCAGCGGGCGGTCTCGTCGTCGCGGTGGAAACTCACCCGGTGCTGCGGGTGGAAGACCACTTCCTCACGCACCCGCTCGCCTCCGTTCAGCACCACCTCCCGGACCAGGCCGCCCTCGGTGCGCTCCAGCACCGTGCACTCCGTCATCCCCGCGACGAAGGGCAGGGCGTTCTCGGCCTTGCTCAGCAACGTCGCCCAGACCTCGGCCCGGGTCAGCGCGGCCGCGCCACCCTCCCCGGCCGGGTCGTTGACGCGCACGCTCTGACTGATGACCCGCATGACTCTCCCCCTGGATCGGAACATTACTTGTCCGGCCAAACATTCTGCTTGCACGGCCAAGTAAACGCCTCCACCAGGCCAGTTGCAAGACAGGCCGGAGCCCGAAGCCCCCATCACTTGCCCCTACAATCATCGGGTGAACAGACAGCGGAACCAGCCCCCCGCCGACACCGACGACGTCAGCCGGTCCATCGCCCGCGTGGCCCGTCTGCACCGGGCGGTGGCCGAACGGCTCCTGAGCCGGCACGGCCTGCACGCGGGTCAGGAACTGCTGATGATGCGCCTCTGGGACCACGGGCCGCAGTCGCAGTCCGCCCTGGTCGAGCACCTCGGCCTGGACGCGTCCACCGTCACGCGCATGGTGCAGCGCCTGGAGCAGTCCGGCTTCGTGCGCCGTCGGCGGAGCGAGAGCGACCGCCGCGCCGTCACGGTCGAGGCGACGGCGGCGGCCCGCGCGCTGCGCGACCGGATCGCCGAGGCCTGGGGGGAGTTGGAGGACATCACCCTGGCCGGCCTCGACCGGTCCGAGCGGGCCACCCTGCTCCACCTGCTGGGCCGCCTGACCGACAACCTCGACCGACCGGCCGCCCCCGCCCCCGCCCCCGCCCCCGCCGTCGAGCAGGACTGACCGGACGCCCCGGCGGCCCGGATCGCGGTCAGGCCAGCACGGCCCGCAGCATCTTCCGTACCACCGAGGCGAGTTCGGCGCGGTCCGGGGCCGGGCGGGTGCGGGCGGTGGCGCCGGCGAGGCGGTCGTAGAGGAGGCCGTCGGTCCAGGAGACCATCAGGTCGGCCGCCGACTCGGGGTGCTCGGCACCCAGGGCGCGGAGCAGCACGACCGCCCGGGCCCGGGCCGCGCTGCCCGCCTGCTCCAACTCGGCCCGCAGTTCCGGCCGCCGGGCCGCCTCCAGGCTGAGCTCGAAGCGGACCAGCTGCCGCTCGCGGGCGTCCGTGAGCCAGTGGTGCAGCAGCGCCGCCAGTCCTTCGGCCACCGTGTCCACCTCCGGTGTGCCGCCCGACTCCGCCGCACCGCCGTCGAGTTCGGCCAGGTCCAGCTCGGCGAGACGCCGGTAGCAGGCGCCGATCAGCGCCTCCCGGGTGCGGAAGTAGTACGACGTGCTGCCCGCCGACAGCCCGGCGGCCGCGTCCACCGCACGGTGGGTCAGCCCGCGCAGGCCGAGGGTGGCGACGGTGGCGATGGCCGCGTCGGCGATCAGGGTCCGGCGATCAGGGGTGGACATGGGAGCACTCTACAGCTGTAGAGTGCTGACCCAGAAGCCTCTACACCTGTAGAGGCCAGGAGGAGGCAGCCGAGATGACGGACCGTCACGCCCTGATCGCCGGAGCGGGCATCGGAGGACTGACCGCGGCGGTGGCGCTGCACCGACGCGGCTGGCGGGTCACGGTCTGCGAGCGCGCCGAGGCGGTCTCGGCCGTCGGCGCCGGGATCGTGCTCGCCCCGAACGCGCTGCGCGCCCTCGGCACCGTCGGCCTCGGCCCCGCCATGGCCACCGGACAGCCCCTCTCCGGCACCGCCGGGCTCCGCCGCCCGGACGGCCGCTGGCTCACCCGTTCCGACACCGCCGCCCTCACCGAGCGGTACGGGCTGCCCGCCCGCGCCGTCCACCGCGGCTTCCTGGTCGAGACCCTGGCCGCGGCCCTCCCCGCCGATGCCCTCCGCACCGCCACCACGGTCACCGGCGCAAGCACCGGCACCGGCACCGGCCAGGACGGGGACACCGCCGTGCTGCACACCACCACCGGCGACCTGCACGCCGACGTGGTGATCGCGGCCGACGGCATCCGCAGCGCCCTCCGCCGGCAGCTCTTCCCCGGCCACCCGGGCCCCCGCCACGCGGGCGAGGCGGGCTGGCGCGCCGTCGTCCCCGGCGACGGGCTCGACGTCCGCCAGGCGTCCGAGACCTGGGGCCGCGGCGAACGCTTCGGCATCGTCCCGCTCGCCGACGGCCGGATCTACCTCTACGCCACCGCCAGGAGCCGGCCCGGCACGCACACCACCGACCACGTCACCGGCCACGTCACCGACCACGCCACCGGCCGCGCCGCCGACCACCGTGCCGAGCTGCTCCGCCGCTTCGGCGGCTGGCACGCCCCGATCCCGGCCCTGCTCGACCGCCTCGACCGGATCGACCCGGCCGCCGTCCTCCACCACGACTTCGACGAACTCGCCGTCCCGCTCCCGCGGTTGCACCACGGGCGGGTGGCCCTGCTCGGCGACGCCGCCCACGCCATGACGCCCAACCTGGGCCAGGGCGGCTGCCAGGCGATCGAGGACGCGGTCGTCCTCGCCCACCTGCTCGACACCACCCCCGACACCCCGAGCGCCCTGGCCGCCTACTCCGCCGCCCGGCTCGCCCGCACCACCGCCGTCAGCCGCCGCTCCCGCCGGGCCGGGCAACTCGTCGGGCTCACCAACCCGTTGGCCGCCACCCTGCGCGACCTCGCCGTCCGCGCCGCTCCCCCGTCGCTCTCGCTCCGGGCGATGGACGAGCTCTACGCCTGGCAGCCTCCGGGGGCCTGACCCCACCGAGCAGGGCCGGGCCGCCCGGGGATCCCTCATCCCACCCGGACGGCCCGGCCCCCCGTTTCACCGCAGCAGCGCGGCGGCACCCGAGCACAGCCGGCGGCCGGTCCCGAGGTCGAGCGTGTCGGACACCATGACGGCCCCCGTCCCGACCAGGACCACCCCCGCGACCACGGCGATCACCGCGAGGACACCGAGCCGGGCCCGCCCGGCCAGCCGCAGCCCGAGCGGCACCAGCACCGCCAGCAGCCCGAACCCGACCACCGCCCAAGCCCCCACCCGCATACCGGAGTTGGCCGGCAGGTCGAGGCAGCTCGCCAGCACCGCCCGGTGACGCTCCTCGTACGCCACGCTGAACCACCACGCGGAGAGCGCACCGAGCACCGCTGCCACCACACCGAACACACCGGCCCCCACCGGGGCCTGACGGGCCGCCATCAGTACCAGCTCGGGGAGACTCGGACCACCCGCACGCGCTGTTCGCCCTCGGCCTTCTCGGTGGCGTGCAGGCGGCCGTCCAGGCTGACGTTCTGCCGGGAGCTGGTGTGCTGGGTGTACTTCACGTCGCCGTCGGGGGTGACGGCGGTGACCACCGCGGCGTGGTGGGTGTTGCCCTTCTCGATGTGCTCGTTGTCGCCGGCCTGCTCGTAGAAGATCAGGTCACCGGGCATGGCCTCCGAGACCGGGACCTCGTGACCGCCGTTCTGCAGCATGAAGTTCTGCAGGTTCTCGGCGGCGCCCCAGCTCTTGGAGTAGTCCGTGCGCTCGTCCCACCAGCCGGAGTCCGCGTCGTCGTCCCGCCCCCAGCTGTCGTCCGACCAGCCCGGGCCCCAGCCGCTGTCCGGCTTCTCCCGCACGCCGCCCTGCTTCAGCGACTCGGAGGCGAAGTTGGTGCAGTTGTTGTCGAGCTTGTCGATCGAGGTGTCGTCCCAGTGGTCGAGTGCCCACTGCACCTGCTTCACCCGGTCGTACTTGCCGTCCCGGCCCCGCAGGTCGAGCTTGACGCTCTCCGGGATCCCGTCCAGGTTGGCGATCCGCACCGGCTCGGCCCGCATCAGCTCGCGCTGCTCCTTGGCCGACAGCCCCGCCCACCAGTCCCGGACCACCTGCGGGTCGCTGCCGTCGGGGATGGCGGCCGAGAGGATGTTCATCTGGGTGTGCGAGGCCGCGGTCTGCGCCTCGTCCAGCGCCTTGGACGGGTCGGACTCGTAGGTCTTGCCCATCAGCGTGCGCAGCTCCGGCTCGGCGAGCGCGTCGGCCTCGCGGGCCTGGCGCAGCGCCTCCTTGATGAGGTCGGAGACGTCGTTGAGGTGGGTGAGCTTCTCGCTGGTGACGCCCTCGCCCCGGGTGGAGGTGTTGCCGTTCTCGTCCACGTCGATGTCGTACGCCTCCGCGAGGTCGAGGGCGTGCCGCAGCGTGCGCTGGGCGTACTCCATCGACGAGGCGAGCCCGTCCAGCACCATCGTGATGCCGCGCATGACGTCGCCGCCGGCCTCCAGCCGGTCGGCCACGTCCTTGAGATCGGCGGCCGCCTCCCGGCCGACGGCGTCGGTCCAGTTCTCCTGCAGCGGGCGGCTGCCGTTGGCCCGGATGTCCTCGGCGGCCTGCAGCGCGTGCTTGGAGAGCGAGAGCCAGTCCTCGGCGGCGGCCTGCCACTGCGCCGGGTGGGCGTTCTTGAGGTCGGAGAAGGTGACCACGCCGCTCACGCCCTTCCGAGGTCGGTCATCGCGGCCCGCATCCGGGCCTCCGCCTCGGCGTCGGCCGCGTCGTAGCCGTCGGCCGAGGTGTGCAGCTGCTCGGAGAGCCGCTGCAACCGGTCGGCCAGCAGCACCATGTGACGCTCCCAGTCCCCCGCGCACTCCCGCAGGGTGGCGGCGGACCGCCAGCCCGCGTCCGCGGCCCCCGCGGTCTCGCTGGAGTCCAGCGCGCCGGAGAGCCGGCTCTTGGTCTGCCCGCTCAACTCCCCCATGCTCTCGCCCGCCCTGCGCACCCCGTCAGTGGAAATGCCTATGTCCTGCATCCGGACCCCCGTCCGTTCCCCGTTCGACCACCGGCCGTACGGGGAGCCACCCTAGCCCGGCCGTCCGACGGGCCGTCCGACGGGCCGTCAGGAACCCCCGTACGCCCTCCCCCACCGCGGCCTCGAAGCCCCGGAGGCGGCACCGGGCACCGTGGGCGGTGATGCCCGGCCGGGACCGCCTCCGCCCTCACGTCCCGCCGTCTCGCTCCGCAGACGCACCACCGCCTGACGGACCGTCCGCGACTATCGTGCCGGAATGACCACCGCGCCCCCGCCGCCGTCCCCGCCGTCCCCGCAGCAGCCCGCCGTCCTCTCCCTCGCCGGGGTCTCGCTGCACCGCCCGACCTCCGGCCAGGAGGTCGTCCTGGACCGGGTCGACTGGACCGTGCGGACCGGCCAGCACTGGGCGTTGCTCGGTGCCAACGGGGCCGGCAAGACCACCCTGCTGAAGATCGTCGGCGCGGTCACCTTCCCCACCTCCGGCTCGGTCGAGGTGCTGGGCGAACGCTTCGGCCGGGTCGACCTGCGCCAACTGCGCGCCAGGATCGGCCTGGTGTCCGCCGCCCAGGCCGTCCCGGCGGACGCCACCGCGCACACCGTGGTACTGACCGGGGCCACCGGCACGGTGCAGCCCGTCTGGCGGGCCTACGACGACGACACCCGGGAGCGGGCCCACCGGCTGCTGGCCGAGCTGGGCCTGGACGAACTGGCCGGGCGCCGCTTCGGCGACTGCTCCAGCGGACAGCGCGCCCGCGTCCTGATCAGCCGGGCCCTGATGGCCGACCCGTCCCTCCTGCTCCTGGACGAGCCGTTCAACGCCCTCGACCTGCCCTCCCGCGAGGACCTGATCGACGCGCTGCACCTCCTGGCGGACCGTCAGCCCGGCCTCACCACCATCACCGTCACCCACCACCTGGAGGAGCTCCCCCCGAACACCACCCACGCGCTGCTGCTGCGCGACGGCCGCGTGCTGGCCTCCGGCCCGGTGGCGGTCACCCTCACCGCCGGGAACCTGAGCGCCTGCTTCGGCCGCCCGGTCCAGGTCACCCACGACGAGGGCCGCTGGTACGCACGCTCCGGCCACTCGGCCGACTCCGGCCGCTGACGGGACGAACCCGGCTGCTCCGAGCAGGTGACAGGCCGTGTCAGACCCTCCGGACCGGGTACACGCGGTGAGGCAGAACGGAGGCAGCCATGATCGTCCTTGGAGTCATCCTCCTCGTCATCGGCTTCGTCACCGGCATCGGCGTCCTGTGGTCGATCGGCATCGCACTGATCCTGATCGGCCTGATCCTCTGGATCGCCGGTTCCGTCGGACACGCGGTCGGCGGCCGCAACCACTACTGGTGAGGCGGGGTCTGCGGCGGGCCGTGGCCGAGTTGTGGACGCGCGGTCGTGAGATCGAACTGCTCCACCGGGCCATGGCCTTCGCCGCGCTCTGCTTCGTCACCCTCGTCCCCCTCCTGATCGTGATCGCCGCCGCCTCCCCCACCCAGGGCAGCGGCATCGCCGACTGGCTGATCGACGGCCTCGGCCTCTCCGGCCGCTCGGCAGACCGGGTGAGCGAACTCTTCGCCTCGCCCCGCCAGGTGCTCAGCACCACCACCGCCCTCGGCCTCACCGCCCTGGCCGTCTTCGGCATCGCCCTGATGGGAGCCGTGCAGAACGCCTACGAGCGGATCTGGGGCCTGCCGGCCGGGGCCTGGCACACCGTCTGGCGCCAGACCGTGGCGCTGGCCGGCCTGATCGGCTACATCCTGGCCTCCGCCTGGAGCGGTGTGCCCTGGCAGGACACCGCCGCCCGGACCGCACTCCGCTGGTTCACCACCGTCGTGGCGGGAGTCCTCCTCTTCTGGTGGCTGCAGCACTTCCTGCTCGACTCCCGGGTCCCCTGGCGCACCCTGTTCCCGGGCGCGCTCTGCACCGTGGTCGCCATGATCGGCCTGCGCGTCTTCTCCCGCCTGGTCTTCGCCCCGCTGGTGGTCGACAGCGCCGTCTCCTACGGCGCGGTCGGCACCGTCCTGGTCGTCCAGTCCTGGCTGATCGGCGTCGGCTACACCGTCTACGCCGGCGCCCTGGCCGGCTGGACCCTCCACCGGGTCCGCGGGGCCCCCACCACGACGGCCGATACGGCAGGATGACCCCATGAGCGGAACGGTGGTGGTCCTGACGGCCCTCGGTCTCGAATTCGAGGCCGTACAAGCTTATTTGACGGACAGTCAGCACGAACTCCATCCGACCGGAACGGTGTTCGAAGTCGGCCGGCTCCAGGGCACCGAACGGCGGGTCGCCCTGGCCGAGACCGGGCCCGGGAACCAGTCGGCCGCGCTGGTCGCCGAGCACGCCCGGCAGCTCTTCTCCCCCGTCGCGATGCTGTTCGTCGGGGTGGCCGGCGCGGTCAAGGACGACCTGCACCTCGGGGACGTGGTGGTCGCCACCAAGGTGCAGGCGTACCAGGGCGGCAAGGAGACCCGCCAGGGCTTCCTGGCCCGCCCCGAGGGCTGGCAGGCCTCCCACGCGCTGCTCCAGCTCGCCAAGCACGTCCTGCGCCCTAACCAGCCCTGGACGGACGGCGATCCGGCCTCGCGGCCGACGGTGCACTTCAAGCCGGTCGGGGCGGGGGACGTACTGCTCAACTCCGCCAAGTCCCCGCTGCGCACCCAGCTCCACCAGCACTACAACGACGTGGTGGCCGTGGAGATGGAGAGCGCCGGCCTGGCCCACGCCGCGCACATCGCGGGCGTGGACGCACTGACCGTCCGGGGCATCAGCGACCGGGCCGACGGCCGGAAGTACGCCGCCGCGGACGAGGAGCACCAGCCGCGCGCCGCCGCGAACGCCGCTGCCGCGGCGATGGCGATCGTCCGCCGGCTCCCGTGACGGAGCACCCTCCGGCTCCCCCGGCCGACCGGCCACCCGCACCCACGCCCGCACCCGTGCCCGTACCCGTGCCCGTGACGGACCGTCCGGTCGTCCTGGTGCCGCTCTCGGCCGGGGTCGAGTACCAGGCGGTGCGGGCACACCTCCGCGGCCTCACCCTCCTCACCCACCCCACCGGCACGGTCTTCGAGTCCGGTGAACTGCCCGGCACCGGATGGCGGGTGGTGCTGGTCGAGTCCGGGCCGGGCAGCGGCACGGCGGCGGTCGTCACCGAGCAGGCCCAGCAGTGGTTCGGGCCGTACGCGGTGGTCTCCGTCGGGGTGGCCGACGCGATCGACGAGGAACTCCTGCCCGGGGACGTGCTGGTGGCCCGCCGGGTCCACGCGTACCAGGGCGGCCGGGAGACGGACGAGGGCCTGCTGGCCCGCCCCGCCGGCTGGGAGGCCTCGCACCGGCTGCTCCAGACCGCCGGGTCCGTTCTGCGCGGCGGCGGTTGGCAGCCGCCGCCGGAGGACGGGGCGGAGAGCACCGGCTGCCGGGCGCACTTCGCGCACCTCGCCTCCGGCGACGTCGAACTCGGCCCGCCCGGCTCGCCCGTGCGGCGGTACCTGCGGCAGCACTACGACCACGTGGTGGCCGTCGAGCAGGACGGCACCGGCGCGGCCCAGGCCGCCCACGTGGCCGGGACGCAGTTCCTGGCCGTCCGGGGGATCCGCGGCCCCGCTGACGAGCAACTGCCGCCCGCCGCACGGCAGGAGCGCCACCGGCGGGCCGCCGCCGCGGCGGCCGCGGCGACGGTGGCGGTCCTGCGACGGCTCGACCTCCCGCGGCAACCGGCCCGGCCGGACCCCGCCCCACCGGACCCCGCACCGCCGAAGCCCGCGCCGCCGGAGCCCGCCCTGCCCCGGGTGCTGGCCCCCGACCGGGCCGGCCTGGAGGCGTCCGGGTTCCCGTCCGTCGCCCGCAACGACCTCCTGGACAAGGCGCTGCGCAGGCGCGACCAACTGGCGGCGAGCGCCGGCCATGCCGTGGGCCTGGTGCTGACCGGGGAGGGCGGGATCGGCAAGAGCGTGATGCTCGGTCAGCTGCTCCAACGGCTCCAGGACGCGGGCGAGGCGGTCCTGCTGGTGTCCTGCGCGCAGCTGCCGCCGGAGTCCCTCACCGGCGGGCGGGCGGCGGCCGACCTGGCGATGGGCGCGAGCGTCTCGCCCCGGGGCGACACGGGCCTGCTGGCGCTGCTCGCCGCCCTCCGTGACCGGTACGGGAAGGTCACGCTGCTGGTCGACACCCTGGACCTGGTCCTCGGCCGGAGCACCCTGGCCGGCCTGTCGGCGGTGGTCGCGGAGGCGCTCTCGCTCGGCGAGGTGGTGATGACCTGCCGCGACCACGAGTACCGGACGTACCTGGAGCGCGCCCCGCAGAGCGCGCCCCGCCTCGCCGGACGGCTCGTCACCTACGAGCTCCCGCTGCTCTCGCCGGACCAGATCGTCGGCTGGGCGACCGGGTACCTCACCGCCCGCCGCCCCGAGCCGACGCCCTCCGACGCGCAGTTCCTCGGGGTCCTCACGGGCAAGGTCACCGTGGCGGGCCCGCTGCGCGAGGTCTGCGCGCTGCCGGTCCGGCTGACCATGGCGTGCAGCGTCTACGCCGCCGAGGGCCACATCCCGGAGGACCTGACGACCACTCGGCTCTACTCGGACTACTGGGACCTCCGGGTCCGCACCGTGGGCGGCATCGTCGAGACGGCGAAGGAGCAGGCCGCGCTGGCCCTGGCGGCGCGGCTGCTGACCGGCGGCGGCACGCTGACCGTCCGGGTGCCGAAGGGCGCGCTGCCGCCGGACCTCGCCGGGCAGCTCGGACTGCTCGTCAGCGAGGGCGTGGTGCGGGAGTTCCCGGACCGGTGGGAGTTCTTCCACCAGAGCTTCGGCGAGTACGCGCACGGACGGCACCTGCTGAACCACGGCCTGGAGGGCCCCGGCATCACCGAGCTGGCCACCGCGCTGGCGGACGGCAACACCAACCTGTGGCCGCTGGCGAAGTCCCTGCTGTCCCAGGTGCGGGACGAGGCCGACTACACCGCCCTCGCCCTGCTGCTGCCCGTCGACACCCCCGATGCCGCGCAGGCCCAGTCGGTGGCCGCGCTCGGCCGGCCGGACGCCGCCGCCCTGGCCCGGACGCTGGAGCGGGTCGGCACCGGCGAGGGCCTGCTGGAGGTGGTCGTCCCGCTGCTCGGCAACGCGCCCGAACGGCACTTCGGCCCCGCCCAGGAGGCCCTGGTCCGCGCGGTGGCCGGGCACCCCGTCCGGCTGGCCGGGCCGGCGGTCGCCGCCCTCGCCGCGCTGCTGCCCCGGGTGTACGCGGCGGGCGGGCCCGCCCGGCTGCTCGACGCGCTCGACGCCGTCCGCGCGGTGCGTCCGCTGCTGCCCGCCGACGTGTGGAAGAACCTGCCCACGGTGCTGCTGGGCGCCCTGACCGGCCGTCAGCTGCCCGCGGCCGACCTGGAGGGCCTGCGGGAGCGGTACCGCGACCTCGGCGGACTGGGCTGCCGCGACGTCATCCTCCTCCACCTCGGGTCTCCCGTCACGCCCGACCGGACGGTGGAGCTGGCGCGCTGCGTGCTCTCCCGTCCCTGCCCGTCGGCGCTGACCGACCCCGACGCGGTCGCGCTGATGGAGCTGTTCTGGAACAGCCGGAAGGTGCGCGACGAATACCGCTGGAGCACCTGGCGGGAGGTGCTGACCCACCGGTTTCCGCAACGCTGGGCCAACGCCCAACAGAGGCTCGTGACCGGGTTGGTGCCGACCGACCACGGAATCATCACCGGCGTCCTGGACGACGTGCTCGAAGGCGGGCAGGACCTGACCCGCCACGTCCAGGTGCTCTCCGTCCTCGTCCGGCAGCACGGCGGACGGCTGGCCTCGGACGTGCTGACCCGGCCCGCACCCGACCGGGCCGGCGCGGGCAGCCTGGCAGCCGTCATCGGGCACATCGACGTACCGGCCGAGACCCGGCTGCGGCTGCTGGACTGGCTCGTGCCGGCCAGAGCGGCCGCGCCTCGGAACGTGTGGCCCGCGCAGATCGCGCTCGCGGGTGACGACCCGCAGGCGCACGAGCGGCTTCTGGCCGATGCCCTCGCGGCCGAAGTGCCGCCCCCCGTGATGGACAGCATGGTGCGGACCTGGGTGCGTTCCGCGCCCCCGGTCCTGGCGGCGCTCGCCGACCGGCTGCGCTCGTTGCTCCCCGACACCGGCGGCACCGGTGCCCAGACCCGCGCCACACTGGAGGGCCGGCTCGCGGTCACCGACCCGGCCGCCCGCGCCTGGACCACCCGGGCGATGCTCGACGGGAGCAGCGCGCCGGTCGCGGGTACCGCGGTCAAGGCGTTCCAGGAGGAACGGTCAGGACCGCTGACGGACTCTCAGGCCGCCTGGCTGGTCCCGCTCCTGGCCAGTCGGCACACGGACGCTGTGGGGTTCCTGGCCGGGCTGCTGGCCGATCCGGCCGGGCTGCCCGACGAGCTCCTGGCGCTCCGGGCGGACGAGGTCGTCGACCAGGCCGCCGCGCGCATCCGGGCGTCGGCCGAGCGCCGCGAGGACCCCGGGCTGGCTCAGGAGCTCACCGCGCTGGCCATCCGCACCGACCGGCTGGCGCCGCTCTCGGCCGAGGCCGTCTCCCGGGTGTACGCGGCGGTCCGCCACGGGCTGGCGACCGGCCTGCGGGACGGGGACGCCGGCCGGTGCTCGGCCTGCGTCCGCGACGTCTCGCGGCTGTCCGGCACGCTGCTCCTCGGCCGGCTCGACCGGTCGGCGATCCGGGCCCTGCTGGCGGACGTGCTGCGGGCGGTCTCGTCCCTCCCCGGCCCGGGCCCGACCTTGCTGGCCTCGCTGGCCCACCTGCTGAGCGGCGCCCGCCGGTTCGACCCGCACGCGCTGGACTGGCTGGAGGAGCTCTTCGCCGACCCGGAGCTCGGCCCGGCCGTCAAGCTCGCCGTCGCCCCGGCCGTCCTGACCCTCGACGGCGCCCGCCGCGACGGCCGCGCCTGGCGGCTGCGGGAGGTCCCCGGCTGCCCGCCGGAGGTGGCCACCGCCATCCTCAACGCCACCGGGGACGCCGGCTGACCCGCTCTCACTTCGCCGGGTGCGCCATGGAGTCGATCGCGATGGCGGCGGCCAGGATGGTGGCCCGGTCCACGGTGTCGGAGACGTCCAGGCCGTAGGTGTCCCGCATCCGGAACCACTTCTTCGAGACCTCGGCCACCTTGATGCCGTCCTGCTCGATCGTGTACTCGTGGTCCACGATGTTGCCCTGCACGCAGAGTTCGGCGCCGCTCTCCTGCTTGATCGTCCAACGCTCCCTCAGCGGGCTGATCAGCGCCTTCTTCACCAGCGCGATCCGCTTCCCCTCGGCGTCCTCGATCTCCATCGAGTCCTTGATCCGCAGCGGCCTGCTCTGCACCTTCGCCACCCGCCGCCCGTCCGGGTCCTCGATCGCGTAGGTCCGGCGCATCCGCAGCGCCTTCCCGTTCACCTTGAAGGCGTGCTCCCCGTTCTCGTCGTCGATCCAGTAGTCGTCCCCGAACGAGAACATCTTCTGCTGCATCCGGTACCGGGTGACCCCGTCCCCCTCGTCGAACGCGTGGTTGGCCTGCCGACGGGCCCTACGGTCCTCGAACATCCCGCACATCCTCTCCTCGGCGATCCGCTCCCTTCCTACCGCCGCCGCGGACCCCCCGCCCGCCCTGCGGGCATTCGAAGGACGCGGGCGGGGCGGGCCGGAGGCCGCGTGCGGAGGCGGTGACCCGCCCGGCCCGTCCGGGTCAGTGCCCCTCGTGGACCCCGAAGGCGCCGCTGCGCCAGTACACGGACGGCTCCTTGGCGCCGCTCGGCCAGTCGCTCTGCAGATGGCGGCGGCCGTTCCCCAGGGCCCCCACCTGGTGCGGGCTCAACCGCCCCGCCACCAGGTCGTCCGCCTCGGCGTCCGTGATCGGCAGCACGGTGCGGTACTGCGCATCCTGCGAGGAGGCCCAGTCGACGAACTCGGTGAACACGCTCACGAAGGCCTGCGAGCACAGGCCGCACCGCTTGACGGAGACGATGAAGTGCGAGTCGTCCCGGATCATCGTCTCGAGCCGGACCCCGTCGCGGCTGCGGTGGTGCGCCTCCGCCACCGCAGCGTCCTCGGCGCAGCACGCCACGCACCCGAAAACCGCACGGTCACTGCTGTCCTGCGAACCCATGGATCCCCCCATGTCTCAGCTGTCCCTGACCTGCCCCACCCTAACAACCCACGGTGAGGCCCGGCCGCTGAACCGACGAGCAGTTGACGGTCCGTCAGCAGTGGCCGCGGACCTTGACCAGCAGGACGTCGTCGGGGAGCCCGTACAGGTAGGCGCCGAGGTCGTGCTGGTACTGCCGGCCCTCGGCCGTGTGGGGGCAGCTCTCCTCGTCCTCGCAGGAGGCGTGGACGGGGTGGAGGCCGTCCTCGATCCACCAGCCGTCGAGGGTGAGGACGTCGGGCTGCCGCACCCCGTCGAGCATCTGCCGCGCGTACGCGGCCCGAGGGCCGTCGAACCACTGGGTGAGCATCGCGTCGTCCCCCGCCCACTCCACCGTCCGGCCCCCGGGGACCTGGGCGAGCGGGTGCCCGGCGAAGGCCGACAGGAGCGGCTGCGCCCGGAAGTCGGCGAGCGCCCGGTCCAGCGGGTAGCCCTGCGGGTCCCGGCGGAACCGCTCCCCGAAGGTGTGGAAGGGCAGCATCGGCGGGTGCTCGGGAGCGAGGGCGTGCCAGAGGTCCCACTGACCGCCCGCACCGGCCCGGACGGCCGCCCGCTCGGCCGACAGCGCCCGGAACCCGTCGAGGTCGAGCATCCCCCGGGGACCCCCGCTGCACGTCCCGGGCACGCTGGGCAGCGGCGTGCCGTCGGTCCGCACGTCGTGGACCAGCCGCGGGCTGCCCTCGTGGCCGGGCCGCAGCACGAAACCGGTGCCGTCGCAGCCCCCGCCGACGTTCCAGGAGTCCCACAGCGAGCGCCACTCGGGGTTGGCGAACATCTCGAACGGCGCCAGGGCCCGCCCGAGCGCGCCGCGCACGTCCTGCGCGGCAGCCGCCGGCAAGCACACCAAGACACTCATCCCGGCCATGTCCTCACCTGCCCCACCCGTTCGACACCCGCACGACGTTCCGGCCCCGGACCCTAACCGGCCGCTCCGCACCGGGGCCACCGGGATACCGCGAGGGGCCACCACGTCACTGGCTGACGGTCCGTCGGACGGGCACTGCCGCCCCCTCCCGACCGCTGCGGAGATCGTCCTCAGGTCTGAGGACGATCCCCACGGGGCCCGGTTAGCGTGAGCGCATGGACCGTGTCGAACAGTCGGCGCACGCCTCGTCCTTCGGGGCGGCCGCCGTCGCCTACGCCGAGCACCGCCCGGACTACGCGCGGGCCGCCGTCCGCTGGGCGCTGGCGGCCGCCCCCGGCTCCCGCGTGCTCGATCTCGGCGCGGGCACCGGCAAGTTGACGGCGGTCCTGCTCGCGGCGGGCGTCGAGGTGGTGGCCGTCGAGCCGGATCCGGCGATGCTGGCCGAGCTGCGCCGCGGGCTGCCGCAGGTACGGGCCCTGGCCGGCAGCGCGGAGGCGATCCCCCTTCCGGACGGCTCCGTCGACGCCGTGCTGGCCGGGAACGCGATGCACTGGTTCGACATGGCGGTCGCCGGGCCGGAGATCGCCCGGGTGCTGACGCCCGGCGGTGTGCTGGCGGGGCTGTGGAACCTGATGGACGACCAGGTCCCGTGGGTGGCCGGCCTCGCCGAGGTCAGCGGCAGCGCGGCGATCGGCCCGCGCGACACCCCCGCCGCCTGGTACGCCGCGACCACCGGCGTGCACCTCCCGGAGGACGGGAGCGCCGCCCGCTTCGGCGGGCCGGCGCAGCAGACCTTCGAGCACGGCCAACTCCGCACCGCCGACTCCCTGGTGGCCACCCTGGCCACCCGCGCGGGCATGATCGTCATGCCGGAGCCGGAGCGGCGGGCTGCGCTCTCCCGCATCCGCGAGTACCTCGCCGCCACCCCGGAGACCGCGGAGGGCGAGTTCACCCTCCCCCTCCGCACCGGCGTGCTCCGCACGCACCGCCTCTGATCCGCACACACCCACCCCGAGGAGCGATCATGAAGTTCACCGAGACGGCCACCGACACCGCGGCCGTGGCCGACTGGCGCACGATCTTCGGCCCCTGGCTCGGCGGCACCGGCCGCTGACCGCCGGCCGGCAGCCGGGACGGGCCCTGTGCCCGTCCCGGCTGCCGGTCCGTCAGGCGACGACCTCCGGCTCCTCCCGGAGCGGCTCGTTCCTGGTCCCGCTCTCGACCTCGACCACGTCCGCCCTGCGGCGCCGCGCACCGATCGCCGAGGCGATCGGCTCGGTCCACCGCGCCGCCAGCGGCCCGATGACGACGAGCAGGAGCACGTACGCGGTGGCCAGCGGCCCGAGCGCGGGCTCGATCCCGGCCGCGACCGCCAACCCGGCGATGACGATGGAGAATTCGCCGCGCGCGACCAGCGCCCCGCCGGCCCGCCAGCGGGCCCGGGAGGCGAGGCCGGCCCGCCGGGCGGCCCACCAGCCGGTGGCGATCTTCGTCAGCGCGGTGACCACGGCCAGCGCCAGCGCCGGGAGCAGCACCGGCGGGATGCTGGCCGGATCGGTGTTCAGGCCGAAGAAGACGAAGAAGACGGCCGCGAACAGGTCGCGCAGCGGGCTGAGCAGGGTGTGCGCCCCCTCCGCCGCCTCCCCGGAGAGCGCGATGCCGACCAGGAACGCCCCGACCGCGGCCGAGACCTGGAGCTGCTGGGCCACCCCGGCCACCAGCAGGGTCAGGCCGAGCACCACCAGCAGCAGCTTCTCCGGGTCGTCGTGCGAGACGAACCGCGAGATCAGCCGCCCGTACCGCAGCGCGACGAAGAGCACCGCCCCCGCGGTGGCCAGCGCGATGGCGAGCGTGATGCCGCCCGCGACCAGTCCGGCCCCGGCCAGCAGGGCCGTGAGGATGGGGAGGTAGACCGCCATCGCCAGGTCCTCCAGCACCAGGATGCTGAGGATGACGGGGGTCTCCCGGTTGCCGAGCCGGCCGAGGTCGCCGAGCACCTTGGCGATCACGCCGGAGGAGGAGATCCAGGTGACGCCGGCCAGCACAGTGGCGGCGACCGGGCCCCAGCCCAGCAGCAGCGCCATCGCCGCGCCGGGCAGCGCGTTGAACACGAAGTCCACGATCCCGGCGGGGTACTGGCTCTTGAGGTTGGTGACCAGGTCGGAGGCGGTGTACTCCAGGCCGAGCATCAGCAGCAGCAGGATGACGCCGATCTCGGCGCCGGTGGCGACGAAGTCCTCGCTGCTGCTGAGCGGCAGCAACCCGCCGTGGCCGAAGGCCAGTCCGCCGAGCAGGTAGAGCGGGATCGGCGAGAGGCCGTACCGGCCGGCTATTCGGCCGAGCACCCCGAGGGTCAGGATGATCGCGCCGAGCTCGATGAAGATGGTGGCGGTGTGCAAGCGTTCACTCCCGTCCGAGGATCACTGCGGCGGCGTCGACACCCTCCCGGGTGCCGATCACGATGAGGGTGTCGCCTCCGGCGAGGCGGAAGTCCGGCGTGGGCGAGGGCACGGCGCCGGTGCGGCGCAGCACGGCGACGATGGAGACGCCGGTCTCGGTGCGCATCCGGGTGTCGCCCAGCTCGCGCCCGTTCCAGTGCGAGCCGCCGGAGAGCTCGATCCGTTCGGCGACCAGGCCCAGGCCCAGGGTGTGCAGCACGTTGGGGCTGTGGTGAGCGGGCGTCAGGGCGTCGACCAGGGCGGCGGACTCACCCTCCGTCAGGTGGACGGAGAGCGAGCAGGCGTCCGGGTCGTCCCGGCGGTAGGTGTTGAGGGTGCGGGTGCCGTCCCGGTGCGCGATCACCGAGAGGTGCTGATGTTCTCGGGTGGTCAGGTCGTACTGCACGCCGATTCCGGGCAGCGGGGTCGATTGCAGACGGGGCACGGGCACGGGACATCCCTCCGGCAGGGCGCTGATGCGCAGGTCAAGGGGCGGTCCCACAGTCTTTCAGGGGAGCGGCGGCCTCCGGAAGGGTCAACGAAAAGTAAAGAGCGGTTCAAGGCGTGACCTTCGGCACCTTGACCCTCCGTCACCGTCCCGGCCTCCGTGCCGTAATGCGCGCGCCGGGAGCACGGCCGTCCGCCTACCCTCCTCCGCGTGATCGACTGGAACCTGATCGAGGCGGCCGACTTCGCCGTCCCCGGGGGCCGCACGGCGGACGAGCTGACGCCCCTGCTCTCGGCCGCGCTGGCCGACCCCGACCCCGCCGTCCGCGACGGCGCGCCGTACGCCGTCCTGGCGGCCTGGATCGAGCGCGGCACCATCTCCGCGCCGCGCCGCCTGGCCCTCGGCGCGGAGATGGCCACCCGCTTCGAGGACCCCCGGGTGGAGGCCCGCGCCTTCGCGCCGCTGGTGCTCGACATGCTGGTGGGCGCCGGTGACTTCACCCCCGACTGGGTGCCGGCCTTCGAGCGCTGGTACCCGGCCGAGCGGGACCTGCGCGGCCACGACGCCGGACTCGGCTGGCTGCACGCCGTCGCGCACGGCGCGGACCTGCTGGCGAGCCTCGGCCTGCACCCCGAGGTGGCGCCGGAGCGGATGCTCGCCCTGGCGGCCGCCCGCCTGGCCGCGCCCACCACCCACGTCTGGGACCAGTTGGAGGACGACCGCCTCGCCCGCGCCGTCGGCCGGGTGCTCACCCGCCCCGATCTGACGGAGTCCCGGTCGATCGCCTGGCTGGCCCCGCTGGCCGAGCACTTCGGGTCGGACCGGCTCGTCATGCCCGTCCCGGCGGAGTTCGGCAACTGCCTGCGCACCCTGCGCCTGCTGTACGTCCTGGCGGACAGGGGCGTGCGCGCCCGGAGCGAGGCGCCGCAGCGTGCTCTCACCCACGCCGGGGCCGTGAAGGCGGCCCTGGCCGACACGCTGGACCGGATGGTCCGGCGCTGACCCACCGCCCCCGGGGCCGCTCCTGACGGATCGTCAACTCTCCGTCAGGGGTGGCCCCTTCGTCATCTCATGACCCTTCCGCAACGGATGGAAACAAGATGTTAACCACACGACCACGTCTCCCCCTCTTCTCCGGACTTTGACGGATACATACTCGTGCTTTACTGAGTCTTGACGCGACGTCAGGTCACCACGGTCCCACCGAGGGTGACTGCTGGCGTTCCTCGGCGTGTCCGAACCAGCCGAAGGAGGCATTCCTCTTGGAACCGCTCATCGACCGCGCCCGTGCCTTTCCCCAGCGAGCCGGGGACGCCGGCCGTGAACTCACCAACCTGGCCGCCGGCCAGGCCCCGCAGGCCCTCTTCATCACCTGCTCCGACTCCCGCGTGGTGCCCAGCCTGATCACCGGCGCCGACCCCGGCGACCTGTTCGAGCTCCGCACCGCGGGCAACATCGTCCCGGCCCACCACCCCGACACCACCTCCGGGGAGACCGCCACCATCGAGTACGCCGTCGAGGTGCTCGGCGTGCGCGACATCGTGGTCTGCGGCCACTCCCACTGCGGCGCGGTCGGGGCCGTCGTCCGCGGCGACGACCTCAGCGTCGTGCCCGCCGTGGACGCCTGGCTGCGCACCGCCGACCACCAGGTGCTGCGCTCCGGCGACGAGGCCGAGGTCTTCGACCCGACCGTGGCCGGCCCCGTCCAGCGCCACGTGCTGGCCCAACTGGCCCGCCTGCGCGCGTACCCGGGCATCACCCGCCGCCTGACCGAGGGCCGGATCAGACTGCACGGCTGGTTCTACGAGATCCACACCGGCCTGGTGCTCTCGCACCGCCCGGAGAGCGGCCTCTTCCTGCCGCTCTAGGCCTGCCGCCCTCCCTGCCCGTCCGTCCATCCGCCCGAGCCCGGCCTTCCCGGCTCCCCGCTCCAGGCCCTCCCGCCCCGTCCGTACACCCTCACGAGGACCCGAGGACCCGATGCCCCGTCAATCCGTCTCCGCGACCGCCGTGCGCGCCTCCCGACTCTCCTCCCTCAAGGCCGACTTACCCGCCTCCCTGGTGGTCTTCCTGGTCGCGCTGCCGCTCTGCGTCGGCGTGGCCGTGGCCTCCGGCGTCCCGGCCGAACTCGGCCTGGTCACCGGCATCGTGGGCGGTCTGCTGACCGGCCTGCTGCCCGGCAGCAGCCTCCAGGTCTCCGGCCCCGCGGCCGGCCTCACCGTGCTGGTGTACGGCGCGGTGCAGGAACACGGCCTCGGCACCCTCGGGGTGATCACCGCCGCCGCCGGACTGCTCCAGCTCGCCATGGGCACCGCCCGGCTCGGCCGGCTCTTCCGCGCCATCTCGGTCTCCGTTGTCCAGGGCATGCTGGCCGGAATCGGCCTGGTCCTGATCGCCGGTCAGCTCTACGCGATGGCCGACCTCAAGGCCCCCTCCGACGGCCTCTCCAAGCTGGCCGGCCTGCCGGGGCTGGCCGTCGACGCGCTCTCCTCCCGCGCCTCGCTCACCGCCGCCGCGGTCGGCGTCGGCACGGTGGCCGTGCTGGTCCTGTGGCCCAAGCTGCCCGGGGCGTTCCGCACCCTGCCCGCCCCGCTCGCCGCCGTCGCCGGAGCCACCGCCGTCACGGCGCTGTTCTCGCTCCCGGTCGCCAAGGTGGACGTCGCCGGGCTGGCCGGGGTGATCAGCCTGCCGGACTCCTCCGACTTCGCCGCCCTCGGCAGCGTCGCCGTGCTCGGCACGGTGCTGGCCTTCGCGCTGATCGCCTCCGCCGAGAGCCTGTTCAGCGCCGCCGCCGTGGACCGCCTGCACGACGGACCCCGCACCCAGTACGACAAGGAACTCCTCGCCCAGGGCGCCGGCAACACCGTCTGCGGCCTGCTCGGCGCCCTCCCGATGACCGCCGTCATCGTCCGCAGCGCCGCCAACGTCCAAGCCGGCGCCCGCACCAAGGCCTCCCGCGTCCTGCACGGCCTCTGGCTGCTGCTCTTCGCCGCCCTGCTCCCCGCCGCCCTCACCGTCATCCCGCTGGCCGCCCTGGCCGGGGTCCTGGTGCACGCCGGAGCCAAGCTCATCCCGGTCAAGTCCCTCGTCCCGCTGTGGCGTTCACACCGTCACGAGGCGCTGATCCTGGTCGTCACCGCCGTCGCCATCGTGGCCACCAACCTCTTCGAGGGCGTCCTGCTCGGCCTGCTGCTCTCCGTCCTCAAGTCCGCCTGGGACACCTCCCACCTCCACGTCGAGGTCGCGGACCAGGGAGCCGACGGCCCGATACACGTCACCCTCTCCGGCAACGCCACCTTCCTCCGGCTCCCCCGCCTGCTGGAGACCCTCGAACACCTCCCCACCGACCGCCCCGTCCACCTCGACCTCACCGCCCTGCGCCACCTCGACCACGCCTGCCGCACCGCCCTGGAAACCTGGGAGGAGCGCCACAACCGCACCGAGGGCGCCACGGCCGTCGTCCGCATCCCGGCCTCCGTCTGACCCGCCCTCACCTCCGGGCCCCCGGCCCGGAGGTGGGGTCCGCGGGCCTGCGGGCCCGCAACGGTGGCTGTGTCACGGTCCGGTCCGGACGGTGTCCTGGATCGGCGAAGAGCTTCCCCGGTGCGGCCCGGCGCCCGTAGCCTCTGCGCACCGGGTCAGCAGCCCGGACGCACCCACCACACCGGGGAGTTCACCGCACCATGTTCCGCCGAACCGCCCTCCTCCTCGCCACCGCCGCACTCGGCCTGACCGCCTGCGTCCCCGAGGACGCCACCACCACCGGCGGCGCCACCACGGCCACGCCGCCACCCGCCGCTTCGACCCCTGCCCCGGCCCCGTCCCCCACCCCCTCCCCGGCCGCCTCGGCCCCGACCGCCGCCAAGGCCTCACCGGGCGCGCGCCACAGGGTGGTCGAGGCCCCGACCGCCGGCGGGCTGACGCTGGCCGTCGGCGCGGGCACGCTGACGGACGTCCCGGTCGACCCCGGGGAGATGGTCGACGGCATGCAGTTCGTCCAGGCCGAGTACGACCGGCCCGGCAAGCCCTCCGCCCGCCGGGTCCTGGTCCTCGCCGTGGACAACGTCCCCGAGGACCCGAACAAGCGCCGCGAGCACCTGTGGCGCGGCCTGATCGACTACGCCCTGCAGAACGGCTCCACCGGCGACCCGACCACCGCCGAACCGTACGCCCCCGGCCCGCTCGGCGGCTCCCTCGAATGCCTGAGCCTGCCCGCCCGCACCGGCCCCACCGACGTCCTCTGCGGCTGGGCCGACACCCGCACCGCCGGCGTCGCCCTCCTGCCCGCCACCACCCCGCAGGAGGCGGCCCGCCTGTTCGCCGCGATCCGCGCCGACGTCGAGCAGTAGGGTTCCCGCTCTCCGAAGCGTCGGATCCGGAGCCCCACCGGGCAATGGTGACGGTCCCCTCCCCCGCCCCGGGGGAGGGGACCGGACCGCACGGTCAGGCCTCCTCCAGCAGGACGGCCGGGAGCGGGGCATCCAGGGCCAGGGCACGCGGCAGCGAGAGGCCGAAGTGCCCCTCCAGCACCTCCAGGACGGCGCGGTGCACCTCCCGGCGCGGCCGCTCCGGATCGGGCAGCCCGGCGGCGGCCAGCAACTCCCCCACCCGCCGCACGACCTCCGGGTCACCGGCGAGATGCCCGTCACCCCAGGATTCGTCCAGGTGCAGGTTGAACCGGCACATCGTGCGCCCGTCCCGGAAGTACCCGAACTGCGGCGGCACCGGCTTGCCGTTCTCCTCCTCGTACTCGAGGTGGAAGACCTCGGCACCGTCCTCGGACAGCGCCGGATCGAGCCCGAACCTCCCCGGCCAGGCACCGTGCTTGACGACGAACGACCAGTCCCCGTGCTCACCGATCCGCAGCCCGACGTCCCCCTCGTCCACCCCCTCCGCCAGCTCCTTCTGCAACTCCTCCGCGGTCAACTCCCCCAGGGCCGCCAGCAGCAGCCCCCCGTGCTCCGCCGAATCGACCACCCGCGCCGCCAGCTCGGCGAGTTCCACCCCCCGGCCCAGCGTCACGCTGTACCCCTCGAAGGCGATGCTCCGCGGCTCCGCGAGCCAGGCGATTCCGTCCCTACCGTTCGTCATGACGCGCCATCATGCCGCACCGGGCAGACGCCACCTCCCGTGTCCCGTGGCGATTCCGCGCCCACACGGTGAACTGACCGCGCCACTGCGCATGCCCGGTGACGGCGTTGTCGTGTGGGTCAGGAGCCGGGCGGCGTCCGGCGGCCGGTGTGGCTGCAGGAGAGCTGCTGCGGACATGTGCTGTGGGCCTACAACGTTCGCCACCTCGATCTGTTGGAGGCCTATGTGGCCGCCAAGCTGCGTGAACGTGGAGAGGTCGTGCCGTGGGCTCCGACGAGTCTGGTCGAACGGCTTCCCACGTGGTTGAAGGTCGCCAAGAACCGGACCGAGGTCTTGCGGACGATCCGGCGCCTGCGTTCGACGTTGCCCGCCGAGGGCTCTGGCTAGGCGTGCCCCCGCTCCGGGGTGCGCCACGGTCCCTGCTCGTATCCGCTGCCGCCCGGTTCGGCGCGGAGCCGGCTCCGGGTGCGCATCAGGATCCGGCCGAGCACGTTCTTGCCGGTGCCCGTCCTGCCGCGGCCCCAGTAGTGGTCGGTGCCGGTGTCCTCGACGATCTCCTGGTCGGCGGTGGAGAGCAGGACGGCCCGGATGTCCGCGTGCGTGCGGAACTTGGCCTCGACGGCGCGGCGCATCACGTCGTCCTTGACGCGTTCCCAGTCCCGCCGCAGCGGCCGGCCCGGGTCGCGGCCCAACTCGGCCGCGCGCAGCGGGGTCCGGGCCCGGCGGACCAGGTCGGCGTGGCGGGTGCCGGCGAACTTCTGGGCCTGGAAGTAGTGTTCGGAGGTCGGCCACAGCTGCCCGTCGAGTTCCAGGGCGTGGGCGGAGAAGTTGGAGAAGCAGCCGTACGGGACGTCGTCCACGCCGTAGAAGTAGATGGTCATCCGAACCTCGTCGCAGTTGTGGGGGCCCCGCACGGTCCCAGCCACCGGGCCCTGCCCGCAAGCGAATTCGCTCAGCCCGCCCGCTCGGGGAGGCGGTCGGCGGCGCGGACGTGGTGGAGGTGGACCAGGAGGTCGTACGCCCGGCCGGGGGCGAGGGTCGGGAGCGGGTCCGCGCGGAAGACGGAGCCGGCCTCGTAGGTGGGGCGGGCGGTCTCCAGCCAACGGCGGGCCGGGGCGGGCACGGTGCGGAGGTCGAGGTAGAAGTCGCGGTGGCGGACCCGGTCGAGGAGGTGTTCGTTGCTGCCGGGGGCGGCCGGCGGGACGGTGACGGTCTTCCAGTCCTGGCTGCCGAGGGAGGAGCCCTTGGTGAGGAAGGAACCGCCGGCGAAGGTGGTGCCGATCGCCAGGTAGTCACGGCCGAGGGTGTCGCGGAGGAAGGCGCCCTGGGTCTTCGGGTACAGGGCGGTGTCGGTGGCCAGGTATCCGAC
Source organism: Kitasatospora sp. NPDC051853 (assembly GCF_044452665.1). NCBI lineage: Bacteria > Bacillati > Actinomycetota > Actinomycetes > Kitasatosporales > Streptomycetaceae > Kitasatospora > Kitasatospora sp. NPDC051853. Next base: position 266,765 of record NZ_JBITBY010000009.1, on the reverse strand, counting down.
GTGGCCGTTGTGCGCGGAGACCAGGACCTTGCCGCCGACGTGCCGCTGCCACCAGGCGGTGTTCTCCGCCATGGTGCGGTCGCGGAGCAGCTCGGCGGCGGTGACGGTGGCCGGGTCGGTGACGTCCAGGGTGAGGAACTCGAAGGTCCGGGCGATCACCCGGGCGTGCTGCTCGGCCCAGGCACCGGCCTCACCGGCAGCAGCACCGCCTCCGGCCACCAGCTCCAGCGCCTCCGCGGCCCGGGCCGCGTGCGCCCGCCGCTCGGCCACCGGCCGCCCGAGGTAGGAGAAGACGTCGTCCAGCGGGCGCAGCGGCGCGTACAGCGCCTCCAGCCGCGGCGCCGCCGACGGCGCGGCGGTGCGGACGTGCCCGACGACCCGGCGGAAGACGTCGTCGCCCAGCCGGGGGGCGCCGATGTCGTCGCCCGTGAAGCGGAGCGGGCGGCCGGGCCGGCGGCGGTTGTACTCCCGCATCCAGCCGATCAGGCTCGCGAACTCCGCCCGCTCCCACGGCGATCCGCCGAACTCCTCGCGGACCAGCCGCACCGCGTCGCCGCCCGTCTCGCCCCGGACGTAGGAGTCGATCCGCAGTCCGGAGGTCCAGCTCATCTCCAGGGCGAAGGTGGTGAAGCCCTTCTCCTCCACCAGGTGGCGGAAGAGCCGTTCCTTCAGGGCGAAGAACTCGTGCGAGCCGTGGGTCGCCTCGCCGAGGCCGACCACCTTCGCGCCGCCGATCATCCCTGCCAGCGCCCACAGGTCGCCGGACCGGCCGCCGGGCTCGGCCGTGGCGAGCGGCCGGGCGCCGTGCTCCAAGGCACGGACCAGCCGGTCCTCACCTCCGTCCGCCGGAGCGGCGGCCGCCGGGGGCGTCCCCACCGCCGGCACCGCCACCCCGGTGCCGACCGCCACCGCACCGGCCGCCACCAGCAACCGCCGCCGACCGAACCGCATCCCACGCTCCGTCATTCCGTTCACCCTCCCGGCACGGGCCCCGCCGCTCGGGGCCGCCGGAACGATCTTGTCCCGGGCCCGCGGCCCACCGCCCTCCCGCTGCCCGCCCTCTTCCTCCTGGGGCGTTCCCCACCCTCGTCTGCCCTTCCGGACAGACCTCCCCGACCCCGTTTGTTCGATCACGTCTCACGGGTAGTCAGGGACCGAACCGGAGGAGGAAGTCACCGTGCACCCCACCACCCCCAGGCACCCGCACCCGCCCGGCCTGGACACCCTGCGCCGGACGCCGCAGCGCGGCCTCGCCGCCGTCCCCGACCCGGGCCACCGCGCGATGATCGCGAGCGTGCTGGAGTCCGGGCTGATCGAGCAGGAGATCGCCCGCACCGACGCGTTCGTCTTCACCCCTCCCCCGGACCTCGGCCAGGCGGCCGACGACGCGGCGACGCTCACCGCCGAACTGGAGGCGTTCGGGGTCGAACTCCCTGCCGCCACGGTCCGTCACATCACCCAGATGCGCGCCCTGATGGTGCCCCTGCGGGACGACGCCCTGGCCCTCGCGGTGGACCGCGTCTGGGTGTTCACCACCAACACCGACGACGTCTGCTGCCGTGACCCGGCCCGGGCCGCCGAGCTCCTCCGGGCGGGGCTGCTGCCGACCGAGCCCCCGGCCACCCCCGAGGCACGCTACGTCCGGCACATGTTCGAGCAGCTGGCGCCGCACTGCGACCCAACCGTCCTCGCCGTCCTCAAGAGCTTCTTCCACAACGCGCTCACCGGCCTCCTCATGGAGGCGGAGTTCCGTCCGGACGCCACCGACGGGCTGGACAGCGACTTCGTCCGGGCCTACAACGGCTTCTCCCAGTTCTGGTTCGCCATGCTGCAGTTCACCGATCCCTGCCTGAGCGCCCACCGGCACCGCGCCTTCTGGGCGGCGGCGCTGAGCTCCGGGGTGACGTTCCTGAACGACGTCAACGACGTGCTCTCCTGCTACAAGGAGGCGGTGGACGGAGCCGACTTCCTGGCCGGCCGCCTCCACCGCCAGGCCCTGTGCGAGGGGGTCCCGTACCTCACGGTCCTGCGCCGCACCCACGCGAGCGGCCAGGCCGCCCACCAGCGGATCACCGCACTCGCCTCGGATGCCCAACGCCCGCACCTGGAACGGTACTTGACGGGATTCGCATACTGGCACCTGCACTCCGCCCGCTACCGCTGGCAGGACTTCTTCCCCCATCTGACCCCCACCGGAGGTGCGTAGCGGATCGGCCGACGGCCTGCGCCCGATCCCGGCCCGTACGCTGACCGCCCGTCAGGGTCACCCCCGCGGCAGCGGGTTCGCCGCGCCGCCACGCAAAATGTCCGTTTGGTGCGATATAGGTCACGTGTAATGGTTTTGGCCGTTTACGGCTCCCGCTGCCATGATCAGCGGCGGACAGAACCCCCCATACACGGAGGAACCACGTGCAGCGCCAACGTGCCCGCACCCGCATCCTGGCCGTCGCGGCGGCAGTGGCGGCCATCGCCACCGTCGCCGCCGGGCCGTCCCCGCAGCCGGGCCAGGCCCAGACCCGGGGCGCCGGGACCCAGCGGCCGATCGGCCCGGACCCCGCGGTCACCCTGCTGGCGCACGGCAACCTGACGATGGCCTCCAACTCGGTGCTCGCCTGTGACGACAGCCAGGGCGACACCTGCAACGACGACAGCTACAACAACGGCCGGACCAAGTGGGTGAAGTCCGACCCCGCCGCCCCCGGGAACACCGCCTCCGCCGCGACCCTGACGATCCCTCCGGGCTCCAAGGTGCTCTCGGCCCGGCTGTACTGGCAGCTCAACCCGGACGGCACCAGCGTCACCTCCACCTCCGGCGACGCGAGCAAGGCCGACCAGGTGGAGCTCAAGGTCCCCGGGGCGGCCGGGTACCAGCGGCTGACCGCCGACACCTACGACTGGTTCGACCAGCAGACCGGCGGCAACCCGCCCAAGCCGGTCACCGCGCACGCCGGGGTCAAGGACGTCACCGCCCTGGTGAGCGCGGCCGGTTCGGGCTCGTACACGGTGGCCGACATCCAGGCCTGCCAGGGCCGCTCCTCCACCGCCGACTTCGGCGGCCAGAACGTCGGCTGCTGGGGCGGCTGGTCCCTGGTGGTGGCGTACGAGAACCCGGCCGAGCCGCTGCGCTACCTCCAGGTCTGGGACGGCTACCAGCTGGTGCGCCCGCCCAACTCGTCGGCCACGCTGACCCTCTCGGGCATCCGCACCTCGCCCGGCAAGGCCCCCGCCGCCACCATGGGCGTGACCGTCGGCGACGGCGACACCCCGATCGCGGGCGACTCGCTGGAGGTCGGGCCGGACACCTCCTCCCTCACCAGGCTGAAGATGCCGACCCCGAGCGGCCAGGTGGTGGAGGACAACGCCTTCACCGGCCGGATCGACCGGGTGGCCGCCGACGGCACCGGCACCAACCTCACCGACCGCACCCCCAACCCGGTGAACAACCTCGGCTACGACGCCCGGATGATCGACATCACCGGCAAGCTCCCGGCCGGCGCGCAGCAGGCGGTGCTGCGGATCAACGGCGAGGGCGACGCGCTCCACCCGCAGGCGGTCTGGCTGGCCCTGGAGGCGGTCGAGCCGGACCTCCAGCTCACCAAGGCCAACGACCCGGCCGGCACCACCGACGACAACCCGCCCGGCCTGGTCGAGGCCGGCGGCCAGGTGACCTACTCCTTCACCGTGGCCAACCGGCACGCCGACGGCACCAGCGCGGACCTGGACACCGCGACCGGCATCGAGCTGACCGACGTGCTCCCGGCCGGGGCGAGCTTCGTCGCCGGGTCCAACCCGGACTGCTCGGCCGCCGGACGGACCGTCACCTGCCGGGTGGCCGACCTGGCACCGGGCGCCACCACCAAGGTCTCCTTCAAGGCCGCCGTGGACCGGGGCACCGCCGCCGGAACCAAGCTGGACAACACCAGCTCGCTCTCCTTCACCGGCGCCCAGACCGGCCGCACCCAGCAGCGCGACAGCAACACGGTGCGCAACACCGTGACCGCCGCCCCGCAGTACGCCGTCACCAAGACCGCCGACCAGGCCGGGGCCGCGCCCGGCGACAAGGTGACCTACACGGTGACGGTCGAGAACACCGGCACCGTCGCCATCCCCGGACTCGGCCTCACGGACGACCTGACCGGGGTGCTGGACGACGCCGAGTACAACGGCGACGCCACCGCCACCACCGGCCGGGTCTCCTACCGGGCCCCGGTGCTGAGCTGGACCGGCGACCTCGCCCCGGCGGCGAAGAGCACCGTCACCTACAGCGTGACCGTCCGTCAGCCAGCCGCCGGTGACGGCTCCCTGGCCAACACCGCGGTGGCCGACCGCTCCGGCGGCAACTGCCCGGCCGGCTCCACCGACCCGGCCTGCACGGCCACGGTCGTGGTGGACCGCCCGTCGCCCAGCCCCTCCCCGAGTGCGAGCCCCACCCCGGACCCGAGCGGCAGCCCGACCGCGAGCCCGACCCGGACGCCCGACGCCTCCCCCAGTCCGGCCCCGGACCAGGGCGGCCTGCTCCCGCACACCGGCGCCGGCGTCACGCTCGCCGCACTGACGGCCGTCGCCACCCTGGCCGCCGGGTTCGTCCTGTTCCGCCTCTCCCGTCGGGGCCGCCGCAGCTGACCCGGAACGCAAGATTGTGACAGTCACAGCGCACAACTGAAACAATCCTGCGCAAGAATCTTGTGGGCGCACCTGCGGAGGCCCTACTGTCACGTGCCAATCCCCCTCCAGAGACAGGCACCTGATGGCACGGAACCTCCGCAGGGCGCTCACCCCGCTCTCCGCGACCCTCCTCCTGCTCAGCCCGCTGCTCGGCGGCACCGCCGAGGCGGCCTCCGCCCCGGCCCCCGTGACCACCCGGGCCGCCCTCGCCCCGGCCCTCACCGAAGGGCGCGGGGCGCGGGTCGCCTTCGCCGAGCAGGAGGCCGAGTCGGCCGTCACCACCGGCAGCGTGATCGGCCCCGACCGCACCGCGTACACGCTCCCCGCCGAGGCCAGCGGCCGGAAGGCGGTCAGGCTGACCCCGGGTCAGTACGTGGAGTTCACCCTCCCCGCGGCGGCCGACGCGATCACCGTCCGGTACAGCGTTCCGGACGCGCCCGGAGGCGGCGGGATCACCAGCCCGCTGGACGTCACCGTCAACGGCAAGAACCGCCGCACCATGACGCTGACCTCCGAGTACTCCTGGCTCTACAACCAGTACCCGTTCTCCAACGACCCGCAGGCCGAACTGCTCCACCCCGACTGGTGGATCACCGAGTGCGGCTGCGTGCCGAGCGCCACCAGCCCGGCCCCGGTCATCGACAAGCCCTTCCGCCCCAGCCACTTCTACGACGAGCAGCGGCTGCTGCTCGGGCACCGGTACAGGGCCGGCGACGTCGTCCGCCTCACCGTGCCCCGCACCTCCGCCGCCGCCGCGTGGACCGTGATCGACCTGCTGGACTCCGAACTGGCCGGCGCCCTGCACGTCGAGCCCTTCGCCGCCAACGTGCTGGCCTTCGGCGCCGACCCGACCGGCCGCCGCGACTCCGCCCCCGCGATCGAGCGCGCCATCGCCTTCGCCCAGCGCAGCCGCCTCAAGGTCTACCTGCCGCCGGGCACCTACCAGGTGAACCGGCACATCACCGTGGACGACGTCACCATCGTCGGCGCGGGCAGCTGGCACACCGTGCTGAAGGGCCGTCAGACCACCCTGCCCACGCCCGCCCCGGACGGCTCGGTGCACACCGGCGTCGGCCTGTACGGCAGGAGCGCCGCCGAGGGCGGCAGCCGCAACGTCCACCTCTCCGGCTTCGCGATCGAGGGCGACGTCCGCGAGCGGATCGACACCGACCAGGTCAACGCGATCGGCGGCGCGCTCAGCGACTCCACCGTCTCCGGCCTCTACCTGCACCACACCAAGGTCGGCCTCTGGCTGGACGGCCCGATGAGCCGGCTGACGGTGACCGGGAACGTCATCACCGACCAGATCGCCGACGGCCTCAACTTCCACACCGCCGTGACGGACTCCCTGGTCGCCGACAACTTCGTCCGCAACACCGGCGACGACGGCCTGGCCATGTGGTCCGAGAAGACCGCGAACGCGCGCAACGTCTTCGACCACAACACGGTGCAGTCCCCCGTCCTCGCCAACGGCATCGCGGTCTACGGCGGCACCGACACCACCCTCTCGAACAACCTGGTCGCCGACCCGGTCCGGGAGGGCAGCGCCATCCACGCGGGCTCGCGGTTCGGCGCGGAGCCGTTCGCCGGGCAGCTGCTGATCACCGACAACACCACGGTGCGGGCCGGGACGTACGAGCTGAACTGGAAGATCGGGCTGGGCGCGATCTGGTTCTACGCGTTGGACCGCTCGATCGACGCCGACGTCCGGGTGACCGGCGACCACCTGCTGGACTCCACCTACAACGCGCTGATGCTGGTCTCCGACTGGCCGGTGAAGGACCAGGTGGCCATCGACGGGCTGACCTTCAAGGACCTGCGGATCGACGGCACCGGCACCTCCGTGCTCAGCGCCCGCGCCGCCGGCTCCGCCACCTTCGAGAACGTGGACGCCCGCAACGTCGGCGCCGTCGGCGTCAACAACTGCGGCACCTTCCACTTCACCCCGGCCGGCTCCGAGTTCGCCCTCACCGACCTCGGCGGCAACGACGGCGGCGGCACCACCGGCCCCTGGCTCGCCCCCTGGGAACTCCCCAACACGATCACCTGCGACGACCGCCCGCCGGTGGTCACCCCGCCGGCTCCGTCCCCCTGGAACTGAGCCCGCACGCCGGCGCCGCGCCCGGGACCCCCACCCCGGGCGCGGCGCTCCGTCCGTTCCGGGCCCGGTCGGTTAGGTTCGGACACCATGAGCACCACCATCTGGACCACCCGCCCCGAGACCGCGGCCGACGCCGACGCCGTCCGCGCGATCAACCTGGCCGCCTTCGACACCCCGGGCGAGGCCGACCTGGTCGACGCCCTGCGCGCCGACCCCACCGCCTGGATCGACGGCCTCTCCCTGGTCACCGTCGACGAGGCGGACCGCCCGGTCGGGCACGCCCTGCTGACCCGCTGTCACATCGACGGGACCCCGGCCCTCTGCCTGGCCCCCTGCGCGGTGCTGCCCTCCCACCAGCGCACCGGCGCCGGAGCGGCTGCGATCCGCGCGGCCCTCCGAGCCGCCGCGGCCGAGGGCGAGCGCTACGTGGTGGTCCTCGGCCACCCGACGTACTACCCGCGCTTCGGCTTCGAGCGCGCCTCCGAGCACGGCATCAAGCTCTCCGTCGAGGTCCCGGACGAGGCCCTGATGGCCCTCGCCCTGACCCCCGGTGACCCGCTGCCCTCCGGCCTGGTCCGCTACGCGGCGGCCTTCGGCATCTGAGCGGCCGGGGGGGGGGCCCGGGGGGGGGCCCGGGGGGCCCCCCCCCCCCCCCCCCCCCCCCCCGCGCGGCGCCCCCCGCCCCCCCCCCCCCCCCCCGCGGGGCCCCCCGCCCCCCCCCCCGGGGCCCCCCCCCCCCCCCCCCCCCCCCCCCCCCCCCCACC
>NZ_JBITBY010000009.1:115966-259226 GCF_044452665.1 Kitasatospora sp. NPDC051853 | reverse complement strand
CGGGCGGCCCCGCGCCCTCCCCCCGGGTGCCCGCCGCCCCCCGGGGGGGGCCCGCCCGGGGGGGGGGGGGGCCGTGGGGGGGGCGGGGGGGGCCGGGGGGGGCCCCCGGGGCCCCCCCCGGCTCAGCTCGCCAACCGCTCGGCGTCCGCGAGCAGTTCGACCACCCGCAGGCCGAAGGCCGCGTCGCACGGGTGCGCGGTGCCGTCCGCCGCCGAGCGCAGCAGCGCCGAGACCGAGCGGGCGTACGCCTCCTGCGGGCTCTCGTGGCGCTCGGGCATCAGGAAGCGCCCGGCCTCGCCGCGCAGTTCCAGGACCACGCCCTCCACCGCGCCCGCGACCGGCATGGTCAGACTGAGCGTCAGGTTGCTCAGGGCCCCGGAGGCGTGACGGATCACCAGGTGGACGGCGTCCAGCGGGCCGGCCGAGGCGGAGACCACCTCGCCGTCGCCCAGGACCGGCAGCAGCACCGAGAGGGCGTGCGGGCCGACGTCCCAGAGGGCGCCCTTCTCGCGCCGCCAGGGCGAGTCCGCGTACGGGCTGCCGCTGCCGGGGGCGAAGACCGAGCCGAACCACTCGGCCCGGGCGGTGAACCAGCCGTCGCGGGCGCCCTGTTCGGTGAGCCAGGCGGCGATGTCGGGGTGGTAGCGCAGGGTGAAGAAGACCACCGAGGCGACCTCGGCGCGCTCGGTGGCCTCGACCACCGCGCGCGCCTGGTCCACCGTCAGGGCGACGGGCTTGTCCAGCAGCAGGTGCTTGCCGGCCTCGGCGGCCCGCACCGCGTACTCGGCCTGGACGGCCGGCGGCAGCGCGATGGAGACCGCGTCCACCGAGGCGAGCAGTTCGTCGACGTCCTCGAAGACCGGGACGCCGTACGGCTGCGCCAGCTCGGCCGCCGCCGAGGGGCGCCGCCCCCAGACGCCGGCGAACTCCACCTCGGGGTGGGAGGCCAGGGCCGGGGCGTGCACCCGCTGGGCCCACGGCCCGGTGCCGAGCAGTCCGATCCGCACGGCGGTCACCGCTCGACCCGGATCAGGGTGAAGCCGTCGTAGCCCTTGACGCCGACGGTCTGCACGGAGGTGGCGGTGACCCGGGGTTCGGCGGCCAGCTGCTCGTGCAGGCGGCGGGTGCCGAGGACGGCCGGGTCGGTGGAGTCGGCGTCGGCCACGGCGCCGCCGCGCACCACGTTGTCCACCACGATCAGGGTGCCGGGGTGGGAGTGGTCGACGGCCCAGGCGACGTAGTCGGGGTTACTGACCTTGTCGGCGTCGATGAAGAAGAAGTCGAAGGGCTCGACGCCCTCGGCCGCGAGCTCGGCCAGGGTGTCGGCGGCCCGGCCGAGGCGGACCTCCACCCGCTCGGCCAGTCCGGCCCGTTCGAGGTTGCCGCGGGCCACCTCGGCGTGCGCCGGGTCGATCTCCAGGGTGAGCATCCGGCCGTCCTCGGGCAGCGCCCGGCCGAGCCAGATCGCGCTGTAGCCGCCGAGGGTGCCGACCTCCAGGATCCGCTTCGCCCCGATCGAGCGGGCGAACAGCTGGAGCATCCGGCCCTGGTTCGGCGCCACCGCGATCGGCGGCAGCCCGGCCGCGTCGGCGGCGGCCTGGGCCGCCGTCAGCTCCGGGTCGTCACCGATCAGGGTCCCGCTGAAGTACTCGTCCACCCTGGTCCACTGGTCCTGGCCCACCGGGGGTCCTCCTAGGTCGTCGACTGATCATCAGCCTAGTACGAGCGGGAGTCAGTCCACGATCAACAGCCGGGCCCCGGCGGGGGCGCTGGAGCGGTGTGCCTCGCGGTCGTCGGCGACCTGGTAGCTGGACCCGGCGCCGGTGGTGACCACCCGTCCGTCGTCCAGGGTGGTCACCAGTTCGCCGTCCAGCACGAAGAGCACGTGGCCCTTGCGGCACCAGTGGTCGGCCACGTACCCGGGGGTGTAGTCCACCCGCCGCACCCGGACGGTCCCGAAGGTCCGGGTACGCCAGAGCGCCACCCCGGTCTCACCGGGGTGGCGCTCCACGGGGACCTCGTCCCAGTCCGTCGCGGTGAAGTCGAATCCGGTCATCTCCATCGCGCCATGCTAGGACGGCTGCCCTGACGGTCAGTCAGCGGCCCCAGCCGGCTGCGTCTCCGGGGCCGGCGCGGGAGTGCCGCCGCTGGTCTCGGGGTGGGCGGCGCGGTTCTTGGCGGCGCGGCGCTTGAGGATCAGGGCGGAGAGGCCACCGCCCAGGGCGGCCACGATCAGGCCGACCCAGGAGAAGGACTTCAGCCAGTGCTCGGCGACCTTGCCGACGGTGTAGATCAGCCAGGTGGTGCCGCCGGCCCAGACGATGCCGCCGAGCACGTTGGCGATCAGGAACTTCCAGTACGGCATCTTCAGCGCACCGGCCAGCGGCCCGGCGAAGATCCGCAGGAGGGCGATGAAGCGGCCGAAGAAGACCGCCCACATGCCCCACTTCTGGAACGAGCGCTCGGCGGTGGCCAGGTGGTCCGGCCCGAAGTGCTTGGGGAACCGCCTCCCCACCTTCTCGAACAGCGGCTTGCCGCCCCTGCGGCCGATCGAGTAGCCGATCGAGTCGCCGACGATGGCGCCGACGATCGCGCAGATCGCCACGCCCCAGGGGTTGACCACACCACTGGCGGCCAGCACCGAGGCCGTCACCAGGGCGATCTCGCCGGGCAGCGGGATGCCCAGGCTCTCCAACAGGATGATCACTCCGACCACCGCGTAGACCGCGTTGGGCGGCACGCTCTCCAGCCATACGTCAAGGTGCAAGGTCGGTATCCCTCCGTGGGCGGGCAGCACCCCGTGGGCGGTGCCGAAGAAAGTCGTGGGCAGCCTAACCCGGCCCGTCCCCCCGGTACTCCCACGTACGGAGGCCCGCCGCGGTTCCCGCCCGTGGCGACCGATGCCCCCGCCCGGGCGTCAGCCCCGCCGCAGCAGCTCCGGCAGGCCGACCGAGCCGACGATCCGGGCCCGACGGTCCGGCAGGTCCAGCGCCAGCACCCGGAACAGCCAGGCGTGCCGGGCGGCCAGCGGCACCGTCCGCGGATCGCGCAGCAGCTCCCGGCCGCCGACCGCCCAGGGCATCGGCGGCACCCGGTACCCGGCCCGCCGGGAGACGCCCCGCAGGGTGGCCCGGCTGAACCAGTGCGGGATCGAGTCGAAGACCAGCGTCCCGCCCGGGAAGCGCTCGGCGCAGCGGTCGAAGAGCCCGCCCACCTCGCCGGGCCGCAGGTACATCAGCAGGCCCTGGGCGACGATCATCACGCCGTGCTCCGGGTCCACCTCGTCCAGCCAGGCCGGGTCGGTGACCGAGCAGGCCAGCAGCCGCTGGCGCGGGCCGGGCGGGAGCAGCCGGGCACGCAGCTCGACCGCCTCCGGCAGGTCGACCGAGAGCCAGCTGGCCCGGCCGTTGTCGACCCGCCAGTACTGGGTCTCCAGTCCGTCGCCGAGGCAGACCACGGTGCCGCGCGGGCTGCGCCGCAGGAAGTCGGCCACCTCGCCGTCGACCAGCTCGACCCGGTGGCGCTGCATCCGGCTGCCCAGGCCCCGGCCGCTGCCGAAGCGCTCGGCGAAGGGGAAGTCCAGCCGCTCGGTGAGTTCCACGGCCTTGGGGTCGTGGAAGGTGGTGCCGGGCTGACGGGCCGCCACCGCGCGGTGGTGGAGGGTCCACAGCGCGGTCTCCGGGATCGCGGAGAGCTGTTCCATCTCCTCAGGGTGCCCCATGGACCCCGCGGGGGCGGGCCGACACCACGGGTGGCTGACGGCCGGTCAGCCGCGTCCCCCGCCGCTCAGCCGATGCTGAACGCCCCCTCCGGCGGGGGCGGCGAGTCGGTGGCGTCGGCGTCCGTGACCGGGGCGGTGCGGCCGACCAGCTCCGTCAGCTCGTCCTCGGGGCAGAGCCGGGCCGGGAAGACGTCGGCGGCCAGCCGCCGGGTCAGTTCGGCCTCGGGCAGCGGCCGGTCGGAGCCGATCAGCAGGACGTTCCCGTACCGGCGGCCGCGCAGCACGGACGGCTCGGCCGCCAGGCAGACGTGCGGGAAGACCGCGCGCAGGGTGGCGGCCTGGGCCTTGGCGAAGGCCAGCGGCGGGCCGTCGGCGAGGTTGGCGGCGTAGCAGCCGCCGGGGGCGAGCACGGCGGCGGCCAGCCGGACGAACTCGACCGAGGTGAGCCGGGCGGGGGTGCGGGAGCCGTGGAAGACGTCGGCCACCACCACGTCGGCCGAGCCGGGCGCGGCCGCGGCGAGCGCCTCGCGGGCGTCGCCGACGGTCACCTCGACCGAGGCGGGCCAGGGCAGCTGACTGCCGATCAGCTCCACCAGCGGGCCGTCCACCTCCACCACCCGCTGCACCGAGCCGGGCCGGGTGGCGGCCAGGTAGCGCGGCAGGGTGAGCGCGCCGCCGCCCAGGTGCAGGGCGGTGACCGGCTGTCCGGCGGGGGCCAGGGCGTCCAGCAGGTGGGCGATCCGCTGGGTGTACTCGAACTCCAGGTGGGCCGGGTCGGCGAGGTCCACGTAGGACTGCGGGGTGCCGTCCAGGGTGAGCAGCCAGCCCTGCTCGTGGTCGAGGTCGGGCATCAGCTTGGCCCGGCCCAGGTCGGTGACCCGCTCGACCGGCAGCCGGTCCTCTGCCTCCTCCTGGGCTTCCACCGTGCTCACGCCCGCACCGCGTCGGCCGGGAGGTACGCGGCCAGCCAGCGGTCCAGCTCGGCGAAGACCTGGGTGCGGGCGGCCTCGCCGGAGAGCACCAGGTCGTGCATGCCGTCCGCGATCCGCACGGTGGTGACGTGCCGTCCGAGGCGGGGGGCCAGCGCGGAGATGTCGTCGGCGCGCAGCACCGCGTCGCTGCGGTGCAGGGCCGGGTCCCAGCGGGTGGTGGAGACGGAGGCGGTGGAGGCCATCAGCAGCACGGGGCAGTCGACCCGGAGGCCGGCCCGGACGGCGCGGTGGCCGCGCTGGATGGCGGCCAGCCAGCCGGCGTAGAGCGGGAAGCCCTCGGCGGGCTTGAGGGTGAGGTCGAAGTCCCAGCTGCCGCGGTGGTCGCGGTGCAGGCTGTGCACGTAGTGCGGGTTGAGCGAGCTGGGCAGCTTGCGGGTGGCGGCGGCCCGGCCGACGGCGTCGATCAGCGGGGCGCCGAGGGTGCGCACGGCGGGGGCGGCGGGCATGGAGAGGAAGGGACTGTTGAGGAAGAGCCCGTCCACCACACCGCGCCCGGCCCGCCGGGAGGCCCACAGCGCGGTGATCAGGCCGCCGGTGGAGTGGCCGTTGACCAGCAGCTGGGTGTGGCCGTCCTGCTCCCGGACGATCCGGACCGCCGCGTCCAGCTCCTCGTCGTAGGCGGCCAGGTCGGTGATGAAGTTGGGCGACTGGTGCGGGCGCAGCGAGCGGCCGTACTTGCGCAGGTCGAGCGCGTAGAAGGAGTACCCGAGGGCGGCGAAGTGGTCGGCCAGGTGGGTCTGGAAGAAGTAGTCCACGTAGCCGTGCACGTACAGCACCGCGCGGCGCGAGCCGGGCAGCAGCCGGCGGACCAGGGTGGCGCTGACGGCGCCCTCCTCGTCGGCGGCCAGCGGCAGCTCGGCCGCCTCGTACGGGGCACCCAGCAAGGTGTCGGTCCGGAACTCCACGTCGTACCCGCTCCTGATCGGCCGTCGGATCTACTCGTCGTCGACCTTAGCCCCTCCGGCAATCGGGGAGCGGCGTCGCGACGCCGGGGCACGCACCTCGCCGGCTTCTCCTCAGTCGCCGATGCTCCGCATGGACTCCCTCGTCGGCGCCGCCGAGCCACGCACCCCACCGCCGCTCCTTCACCCACCCCCCGATTGCCGGAGGGGCTGAGCGCCCCGGTGGCGTTGGCCGACGGTGCCCCGGAGGACCGACACGATGCCGAGCCCGGCGGCGCAGACCGGGACGGCGAGCAGGGCGCCGAGGATGCCGGCGATCCCGGAGCCGGCCACCACGGCGATCATGATGGTGGCGGGGTGGAGTTCGACGGTGCGGCTCTGGATGACCGGTTGGAGCACGTTGCCCTCGATCATCTGGACCGCGAGCACCACGCCGAGGGTCCAGATCGCGGTGCCCAGTCCGCCGTCGGCGAGGGCCACCAGGACGGCCACGGTGCCGGAGAGGAAGGCGCCGACGAAGGGGATGTAGGCGCCCATGAAGACCAGCGCGCCGAGGCCGGGGGCGCCCGGGACGCCGAGGAACACCAGGCCGATGGTGATGAAGGTGGCGTCGATCAGGGCGATCAGGGTGGTGCCGCGCATGAAGCCGGCCATCGCGGTGAAGGCCTGCTGCCCGCAGGCGATCACCATCTCGGCCTGACGCTCCGGCAGCACGCCCCGCACCGCGTCCCCGGTCCGGTGGCCGTCCCGGAGGAAGAAGAAGACCAGGGCCAGCGCCAGCACCCCGCCGGTGACCAGCTGGGTGAGCACGCCGATGCCGGAGAGCACCCCGTTGGCCAGCTGCCCCACCACTGAGCTGCCGGAGCCGGCCGCCGAGGAGAGCCCGGACTGGATCTTCTCCCCGGTCGGGCCGAGCCAGTCGGCGATCCGCTGGCCGGTCTCGCGGAGCGAGGCGGCGATCTGCGGGGCGCTGTGCACCAGGGAGTTGGTGAGCAGGGTGAGCACCGCGGCGACCACCAGCACCAGGAGCGCGCAGGTGAGGGCGGCGGCCAGGCCGCGCTTGACGCCGTGCCGCACCAGCCAGGGCATGACCGGGTAGAGCAGCGCGGTGGCCAGCAGGGAGAGGATCACCGGGATGGTGGCGGCGCGCAGCGCCACCAGGGCGTAGACCACCAGGGCGGCGACGGTGATGAAGAGGACCACCGCCACCGACCAGGCGGCGGCCGCCCGGACGGTCGGCGGGAGCATCAGGTGGGGCGGCCGACCGTCCTCCGGCGGCCGCTGCGCCTCCGTGCCGGGCTCCACTGCCATGCCGCCGCCTCCTGCCAGCCGTGCCTGATCCGTCCATCTGATCACAGGATCTGACGGAATGTCCGGATCAGTGGGCGGCTACCGCGCGCCGTCCACCACCCTGCGCAACAGTGCGATGCGGTTGCTGGTCACGGAGGCCACCCCGAGCGCCAGCAGCCGGGTCATGGTCCGGCGGCGGTCGGCGGTCCAGGTGCTGACGGCCAGTCCGCCGTCGGCGGCGGCCCGGACGTAGTCGGCGTCCAGCAGGCCGAACGGCGGGTTGAGGTAGCGCGGGCGCAGGTCGGCCAGCAGGGCGGCGGCGGGCTGCTGCGGCAGCTTCCAGGTCAGCGCCAGCTCGGCGTCCGCGTCCAGGGCGCGGACGGCCAGCATCGCGGAGGCCGGCCCGCACCAGCCGGTGGACTGCTCGGCGCCGAGCTCGCGCACCACGGCGTGCGCGGCGGCGGCCGGGCCCGGGTCGTCCAGGTCGAGCAGCAGACGGGCGTCCGGGTAGGCGGCGGCCGCCTTCAGCGCCTCGGCCAGGGTCGGCACCCGCAGGCCGGGGCGGCCGACCTCCTCCAGCTGGGCGAGGGTGAGCGAGCCGACGGCACGCTGGTCCTCCCAGAGCCGGCGCAGCGTCAGGTCGTGCAGCAGCACCGGGACGCGGTCACGGGTGAGCTGGACGTCCACCTCCACCGCGTCGGCCCCGGCGGCGAAGGCCGACTCGACCGAGGGCAGGGTGTTCTCGCGGAACCGGTACGGGTCGCCCCGGTGGGCGACGGCGAGCGCGCGGGCCTGCGTGCGGGCCATCAGCCGCGCTCCACCACGACGTTGGTGGACTTGATCACCGCGGTGGCCCGTGCTCCGGGCACCAGCTGGAGCTCCTCGGCGGACTCCCGGCTGATCAGCGAGACCACCCGGAACGGACCGGCCTGGATCTCCACCTGCGCGGCCACGTCACCGAGCAGCACCTCGGTCACGATGCCGGGGAAGCGGTTGCGCGCGGAGGACGGGCGACCCTCCGCCTCGGCGTTCTCCGGCTTGGCCAACTCCCGGGCGAAGGCCGCGAGTTCGGCACCGCCGATGATCCGGTGGCCGTGCTCGTCCCGCTCCGCCGCCACCCGCCCGGCGTCCACCCAGCGGCGCACCGTGTCGGTGCTGACGCCGAGCAGCGCGGCGGCCTCGCCGATGCGGTAGGGGTGGACCGGCCGGTCGGCCATGCGGGGCTCCTGACGCGAGGGTGGCTGTACCGGGATCATCCTGCCGCATCCGGGGCGGCGTCAGGTAACGGCCAGTCAGGGTTTTACCGGGCTTAAACTGGACAGAACGGACCATAGACACCGACCCGGAACACCCCTGAGGAGCAGCAGAGCATGGCACCCGAGCCCGTCCCGTTCGCCTTCATAGCCGAGGCGGAGCGCTACCAGAGCAACGTCACCCCGCCGGAGCCCGAGCCGCGCTCGGTCCGCCGGGTGCTCGGCGGCCTGCTGGTGACGGTCGTGGTGGTCGCGGGTCTGCTCGCCGCCGTCGCGCTCGGCATGCCGGCGCTGCGCTCCCCCGCCACCTGACGCCCTGCCGGGCCCTTCGCAGTCCCCACCCCTGCCGCCCGGCCCGCCCGCGCTGATCCGCCGTCAGACCGGAGCCCCCGTCAGGGCTCGCCGAAGAAGTCCCGGCGGACCGCGTCCCCGGCGGTGAGCACCGCACCCGCGAGGACGGCGCCGCCTCCGGCCGTGCCCGGCCGCACCTCGGTGGAGAACGGGCAGAGCCCGGCCAGCCTCCGTTCCACCAGCGCGGCCAGCTCCGCCCCGCCGGCCCGGCCCAGCTCGCCGCCGAGCACCACGCAGCCCGGGTCCAGCACCACGCAGACGGCCGCCACGCCGATCGCGATCCGCTCGGCCAGCTCGGTCAGGAAGGCCGTCTCGGCGGGGCCGTCCGCCTCGACGGCAGCCCGCAGCACCCCCTCGGCCTGCTCGACCGGTCCGCCCGGAGGCACCGTCAGCCCGTGTGCGAGGGCCAGCTCGCAGACCGCGCGGCTGCTGACCGTCGAGTCGAAGCCGTTGTCGCAGCCGTCGGCAGTCGGCAGTCCGCCGGTGCCGGGCACCGGCAGGAAGCCGATCTCGCCGGTGCCGCCCGAGGCGCCGCGGCGCAGCCTGCCGCCGAGCACCACCGAGGCGCCGGTGCCGTGGCCCAGCCAGAACAGCACGAAGTCCTCCCGCCCCTGGGCGGCGCCGATCCGGTGCTCGGCGATCCCGGCGAGGTTGACCTCGTTCTCCAGCAGCACCTCGGTCTCCGGCTGGGCGCGCAGTCCGGCCAGCAGTTCGGCGTGCCAGCGCGGCAGTTGACCGGAGTTGTGCAGCTCCCCGGTGGCCGGGTCCACCACCCCGGGGGCACCGACCGCGACGGTGTGCAGCCGCCGCACCCCGGCCCCGGCGCAGGCCTGCGCCAGGGCCTCGATCGTGCGGCCGGTCAGGTCCGTGCCGTGCTCCGGCCCGGCTGGCACCTCGGCGGTGGCCACCGTACGACCCGTCAGGTCCGCCACCACCAGGGTCACCCCGGTCGCCCGGACGTCGATCCCGGCCAGGTGCGCACGGTCGGCGACCAGGGCGTAGAGGCGGGCGTTGGGCCCGCGCCGCTGCTCGCCGCTCTCGCCGGCCACGGTGACCAGGCCGGCGCGCTGGAGCCGTTCCAGCAGATCGGCGACGGTCGGCCGGGAGAGGCCGGTCAGACCGCGCAGCTCGGTGGCGGTGAGCGGCCCCTGGGCCAGCAGCAGGTCGAGCGCCAGGCGGTCGTTGATGGCGCGGGCGGTGCTCGGCGTGGCCGTGCGCGCGATGGTCATGGGACGGCATCCTTCCAGAGCTATCTATCAGGGTCCCTTCCTGATAGCTTATCGCCCTGCCACCACCACTCGTTCCACCCACTCGTCCCGCCCGTTCCGCCCGTCGATCCGTTCAGTCCGTCAGCCCGAAGGGGGAGGTCTCATGATGGAGACCATGGAGTCCGGCCAGCAGGTCCGCCGCGCCAGGGTGCGGATCGCCCTGGTCTTCGCCGTGCACGGCGCCGTCACCGGCAGCTTCGTCAGCCGCATCCCGTGGCTCCAGGACCACCTCGACCTGAGCCCCGGTCAGCTCGGCCTGGCACTGGTCGCCCCGGCCGTCGGCGCCTCGCTGGCCATGCCGCTCGCGGGCCGCTTCGTCCACCGCTACGGAGCGCTGGCGGCCGTCCGCTGGCTGCTGGTGCTCTGGTGCCTCTCGTTGAGCCTGCCCGCGCTGGCACTCAACCTGCCGACACTCTTCCTCGCCCTGCTGGTGTACGGCGCCACCTCCGGCATGTCGGACGTGGCGATGAACGCCCAGGGCGTGGAGGTGGAGCAGCGCTACGGACGCTCCATCATGTCCGGCCTGCACGGCATGTGGAGCGCCGGCGGCCTGCTCGCCTCCGGCTTCGGCGTGCTGGCGGCGCACCAGCAGTTCGACGCCCGGATCCAACTGGCGCTCACCGCGCTGGTCCTGGCGACGGCCGGCTACGCGGTCTGCGGCGGACTGCTGGACGTCCGCCCCGTCCCCGGCACCGAGGAGCCGCCGCGCTTCGCGCTGCCGCCGCGTTCGGCGCTGGCGATCGGGCTGGTCGGCTTCTGCGCGGTCTTCGCCGAGGGCGCCTCGATGGACTGGAGCGGGGTCTACCTGCGGGACGTCACCGGCGCCTCCCCCAGTGTGGCGGCCGCCTGCTACACCGCCTTCGCCGCGACCATGACGGTGGCCCGGCTGCTCGGCGACCTGCTGGTCCAGCGCCTCGGGGCGGTCCGCTCGGTCCGGGTCGGCGGGTCGCTGGCCACGGCCGGCGGGCTGCTGGTGATCGCCACCGACTCGGCCTGGGCCGCCATCCCGGGCTTCGCCCTGATCGGGATCGGCATCGCGGTGGTGGTCCCGCTGGCCTTCGCCGCGGCGGGCCGCACCGGCGGTGACCCGAGCCGCTCCATCGCGGGCGTCGCCACCATCACCTACACCTCCGGGCTGGTCGCCCCGGCGATCGTCGGCGGCATCGCCCAGGCCAGCTCGCTGACCGTCTCCTTCACCGTGGTCACCGTGCTCACGGCCGCGATGGTGCTCGGCGCGGGGGCCCTGCGCCAGGACCGGTCGGCCGGCGAGGCGGCCGACCGCACGGTGGACGAAGGCGTCACCACCCACTGAGCACGAGGACGAGTCGGCCCCTCCCGGATGCAGCCAGGAGGGGCCGACGGCTCTTGGGGGCGGAGCTGAGGTCTACCGACGGGCCGCGAGCAGCAGGCCGCTCGACCAGTCGAGCCGGACGGTACGGAAGTCCGCCCGGGCCTCCAGTGCTGCGAGCAGCCCGTCCACCGCCTGCTGGTGACCGTCCGGCCAGTTCGGCTGCGGCAGCAGGTCGTCGATCAGGTAGAGGCCGCCGGGCGCGACCAGCTGGAGTGCGCGGTCGAGGTGGGTGAACTTGCCGGGCCAGGTGTCGGCGAACACCAGGTCGAACGGCGGCCCCTGGTACTCCGTCAGCCACGCCCCGCCGTCGCCACGGACGAAGGAGACCCGGCCGTCGGCCCCGAACTGCTCCTCGGCCACCGCCTGCACCTCCCCGTCCAGCTCCACCGTCACCAGGCGCGCCTCCCGGTCCATCCCGTCCAGCAGCCAGGCAGTGCCCTCGCCGACGCCGGTGCCGAGCTCCAGCAGCCGTCCGCCGGGTCGCGCGGCGGCGAGGGCTGCCAGCAGCGCACCGGTCCGCTCGTCGCAGGACATCGTGAATCCGGCGCGGCCGGCGGCGGTCCGCAGCGCGGACAGGCTCAGGGGCAAGTGCTTCGGTTCGTCGTCCATCCGGTGATGATCGCGAACCGGTCCGCCCGGGGCAAGTGCCTCACGGCATCCGGCGGTCCAGGCGCAGGCGCTCGCCGTCGCCCGCCCGGATCGGGCAGTCCGGCATCGGACACCCGCACTCGCCGAAGGACAGTGCGGCGCCGGAGACGTACTCGGCCCGGTCGAAGTCACGGCGGCTGCCGTACTCGCCCCGGACCTGCACCCGCTCGGCCACCCGCTCCGTCAACTCACCCATCGCCGACCTCCGTTGTCGCGCACTGCCTCGTTGTCCTGCCGACCGGGAAGTCGATCGACTAGCTTGGTAACAGGATCGACACGGAGAGCTACCAAGGCCAGAGGTGACGGTCCAACAACCGATCCGACAGACCGGGGGACCGTCCACAGATGCCCAGTCCGCGTGAGCTCGACCCGTCCGAATCCATGCTGGCGCTCTTCGGTTCGGAGCTGCGCGACCACCGCACCAAGGCCCGGCTCAGCCAGGAGGGCCTCGGTGATCTCCTCGGCTACACCGGCTCGTTGATCGGCCAGATCGAGACCGGACGCCGCACCCCGACCCGGGAGTTCGCCGAACGGGTGGACGCCACCCTCGACGCGGCGGGGATCTTCTCGAAGCTCTGGCCGCACGTCACCCGCGGCCAGTTCCCCAGCTTCTTCAAGTCGTACGCCGAACTGGAGCCGCGGGCCTGCCAGATGCTGGAGTACGGCGGGGACCTGATCCCCGGGCTCGGTCAGACCGAGGGGTACATGCGTGCAGTATTCGAAGCCGGACTGCCCTTGGCCCGACCGGAACTGATCGAAGAGAAGGTCGCCGCGCGCCTCGGACGACAGCAACTGCTCACGGGTCCAACACGTCCGCTGTTGTGGTGGCTTCTTTCGGAAAATGCCATTCGCCGACCGGTGGGCGGTTTTGACACGATGGCTGATCAGTTGGCGAAGCTGGTTGGCCTGGTCCGGTCAAGAATGGTGGTGATCCAGGTACTGGAGACGTCCCGTGGGGCGCATGCGTTGCTGGAGGGTTCGATGACGCTAATGTCCTTCACCGACGGCACCCCGGACACGGGGTACGTCGAGGCGCCGCATACCGGTGTGCTGGTCGAAAACCCCGACAGGGTAAGGGAGTTGAGACTCTCCTATGACCTGGCGCGGGCCGACGCACTGTCACCGGAAGCGTCGCTGAACCTCGTTGAAAAGGTAGCTAAGGAGCACCAACACCATGCTGACGAACAGCGAGCTGAACCGAGCTGACTGGCAGTCGTCGAGCTACAGCGGGGCGTCCGGCGGCAACTGCGTGCAGCCGGCCCTCAACCTCTCCGCTGCGCACGGCGTCGTCCCGGTCCGCGACTCCAAGGACCCGCAGGGCCCGCACCTGGAGTTCGGCACCGCAGCTTGGGCCGCGTTCGCCACCTGGGCCGCAGGCTTCGAGGTCTGATCCAGGCCTCCGCCCAATCCCCCCACACCGATCCGCCCCCTGGTCCCGGCCGTCGATCCGGACGACGGCCCGGCTACCCTCGGGGCCATGAACCACGCAGCTCCGCCCGCCCTCCGCAACCCCGTCGGCGCCCACGTACCGGTGGCCGGCCGCGGACTGGTCGGCACCGGGCTGGCGTACGCGGAGCGGGTCGGCGCCGAGGCCGTACAGGTCTTCGTCGCCAACCCGCGCGGCTGGGCCACGCCGGCAGGCGACCCGGCCCGCGACGAGGAGTTCAGGGCGGCGTGCACGGAGTCCGGCATCCCGGCCTACGTGCACGCGCCCTACCTGATCAACTTCGGCTCGGACAGCACCGCGACCCGGGAGCGCTCGGCCGACTCCCTGCGCCACTCGCTGAGCCGGGGCCACCGCATCGGTGCCCTCGGCGTGGTGGTGCACACCGGATCCGCCGTCGGACAGGAGCCGGGCGGCGGCTCCCGGTACGCGGCCGCGATGCGCCAGGTGCGCGAGGACGTCCGGCCCCTGCTGGACGAGCTCGACGCGCTCGGCGAGGACGCGCCGTGGCTGCTGCTGGAGCCCACCGCCGGGCAGGGCAGCTCGCTCTGCTCCCGGATGGAGGACCTGGCCGCCTACGTCGAGGCACTGGACCACCACCCCAAGGTGGGGGTGTGCCTCGACACCTGCCACGCCTTCGCCGCCGGGCACGACCTGGCCGATCCCGAGGGCGTGGCGAAGACGCTCGACGCGCTCACCGCCGCGGCCGGCCCCGGCCGTCTGCGGCTGGTGCACGCCAACGACTCGATGGACGTGGCCGGAGCCCGCAAGGACCGCCACCAGAACATCGGCGCGGGGCACATCGGCGCGGCCGCCTTCGCGGCCCTGCTGGCCCACCCCGCCACCGAGGGCGTCCCGTTCGTGATCGAGACCCCGGACGGACGCCACGACCCGGCCCGGGTGGAGGGTGCTCGGCACGCCGCCGACATCGCCCTGCTCAAATCCCTGCGGAACCCACATCCCCTCGGAATCAATCAGTCTGACGATCAGTCAAACCACTCCAACGAGTGAGACTCGGCCCCCGCCGCCGGGGTAGGTCCCGGGCGACCGACGGCCCGGAAGGGGCCGGGGAGGGGAACCCGAATGACCACGCGCACCGTGCTCGACCAGAAGCTCGACCGTTCGTTCGACATGCTGGACACCGACCAGGACGGGCACATCCGCGAAGAGGACCTGATCTCGCTGGCCTCGCGCCTCAGCTCCGCCTTCGACAGCCACTCGATCAGCGTGGTGGCCCGCCTGGAGGGCGCCTTCGCCGCCCTCTGGGACATCGACCTCATCCCGATGGACACCGCCCACAAGGGCTCCATCGACCGCGAGGAGTGGCGGGCCGGGGTCCGCAAGGCCGTCGCCACCGACCGGGCGGGATTCCTCGGCCGGATGAACACCATGCTCCGGGCCTGGCTGGAGCTCTGCGACACCGACGACGACGGGTGGCTGAGCCGCGAGCAGTTCATCACCATGTACGGCCGCACGCTGGGCCTGAGGCAGGAGAAGCTCGAGGTCGCCTTCACCATGCTCGACACCGACGGGGACGGGGCGATCAGCCTCAACCAGGTCTGCCACGCCGTCGAGGAGTACTACACCAGCGAGGAGCCGGACACCCCGGGGAACTGGCTCTTCGGCCCGCTCCGCTGACCCCCGTCGCGCCGCGGTGCGGGGGCACCACGGCGCGACCACGGCCCCCCCTCACTCCGAACGGTAGCGACGGCTCGCACTGGTCCAGGCGTAGACCCCGTCCACCAGCTGCCTGGTCCCCTCCAGGTACCAGCGGGCGCCCGGGTGACGCAGCGCCAGCCCGCTGCGCAGCAGCTCGCTCTCGGCCCGCAGCCCCGCCGTCCGGTCCGCCACCACCCGCCGGGCGGTCTCCCGGCTCAGCCCGAACTCCCGGCGCAGCAGCGTGACGGTGTTGAACCCGCTGCCCTGCCTCTCCTCCCGCTCCAGCGAGAACAGGTCGTTGATCAGCGTCGCCGCGTCGGCGGTGTGCGCGCGCAGCCGCCGCCAGTCCGCCCGCAGGCAGAGCCCGCGCGGCAGTTCGCGGTCGGCCACCCGCTCCAGCAGGTTCATGAACGGGTAGAGGCAGCTGGCGTGACGGCGCATCAGCACAGCCGGCAGCCCGCCGGGCAGGGTGCCCCGGCTGCGGTGCTCGGTCTCGGTGACGAAGGTGCGCAGGCAGTCCGCCCAGTCCCGGGCGGCGCGGCGGCGCCAGCGGCCGCTGCGCCCCAGGCACTGCCGGTACCAGAGCTCGGTCCAGGCCCCGAGCAGCGCGTCGCCCCGGTCCGCCGGGGGCACCAGCGGCACCCGCGGCCGGCCGGCCGCCCTGGTGGCGGCGATCAGGCGGCCGGTGAACTCCGCGGCGCTGGGCGGGTGGTGGCCGATCGGCCCGTCGAAGTGGTCGTCCAGCAGGGTGAACCAGCCGAGCACGTCCAGCAGCAGCCGGCGCTCCTGGACGGGCGCGCCGGGGTAGCTGAGGTCGATCAGCTCCGGGAGGCCGTAGGCGCGGTAGCGGTCCAGACCGTGGCGACGCAGCAGGCCGTGCCGGAGCAGCCAGTCCTGGTGCCGGGTGTCCTCGTGGGTGCGGGTGTCGAGCGCGGAGTTCACCGGCGCCCCGCCGGGGCGGTGCGGTGGGCCGGTTTCTCGAAGGCGGCCTTCTCGGCGGTGGTCCTCTCGGCATCGGCCCCCTCGACTGCGGCCTTCTCGGCGGTGGTCCCCGCGACGGCGGCCCTCTCGGCGGCGGGGGTCCTCTCGGCGGCGGGGGCCGGGAGCAGCCGGGCCCCCGCCAGGCGCTCGGGCTTGAGCCGCACCCCCTGGGCCTGCACGGTCGTCCACACCACCTCGCGGGCCCTGGCCCCGGCCACCGGCCGGAGCCGCCAGGTGCGCAGCAGGGTGACCGCCACCACCGCCAGCTCCATCCAGGCGAAGGCCTCGCCGATGCAGCGGTGCTTGCCGGCCCCGAAGGGGAGGAAGGCGTGCCGTTCGGTGGAGAGCGGCCGGTCGGGGTCGAAGAGCAGCGGGTCGGTGTGGCGGGCCGGGTCGCGGTGCAGCGCGGTGAGGCTGTAGAGGAGTTCGGCCCCGGCGGGGACGGTGTAGGGGCCGAGCCGGACCTGTTCGGCGGCGGTGCGCATCAGGAAGGCGTTGGGGGCGTGCAGCCGCAGCACCTCGCGCAGCACCCGCCGCAGGTAGGGCATCCGTTCGATCGCCTGGGTGCTCAACTCCTCGCCGGGGCCGAGCTGCTGGTCGATCTCGGCGAGCAGTTCGCGGTGCACCGCGGGGTGGTCGAGCAGTTCCTGGCAGAGCCAGGTGAGGGTGGTGGAGACGGTCTCGGTGCCGGCGCCGAACATGGCGATGGCCTCGGAGCGCACCGCGTGCTCGTCCAGGCGGCGGCCGGTGGCCGGGTCGGTGGCGGTGCGCAGCAGCGCGAGCAGGGGGCCGGCCTCGTCCTCGCCCGGAGTGCGGACGGCCTGGTCGACCACCCGGTTGAGCACCCGGACGGCGGCGGCGAAACGGCGGTTGACCGGGAGCGGGAGGCGGGCCAGCGCGGGGTGCGGCCAGAGCGACTGGAGGATCTGACCCTTCACCAGTTCGGGCAGGGCGCGGTGGAAGGCGCCGGTGTGCCCGGGGTGCAGCCCGGCGCCGAACAGGGTGCCGGTGACGATCTCCAGCGCGAGGTGGTTCATCTCGCGGGCCACGTCCACGGTGCGGCCGGGCTGCCAGCCGCCGATCCGCTCCCGGGCCAGGCGCTCCACCAGCGGGACGTACCCGGCCACCCGCTCGGCGGTGAAGGCGGGTTGGAGCGAGCGGCGGCGGTCGCGGTGGGCGGTGCCCTCGCTCATCAGCAGGCCGTCGCCGAAGGCGTCCCGCAGGGTCTGCTGCACGGCGCCGCGCGGGCAGGAGCGGGCCAGCGGGGTGAGCAGGGTGTGCACCAGGGCGGGGCTGGTGACCACGTGGACGGTGCGCGGCCCGAGGCCGATCCGGACCACCTCGCCGGCCCGGGAGAGCGAGCCGAGGAAGCCCAGCGGGTCACGGAGCAGGGCGGGGGCGTGGCCCAGTCCGGGGAGTCTTCCCGGTGCGAAGGGGACGGGTGGCACGGACATGCGGATCGCCTCGCTCTCGGGAAGGGCCTCAGGCAGGGGCCTCAGGTGGGGACGGCCGCCCACTCTCCGCCCGAGGGAGAATTCGACACAAATCACCCTCCACCCGAAGAGATGACCGCCCCGCCCGTGACCTCCCCGGCCCGGCTCTCCTCCGCCACCCCCCGCTCCGGCCACCCAGCGCACACCTGCGTGTCCCAACGAGGCATCCGGCCCGCGAAAAAGCTGACCATAGGTCACCGGCTCGGCCCACTCGCCCCGTTCGTCCGGCTTCACCCGTCCGCCCGCCGTCCTGCCACCGTTCGGCCTCCCCTCCCTCCCCCGCCCCCGGTCTGGGATGGTGGTGTGCGGCAGGCACGTCCCCCGACCGGAAGAGGCAGCACGGACATGGACATCGAGTCGCTCCGCCGGGACACCCCGGGCTGTGCCCACAAGGCGCACCTCAACAACGCCGGGGCCGCCCTGATGTCCCGCCGGACACTGGACGCCGTCACCTCTCACCTGGAGCTGGAGGCCACCATCGGCGGCTACGAGGCCGCGGCCGCCGCCCACGACCGGATCGAGCACACCTACGACGCGCTGGTCGGCCTGATCGGCGCCGACCGCGACGAGATCGCCTTCACCGAGAACGCCACCCGCGCCTGGGACATGGCCTTCTACGGCCTGCGCTTCGCCCCGGGCGACCGCATCCTCACCGCCCGGGCCGAGTACGCCTCCAACGCCATCGCCTTCCTGCAGACCGCCCGCCGCCACGGGGTGAGCGTCGAGACCGTCCCGGACGACGAGCACGGGCAGCTCGACGTGGAGGCGCTGCGCGCGATGACGGACGAGCGGGTGCGCCTGATCGCGGTCACCCACGTGCCCACCCAGAGCGGCCTGGTCAACCCGGCCGCCGAGATCGGCAAGGTGGCCCGGGAGTTCGGCGTCACCTACCTGCTGGACGCCTGCCAGTCGGTCGGCCAGCTCCCGGTGGACGTCGCCGAGATCGGCTGCGACCTGCTGACCGCGACCGGCCGCAAGTTCCTGCGCGGCCCGCGCGGCACCGGGTTCCTCTACGCCTCGCGCCGCCTGACGGAGCGTCTGGAGCCGCCCTTCCTGGACCTGCACGCGGCCACCTGGACCGGCCCGGACGCGTACGAGGTCCGTCCGGACGCCCGCCGCTTCGAGACCTGGGAGACCTTCTACGCCGGCAAGATCGGCCTCGGCGTCGCGGTGGACACCGCCCTCGCCCTCGGCCCGGACGCCATCGAACGCCGCGTCACCACCCTGGCCGCCCGCCTCCGCGAGGGCCTGGCAGCCCTCCCCGGCGTCCACGTCCACGACCGGGGGCTGCGCCTGTCCGGCATCGTCAGCTTCACCGTCGACGGCCACGACTCCCCCGCCGTCGCCGACCTGCTCCGCTCCCGCGACGTGAACGTCTCGGTCTCCCACGCCACCAGCGCCCAGTGGGACCTGGGCGCCCGCGGCCTGCCCACGGTGGTCCGGGCCTCCGTCCACTACTACAACACCGAGGAGGAGCTCTCCCGCCTGCTCGACGCCCTCCCCCTGCCCACCGTCTGACCACCGCTTCCGGGTTACCCTCACCGGGTGACAGTCCTCGCACGCCTGGCCCGCTCCCCCCGCCTCCGGCTCGGGGCACTGCTCGCCGTGCTCGCGGCGGCGGCCGGGTCCCTGCTGCTCTGGAGTCCGACCGAACTGCTGGAGGGCGGGGTCCCGGCCCCGCTCTTCCTGCTCGTCTACGCGGCGGCGACCGTCGCCTTCGTCCCCAAGCCCGCTCTCAACGCCGCCGCCGGCCTCTTCCTCGGCGCCGCCCAGGGCATCCCGGTCGCCGTCGCCGCCACCACCCTCGGCGCGCTGTTCGCCTTCGCCCTCGGCCGCACCCTGGGCCGCGACGCCGTCCGCCCGCTGCTGCGCGGCCGCCTCCTCACCGCGCTGGACCGCCGCCTCACCGACCAGGGCTTCCGCTCCGTCCTGCTGCTGCGCCTGATCCCCGGCATCCCCTTCCAGGGCGCCAACTACGCCGCCGCCTTCTCCGGCGTCCGCGCCCTCCCCTTCGCCGCCGCCACCGCCCTCGGCGTCGTCCCCGGCACCGCCGCCTACGTCACCGCCGGCGCCAGCGCCTCCGACCCCACCTCCCCCGCCTTCCTGATCTCCGCCTCCGCCGTCGCCCTGCTCTGCGCGGGCAGCCTCTACTCCTTCTGGCACACCTCCCGCCGCGCCCGCTCGGGCCCGGTCGCCGAGCGGCGTGAGAGCATCACCGGATGATCGACACCGAGGACCTCGCCGGACGACGCCTGCTACGGGTGACGGCCGCCCGGCAGCAGCACCCGGAGGCAGAGCCCTCCCTCCTCCACATGTGGTGGCACCTCGAAGGCCTCGGCCCCGTCCGGTTCTCCGCGCAGGGCAGGGAACTCACCCTGGAGCTCACCCTGGAGCCCGACCGGCCCGACGCCCCCCACGACACGGAGGCGTACGGGCACGCCACGGTGGAGGACGACCCGCCCGGCTTCCCCGTGACCGGCTTCGTCGGCGAGCAGATCCGCTCCGTCCGCAGGGTCCGCCACCGGTACGGCGCCGACGACTTCGCCGACGGCGTCACCGTCCGCTTCCCCATGGGCTCCGTCCGCATCCTCAACCTCGCGGGCGAGCTCGTCCTGCAGCCGTCCCCGCTCAACGCGTGGCGGCGGACGGCAGGCTCCTGAGCTTCGCCGTGGTGCCGGCCCGGGCGACGCCGTCGACCGCCGTGCAGATGCCGAAGACGCGGTCGTAGCCGGTCCAGCCGTTCACCCGGCCGCGGTTGTTGCTGATCTGCACTCGCTTCCGCGTCCGGTCGAGCGCCGAGACCAGGTGCACGTACACCGTCCCCGCGACCCGGGCCAGCACGATGTCGCCCACCTCGACCAGGGCCGGGTCGACCGGGGCGACGGTCACCAGCTGCCGACTCCGGATCAGCGGCACCATCGAGCCGCCGGTCGGCCTGAACTCCACCACTGCCCCGGCGGCCACCCGGGCCGCCACCGCGTCCAATGCACCCATCCGGCGATCCTCCCAGCACCACCCAACCCCGACCCACTCCTTTTTCCCGCCCCTGACCCACCGTCAAGTGCCCCTCCACGCCCGCACAGCCACCCCGACCAGCACGTTAGGCAAGCCTAGCCTTACTTGCCTATCATCCACCCATGCAGAAGATCATCCGCGCCGTGGCGACGGTCGCGGCCACCGCCGCCCTCACCCTCACGGCCGCCCTCCCGGGCCCCGCCTCCGCCGCCACCTCCGCCCCGCGCGACATCGAACTCCCGCCCCCCACCGGCCACTTCGCCGTCGGACGCGACACCCTCTCCCTGGTCGACCACACCCGCAAGGACCCCTGGGTGCCCACCGAGGACCGGGAGTTGCTGCTCTCGCTCTACTACCCGGCCCTCCCCCGCACCGGCTCCCCCGCCCCCTACCTGACCACCGACGAGGCCAAGGCCCTGCTCACCGACCGGGGCCAACTCGCCGACCACACCACCCCGGAACGCGTCGCCGCCACCCACACCCACGCCCGCACCGACGCCCTCCCCCGCCCCACCGCCCGCCGCTACCCCCTGGTCGTGCTCTCCCCCGGCTTCTCCCTCCCCCGCGCCTCCCTCACCGGCCTGGCCGAGGACCTCGCCAGCCGCGGCTACGTGGTGGCCGCCGTCGACCACGCCCACGAGTCGGACGGCACCCTCTTCCCCGGCGGGCGCCTGCTCACCTGCAAGGCCTGCGAACAGGTCTTCCCCACCGGCGAGTTGAAGCGGGTCTCGGACGGCCGTGCCCGCGACCTGTCCTTCGTCCTGGACCGGATCACCGGCCCGCACCCCGCCTGGCGGTACTCCTGGCTGATCGACAGCAGCCGGATCGGCGCCGCCGGCCACTCCATCGGCGGCAACGCCGCCTCCGCCGTCATGGCGGCCGACCCCCGGGTCGACGCGGGGGCCAACCTCGACGGCACCTTCTTCACCCCCGTCCCCGAGACCGGCCTCGCCGGACGCCCCTTCCTGATGCTCTCCGGCGACCCCGCCCTCCTCCCGCCGGACTTCGACGACCCCTCCTGGAACGAGGCCTGGGCCCGCCTCGACGGCTGGAAGCGCTGGCCGGCCGTCACCGGCCTCGGCCACCCCGGCTTCACCGACTGGCCCGTCCTCGGCGACGCCTCCGGCTACCCCCACCCGGAGACCCCGCTCCCCGGCGCCCGCTCGGCGCAGCTCGTCCGCACCTACGTCGCCGCCTTCTTCGACCAGCACCTCCGGGGCACCCCCTCACCCCTCCTCGACGGCCCGTCGGCGTCCTTCCCCGAAGTCACCTTCCACCGGCCCTGACGCCGGCTCACCTCCCGCCGGACGGAAATGCGCTGGCCCTCCCGACGCGTGGTCGGCCATGGTGCACCCGATGACTCCCACCGACGAGCCCCTCACCGGGCACGCCCCCGAGCCGAACCGGTACGACGACGTCGACAGCACCGAGTCGGGCTGGTGCTACTCGGACCCCGGGCAGCTGCTCGGCGCCCTCCAGGCCGGGCACGGCGTCGGGGCCCTGCGAGCACCGCAGGACCCCGACGCCGCCGGTCTCGTACACGCCTGCATCCGTACGGACCACCGCTGGTGGCAGCTGATCGACCAGCGCGAGGTCTACCTGGCCCGGCTGGTGCGCGACCTGGGCATGGACATCGGCCCCGTCGTCCGCTGGCTGTGGACCCGGGACCGCGCCGATCCGTGGACCGAGCAGGGAGCCGGTTTCAGGCTGACCGCCGGCGTCCTGGAAGCACTCGCCCGCGCCGGGGACGCCGAGGCCGAGCACCAACTGCTGCGGTACGTCCACACCGGGCGGCGCTGGCTGCACGTCCTCCAACTGATCGCGGCGAAGTGGCCGGTCGAGCGGTGGTCCGGCCTGCGGGCCCGGGTTTCGGAACGGCTGTCCGAGTCCGAGTCCGAGGACGTCTGCGGTCCACTGTGGTCCGGCGACGAGCCCTGGCGGACCTGGGCTCCGGGCGACGAGCACATCACCGGCTCCGCCGACCGGTTCCGCCCCTCCTGCACCGGACTCCCGGACGGACAGGGCGCGTCGTGGGACGATCCGGACGGCGCCGGCCTCCCCGACCTGCTGGCCACGTGGCAGCGCAAGATGCACGAGCGCGACTGGTGCGGCTTCACCCCGCTGGCCGACGCCATCACCCGGCACGGCCCCGCGGCGCACGGAGCGCTGCCCGCCCTCCACGCCCTGTGGAGGCTGACCCCGCACT
This sequence comes from Kitasatospora sp. NPDC051853, assembly GCF_044452665.1. NCBI lineage: Bacteria > Bacillati > Actinomycetota > Actinomycetes > Kitasatosporales > Streptomycetaceae > Kitasatospora > Kitasatospora sp. NPDC051853. The sequence goes on along the minus strand of NZ_JBITBY010000009.1, from coordinate 236,652 downwards.
CGGCCGAACGTACGGCCGTCCTGCGGGCCATGGTCGCGGTCGACCCCGTGCGCAGTCGGCGAGCACTGGCGCAGGGGCTGTGGGACTGCGAGTCCGGAGTCCGGCTGCTGGCCGCCACGCACGTGCCGATCCACCGGCGGACGGGGGACCGGCTCTCGGTGCTGCGCCACGACCCGCTGGAGGACGCCGAGGTCCGCCGGGTGGCGGCCGCCCGGTTGGATGCGGGACCGGACGGACTCTAGTGCCGCGCCCGGCAGGGTTTGCCCCGTCGCGTCGTTCGGTGCGTGCTGTCGGCGTGCCGGGCGAAGGCCCGTCGTAGCGGAGCTACCCGGGCTTTTGACCGGTGCGGCGAAAGGGCCCCTCCTGCCCGATGGCGGGCAAGGAGGGCGCGTGCCGGGCGGCGTGCCGGGGCAAACCCTGCCGGGCGCGGCACTAGAAGGCCAGCAGGAGCAGACAGGCGACACCGATCCCGATGCCGGCGAGGGAGAGGACGGGCCGCCACCACCGCGCGGACCGGACGTCCCGGGGACGGGGTGCGTCGTGCTCCAGGAGCGGCTTCGGCCCGGCCGGGTACGGCGCGGCGGCGGGGTAGGGCCGGACCTGCGGCATCGGGTCCCCGACCTGCGGCCGGCCCCACGGCGTCCCCTGCGGCGTCGGCGTCGGCGGCCAGGCAGGGTGCGGCAGGGCAGGGACGTCGTCCAGCCAGGCGGGGCGCGGCAGGGCAGGGACGTCGTCCAGCCAAGCCGTGGGCTCGCTGCTCCACTGCCCGTCGGTGTCCCGCAGGAGGAGGGTGCCGTCGCCCCGGCGCCGCCAGCGACGGCGGTGGATGTCGGTGAACTCGGCCAGGATGTCGGCGAGTTGAACCGGATCTCCCTCGGGCATTCCCGGCACGGAGGCGGTCGCCTCCGCAGCCGACGGGGCGCCGGGGGCGGCGTAGAGGTCCAGGCCCCGGCCGCCCGGGGTGATCTCTGTCCCCCGCCAGTACAGGCGGACCTCCGTCACCGGATGGGCACCCCGGTAGGCGACCCGCACCGCCTGCCCGGCCGCCTCGACCGTGAAGCCCCGGGCATGCACGAGGAGTTGCTGCCGCTCGCGCCACCGCTCGGCCCGCTCCTCCTGCTCCGTCCGCTGCCGGGCGGCCTGCTCGGCGCGCCGCTCCGCCTCCCGCGCCCGGTGCTCCGCCGCCTCCGCCCGCCTCTCGGCCGACTCCGCCGACCGCTGCGCCCGCTCCGAGTCCTCGATCTGGCGCCGGAGCTGCTCGCCCTGCAGACGCACCAAGGCCGCCTGGCTGCGGTAGCCCGCGACGCCGATCCCGACGCCCGCCAGGGTGCTGAACGCCCCCACCACGGCGACGATCGTCTCGATCACCCTCGTCTCCCCCGTTCCGTCGGCACACAGCTTGCCCGTCCACGGTCAGATCTGTCCGGCGAACGGACGCACTGCGCTGAGGTAGCGTCAGGGGATGATCGAATCGGCCCCGGTGCGGCTCGCGACCTTCAACGTCCTCCACGGGCGGGCGGCAGCCGACGGCCCGGGCCCGGTGGGGGCCGGCGCACTGGTGGAGGCCGTGGCGGCGCTGGACGCCGAGGTGACGGTGCTTCAGGAACTGGACCGTTTCCAGGAGCGCTCCGGCCGCGTCGACCAGGCGCGGGCCGTCGCGCAGGCGATCGGACCGGTGGAGTGGCGCTACGCGTCCGCGTTCCACGCCCGGGCCCGGGAGGGGCGCGGCTGGGTACGGGAGCGCTCGGAACCGGGCCTGCGGGTGTACGGCCCACCGGGGACCGGCCACGACGGCACGGCACCCTCGCACGGGATCGCGCTGTTCTCACAACTGCCGGTACGGGAGTGGCGGGCCCGGCGGTTCGCCGAACCACCGGTCGCGGCCCTGCTCCCCGCCACCGGCCGCACCGGGCTCCGGGTGGTCCGGGACCACCCTCGGGTGGCGTTGGCGGCAGTGCTGGACGGCCGGCGCGGCCCGTTCACGGCGGTGGCACTCCACCTGTCCTTCGTCCCGGGCTGGAACGTCCGCCAGCTCCTCGCCGTACGGAAGTGGATCGCCGACCTGCCACGACCCCACGTCCTCCTCGGCGACCTCAACCTTCCCGGCACCGTCCCGACGGCCGTCCTCGGCAAGGACTGGCACCCCACCACCCGGGCCCGGACCTTCCCCGCCCACCACCCGCGCCTCCAACTCGACCACATCCTCACCTCCGGCCCCGCCCCCGACCGCCCCGCGCGGGCGCAGCGGCTGCCGGTCTCCGACCACCTCCCCCTGGTGGCCGAACTCCCGCTCTAGGGACGGCAGTCCGGTGCGTCACCTCACCATGCGTAGGCCTCGGGCCGGATCACGGGCAGTCCCCACGGCTCCAGCGCACCGCTGATCAGGTCGGCGAGGAACTGGACCAGCCCGCCGGTGTAGTGCCACCAGACGTTGTTGCGCGAGGCGACCGTGACCGTCCACTCCTGCGGTCCTGCCGTGCTGGTGCTCCACAGGAAGATGTCGCCCTGGTTCGACCCGCCCCAGGGGAGGAAGCCGCCCGGGGTGGGGTACGGCTGCAAGGGGATGACGGGGTCGTTGTCCTCGCACCACTCCATGACGATCTCCAGTTCCTCCTGGAGCGCCTGTGGCCAGTCCTTCTCGCGACCGGCCGCCGGATAGTAGACGGAGAGGAAGTCGCCGAGCACGAAAGTGGGGTAGAGCTCGCAGAGCCGTTTGTAGTCGGCGGGGAGCGGGGCTCCCAGGGCGCCTTCGAGCGCCGGCCAGTCGAAGGCCTGCGGCACCGCGAGGCGGAGTGCGGCGAAGCCGGGTACGGCACGCTCGAGTGCCGCGATCGCCTCGTCAGGGTCGGTCAGACGCTGGTGCGGTGTCTGGACACCGATGAGATCTTCCACCGGCTCAGGCTGTCATGGTGACATCGCCGTCCCGGTGCCGGGTGGCACGGTGGCCGCCCGCTCCACCGCGTCAACTCCTGGCGGTCGGCGTCCCGTCCGGGGTGAACGCGTGGCGGAAGGTGAAGGCGTGCGGTGCCGGCCCGTGCTCGTGGAGGTGCTCCAGCCTGGTCACCCCGTCCTGCCATGTGGGGGTCTCCCCGTCGGCCGTCCACCACACCACGTGGTTCGGCTGCTCCGCCCGCTCGAACCAGTCGTGACGCCTGTTCAGCGCCGCCCGGTGCAGCCCGCCGTAGACGGCGTCGGACGCGGAGCGCGGATCGGTCCAGAGCGAGAGGGTCGCGGCCAGCGCGGTGGTCTCCGCCGTCCGTCCCTTCCCCTACCACCCCGGCACCACGAACTCCCCCCACGCACCCCAGTCGGCGCCGAACAGCCGCCCCCGGTCGCTCGCCGCCGGCTCGGCGTGCCCCAGGTACCCGGGGTGCCCGGCGATCGTCCGGTAGACCTCCTCACCGCTCTCGTAGAGCTCGCGCGTGAGCGGCCCGGGATCGGCGAGCGGCGCCTTCAAGACGCCGAAGGTGTACAGCGCGAGCTGGGGCATACGTCTCCCTGCTTGGGGTATCCGACACGGAACTCCCGTACGACCGTGGCCGATCGCCGGGGACCAGGTGAGGCTAGCCGTCCGTCCTCCACCTGTCGACGTTGTGTTTTCCCTGCTCATGTGGCTTCCCACGACGACCGGCTGACGGCCCGTCAGACGCGGTACGAGAAACGCAGCGCCCCGCCCTCCTCCCGGTAGCGTCCGCGTCCGCGCGGGCCGAAGGGGTTGGGCAGGACGCGCACCCGGACGGCGTCCGGGTCGAGTACCGAGGTGACCACGAGGATCCGCCACCGGTCGCTCCCGGCGTAGCGCTGTGCGGCCGCCACCTCGCTCGTTCCCAGTTCGATCTCCCCGCCCTCGCCCCGGGTGGCCTTCACCTCGAACATCAGCGGGTGGCGGCCCGAGCCCACCCGGAAGTCGTAGCCGAGGCCGTCGTCCCCCGGCAGCCCGGGGAAGACGCTCCGGCCGTTGGAGGACACCCAGCTGGTCTCGTTGGTGGCCGGGTGGTGCTTCCTCAGCCAGCGGTAGGCGAACCACTCCCCGACGAAGCCGATCGCCTGCCGCTGTGCGGCGGAGAGGTTGCGGTCCGCCGGTGGCCGGCCCCCGGCCCGGACGGATCCCGTCCGGGCGGCCCGTGGCGGCTTGGGCTCCTTGAGCTCGGCGAATCTGTTCCCGCCCCGGAGCCGGCCCGGCTCCACCTCCAGCAGGGTCTCCAGTTCGACCACCAGCTCGGTGAAGTCACCGGCCGCGATGTCGAACTCGGTGCCGCCGAGCGAGATGACGCCCCTGCGGCGCGCGCGGGCCTCGCGTTCCTTCCACTCGGCGTCCTGGACCTTCTCCAGGTCCTCCGGGGTCAGCCCGTGGGCGGCCGGGTCGAGCTCGACGGGCATCCCGGCGGGACACTGCCCGAGGGCCGCCGTCCAGGCCGTGACATCGGCCTCGGCGAGCTCCCGGAAGTCCAGGGCGCCCGCCCCGTCGAGCAGGGACAGCAGCGACTCCCCCGGGTCCTCCCCGTCCAGGGCACCGGGAACGGGCCGACCCGCGGCCCGGATCAACGACACGATCCGCGGTGCCGTCCTGCGGACCAGCACACCGTTCCGGCCACGCAGTGACTCCAGCACGGGCAGACGCTCGCCCTTCGCCGGTGCCTCGTGACCCAGCTGCCGGGCGAGTTCCGACTCGATGTGCGCGCGCAGCTCGGCCGCGCTCACCTGATCGACCGTCAGGGCCCAGGCGTCCGGCGCCGTGATCCACGACAGACCCCGCAGTCCGGGCCACCCGTCGACGGCCTCGCGCCGGTCGAAGCGGTCCACCCTCGCCCACCGGAGCCGGTCCACCAGCCCGCCCCGGTGCAGGTCGACGTACCGGCGCACCTCGTCCTCGTGCTCCTCCGCCCGACTGGTCGGCCGGTACCGGGGAGCCAGCTCCGCCAGCGTCCGGTTGAACTCCGCGAAGTCGATCCCGGCCGCCCTCCTCAGCTCGTCCACGTCACGGGCCGCCCGCGCCTCGGCCACCAACTTCGCCGGCGTCAAGGGCAGTTCGTCCTGATGTGGTGCGAGCAGCGCGACGAGCTCCCGACTGTCGGACGGCGGAGGTTCGACCAGCTCCCGCGCCCGCTCCTCGCCCAGGCAGTGCACCAGGACGGGCAGGCAGCGCTCCAGGATCCCGGCCACCGAGCCGTCGAGGCGCTGCTTCGTCTCCTCCACCTGCGCGGGCGACAGCTGGAGGGCGCGCGCGAGGCGGTCCTCGCCCGGATCGGCACTGTCCGCGTACACGGCCCCCAGCTCGTACGCGGCCAGCCGCAGACGCATCCCGAACACGGGGCGCCCCACGGCATGGGCGGCCGCCTCCAGCAACGGCCCCGACGCCTCCCAACCGGGCTGCTGCAGGAGCGCCTTCGGAGCCAGGACCAGCGGCCGGCGCGGGTCGAGCACCGGCAGCACACCGGAGAGGTGCTCGGGCAGGTCGATCGGCAGGTCGCCGATCGAGAGGGCGAGGCTTCGGTAGCCGTGCACCCGGAGCGTCCGGACAGCCGCGACCAGCGCCGTCAGGGCCGTGTCGGTCGGGCGGATGCCGCCGTCGGCGTGGTCGGCCAGGGCGGCGACGGCGAGGGGCAGCCAGGGCAGGGTACCGACCACCGGCACGCCCAGGCCCGTGAGGTCATCGGTGGTGCCGTCGACCACGACGGACGGCCTCGTCCGGTCGACCAGGCGGACCGAGCCCGGGAAGATCGTTCGCAGCAGCCCGAAGACCTGCCGGGCCACGCCCGGCACCACGAGCAGGTGGTGCTCCGTCTCGCGGAGCAGACGGGCCGTCAGCGAGTCACGGTCCCCGGTGACGTAGAGGGTCCGGTCGCCCTTGCGCAGCGCTTCGAAGCCGGCAGTGGTCAGGCGCTCGCCCGACTCGACCAGCAGCTCCGCTCCGGTCAGTCGCCCGGCCACCAGGCGCGGGGCGCGGTCGCCTTCGGGGAGGGAGACCAGACCGCGCCAGGCACGCTGGTTGGCCCGCTGGGCCGTGGGCCAGTCCTCCGCCCCGACCGCCCCGGAGGCGACCTGTCGGCCCAGGTGGGCGATGAGCCGCAGACTGTCCTCCGCGCGGTCCCAGGTGGGCAGGCCCAGTGCGCGGAGCCGGATGAGCGTGTTCCCGGCATCGAGGAGACCCCGGAACCGGGGGGCCACGCTCTGCAGGAAGGCCGGCTCCTCCTCCGGCGGGCCCTGGTAGTGCCAGGCCTCCCCGGGGCGGACGAAGACGGTGTGCCGGTCCCGACCGCGCACCGGGAGCCAGGGCTGCTCGCGGACGAACGCGGCCAGCGGGGTCGGCACCAGCTGCGGGTCCGCGTCGCCGGTCCTGTCACGGGTCCACCGGCTGGTGAACTTCCGCTCGTCCCAGTGCGACAGGCCCTGCAGGACCAACCGTGCGTAGGCCAGGCGCCCGGCTTCGCCGAGGCCGTCGACGACGTCCTGCCCCGGCAGCCGGAGCGCACCCGTCCCGACGTAGGGCGTCTGCGGGTAGGACGCGGGACTGTGCGGGCGGCGGACGAGCGGTGTCCACTGCTCGGCGATCCGCGCCGACACCTTGGCCGCTCGGACCAACCAGGACGTGTGCAACTGATTCCCCTGCCCGCGCTCCAGGGCTCCGCCCGAGCGCACGGGTATCAGCCCGTCCGTGACCCCGAGCGCGACGAGGAAGTCACGCCACTCCTCCTGGCTCTCCTTGCGGCCGACGAACTCCTCGGGCGGCGCGATCAGCCGGTCCACCAGCCACTTCAAGTCCGAGGAGACCGACCGGCCCTCCTCGACCACGGCGGCCAGGTCGTCCCCGCAGGTGCCCTGCCAGCCGGCGCCGAACGCCGCACCGGCGGCCCGGATCATCGGTCCGGCGGCCGATGGAAGGTACAGCCCAAGCCCGCTGACCTCCAGCGGGCGGCCGGAGCGGTGCGAGCGGTGGAGCCGGAAGACGAACTTCAGTGCCTGGTCCCGCAGCCTCTGCGAGCTGCTCGCCGCGAGCGCCTTCCGCACGTGTCCGAGCAACTGCTGCACGTCGAACTGCTTGACCAGCCCGTGGGTTTCGAGGAAGTGCCGCACGATCGGATCCCGGCCGCCGCCCGCCCCCGCACAGGCGAGGCCGTCGTGGAGGTGGAAGAGCCGTCTGCGCAGCACGTCCGGGACGACGAGGGCGGTGTCCCGCTGCGCCGGCTGGAAGAACGCCTCACGGCGGGCCTTGCCCTCCTTGGCAGGACCGGGCTCACCGTCCCCGTTGCAACGGCCGAGCTTCCCGTCGTCCGTCAACAGCAGCTTCCGGCCCCGAAGTGACCACCCGTCAGCCGCGAAGAGCACCGCGAGGTCGGCGTAGACGCCGTCCCAGGTCCCGACCGGCTCGCCGGGGCCGGGCAGGGGCAGCAGCTCGACGATCCTCTCGACGTACTCGGCCCGCTCCGTCGACGTCGGCTCCAGGGAGCACCTCAGCGAGGTGCACACCCGTGCCAGCCGCCGCAGCCGACCGCCGCCGGGAGGGGTCCGCCACCGGGATCCCGGCCGCACCGGCGGCCTCGGCCGACAGCGCGGCGAACTCCCCCGTCGGCCAGAGCACCGCCCGCTGCGGCGTGGTCCAGGCCGCAGCCCCCTCCTCCAGGACCGGCACCAACGGCACCTCGGCGAAGGCACACCCGTGGACCCGCTCCGCGGCCGCGGCCAGCAGGCCACCCGCCCGTGCACCGGTCTCCCAGGCGACGACGTCGACGGCGGCGGCGCGGTGCCCGGCTCCGGGCAGGCTCCGCCAGCGCTCGGCGGCGAGCAGACAGGTCTCGGCCAGGGCGTCGAACAGCATCGCGTTGAGCGGGTGTTCGCGGTCGAGGTCGGTGCGGTCCATCTTCGTGAAGAACGGTGCGTTGACGTGCCCTCTCAGCGGAGCGGCCACGTCACCCCCGAGCGGGAGGAAGGTGTAGAGCTGCCCGCGCTGCGACGCCTCGGCCCCCGTCGGCAGGGCCGCCTCCACCTCGGCCACCTCCCGCCAGTCCAGCCAGGACTCGTCGAGGCTCCCCTCCGCCACGGCCTCGTCGAGGGTGGCTCGCAGCCGGAGCCCGGGCAGCGTTCCGCGGGCCACCAGGAACTCGCCCGCGGCGCCCAGGTCCACCCTGACCACCGAGACGGCCGGAGCCGACGGCCGCTCCCCCGTCCCCGGGACTTCCGGCCGGTCCCGGGCCACGGGCCGCTCCTCCCGCACCAGGTCGACCCGGTCGGTGGAGCCGTCGGCGGTGCGGTGCTCCAGCACCAGCCCACCGAGACGGCGGAGGAACAGCATGACCGGTGTCCTGGCCCCCGCCAGTTCCTCGAGCCGCCGCACCGCAGCCTGGTGGGCGACATCGCTCCGGAGCCCCAGGCGGACCACGGTGACGTGCCCGAGCGCACTCAACTCCGCGCATGTCGGCGGCAGTTCATCCACCGGAAAGGGAAGCTGGAGCGGCGGGAACTCCTTGGCGGCCCGCTCCGCCAGGGCATCGTCACCGAGCAGCACCCGCAGGTCCTCCGGCGTGGCGAAGCGGAAGCGGTAGCCGTCCAGCCCGCCCCCGCTCCGACTCCCGGGGCCGTCCGGGCCGTCGCTGTAGACCTCCGGCGACTCCGCGATCTCCAGGACGCTGCGGAAGCCCAGCCCCTTGTTGCCGATCCCGTCGCCGACCCGCTTGTCGCTCTGCGCCAACTTGCAGATCCGCTCGACCTGTTGCCACCCGAAGGGCCGGCCGCCGTTCGCCACGTACAGGGTGCCGTGCGGCCCCTCCGTCTCGTCGAGCAGGACGTGCACCTGCCCGTCGGTGCGGTCGGCGGGGTGGGCGTCGTGGCCGTTCTGCAGGAGTTCGAGCAGGAACCGGCCCGCGTAGTCCCGGGAGCTCATCAGGGAGACCGCCCGGAGCTGCTCACCCGGCTTCCAGGTGCTCGTCCCCTGCCACTCCCGGAGGATCTGCTCCGAGTACCCGCGCAGCTCACGCGCGTACCGCTCCGCCGCCCCGGCCCCGTCCCGCCCCTGCACCACGCGTCCCCTTCGGTCCCCGGTGGCATCGTTCCCTTACGCACCACACGGCTGCGGGGTCACGCTAGCCCAGGCCGGGGACAGGCGGCCTGTCGGTCCGTCAGCGGTGTTCGGGGTTCTCGAAGTCGTAGCGGCAGCCGGCGTCCCAGCCGGAGCGCTGGTTGCCGTGGGCCGGGATGCCACCGGCGTCCTTCAGCATCCGGGCAAGATGCAGGAGGTTCCAGGTCATGAAGGTGGTGTTGCGGTTGGTGAAGTCGTTCTCCGGGCCGCCGGAGCCCTCGTCGAGGTAGGACGGGCCGGGGCCGGCCGGGCCGACCCAGCCGGCGTCGGCCTGGGGCGGGATGGTGTAGCCGAGGTGCTGGAGGCTGTAGAGGACGTTCATCGCGCAGTGCTTGGCGCCGTCCTCGTTGCCGGTGATCAGGCAGCCGCCGACCCGGCCGTAGTAGGCGTACTGGCCCTGGGAGTTGAGGACGGAGGAGCAGGCGTAGAGCCGCTCGATGGTCCGCTTCATCACCGAGGAGTTGTCCCCCAGCCAGATCGGCCCGGCCAGGATCAGGATGTCGGCGGACATCACCTGGCTGTAGACCACCGGCCACTCGTCGGTCTCCCAGCCGTGCTCGGTCATGTCCGGCCAGACCCCGGTGGCGATGTCCAGGTCCACCGGCCGCAGCACCTCGACGGAGACGCCCTGCCGCTCCATGATCCCGGTGCTGACGTCGATCAGGCCCTGGGTGTGGCTGCGCTCCGGGGAGCGTTTGAGCGTGCAGTTGAGCACGATCGCCCGCAGGTCGGCGTACGAGGTCCCGGGTTCGGTGGTCATCACGTGCTCCTGGTGAACGGTCGGGGCCTGGCGGACGGTCGGTGGGCCCAGCTCACCACGCCGGGGGCCGATCACCGCTGAGGACACGCCGCCGAGGTCACGGAGTGCGGGTGGGGCAGGTGACGGAGCGCGGTCGGGGGCCGGGGGCGGGGCCGAGGATCCGTCAGGGTGGCACGGGGACTGGGCCGTTCGGGGTACCTGTCCGCCTGCCGTCGTGGGATCGGGCGGGGGCGCGGTCAAGCTTGGACGGGCCGCCCGTCGGGGGTGGCCGATGGAGGGGAGTCGGACGTGGGTGGGAAGTCGCCGAATCTGCAGCCGGTGCTGGCGGGGCCGAGCCGGGCCGCGCTGTTCCTGGTGATGACCGTGGAGGCCGGCGGTGAGCCGGTGGTGCGGGAGTTGCTGGGGGATCTGGCGGGGTTGGTGCGGTCGGTGGGGTTCCGCCGGCCGGAGGACCGGTTGAGCTGTGTGGCGGGGATCGGGTCGCAGGCCTGGGACCGGCTGTTCGACGGGCCGCGGCCGGCCGGGCTGCACCCGTTCGTGCCGCTGCGCGGCGCGCGGCACACCGCCCCCTCGACCCCGGGCGACCTGGTGTTCCACGTCCGGGCGCAGCAGGCCGATCTCTGCTTCGAGCTGGGCACCCTGATCACCCGTCGGATGGCGGGCGCCGTCCGGGTGGTGGACGAGGTGCAGGGCTTCACCTACTTCGACCAGCGCGACCTGCTGGGTTTCGTGGACGGCACCGAGAACCCGGAGGGGAACCCGGCCGTCGAGGCGGTGTACGTCGGCGAGGAGGACCCGGCGTTCGCCGGGGGCAGCTACCTGATCGTGCAGAAGTACCTGCACGACCTGGACGGTTGGGACCGGATCGGCTCGGACGAGCAGGAGCGGGTGATCGGCCGGACCAAGCTCTCGGACGTCGAGCTGCCGGACGGCGTGCAGGCCCCGGACTCCCACGTGGCGGTCAACCAGGTGCTGGACGAGGACGGCGAGGAGCGGCAGATCCACCGGGCGAACATGCCGTTCGGCTCGCCGGGGCGGGGTGAGTACGGGACGTACTTCGCCGGGTACTGCCGCACGCCCGAGGTCACCGAGCAGATGCTGCGGAACATGTTCCTCGGTACCGACGAAGCCTCGCACGACCGGATCCTGGACTTCTCCACCGCCGTCACCGGCAGCCTGTTCCACGTCCCGACCGCCGACTTCCTGGAGGACGGCCCGAGCGAGGCCGTCGCCCCCTCGGAGCGCCGACAGCCGGAGAAGAACGGCTCGTTGGGCATCGGCAGCCTCAAGTCCGCTCCCGTTCAAGCCGATTGACCGCCCAGCCCCCAGTGAAAGCACCGTGAGCACGTGGACAACCTGCACCGCGAACTGGCCCCGATCAGCGAGGCCGCCTGGGCCGAGATCGAGGAGGAGGCCCGCCGGACCTTCGTCCTGCACCTGGCCGGGCGCCGGGTGGTGGACCTCTCCGGTCCGGCCGGCCCGGCACTGGCCGCAGTCGGCACCGGGCACCTGACCCCGCTGCCGCCGCCCGCCGAGGGGCTGCGGGCCCGGGCCCACCAGGTGCGCCCGGTGGTGGAGTTGAGGACCCGCTTCACGCTCAGCCGGGACGCGGTGGACGACGTGGAGCGCGGGTCGGCGGACAGCGACTGGCAGCCGGTCAAGGACGCGGCCCGGACCATGGCCATGGCCGAGGACCGGGCGGTCTTCGACGGCTGGCCGGAGGCCGGGATCTCCGGGCTGCGGGCCGCCGCCGAGAACCCGCCGGTGGCGCTGCCGGAGGACGTCACCGCCTACCCCGACACCGTCAGCCACGCGCTCACCACGCTGCGGCTGGCGGGGGTCGGCGGCCCGTACGCGCTGCTGCTGGGCGCGGACGCCTACACCGCCGTCAACGAGACCTCCGACCACGGCTACCCGATCCGCCAGCACATCGCCCGCGCGCTGGACTGTCCGCTGATCTGGGCACCGGCGCTGAGCGGCGGAGTGCTGCTCTCCACCCGGGGCGGCGACTTCGAGCTGCACCTGGGCCAGGACCTCTCGATCGGCTACCTGCGGCACGACGCGGACACGGTGGAGCTCTACCTCCAGCAGGCGCTGACCTTCAGCCTGTACTCGCCCGAGGCGGCCGTCCCGCTGGTCTGAGCGATCGCCGGGGCGCGCGGCGGCATCAGGACCCGAGGCGGCGTCAGGCCGGGGCGGAAGCGGCGGCGCGCCGGCGGCGGCGGAGGTCGGCCAGGGCGCCGGCCATCGCCGCCGCCTCGAAGCCGAGTGCCACCAGCACGCCCACCTGGAAGGCCCCCGCCCAGGAGCCGGTGCCCGCGAGGTGGGCGAAGAACGCCGCTCCGACGCAGGCCACGCCGATCGCGGTGCCGAGCCGCTGCGCGGTCTGGATCACCCCGCCGGCCGTCCCGGCCCGGGCCAGCGGGACCTCGGCCAGTGCCAGCGCCAGGTTCGGCGCGATCACCAGGCCCGAGCCGACCCCGGCCAGCAGCAGCGGCCCGGCCGTCGCCCATCCGGCGTTCTCGCCGGGCACCAGGTGGACGGCCAGGGCGGCCAGGCCCGTTCCCGCGATGACCAGGGCCAGCCCGCCGACGATCAGGGCCCGCCCCCGCGTGGTCACCAGCCGACCGCCCACCGCCGCCGAGACCGCCGAGCCGGCGGCGAACGGGGTGACGGCCAGTCCGGCCGTGAGGGCGCTGTAGCCGAGCCCGTTCTGGAGGTAGAGGGTGAAGATGAAGAAGATCGTCGAGAAGCCCGCGAAGTAGAGCATCCCGAGCACCGCGCCCCAGACGTACGAGGCGGTGCGGAACAGCGCGAGGTCCACCAGCGGGACGCCGCCGCCACGGGCGGTCCGCCGCTCCCAGGCGGCGAAGGCGGCCAGCAGGGCCAGGCCGAGCGGGATCAGCCACCACTTCGCCGGGCCCTTCCACTGCTGCTCCTGGATCAGCGGCAGCAGCACCGCGACCAGGCCGAGGCCGAGCAGCAGCACCCCGACGCCGTCGACCCGGCGTCCCAGGGTGCCCTGGGAGGAGCCGCAGCCGGCCCGGCCGGGGATCAGCCGCAGGGCGAGGGCGAAGGCCAGGACGCCGATCGGCACGTTGACGAAGAACACCCAGCGCCAGCCGTCCGCCGGGCCCGCCGCCTCGATCAGCAGGCCGCCGGCCAGCGGGCCGACCGCCGTGGCCAGGCCGACGGTGGTGCCGAAGTACCCGAAGGCGCGGCTCCGTTCGGGGCCGGTGAACAGCTCCTGGATCAGGCCGGAGATCTGCGGGCCGATCAGGCCGGAGGCCACCCCCTGGAGGAGGCGGAACAGCACCAGGGTCAGGGCGGTCGGGGCCAGCCCGCAGGCCGCCGAGGCGACGGTGAACGAGACCAGGCCGGTCAGGAAGGCCGTCCGGCGCCCCCACATGTCGCCGAGCACCCCGGCCGGGATCAGGGTCAGGCCGAAGGTCAGGGCGTAGCCGGAGAGCACCCAGGAGAGCTCGGCCGGTCCGGCGTCCAGGCCCCGGTCGATCGAGGGCAGGGCGACGTTGACGATCGAGACGTCCAGCAGGCTCATGAACCCGACCAGCAGGCAGACCCCGAGCGCCTTCCAGTGGCGGCTCCCGTCGGGCACCGGGCCCGTGACTCCCGTCGGTGGCCTGGTCATTGACGGGTCGCCACCTCTCGGGCGGTCGGGGCCGGACGGCCGGGGCGGACCCTGCGAGTCTGCGTCCCGGCCGGGGCCCGGGCCCGTACGCCATGCCGACGCTCCCCCGGACGGCCCATCGGACGGCTCCTCGGACGGCTCGTCGGACGTCGGCCGGGCCCGGACGGCCCATCGGTCAGCACCCGGGGCGGAACCAGCTGCTGCGCCGTCGGTCGTACAGCGGGGAGGCGGTGAGGTCCGCCGTCGGGGTCGAGGCGGGCGCCTGCGCCCGGAGGGCGTGGAACAGCTCGACGGCCGGGTACGGGGTGGCCGCGGACTCGAAGGCCAGACCGTCCGCCGACGGATCGCCGCCGGTGAGGTCGACCAGGCGCGCGAAGCACCGCCGCTGCCTGGTGTTGCGCCAGCTGAACGGAAGGGCCGCCGCCACCTCCACCACCAGCACCTGCTGCTCCCCGTGCCCGGTGCGGAAGGTGATGACGTCCAGCCGCCGCATCCGGTCCCAGGTCACGACCCCGGCCCGGCGCAGCGGCAGCTTCACGCCGAGCCCGTGCGGACCGACCGTCAGGACGACCGGGCGGTACAGATCGGCCAGCACCCCGACGGCGGTCGGCACGGGCAGGAGGGCGACCAGCAGCAGGCCGTAGTCGAACCCCGGGCCACCGAAGGCGCCGCCGGGACCGCCCTCCGTGAGCACGGCGAAGGTCACCAGGGCCGCGGACCAGAGCGCCGCCCAACCGGCCAGCTGCCACCCGGCCCGCCGTCTGGCCCGGCGCTCCACCTGCAGTACGGCTGTGTACCCGGCCATCGTGTCGCCCCCCGGTCGTCACGTCTCCCCCGGCCGATGCTACCCAGCCTCACGTTGGGGACACCGACCGACGACGGCCGTCTCAGCGGTACTGGTCCCGGGCCTCGGCGAGGTCGTCGGCGATGGTGAAGGCGACGGCCTCGTCCAGGGATTCGTCACGGCTGGCGTCGGCGAACTCGGCGTCCCGGTCCTGGTCGGGGTCGACCAGGTGGACGGCGGCCTCCTCGGCGCCCGCGGCCCCGGCGTCCGGGCCGACGTCGAAGCCGGTGACGTCGTCCTCGCCGCTCAGCAGCCGGCCGGCCCGGGGTGACGGTCCGTCGGTCCAGCGGTCGTCCACCACGTCCGGCACGACGTCCGGCTCCTCCTCGGCGAGGTGCTGCTCCAGGGACTCGCCGGTCCTGGCCTCGGCTGGGGTGGTGCCGTAGGCGGTGGCGCCGTGGTAACCGTCGGCGGGGATGACGCCGGTGTCCAACGGGTCGTCGTCCAGGCGGTCGGTGAGCAGGCTGTCCGCCGGTTCGAGCACTCCGTCGTCCTCGGCCGGGAGGTCCTCCCCCTCGTCCCAGTCCGCCATCAGACACCTCCTGGTGCGACCCGGGCGCTGTGTACCCGGTCATGCCCATGCTTCGCACCAGCGCGGCGGGGTGCAACTTCACGTGCCGTGACCTGGGCCGACCGGGTGGGCGCCGGAGGGTCCGGACGCGCCGGTGGCGCCGCACGGATGCGGCGCCACCGGGTCCTGCCCCTGCTCCGTCAGTTCAGCTGTGCCTCCCGGAGCGGCGGTAGGCCACCGTGCAGATCACCAGGCCGCCGAGGACGGCGATGGTGGAGAGCACGGCGAGGAACAGGCCGGGCGTCGAGGAGCCGGTGTCCGGCAGCTCGCCGGAGCTCCGCGACGGCGACGGGGAGGGCGGCGGGGTCGGCTCCGTGGTCGTCGATCCGCTCGGGCTCGGGGAGACCGAGGGCGTCACCGACGGGGAGGGGGAAGGGGACGGAGAGGGGGACGGGGACGGGGAGGGCTGCGGCTGCTCGACGATGCCCAGGTCCAGGTCCAGCATCCGCTGACCGCCCGTCAGGGTGACGGTCTGGGTCCGCCCGGTGGCCGGGTCGGCGGAGGACTGCTTGGTGGCGTCCGGGCCCTGGGCCCGCTTGGAGACCTTGGCGCCCTTCGGAAGGGTCGTCAGGTCGAACTCCACCTGGTAGGTGCCGTTCGGCAGGTTGTCGAAGAGGTACCTGCCGCCCGCGTCGGTGACGGTGGAGACCGGTCGGCCGCTCGCGTCGAGGACCGGCTGTCCGGTGCCGTCCAGCAGGTTGACCTTCACGCCCGCGACGGGGGTGTCGCCGCCCTTCTGGATGCCGGAGTCGTCCGCGTCGACCCAGACGAAGTCACCGAGCGCGTTGTCGTTCTTCGGGGGCTGGACGATGCCCATGTCCAGGTCGAGGTTGCTCTGGCCGCCGGCGACGGTGACCTGGCGGGTGAGGCCGGTGGCCGGGTCGGCGGAGGACTGCTTGGAGACGTCCGGGCCCTGGGCCTGCTTGGAGACCTTGCTGCCGGCCGGGAGGGTGGAGAGGTCGAACTGCACCTGGTAGGTGCCGTCCGGGAGCTTGTCGAACAGGTACTTGCCGTCGGCGCCGGTCACCGCGGTGACGGGCTTGCCGTTCAGGTCGCGGACCGGCTGGCCCTGCTCGTCCAGCAGGTTGACCTTCACGCCGGCGACGGGGGTGTCGCCGCCCTTCTGGATGCCGGAGTCGTCCGCGTCGACCCAGACGAAGTCACCGATCGAGTTGTTCGGCTCGGTGGTGCGCTTGACCGCGACGCCGACCTTGGCCGGCTCGGCGGGCAGCAGTTGGCGGCCGCTCGCGTCGGTGGCGGTGTAGGCGAAGCTGTTCCAGGCGTACTCCCCGTCAGGGGCGTTGAACGGGGCGACCATCGGCCAGGTGAGCGTGAAGGAGGCCCCGGTGGCCAGGGCGCCGGGCCGGTGGATGCGGAACCAGGTGGCGGTGCCGGGGCCGGGGAAGGTGGTGGTCCAGACGGCGCCGGCGTTGCAGCCGGCCCGGTCGCCGAGCTTGCTCTCGATGCAGGGGGCGGGGTCGGTGGTGTACTCGATCACCACGGTCGGGTCGCTGGACGTGATGGCCTGGGAGAGCGACGGGGTCCAGGCGCTGTCCCGGGGCGCGCCCGGGGTGAGGACGTAGTCGTCACCGGGGGTCGGCAGCTTGTCGTAGGCGATGAACTCGGTGACCGGGTCCGGCGAGTCGTTGCGCACCGTCATCCGGTAGGACATGTGCCCGCCGGGGGTGGTGGAGCCGATCGCGGCGTAGTCCGGGTCGAGGTCGCCCTTGACCTCCTTGTAGGAGCGCAGCACGGACGGGACCTGGATCTCCACCTCGGAGGAGGCGCGGCACAGGCTCTCGGTGGTGTCGCCGTTGCCGTTGAGGTCCAGCACGTCGGGGGTGGAGCTGTCCGAGCCGCTGAACATGCAGCTGACCGGCTGGGTGGGCCGGTCCACGCCGACGTAGAGGTCGTTGGTGAGGGTGCCGCTGCGGACGCTGCCCGCCACCGTGGCGTCGAAGAGCATCCGGTAGGCCAGCTGGTCGTGCAGGTACATCATGTCCGGGGCGCCGGCCGGCCACTCCATCCGGACGACCTGGCGGCCGTCGGGGCCGGGGGTGACGGTGACGGAGCTCGGGGCCTTGGCGTCGGGGTAGTTCGGGTCCGGGCGGGCCGAGCCCTCGACGTAGACCAGGCCGGCCGGGAGCACGTCGTACAGGACGAGCGGGCGGTCCAGCGGGTGGGCGCTGCGGTTGTACGGGATCACCTGGAAGGTGACCTTGCCGCCGGGCGAGGTGACCGAGCCGGCCACCGTGGTCTTGGCGGCGCCGAGGTTGGTGGCGGCCTTGACAGTGGTGGAGGCGCAGGCGTTCGCGGTGGCGCTGGTGGTGCCGTCGGTGGCGCTGGTGTCCACGCAGTTGGTCAGCGGGTCCGGGGCGGTGCGGCCGTCGTGGCCGACCGTGGAGACCTGGGTGACCACCTGGACGGCGTTGCCGGGGCTCCAGCCGGTGGGGATCGGGCCGTTCCAGGTGAACTGGAGGCCGTCCAGCCAGCGGCCGGCCGGGATGCCGAGGACGTCGTTGGCCGGGTCGCCCGCGCCTTCGGCGAAGGTGATGCGGCGGGCGGCCGAGCCGTTGAAGGGGCTGCCGGGGGTGAAGGTCAGCCAGGTCGGGTCACCGTTGAGGCGGTACCTGAGGGTGAGTTGGATGCTGGTGGGGTTCCAGGCCTCCAGCTGGATCGACTGCGGGAAGATCCAGTTGTAGAGCCCCTCGGTGGTGCCGGCGCCCGGGTCGGTGATGGTCAGGCTGGTGGCCGGGGCCGAGGTGTTGGTGGCGGAGAGGCTGAAGGAGTTGATGTCGCCCGAGGTCATCGAGTCCCGCCAGACCTTGCTGGCGGTGACGTCGACCCCGGTGACCGGCGGCTGGAACTGGCCGGTGGTGGTCGAGTCGTCGTCGAGCTTGCGCTCGCCCTCGCCGAGCGGGGCGCCGAGCAGGTCAACGCCGTTGGTCGCGGTGGTGCCGTTGGGGAAGGCGGACTCGGGGAAGTTCACCACCAGGACGCCGGGGGTGCGGCAGCCGCCGCGTCCGTTGCCCGAGGTGAAGTCGCCGATGTCGTAGCCCCAGGTGTTGGGGCCGGGGGCGACCTGGGACCAGCCCGGGGAGCGGCCGGTGTCGACCACGGCGCCGGGCGGCAGGGTGTCCAGCAGCCGGCTGGTCGTCAGGTCGACGTTCGGCACCTGGTCGGTGGCGCAGGTGCTGAACTGGAAGGTGACGGTGCGTCCGTCCTTGCTGGAGGTCTGCACCCCCTTGGTGACGGTGTACTGCGGGGTGACCTGCGCGGTGGTGTCCGCGGTGTCGGTCTGCGGCGTCTCGCCGGTGGCCGTCATGGTGGCCGAGTTGGTCGAGGTGGTGCCGTTGGGGGTGGAGAAGTTGGGGTACCGCATCGACACCGTGATGGTGGCGGTGGTGCCCGGGGCCAGGGTCTTGAGGGCGATGTCCATGGTGCCGCCCATGGCGCCCTGGGCCGGGACGGTGGAGTTCGCCTCGTCCACGGTGGACGGGTCCGGGGTCCAGCCGACGAACTCCATGTCGGCGGGGAGGGTGTCGGTGATCTTCCCGGCATCGCACTCGGTGACCGAGCAGGTGTACCGGAGCGTGTAGGTGACCGTCTCTCCGGGGGCCACCGTCGCCTTGTCCACGCTCTTCGAGAACGAGATGGCGGCCTGGGCCGGTGTCGCCAGTACTCCGCTGCCGAGCAGTGTGCCCGCCAGGAGGGTGAGGACCGAGGCGATCCGCCCGGTGCGATGTGGAATGCGCATGCTACGAGTGGAGCCGAGCATTCGATCACTCCCTCCGCGCCACGACCCATTCCGGCGGCGATTCACCTGTGCAGCCCAGAGCGGCGTGAACCGGCGCGAACCCACGGCCAACCGCGGTGAACAGTGGATGAAGAGTCCGGCGCCCCGTGGGGCGTCCTGAGGCACCGTCACCTTCCTCCACAGGCAGGGCTTCCTGCCCGAAAGGGCAGTTCCCGAGGTCCGACGGGTGCGGGCCGGGGCCCCAACACGGCGGAATTGGGCCACTGTTGGCCCGTTCGTGGCCCTCCGATCGCCCCGCCGCACGGTGCGGGGCGCGGAATGATCAACGAGGGCAAGGGTTCACCCGGTGGTCGTCTCACCGAACAGTCGCGTGTCCATTGGTCTATACCAATTGCGGTACGGTGCCCACTGGACGCTGTCGAAACACGCGGCTGTGGGGGCCTCATGACTGTGCATCACCTACCTCAACCACCCTCCGACCAGGAGCTCTACTGGTACTTCGGACCACAGCGCCGCTGGGTGCTGATCTGCACCTCGCTGGCGTTCAGCTTCACCGCCGTGACGATGCTGACCTTCTCGCTGCGCACCCCCGCCCTCTGGGCCTTCCTCGCGGTGCTCGCGGTCAACCTGGTCGCCCTGGCGCTCTCCTCGCTCAACAGCCTGCGCTCGCGCCGGCTCACCCGGCAGTCGCACGAGGTGCTGGTCAACGCCTGGCACCCGGCCGAACTGCCCACCGTCGACCTCTACCTGCCGACCTGCGGCGAGCCGCTGGACGTACTGGCCAACGCCTACCGCGCGGTGGCCCGGGTCGAGTGGCCGGAGGCGCTCACCGTCTGGGTGCTGGACGACGCCGCCCGGCCCGAGGTGGCCGAGCTGGCCGCCGCGCACGGCTACGAGTACGTCGTCCGCCCCGACCGCGGCGCCTTCAAGAAGGCGGGCAACCTCAACCACGCGCTGACGCTGAGCAAGGCCGAGTTCGTGGCCATCCTGGACGCCGACTTCGCGCCCCGGCCGGACTTCCTGCGCCATCTGGTGCCGTACTTCGCCGACCCCGGCATCGGCATCGTGCAGAGCCCGCAGTGCTTCGACACCGACGAGACCATGGGCTGGATCCAGCGCGCCGCCGGCTCCGCCCAGGAGTGGTTCTTCCGGTGGATCCAGCCCTCCCGGGACGCCAGCGACGCGGCCATCTGCTGCGGCAGCAACGCCGTCTACCGCCGCACCGCGATCGACGCCGCCGGGGGCTTCGCCAAGCTGGACCACAGCGAGGACCTGTTCACCGGCCTCGCCCTGTACGCCGAGGGCTTCAAGACCCTCTACGTCCCGGTGCTGGTCGCCAAGGGCACCTCGCCGGACAACCTGGCCGCCTTCGTCAACCAGCAGTACCGCTGGGCGATGGGCAACCTGCACCTGCTCTCCACCCCGGAGCTCAAGCGGATCGGCGCGCCCTGGCGGATGCGCCTGTGCTTCTACGAGGGCGTGGTCGGCTACCTGACCACGGTGGTGAACATCTTCGCCGCGCCGCTGCCGCCGCTGGTGATGATGTTCTGGTACCCGGACGAGATCCGGCCCTGGCACGTGCTGCCGCTGCTCGCGCCGCTCTGGCTCTGGCACGTGCTGCTGCCCCGGATCAGCCGCACCCGCTGGCGGGTCGAGGTGATCCGCGCCAACGTGCTGATGAGCGTCGCCGCCGGTGCCGCGTTCTGGCACACCCTGCGCGGGCGCAGCGCCGCCTGGGTGCCGACCGGCTCGGCCGGACCGGGGAAGAGCAAATCGGGCAGGCTGGCCCGGCAGGTCACCGTGGTCTCGCTGCTCTGGCTGGTCGGCTCGGTCGGCGCCGCCGCCGTCGGCCTGGCCCTCGCGGTGGCCGAGCACGGCATCGCGCCCACCTGGGGCCTCGGGCTCTACCTGCTGGTGCAGTTCCAGATCAGCCTGCCGCTGGTCCGCGACCTGCTGATCGAACTGGTGCCGGGCGCTTCGGAGACGGTCGAGTCCCGCAACGCCACCCGGGCCCGCCGGGCGATGCTGCCCCGCCGCTGGCCGGAGGCGCTCGCCGCCACCGCCGCCCTCGTCCTCGTCGCTCTGCTCGCCTCCGGCTGGGTCCGCCCCATGCTGCCCTGGCTGGGCTGAAAGGTCGTCACACCGATGTCCTCGTCCGTGGATTCGGACCTCCGTCCCACCTCCTACGTCATACCCGCGCAGCGGCCCGCGCCCCGGCGCGACCCCGCCCGCACCCGGCCCTCCGGCTTCCGGGGCGACATCGAGGGCCTGCGCGCCCTCGCGGTGCTCGCCGTGCTGGCCTTCCACGCCTCGGTGCCCGGCCTGGCCGGCGGCTTCGTCGGGGTGGACGTCTTCTTCGTCGTCTCCGGCTACCTGATCACCCACCTGCTGGTCCGCGAGGCCGTCACCACCGGCCGGATCCGGCTCGGCGAGTTCTTCGCCCGCCGGGCCCGCCGCCTGCTGCCCTCGGCCGCGCTGGTGCTCGGCGTGGTCGCGCTGGCCGGCGCCTGGCTCACCGTGCCGCTGCGCCGCACCGACCTGGAGTACGACGTCCTGGCGGCCGCGCTGTCGATCGGCAACTGGCGCTTCATCGCCCAGCAGACCGACTACCTGGCGGCCGGACGGGACGAGAGCCCGCTGCTGCACTTCTGGTCGCTGGCGGTGGAGGAGCAGTTCTACCTCTTCTGGGGCCCGCTGCTGGCCGCCGTGGTCTTCTTCGCCGGACGGGCCGCCCGCCGCGGCCGCTCGGTGCGCTCGGTGACCACCGTCATCGCCACCGGGCTGACGGCCGCCTCCTTCGCCCTCGCGCTGGTCTGGACCCAGGGCTCGGCCTCGCTGGCCTACCTGGCCACCCCGTCCCGGGCCTGGCAGTTCGGCGTGGGCGCGCTGCTCGCGCTGCTGCCCTGGCACCTGCTGCCCTCCACCCGGACGCTGCGCCGACTCTGCGGCTGGAGCGGCCTGCTGGCGATCGTCGCGGCCGTGCTGGTCTTCGACGCGTCCACTCCGTACCCCGGCTACGCCGCCCTGCTGCCGACCCTCGGCACCGCCGCCGTGATCCTGGCCGGCACCCCCGACCGGACCGGCGCGGGCACCGACCACGGCGTCAACCGCCTGCTCGGCACCCGGGCGCCCCGGGCGATCGGCCGGCTCTCCTACAACCTCTACCTCTGGCACTGGCCGGTGCTGATCCTGGCCGAGGCCCGGTTCGGCGCGCTCTCCTGGCCGGTCAAGGTGGCGCTGACCGCCGCCGCCGCGCTGCCCGCGGCGGCCGCCATGCGCTGGATCGAGACGCCGCTGCGGCACAACCGCACCCTCTCCGAACTCCCGCGCCGTGGGCTGTCGTTGGGCCTCGCAGCGGTCATCGTGCCGGTGGTGCTGGCACTGGTGGTCGGCACCGGGACGCTGCGCCTGCTCGGCCCCGCCAAGCCGGTGGACCTGCTGGGCCTGCCGCCCGGCTCCCCCGACGGCACCTCGCTGCTGGTGCCGACCGCCGGCGCCGCCAAGGGCGGTCCGGTGGTGCCCGATCCGGTGCAGGCCCGGCAGGACTTCCCGCCGGACGGCGAGTGCGAGGTGGCCCCGACCGCGGTGAGCAGCCCCGCCTGCCTGTTCGGCGCCACCACCAGCCCCGACCGGATCGTGCTGCTCGGCGACTCGCACGCCGGCCAGTGGTTCTCCCCGATGCTGGCCATCGCCGCCGAACGCGGCTGGGCGCTGGAGGAGTTGGTCAAGCAGGGCTGCCCGCTGCCCGAACTCACGGTGGTCAACCCCCAGTTGGGCCGCACCTACCACGAGTGCGACACCTGGCGGGCGGCGGCGCTGGACCGCATCGCACGCGGCCCCAAGCCCCGGCTGATCGCCGTCTCCACCCTCAACCGCTACACCGACGACCGCGAACTCCTGCTCCGGGGCTGGGAGAAGACCCTCGCCCCGCTGCGCGCCCTCGGCGTGCCGGTGGTCTACCTCCAGGACACCCCCGTCCCCGGCACCGACGTCCCGGCCTGCGTCTCCGGTCACACCGCGGACCCGGCGGCCTGCGCCTTCGACCGCGCCAAGGCCGAGTGGCCCGACCCGCTGGCCGAGGCGGTCGCGGCGGGCCGGATGCCCGGGGTGCACAGTGTCTCGGTCAACTCCGTGCTCTGCCCGGGCTCCGGGAAGACCTGCCCGGCGGTGCTGGAGCGCATCCTGCTCTACCGGGACGACGCGCACATCACCAACGTGGCGGCGGTGGTGCTCACCCCGCGCCTGGAGCGGCTGCTCACCGACGCCGGGCTGGTCCCGGTGCGCGGCGGCGCAGCGGTGACCCCGGTGGCCGGCGGCTGGACCCAGCTGCTGCGGGACGACTTCGACGGCCCGTCCGGCAGCCGGCCTTCCGCCGCCAACTGGCAGTACGACCTGGGCACCTGCTACCCCGGCTGCCCGGCGCCCCAGTGGGGCACCGGCGAGGTCGAGACCATGACCGACTCCACCGCCAACGTCCGCCTCGACGGCAAGGGCGCCCTGGAGATCGTCCCGACCCGCGCCGCCGACGGCACCTGGTCCTCCGGCCGGATCGAGTCCCGCCGGGCCGACCTCAAGCCGCAGCCCGGCGGGGTGATGCGGATCGAGGCCTCGATCGCACTGCCCGACGTCACCGGCCCCGCGGCGGCCGGGTACTGGCCCGCCTTCTGGACCCTCGGCGGCGAGCTGCGCAACGGCTACACCGGCTGGCCCGCGATCGGCGAGCTGGACGTGATGGAGAACGTCAACGGCCGGGACGCGGTCTTCGGCACCATGCACTGCGGCGTCCTGGACGGCGGCCCCTGCCAGGAGCCCAAGGGCCTCGGTTCGGGTGAGGTCCCGTGCGGCGGCTGCCGGTCCGGCTTCCACGCCTACGCGGTGGAGGTCGACCTGACCGCCGGGGCCGAGCAGGTCCGCTGGTACCTGGACGGCCGCGAGTTCCACCGCGTGGAGGCCTCCCGGATGGACCGCGCCACCTGGGACCGGGCCGTCGGCAAGGGCCTGCTGCTGATCCTCAACGTGGCCGTCGGCGGCAACCTCCCCACCGCCTACGGCGGCACCGTCGGCCCGGCCACCGAGCCCGGCCACCCGATGCGGGTCGACTACGTCTCGGTCACCACCAAGGCGGCCGGTACGCGGAGCTGACACCGCCTCACCCCGCGGGGCCCCGTCGGATCCGTCCGGCGGGGCCCCGCGCGTCACTGCCTGGGCGCCGAGGCCGAGGAGGTCGGCGAACCCGTCGGAGAGCCCGTCGACGAGTCCGTCGACGAGGACGGGGCCGACGGGGTCCG
This sequence comes from Kitasatospora sp. NPDC051853, assembly GCF_044452665.1. Taxonomy (NCBI): domain Bacteria; kingdom Bacillati; phylum Actinomycetota; class Actinomycetes; order Kitasatosporales; family Streptomycetaceae; genus Kitasatospora; species Kitasatospora sp. NPDC051853. Next base: position 212,710 of record NZ_JBITBY010000009.1, on the reverse strand, counting down.
TGAGGAGGAGGACGAGGCCGAGGACGAGGCCGTCGCCTCCAGGCCCGAGGGCTGGGGCGACGGGCCGCCGGGAGAGATCTCCTGGGTGGCGAGCAGCGCCGTGTGGACCGGGGCCTGGCTGACCAGGTCCACCAGTTCGGTCAGGGTCATCGCGGCCCGGCCCGGTGCCGTCGGGTTGATGACGGAGAGCCCGAAGACGGTGCCGGTCCGGGAGGCGAAGGTGGCGTCCAGGCGCGGGTCCTTCCCGCCGTAGCGGGCGATCCAGCCGCTCGAACCGTCGCTCAGCACCCGGTGCACGCACTCGGTGGCCTGCTGCGGCCCCACCCTGGCGCAGGGCGAGTCCGTGGACTGCCCCGGTGCGACCCGCAGACCGCTCCTGACGCCCAGTCGGACCCCGTCCGACACGGACCCCGGCGACGGGGACGGGCTCCCCGGCTCCGTCAGGAGGAGCTCGGTCACCCCGGACCGGACGAGGTGCATCACCGACAGCCGCTGCGGCGCGGCCACCCGGACCGCCCCCCACAACTGCAGGTACCTGGTCTCCATCGTGTCCGGCCGGACCGATCCGGTCGGGCTGGGGCCGCCGCTCGGGCCGCCGCTGGGGCTGGGCGGGAACGAGACCGTCTCCGCCGTCCCGGTGCCCGGCCCCAGGGTGACCGGCCCTCCCCCCGAAACCGTCACGTTCGCCACCAGCAGCACGGCGGCCCCCGTGAACGCCGCGCCGAGCAGCCCGGCCCTGGTCCGGCGGGCCCGGCGCAGCCGCCGCCCGCGCTCGCGCACGGGTTCCAGCACCGGCGGCACCGGCGGCTCCGGGTGGTCCAGCATGCTGCCGAACAGGGCGGTGGCCAGCCGGCCCTCCTGCTCGGGGCCGGGGTCAGCTGCGGTCATCGTCCTTCTCCTCACTGGTCGTCATCGTCGTGGTGGTGGAGCATCGTCCGGTCAGTCCGCGACCAGGTCGAGGACCGCATCACCCAGCACCTCGCGCAGCTTGGCCAGCGCGCGGTGCGCGTCGGAGCGCACCGTGCCCTCCGCCAGCCCCAGCACCCGGGCCGTCTCCGCCACGGTCTGGTCCTCCCAGTAGCGGAGCACCAGCACCGCGCGGTACTGCGGGCGCAGCTCGGCCAGCGCCGCGCGCAGCGCCAACTGCCGGTCGCTGTCCGGCACGTCGGCGGCCGCGGTCTCGGGCGGCTCGGGGATGCTCAGCTCCGTACTGGAACGCCGCCGCAGCCCGTCGATGTGGTCCCGCACCATCACGGTGCGGGCGTACGCCCCGGCCTTGTCCGGCTCCCGCAGGCGCCGCCAGCGCGCGTACAGCTTCACCAGCGCCCCCTGCACCAGGTCCTCCGCCGCGTGCCAGTCCCCGCACAGCAGGTAGGCCGTCCGCCGCAACGCCGGATACCGCGCCGCCACGAACTCCTCGAACCCGGCCTCACCGCTGCCCGCACCCATCCGCACTCCCCCTGGCTCCGTCCCGGGGGTTCGGTCCCCCACCCTCTCTGACGCATCGAGCCTCCCGTTCCGCTGCAACCGCACCCCGATGACGTCCCGTCAGGGGTCCGGTGGCCCGATGAGTCCAAGGCCCGTTCCGTCCAGCCGGATCCCCTTCTGCCGGGCATCCGGCACCACAAAGATGGTGGTCACAGGCCGGACGGCGCCGCGGGGGAAGCCCGCGGGCCCGGCACTTCCAGCTCTCGCAGAATTGGGGAACCACCATGTCCGCACACCGTCCGAAGCGCCTCGCCACCGCCCTCGCGGCCACGTCCGTCCTCGCGGCGGTCATGACGGTGGGCGGCCAGGGCACCGCCTCGGCGGCCTCGGTCGCCACCTGGGACAAGGTGGCCTTCTACGAGAGCACGAACAACTGGTCCATCAACACCGGAAACGGCTACTACGGCGGCCTGCAGATCAGCCTCTACAACTGGCAGCACTACGGCGGGACCCAGTACGCGGCCCGGCCCGACCTCGCCACCAAGACGCAGCAGATCCTGATAGCCGAGAAGATCCTCGCCGACCAGGGCTACAAGGCGTGGAGCTGCTGGGAGAAGGCCGGTCTGGACAAGGACCAGGCGGACCCGTTCCCGGTGTCGGCCAACACGGTGCGCCTGGTGAACCTGAAGCCGGACCACACCCTGCAGAACGCCGAGGGCGACTTCAGTGCCGGCCAGTGGTCGAGTTGGAGCGACATGGGCGCCAACTCCGTGACCGAGGTCACCAGTGCCGCCACCGGCTCGGTGAACCGGATCTTCGCGATCCGCGACGGCCAGGTCTACGAGAAGGACGGCAACTACGCCACCGGCCAGTGGAGCGGCTGGTTCCAGCCCGCCACCGGCAACCTCCCCGGCGGAGCCACGGCCGTCTCCGCCTCCTCCATCGGCAACACCGTCCACCTGGTGGCCATCGGCGCCGACGGACACCTCTACAACGCCGACGGCGACTTCGCCGCGGGCCGCTGGACCGGCTGGACCGACCACGGCGGCAACCTCAAGCGCGTCACCAGCGCCACCACCAGCGACAACGTCAACCACATCTTCGCCACCAGCGCCACCAACGGCCAGGTCCTGGAGCTCGACGCCAACTACGCCACCGGCACCTGGAGCTCCTGGTCCAACGCCGGCTCCAGCGCGTTCACCGCTCAGGACGTCGCCGCCTCCGCCTCCGGCCGCACCGTCCACCTGAGTGCCGTCGCCCCTGACGGCACCTGGTCCAACACCGACGGCGACTTCGCCACCGGTCAGTGGAACGGCTGGTTCAAGATGCCCGGAAGCAACCTCAAGCGCATCACCAGCGCCACCGCCAACAACGTCAACCACGTCTTCGCCACCGACACCGCCAACCGCCTCCAGGAGATCGACGGCGACTACAACACCGGCACCTGGAGCTCGTGGGCTCCCGCGGCCGGTGGCACGGACTCCCTGAGCGCCACCGCCGCCTTCACCGGCTGACACACCGGCAGCCGGCCCCGGGCCTTCGCCCGAGGGCCGGCGCCAGGTGCTCCGCATACACCCCACGGCCTTCTGTACCGACCCCCGTGAACACCGCGCTGCCGCCGCCCGGCCGTGCCGGACTTGGAGATGACATGCCCCGCCTGACCGCCCTCGCCACTGCCACCGTCCTGTCGGCGGTCGTCGGGTGCACCGCCATCGTGCCCGCCACGAGCAGCGCGGCCGCGAGCTTGAGCCCCGCCGCCACGAGCGCCCTCGCCGCGAACGCGCCCGTCGTCCGGGTGCTGTCGCTGGGCGACTCGATCACCTTCGGCCGCGGCAGTTGCACCGGCAACGGGTACCGCGGGCCGCTGCAGGACCTCGCCACCGCCGGTGGCCGCTACGCGATCGACTTCGTCGGCTCCCAGCTCAACGGCGTGATGAACGACCCGGCGAACGAAGGCCACCCCGGGTACACGGTGCGGCAGATCCGCGACGGCGTCTCCAGCGGCTGGCTGTCGGCGGCCCGCCCGGACGTGGTGCTGCTGCACGCCGGCATCAACGACCTGAACCAGTACGCCGACGGCACGACCACGGCCAACGAGGCGGTCGCCCTGGTCAACCAGATCTTCGCCACGCAGCCGGGCGTCACCGTCATCATGCAGGGGCTCATCACCTCCACCACGGGCATGAACAACCCGATGCCCGCCGACCTCGCCGCGAAGATCGACACCTTCAACCGCCGCCTCGCGGACGAGGAGTCGGCCCAACAGCTGGCGGGCCGTCACTTCCGTTTCGTGGCCGCCCCCGACCTGGGCCAGTCGAGGATGAACGACGGCCTGCACCCGAACGACGCGGGCTACGCAGCCTTCGCCCAGGGCTTCTTCACCCCGCTCGACCAGGCGTACAGCGCCCACTGGTTCTCCGGTGGCAACACCCAGCTCCCGCGCCCCGAGGACACGGTGCGCCTGGTCAACCTCAAGGACGGCCGCCTGCGCAACGCCGAGGGCAACTTCTCGGCCGGGCAGTGGAGTTCCTGGAGCGACATGGGCGCCGACTCCATCACCGAGGTCACCAGCGCCGCCACCTTCTCGGTCAACCGGGTCTTCGCGATCCGCGACGGCCGGATCCACGAGAAGGACGGCAACTACGCCACCGGCCAGTGGACCGGCTGGTTCGAGCCCGCCTTCGCCAACCAGCTCCCCGTCCGGCCGGTCTCGGTCTCCGCGTCCGCGCTCAACCACTCCCTGCACCTGGTCGTGATCGGCGAGGACGGACACCTCTACAACGTCGACGCGGACTACGAGGGCGGCCGCTGGACCACCTGGACCGACCACGGCGGCAACTTCAAGCGCGTCGCCAGCGCCACCACCACCGACAACGTGAACCACATCTTCGCCGTCGACGCCGCCACCAACCAGGTGGTGGAGAAGGACGGCGACTACTGCGCGGGGAAGTGGAGCAGCTGGACCGTCTCCGGCGCGAGCCCCTTCACTGCCCAGGACGTGGCCGCCTCCGCCTCCGGCCGCACCGTCCACGTCAGCGCGGTCGCGCCGAACGGCACCTGGGCCAGGACCGACGGCGACTTCGCCGCCGGGCAGTGGAACGGGTGGACCCCGATGCCCGGCAGCGGCATCAGCCGGATCACCAGCGCCACCGCGAACAACGTCGAGCACGTCTTCGCCACCAGCGGCGGCCGGCTCAAGGAGCTCGACATCAACCACACCACCGGCACCTGGAACAGCTGGGGCGAGCCGGCCGGCGGTGCGGACTCGAAGAGCGCCACCGCCGCCTTCACCAGGTGAGGCCGTGCGGTTGACGCCGCAGGGGGCGGCCGGGGAGACCCGGCCGCCCCCTGCGGCGTTCCTGTCCGCTCAGTCGAGGCGGGCGTCGAAGGCGAGGGTGTCGACGAGGGTGTCGACCGAGGATTCGGGGAGGCCTCGGGAGACGAACCAGGCGCCGATGTTGCGGACGTCGCGTTCGAGGAAGGAGCGGCCGCGGGGGTTGGCGATGACGTCGACGATCTGGGGGACGTCGATGATCACCAGGCGGCCCTCGTGGACCAGGGTGTTGTAGGCGGAGAGGTCGCCGTGGGCGTAGCCCTGGCGGGCGAGGACGGAGAGGCTGCGGCCGAGCTGGTCCCAGAGGTCCTCGACGTCGACCTCCTCGGCGGCGTACTGGGCGAGCCGGCGGGCGGCCACGCCGTGTTCGTCGCCGACGAACTCCATCAGGATCTCGGTGCCGGTGATCTGCACCGGGTAGGGCACGGCGACCCCGGCCTCCCAGAGGCGGCAGAGGGCGGTGAACTCGGCCGCCGCCCACTGCCCGGCGATGGCCTCCTTGCCGAAGGAGGTCCGCTTGGCCATGGCCCGGCTGATCCGGGACTCCTTGTGCTGGCGGCCCTCCAGGTAGCCGGAGTCCCGGTGGAACATCCGGTGCTGGGCGTCGCGGTAGCGCTTGGCCGCCATCAGGGTGCGGCGGCCGGTGCCGGGGACGGCGCGCTCCAGCAGGAAGACGTCGGCCTCCTTGCCGGTCTTGACGATGCCGAGTTCGGTGTCGACGGCGGCGAGCTCGGTCACCACCCAGTCCGGGCGGGGCTCGGGGCCCTTCTCGGTCGGGGTGGACTGGTCCCAGGTGGACCAGCGGTCGCCCTCCGGCGGGCCGTCGCCGGCGGGGGTGGTGGGTTCGGCGTCCTCCTCGGAGAAGGACTCGGTGAAGGACTCGGGGAAGAAGTACTCGGGCTCGACGTCGTCGAACCGCTCGTTCCGGCGGCCGCGCCGGGCGCCGCCCTTGGGGCGGATACGGGAGAAGGAATCACTGTCGGCGAAACGCTCGCGCACTGCGGGGGCTCCTGAGGAGTCGGCCCACCGGGTGCGTCGGAGAAGGGTGACGCGTCGTCAGCCGGCGGGCTGGGAACGGAAGAAGGCGTATGGCGCGCACGAAGAAGCGCGCCGCGACACGGCGGCAACCATTCGGACACACCTCCTCGGAACTTCCGGACTCACAACAGCTCGGTCACCATAACAGCGGCCCCGCGGGCGGGCGCAAGTGGTTTTTCTCAGGCCCCCGCCGGGTGCCCCGCAGGGTGCGGTCGCAGCACCGTCAGCGGACCCTCCCGGCGGGCGACCAGGGCGAAGGGGAAGCGGTCGACCTCCAGGCAGAGCGCCACGTCCTCGGGGTGGGCGCCCTCCCTCACCCCCTGCGCGAGTTCGGCGGCGGCCGAGGAGGAGGCCGCGCGCCGCAGGTAGGGGGAAGGGTCGACGGGCCCCTCGGCGAGGCGGGCCACGTACTGGGCGCAGGCCAGGTCCTCCTCGGCCCGGCCCCGCTCCCCCGTGACCACGAAGGTGACCTCCTCCGCGCCGTGCGCGCGCAGCGTCCGCGCCGTCGCGCCCGCCACCGCGAAGCTCGCGCAGAGCACCAGCGGGGCGTCCTGCACGGCGAGGACACCGACCGTGCCGGCGGTGGTCTTCTGGACGACGGTGCGCCCGGCGAGGTCGGCCGTGCGCAGCAGGGCGGGCGAGTTGACGGCGTCGAAGCCGGGGGCGGCCGGGCCGTCCTTGAGCGCGACCCACCCGGGGTGACGGGCCTTCAGTTCCCGGGCCTCGTCCAGGGTGGCGGCCGGCACGATCCGTTCGGCGCCGCGGCCGAAGGCCCAGGCGGCGGTGGTGAAGGCCCGCATGACGTCCACCACCACGGCCACGGCGGGGACTTCGGTCAGTTCTTCGATGGCGAGGAAGCGCGCGTCCATCCGTGGACCCTCGCACGGACGCGCCCCGTCGCGCCGGGTATTTCGGCGGGACCGGCCGGGCGGGGGCGGCCCAGCGGGGGGAACCGCCCGGCGGGGACCGGCTCAGATCGGGTGGCCGGAGGCGTCGGTGTGCAGCGACTGGGTGTTGAACTTGATCTGCCAGACCACCACCTGGCCGCCGGGCCGTTCGCACATCACCGCGCCGTCCTGCCAGGGCCCGTTGCTCGGGTACCACTGGCTCCCCACCGGGTCGCCCTGGTTGAGGTGGACGTCGTGGACGCCGAGGCCGTTGGTGAAGGCCTGGCCGAAGACGTAGATCCGGGCGGCGGCCTCCAGGTGCGGGAGCAGCACGTCCAGCGCGTTGTCGCCGTTGCTGGCGATCCAGGGGAAGAACCGCAGGTAGGGGCGGAAGTGGTCGAGGCCGCCGAGGCCGAGGATGCGGCGGCGCAGCTTGGTCACGTTGGCGGCGAGGGTGTCCGAGAGGTCGGGTCCGAACATCGGGCTGCCGGGCGGGTGCGGTGCCAGGGTGTGGTGGAGGCGGGCGGAGGCGGCGGTGAGCCACTCGAACCAGAGGCGGTTGCGCAGCAGGGGGCTGCGCACGTAGTCGAGGGCGCCGGAGGAGGGGGAGGAGACCAGGTGGTGGAAGCCGTCGGGGCGGTTCCGCAGGCCGGTGATGTCCGCTCCGGTCAGGTCGTCCACCAGGCGGTAGCTGACGCCGACGCTGCCGGGGGCGTCGACATCGAGGGCGGCCCGGTAGACGCCGACGGGCGTCTGCAGGAAGAGGTGCCCGTGGTACCACTGGCCGAAATCGTGGGTCGGGTCGCGGGAGAAGTCGTGCAGGCTTCCGATCGCGACCCCGTAGTTCGGAAGAGCCATACCCCCACTCTCCGCCCTCCACGACCCGGCCGCAGGCCGAACGGCCTACGGCGGCGGCCCCGTCGGGGCACCCGCGACCGCTCTGAGCTGCCCGAACGGGCAGTCCTTCGTCACTGTCCGCCGACGGCCGGAAACGGTCAGGCACTCTGTTCCGGCCATGTTCTGAGAGACCGTCCGGTGACCGGAAAGTGAAGGCCCGGATATCGGACGCCTCGGTGGACGCCCCGCCTGGGCGGCGGCCGCCGGGGATCGCCGCTGGTCCTGGACGCCTGCCGTCCGAATGGTGAGACGGAAGTGGTCGGCGCGTGGCCGGCCGGCGGGCCCCGGCGGGGCGTCCGGTACCGGCCGGTACCGGTGGGCCGGAAATGATCGAAGTGGTTGCTCCGTGTCGAACGCGTCACCGAGAGTCGATCGAGTGAACGAAGAACCCCGTCCGCCCCAGGACCGCCTGCTCGCCCACCGCGACTTCCGGCACCTGCTGCTCGGAGCCGCCACCAGTCAGGCGGGCAGTCAGGTCACCCTGGTCGCCCTGCCGTTGGTGGCGGTGCTGGAGCTGCACGCCACGGCCTTCCAGGTCGGTCTGCTGACCGCCGCCGAGACCGCCGCCTTCGTCCTGGTGGGCCTGCCCGCCGGGGCCTGGCTCGACCGGATGCGCAAACTGCCGGTGCTGATCCGGGCCGACCTGGTGCGCCTGCTCGCCGTCGGCTCGATCCCGCCGGCCGCGCTGGCGGGCGTGCTGACGATGGCCCAGCTCTACGCCGTCGCGCTGCTCACCGGGGTGGCGACGGTCTTCTTCGACGTGGCCCACCAGTCGTACGTGCCGGCGCTGCTGCCGCGCGAGCGCCTGGTGGCCGGGAACGGCGCCCTGGAGACCGTCCGGTCCTCCGCCCAGATCGTCGGCCCGGGCCTGGGCGGCGGGCTGGTCCAACTGCTCGGCCCCCCGCTGGCGATCGTCGCCGACGCCGTCGGGTACCTGGCCTCGGCCCTGCTGCTGCGGCGCATCCGCGCCGTGGAGGAGGAGCCGCGGGCGGAGACCGGTGCCTCGCTGCGGGCCCAGGTCGGCGAGGGGCTGCGGTTCGTGCTGGGCCACCCGCTGCTGCGGACCATCGCGGCCGCGACCGGGCTGTCCAACCTGTTCGCGGCCGTGCTGATGGCCGTTCAGACCGTGTTCTGGGTGCGGGTGCTGGAGCTCTCGCCGGGGGCGATCGGCATCCTGCTCTCGGTCTCGGCGCTCGGCGGGCTGGCCGGCGCGCTCTGCGCCGGACGGCTGGCCGCGCGGTTCGGGCAGGCCCGGGTGATCTGGCTGTCCGCGCTGGCCGGGGCGCCGTTCGCGCTGCTCTGGCCGCTGTCGGCCGGGCCGGCGGCACCGGTGCTGTTCGCCGTGGGCTCGGCGGCGGTGCTGTTCGGCGCGGTGGTCTACAACGTCGCCCAGGTGAGCCTGCGTCAGGCGCTCTGCCCGCCGGAGCTGCTGGGCCGGATGAACGCCACCATGCGCTTCCTGATCTGGGGCACGCTCCCGCTGGGCGCGCTGCTCGGCGGCACCGTCGCCGACGCGGCCGGACCGCGCACCGCCCTCTGGGTCTGCGCCCTCGGCTTCCTCGCCGTCCCCGTCCCGCTCCTGCTCTCGCCCCTGCGGCGCCTGCGCGACCTGCCCGCCGACGAGGCCCGCGTGGCCGCGCCCGCCACCTGACCCGCCCGGCAGCCCCGAAAGGAGACGACCGTGCACTCCGGCATCACCACCGCCTACCTCGCCCGGTACCGCAAGCTCGCGGAGACCGCGGGGGCGGACCGGCTGCTCCCGCTGACCGGCGCGCAGCGCCGCTTCCTGCTCACCCGGCGGATGCGCCCGCAGGCCCGCCCGGACACCGTCCCGCTGTTCTTCCGCTTCCCGCGCGGCACCGTGGACCCGGCCCGGCTGCACCGTGCCGCGCTCCGCCTGGCGGCGCGTCACCCCGCGCTGCGCGGCCGGTACACCACCCTGCGCGGCACCCCGGTGCTGCGGCTCGGCGAGCCCTCGGTGGAGGTGGCCGAACTGGCCGTCGCCCCCGGGACCCCGGCCGAGGAGACCGTCCGCCGGGCGCTGCTCGCCTGGCCCGCGGAGGGGCCGGTGCTGCGGCTGCTGCTCGCCGCCGACCCCGGCAGCGGGCAGGAGCTGCTGACCGTCGCGCTCGACCACGCCGCCTGTGACGAGCAGTCACTCGGCCTGGTCACGGCCGGACTGTCCGAGGCCTACGCCCCGGACGGCGGGGCCCCAGCGGCGGAGGACGGGCTCGCGGCCTACCGGGAGGCGGTGGAGCTCCAGTTGGCCGCCGAGCAGGAGGCCGCCTCGCCCGCCGCCCGGGCCCACTGGGCCGCCCGGCTCGGCACGCTCGACGAGGGGCCGGCCGCACCGGCGCCGACAACGGCACCGACCCCGACACCGGAACCGGAGTCCGTCCGGCCGACCGGGGCGCTCGCCGAGCGGCTGCCCGCCGTCACCGGGGCCGCCCGCGGCGCGGTCTTCCCGGCGCTGCTGGACGCGGTGGGCGCGGCCGGGCACCGGCTGCTCGGCACCCGGCGGACCCTGGCCGTCGGCTACCCGTGGGGCGGGCGCCCGGCGGGGGCGGCGGAGGTGCTCGGCTGCTTCCTCAACACCCTGGTCCACCCTGCCGCGCCCGACGCCCCGCTCCACCCGGGCACCGGCTCCCCCGGCGGCCTCGACGCGCTGGCCGACGGCTGGTGGGACGACCTGGAGCACGCCGGGACCCCGTTCGACGAGGTGGTGCACGCGGCCCGCTCGGGCGGCGCCCACTGGTCCGGCACCCTGGACGGGCTGCTCACCTTCGAGGACCTCCGCCGCCGGCCGCCGCTGGTGCTCGACGGCGTGGCCGGGGTGGAGGCCCACCCGGCCGGGCGGCCGATCGGCGCCCCGTTCGCGGTGGCCGCCTCCAACGGGGAGCGGGAGCTGCTGGTCCGGCTGGTCTGGGACCGCGCGCACTGCCACGACCGCGACGCCGAAGCGGCGTTCGACGTCCTGCTCCTGACCCTCCGTCACCACCTCGCGCCGGTGCCCGCCGCCCGCTGAGGCGCCGGCACCCGCACCAAGAGCCACCGGACCTCCGTGTCCGGCCCCCACGCGACCGTCGGGCGCCATCACCCCGGCGCCCGGCCGGGGGCACGCACCCACACACCGGCGCGCCCCGACCACACGCACCAGTCACAGCAAGGGAACCCACCATGTTCGACCTCTCCTCCTCGCAGGAGATCGTCTGGTTGCACGAGCAGATGCTCCCCGGCAGCCGCGCCTACAACTTCACCGCTGCCCTGGACCTCTGGGGCACACTCGACACCGCGGCCCTGCGGGCCGGCCTGACCGCCGTACTGGCGCACCACCCCGGCCTGCGCCTGGAGCTGGTCCAGCGCCCGGAGGGCCTGCCCGGGCAGCGGGTCGGCGAGCGCACCGAGCCGCGGCTGCGCACCAGCGACCTCTCCGGCGAGGCCGACCCCGAGGGCGCCTTCCGCACCCTGCTGGCCGCCGAGGCCGAGGAGCCGCTGGACACCGAGCAGGCGCCGCTGCTGCGCTGGCACCTCGTCAAGCTGGACGAGACCCACCACCGGCTGGTCCACGTGGAGCACCACCTGATCCACGACGGGCACTCCTTCGCGATCCTGCTGCGCGACCTGTTCACCGTCTACCGGGCCGAAGTACTGGGCGAGCAGGCCGAATTGACGGCCGCGCCGTCCTACGAGGAGCACGCCAGGAAGGGCTCCGACCCCGCCACCGCGGACGCCCGGGCCGAGGCCCGCGCGCGCAGCCTGGCGTTCTGGCGCGAGGAGCTGGCGGACGCGCCGATGGACCTCACCCTGCCCGGGCTGGCCCGCCCCGGCGCCGTCCGCCGCCACCACGGCGGGCAGCTGCGCCAGGCGGTCGGGGCCGACCTGGCCGAGCGGCTGCGCGAGCGCAGCCGGGCCGACGGCCACACCCCGTTCAGCACCCTGCTCGCCCTCTTCGCCGAACTGCTGCGCCGTCACAGCGGCCACCGGGAGACCGTGATCGGCACCGCCGTCGGCAACCGGCCGCTCGGCTTCGAGGGCACCGTGGGCATGTTCGTGAACACCGTGCCGCTGCGGCTGCGCCTGGACCCGGCCGCGCCCGGCACCGAGGCGGTGGACGAGGTGACCGAGGTGCTGCTCCGGGCGCTGCCCCACCAGGACGTCCCCGTCCAGGAGTTGACCCGCACGCTCGGGCTGCACACCACCGGCGCGGACAACCCGCTGTTCGACGTGATGTTCAGCGCGCACGACGCCTCGCTGCCCGACATCCAGGCGCCCGGCCTGGAGGTCTCGCTCTACGAGGGCTTCAACACCGGGACCACCCGCTTCGACCTGGACGTGGTGCTGCTGCCGGACGACCGCCGGGTGGTCGGCGAGAAGCACGGCGCGGCGGGCATGACGCTGATCTGGGACTACGACGTCGACCTGTTCGGCCAGGCGGTCGCCGAGCTGCTGGCGGAGCGCCTGGTCGACCTGCTCCGCGCCTACCTGGACCGGCCCGGCGTGCCGCTGGCCGAACTGGCGGTGGCAGCGGAAGAGTTCGAGCCCGTGGAGGTACTCGACGCGCCGGACGGGATCGACCTGCTCGACCCGTCGGCCGCGCACGACCCCGGGGCGCCCGCCCTGGTCGCCGGTGCCGAGCGGCTCACCTACGGCGAGCTGGACCGCCGGGTCGGCGCCCTGGTCGAGCGGCTGCGCGCCGCCGGGGTGGCACCCGGCCAGGCCGTCGCCACCGTGCTGCCGCGCGGCACCGACAGCGTGGTGGCCCTGCTGGCCTGCCTGCGCCTGGGCGCGGTGTACGCGCCGCTCTCCACCGAGGACCCGGCCGCCCGCCTCGGCCTGCTGATCGAACGCCTGGCCCCCGCACTGGTCCTGAGCACCCGTCAGAGCGCGCTCGCACTGCCCGCCACCGGCGTCACCCCGGCCCTGCTGGACGGCCCGGCCGCCTTCCCGCCGGCCGCACCGGCCGCCGTGCTGGACGGCGCCGCGTACGTGATCCACACCTCCGGCTCCACCGGCGTGCCCAAGCCCGTCCTGGTCGGCCGCCGGGCGCTGGCCCGCTACGTCTCCGGCGTGGTGGGGCGGTACGGGCTGACCGCCGACGACCGGGTGCTGCTGTTCGCCCGGCCCTCCTTCGACGTGGCGCTGGAGGAGGTGCTGCCCTCGCTGGCCGCCGGCGCCGCCCTGGTGCTCCCCCAGCGCGAGGTGCCGACCGGCACCGAGCTGGTCGCCGTGCTGGCGGCCCGCGGCGTCACCGTGGCCAACCTGCCGACCAGTTACTTCCTGGCCGTCCGGGAGGAGCTGCGGGAGGCGCTGGCGGACGGGCGCTGGGCGCCCCGGCTGCTGGTGCTCGGCGGCGAGCGGCTGCCGGCCGCGGCGCTGCGCGAGGCCACCGCGGCGACCTCCGCCACCGTGGTCAACGCCTACGGCGTCACCGAGGCCACCGTCACCTCCACCACCCACGAGGTGACGGCCGCCGACCTGGAGGCCGCCGAGATCCCGCTCGGCACCGAGCTCCCGGGCGTGCGGGTGCACGTCCTGGACGACGGGCTGCAGCCCCTTCCGCCGGGTGCGGTGGGCGAGTTGGCGGTGTCCGGCGAGGTGCTCGCGGAGGGCTACCCCGGGCTGCCCGAGGTCACCGCGGCCCGGTTCGTCGACGTCCCCGCGCTGGGCGGCGAGCGGGTCTACCGCACCGGCGACCGCGGCTACCGCGACCTCTCCGGGCGGCTCTGGTTCCTCGGCCGCCAGGACAACCAGGTGAAGCTGCGCGGCTTCCGGATCGAGCTGGAGGAGATCGAGGCCGCCGCCTCGGCCGAACTCGGCGGCCGCTCCTGCGCGGTGGTCCTGCACCGGGACGAGGCGGGCGCCCCGCGCCTGCTCGGCTTCCTGGAGGGCGCCGAGCAGCCGGACCGGACCGCCCTGCACGCCGCGCTCTCCGAGCGGCTGCCCGCCGCGCTGGTGCCGGACCACTGGACGGCGCTGGCTGCCATGCCGCTGCTGCCCGGCGGCAAGCCCGACCGCGCCGCGCTGGCCCGTACCGCCGCCGAACTGCCCGCGGCCGGACGGGAGTCCGTGCCCGCGGCGGTCTTCGAGGACCCGGCGCAGGAGCTGGTCGCCCGGGCCTGGCGGGCGGTGCTCGGCCACGACGCCTTCACCGCCGACTCGCACTTCTTCGAGGCCGGCGGCCACTCCCTGCTGGCGGCCCAGCTCGCGGCCCAGCTGGAGCCCCTGCTCGGCACCAGGCCCGCGCTGCGCACCCTGTTCCGGCACCCGGTGCTGGCCGACCAGGCCCGCGTCCTGACCGGGGGTGCGAAGTGACCGCCTCCCCCGTGACCGCCTCCCCCGTGACGGCCCCGCGCCCGCTCTCCCCGTCCGCCGTCCTGGCACAGGACCACCGGGAGCTGGTGGAGGCCTTCGAGAGCTTCATCCGCCGCGAACTCGTGCCGCTGGCGGCCGAGTTGCCCGAGACCGCCGACCAGGTGCCGGCCGACCTGCGGGCCTACGTCCGCCGCCGCTCCGCCGCGCTCGGCTTCTACGCGGGCGACCAGCCCGAGGAGCTCGGCGGCTCCGGGATGCCGTTCACCGCCGTGGTGCTGCTGCACCACGCGGCCGGGCGCAGCGGCTGCCCGCTCGCCCCGTACGCGCTGGCCGGTTCGGACGGGCCGAGCCCGCTGCTGCGGCACGGCACGCCGGAGCAGATCGAGCGCTACCTCGTCCCGCTGGTGCGCGGCGAGTCGGCCCGCTGTCTGGCGCTGACCGAGCCGCACGCCGGTTCGGACGCGTTCCGCCTGACCACCACCGCCGTGCGCACCGGCGGGGGCTGGCGGATCGACGGCCGCAAGACCTTCGTCTCCAACGCCGACCGGGCCGACATCGTCCTGGTGGTCACCGCCACCGACCTCGGCGAGGGGGCCGGGCCGACGGCCGGGGCCACCGCCTTCGTGCTGCCGATGGACACGCCGGGCCTGCGGATCGGCCAGCGGTACGAGGGGATGTCCGGGGAGCCGCTGTTCGAGCTGCTGCTGGACGGTGTGCTCGCCCCCGAGGAGGCCGTGATCGGCGGCGAGGAGGGGATCGGCGCGGCCGCCGCGCTGGCCATGGACAGCCTCTCCCGGGGCCGGCTTGTGGTGGCCGCGATGTGTGACGGCGTCGCCGAGTACGCGCTGCGGCTGGGGGTGGAGTACGCCCGCGAGCGGGAGGCCTTCGGCTCCCGGATCGGCGCCTACCAGCACGTCCAGGAGCACCTGGTGACCACCCGGGCCGAGGTGGAGGCGGCCAAGCTGCTCACCCTGGCCTGCGCCCGGCTGGTGGACGAGGGCACCGAGGCGCCGGAGAACGCGGCGCTCGCCAAGCTGACCTCCTCCGAGACCGCCGTCCGCGCGGTGGACCGGGCGCTCCAGGTGCACGGTGCCACCGGCTGGGTACGCGGCCATCCGCTGGAGCACCTGTACCGGTACGTCCGGATGATGACGATCATCGAGGGGACCTCCGAGGTCCAGAAGGTGATCATCGCCCAGGCCATGGGCCTGAGTTGACCGCCCCTCACCCGCTCCTTGGAGACCTCACGATGACCTCTGCGACCACTGCGACCACTGCCCCGCTCCTCAGCGCCGCGCACGGCGCTCCGCACCAGGACGCTCCGGTGCTCGACCTGTTCACCGACTGGGCCCGCCGGACCCCGGACGCGCCCGCCCTCGTCGATGGCGGTAGCACCGTCAGCTACGGCGAACTCGACCGGCTGGCCGACGAGTTGGCCTCCCTCCTGCGCGACCGGGTCCGCCCCGGAGAGCTGGTCGGCCTCTGTCTCGACCACTCCGCCGCGCTGGCCGCCGCGGCCGTCGCGGTGGCCCGGCTCGGGGCCGTCGCGCTCCCGCTCGGGCCGCGCCCCGGCGAGCGGCGCCTGCAGGCCGTCGCCGAGAACCTCCGGCTGGCCTGCCTGATCGGCGAGGCCGGGGTGCTGCCGCCGGCCCACCGGGACGGCGAGCACCTGACGCTGCCCGTGCCCGTCGGTGCGCCCGCCGGTGCCGTGCTGCCCGCCGGTGCCGTGGTGCCCGCCGGTGTGGTGGCCGCCTTCGCCGCGGCCCCCGAGGGGGCGGTCGGCGCTCCGGAGGGCACCTTCTACGCGGTGCTCACCTCCGGCTCCACCGGCACCCCGAAGGCCGTCGCGGTCGGCGAGCCCTCGCTCGGCTCGCTGCTGCACTGGTACCGCGGCCTCACCGGCCTCGGCCCGGGCGAGCGGCACAGCCTGCTGATCGGCGTCGCCTTCGACCCGCACCTGATGGAGCTCTGGGGCACGCTCACCTCGGGCGCCGCGCTGCACGTCGCCCCCGAGGCGGTCCGCTGGGACTCCGCCGCGCTCACCGACTGGTGGCGCGAGGCCGGCATCACGGTCTCCGTACTGCCCACGCCGCTCGCCGAACCGCTGCTGGACCGCCCCTGGCCCGCCGGGCTGACCCTGCGTCACCTGATGATCGGCGGGGACCGGCTGCGCCGGACCCCCGGCCCGGACGTCACCGCGACCGTCCACAACGCCTACGGCCCGGCCGAGGCGACGGTGGCGACCACGGTGCACACCATGGCCCCGGGCGCCGACCACGGCGCGGGGGCGCCGCCGATCGGCCTGCCGGTGCCCGGCGCCGTCGTGCTGGTCACCGACCAGGACGGCCGTCCGGTCGAGCGGGGCACCACCGGTGAGCTGCGGATCGGCGGGCACTGCCTGTCCCTCGGCTACCTGGACCCGGAGCTGACCGCCCGTCGTTTCGTGCCCGCGCCGGACGGGTCGGGCACCGACGGGCGGGTCTACCGCACCGGGGACCGGGTGCTGATGCGTCCCGACGGCGTGGTGGAGTTCCACGGCCGGCTGGACGACCAGGTCAAGGTCAGCGGGGTGCGGATCGAACCGGCCGAGGTGGAGGCCGCGTTCGAGCGCGACCCCCGAGTCCGGCGGGCGGCCGTGGCGGCCCGCCCCGGACCGGCGGGCGGGGTCCAGCTGCTGGCCTTCGTCCAGCCCGCGCCGGAGGCCGCCCCGCCCACCGGCCCCGAGCTGCTCGCCGGGGCCCGGGCCTGGCTGCCGGAGCAGGCCGTCCCGGCGGTGGTCCGCCTGGTGGACGCCTTCCCGCTCGACGCCAACGGCAAGGTCGACCGGGCCGCGCTGCTGGCCGCCGAGGAGGCCACCCGGTCCGCCACCGCCGGTGGCGCCGGGCAGGGTGACACCGAGACCGAGCGGTTCGTGGTCCGGACCTGCCGGGAGCTGCTCGGCCGGGACGGGCTCGGCCCGCAGGACGACTTCAAGGACGCGGGCGGCACCTCGATCGCCGCCGCCCGGCTGCTCGCGGCCCTGGAGCAGGAGTACGGCGTGCGGCTGCGCGCCGCGCAGCTGCTGCGCTGCCCGGACCTGCGCGGGGTCGCGAAGCTCGTCGACGAGCGCCGCCCCGTGGCCGCCGCCGCCCACTCCTGACCCCTCACCGCTCGCGGCCGCCTTCGCGCCGCACCAGGGCGCCCCGGCCCACCGGCCGGGGCGCCCGGAAGGGAACCACCATGTCCGCTCCCACTCCTGACGGCCCCTCGCCGTCCCTCGGCTCCGTACCGGCCCTGGTCGCCGCCCGGGCCGAGCTCTCGCCGCAGGCACTGGCCGTCACCGACGGGTCGGCCGCCCTGACCTACGCCGAACTCGTCGGCTCCGCAAGCCGGTTGGCCGCCGAGCTGACCCGTCGCGGGATCGGCCCCGGCAGTGCCGTCGGCCTGCTCGCCGCCCGCTCCACCCGTCTGGTGGTGGCCCAGCTGGCCGTCTGGTGGGCCGGTGCCCACAGCGTGCCGCTGGACCCGGCCTACCCGCGCCCCCGTACCGCCGAGATGATCGCCGACGCCGGGGTCCGCCTGGTGCTCGGTGACAAGTCCCTGCTCGCCGAGGCCCGGCTGACCGCCGGCCAGGGCCTGGAGCTGACCGAGGACGACCTCCTCCCCGAGGGTCCGTCGACTCCCCCGGCCGGCAACGGTCCGGACGGGACCGCGATGGTGTTCTACACCTCCGGCTCCACCGGCCGCCCCAAGGGCGTCCTGGTGCCGCACCGCGCCGTCACCGACCTGGTCACCGCCGACGACGGCATCCCGCTCGGCCCCGGCCACCGGGTGCTGTTCCACTCCCCGCTCACCTTCGACGCCTCCACCTTCGAGCTCTGGGCCCCGCTGGCCCGGGGCGCGGCCGTCGCGGTCTCCCCCGCGGACCGGCCCACCGGTGAGGAACTCGCCCAGGACATCGAGCGGTTCGGTGTCACCCACGCCTTCCTCACCACCGCGCTCTTCCACCACCTGGCCGCCCGCCGGTCGCGGCTCTTCGGCGTGCTGCGCACCCTGGTGACCGGCGGCGAGACGCTCTCCCCCGAGTACGCCGGCTCCGTCCTGCGGGCCTTCCCCTGGCTGGAGTTGGTGAACGCCTACGGCCCCACCGAGGCCACCACCTTCACCACCCTGCACCGCGTCTCCCCCGCCGACCGCACCGGCCCGGTGCCGATCGGCCGCCCGTTCGGCGGCGTCACCACCGCCGTCCTGGACGAGCACCAGCAGCCCGTGCCGTCCGGCGAGCGGGGCGAGCTGTGGATCGGCGGCACCCGCACCGCCCTCGGCTACCTCGGCCGCCCCGAGCTCACCGCCGACCGCTTCCGCGAGCTCCCGGGCCTCGGCCGGATGTACCGCAGCGGCGACCTGGTCAGCCAACGCCCGGACGGCGCCCTGGACTTCCACGGGCGCGCCGACCAGCAGGTCAAGGTGCGCGGGTTCCGGATCGAGCCCGGCGAGACCGAACACGCCCTGGTGCAGCTGCCCGAGGTCGCCGAGGCCGCCGTGGTGGTCCGCAACGCCGGCCGCGAGGACGCCGCCCTCACCGCCTACGTGGTCCCCGCCGAGGGCCACCGCCCGGCCGGGGAGGCGCTGCGCCTGCGGCTCGCCGAGCGGCTGCCGGCCCACCTGGTGCCGACCGCCTGGACGGTGCTCGACCGGCTGCCGCTGACCGGCAGCGGCAAGGTGGACCGGCGGGCGCTCGCCGAGGAGACCGCGGCCACGGCCCCCGCGGCGGCCCCGTCGGAGGTCGCGCTCACCCCCATCGAGCAGGCCGTGGCCGAGGCCTGGTCGCGGGCGCTCGAACGGCCCGTCACCGACCCGGCCGCCGACTTCCTGGCCGAGGGCGGCCACTCCCTGCTCGCCCTGTGGGTGGTCGACGACCTGCGCGAGGACCTCGGCGTGGAGCTGACCCTGGCCCAGTTCTTCGACCACCCGACCGTGGCCCGTCAGGCCGCCCTGGTAGAACGGGCCCTGCTCGCCGACACCACCGCTCCCAGCGAGGAGGGCCGATGACCGACACCGCGCCGACGAACGACACCGACCTGAGCGCCCGTCAGGCCGAACTGCTGCGGCGCGCCCGCTCGGGCGGTGGCCGGAGCGCCCTGCGCCCCGGACCGGCCGGCCCCGCACCGCTCTCGCACGCCCAGCACCGCATGTGGCTGATGGACCGGCTGGGGCAGGGCGGCGCCCTCTACAACGTGCCGGTGGCCGCCCGGCTGCGCGGCCCCCTCGACACCGAGGCGCTGACCGCCGCCCTCACCGCCCTCACCGAGCGGCACGCGATCCTGCGCACCCGCTACGTCCGGCCGTCCGGCGACGGCGGGACGGCGCCGTACCAGGAGGTCCTGCCGACCGCACCCGTCCCCGTCGAGATCCGCCCGGCCGAAGCCTCGGCCGCGCTCCTCCGGGCGGAGGCCTCCCGGCCCTTCGACCTCGAGAACGGTCCGGTGCTGCGCGCCCTGGTCCTGCGGCACGGGCCCGAGGACCACACCCTCCTCCTGACGGTGCACCACATCGCGGTCGACGGCTCCAGCCTGCCCGTCCTCACCACCGACCTCGCCGCCCTCTACGCCGCGGCCCGTACCGGCACCCCCGCCGATCTTCCCGAACTCCCGCTCCAGTACGCCGACCTCGCCCGCTGGGAGCGCGCCCGCGACCCGGAGTTCACCGCCGCGGCCGAAGCCCGCGCGGCGGAGCTGGCCGGGGCCCGTCCGCTCCCGCTGCTGCGGACCGTCCCCGGCGGCCCGCGGGCCCGGACCGCCGCGCTGCACGACGCGCCGCTGAGCCCGCGGACCCTCGACGGGCTGCGCCGCCTCGCCGCCGCCCACGGCGCCACCCTCTACACCGTGGTGCTGGCCGCCGCGCTGGCCACCCTGCACCGCGCCACCGGTGAGCACGACCTCACCGTCGGCCTCGCCAGCGGCCACCGGGCCCGTCCCGAACTGCGCCGCCTGGTCGGACTCGGCGTCAACACCCTGGCCGTCCGGGCGGACCTGGGCGGCGACCCGGAGTTCACCGAGGCGCTCGCCCGGGTCCGGACCGCCCTGCTCGACGCGCAGCAGCACCACGACCTCCCCTTCGACCTGGTGGTCGAGCGGCTGGGCGCCGAGGCGCGCGGCGAGGACGGCGGCGCACTGCTCAACGTCACCTGCGACCTGGTCCAGCCGGTCGCCCCGCTGGAGCTGCCCGGGCTGACGGCCGAGGCCCTCCAGGTCGACCTCGGGCTGGCCAAGTTCGGGCTCGGTCTGCTCGTCGAGGACGGTCCCGAGCCGCGCTGCCTGGTCCAGCACGACACCGACGCCCTGGACCGGGCCACCGGCGAACGGCTGCTCACCGCCTTCGCCGCCGTGCTCGACGCGGTCGCCGCCGACCCCGCCGACCGGCTGAGCGCCCTGCCCGGCTCACCGCTCACCACCCCCGCCGCCGCCCCCACTGCCCCCGAACACCCGGCGGTGGCCCTGCTGTTGGCCGACCCCTGGGTCACCGACGCCGCCGTGGTGACCGCCGAGGGCCACCCCACCCTCGCCTACGTCACCCTGCGCGGTCCGTTCGGGCCGAGCGCCAACGAGCTGATGACCACCCTGCGGCGGCGCCGCCGCCTGACGCCGGAGCAACGCCCGTCCGCCATCACGGTGCTGGACACCATGCCGCGCTCCGCCGACGGCACCCTGGACCCCACCCGGCTCCCGGGCGCGCGCGTCCCCGTCACCACCCCCAACCCGTTCAGGGGACCGCTGGACGCGGTGCTCGCCACCTTCGGCGAACTGCTCGGCAGCCGTCCCGAGCCCGACGCGGACTTCTTCGTCCTCGGCGGCCACTCCCTCGTCGCCGTCCAACTGGCCGAACGGCTGCGCACCCGCACCGGCCTCCCGCTCACCGGCCTGGACGTCCTCGAACAGCGCACCCCGCGCGCGCTCAGCGCCCTGCTCGCCGACCGCGACTGGGAGCGCCGGGCCGCGTCCGCCCGGACCACCACGGCCTCACCCCGCCCCGCCACCCCCCGTACGGGGACCGTCCTGCTCACCGGCGGCACCGGGGGCGTCGGCGCCGCCGTCCTCCGGGAACTGCTGGCCCAGGGACGGCCGGTACGGGCCCTGGCCCGGCCGGAGTCCGCCCACCTGGTCGCCCTCGACGGCGTCGAGGTCACCGAGGGCGACCTCACTGACCCCGACAGCCTGCGCCGCGCGGTCGAGGGGGTGGACGCGGTGATCCACGCCGCCTGCACCTTCACCGACCACGAGACCGACATCGCCGCGATGCGGGCCCTGCTCGACGGCTGGACCGGCCGCAGCTTCGTCTTCGTCAGCTCCACCGACGCCTACGGCCGCCCGGCGACCGCCGAGGTCCCCGAGGGGGCACCCCCCACCGAGCCGGTCACCCCGTACGGACGGGCCAAACTCGCCTGCGAGCAGCTTCTGTTGGACCACACTTCCACCGGCCCCCGCACCGGCACCGTGGTCCGGCCGCCCATCGTCTGGGGCCCGCAGCGGCGCCTGCGCGACCAGCTCCGCTGGGGCTCCACCGGCGACCTCTACCAGGCCGCCCTGGCCGGCCGCCCCTTGGTGCTCCCCGCCCCCGGCGCCGGCGGCCACCCCTGGCACGGCGCCTCCTGGGTGCACTCCGCCGCCCTGGCCCGCACCGTGGTCGCCTGCACCTCGGGCACCACCACCGGACGGATCGTCAACGCCGCGACCGGCCACGTCTCCTGGGCCGACTTCGGCACCGAACTGGTCCGCCTGCTCGGCTCCACCTCGGAAGTCGTCCTCACCGCCGACCCCGACCCGGAGCTGATCCGGCCCTGGCACTACACCGCCGAGGCCCTGGCCGACACCCTCCGCCCCGCACCGGGCGAGGACTGGCGCACCGTCCTGGCCGCCATGACCGGCTGACCCGCCGCCGACCCACCGGCCGGGCCCCGCACCTCCGCACACCGGGGCACGGGGCCCGGCCTCCCTGCGGGGCCGGTCAGCCGGGACACCGGATCCCGCCACCGGCGCACCTCCCGACGACCGGAGGCCCGGCGACGGAGCGCACCGGAAGGAGTGACGTGCCGTCGGGGCTCCCGGTGAGAGCCTCCGAGGCACTGGGGGGCGCGTGGAGTGCAGGGAGGTCAAGGTCACACCCCCTCCATCTGATGATCGTCGGCTAACGGGCATTAACCTTCGGCTATGACGGTCCTGCCCCAAGGGCTCCCTCTGGCCGCCGAGTTCCCGGAGACTTCCCGCGAGCGGTGGCAACACCTGGTCGAAGGCGTCCTGCGCAAGTCCGGCGCGGACGTCTCCGGAGCACAGGCGGAGGAGGCGCTCTCCACCGAGCTTCAGGACGGACTCCGAGTCCGTCCGCTGTACACCGCCGAGGACGGCGCGGCTGCCGCCGAGGCCGCCGGCCATCCGGGCTTCGCCCCGTTCGTCCGGGCCGGACGGCCGGAGGGTTCGGCCGTGGCGGGCTGGGACGTGCGGCAACGGCACGCCGAGCCGGACCCGGTCCGGGCCAACGAGGCGGTGCTCGCCGACCTGGAGAACGGGGTGACCTCGCTCTGGCTGGAGCTGGGCGGCGCCGGGCTGCCGGTCGACGGGCTGGGCCGGGCGCTGGACGGCGTGTACCTGGACCTGGCCGGGGTGACCCTGGACGCCGGGACCGAATTCGGCGCGGCGGCCGAGCAGTTCCTCCGCGTCCTCCAAGAGCGCGGCGTCCCGGCCACGGCCGCCACCGGTAACCTCGGGGCGGACCCGCTGGGCCTGCTGGCCCGCACCGGCCGGGACGTCGACACCGACGCGCAGCTGGCGGAGGCCGCCGCCCTGGCGGCCCGCTGCGCGGAGCAGTACCCGGGGCTGCGCGCCCTGGTGGTGGACGCCCTGCCGTACCACGAGGCCGGGGCCTCCCCCGCCCAGGAGCTGGGCTGTTCGCTGGCGACCGGTGTCGCCTACCTGCGGGCGCTGACGGCGGCCGGTCTGGATGTGGACGCGGCCTGCCGGCAGCTGGAGTTCCGCTACGCGGCGGACGCGGACCAGTTCCTCTCGATCGCCAAGTTCCGTGCCGCGCGCCGTCTCTGGGCCCGCGTCACCCAGGTCTCCGGCGCCGCCGCGGACACCGCGCAGCGCCAGCACGCCGTGACCTCGGCCGTGATGATGACCGAGCGGGACCCGTGGGTGAACATGCTGCGCACCACGGTGGCCTGCCTGGCCGCCGGGGTCGGCGGCGCGGACGCGGTGAGCGTGCTGCCCTTCGACAGCGCGGTGGGCCGGCCGGACGCGTTCGCGCGCCGGATCGCCCGCAACACCCAGTCGGTGCTGCTGGAGGAGTCGCACCTGGCCCGGGTGATCGACCCGGCCGGCGGCTCCTGGTACGTCGAGCAGTTGACGGAGGAGCTGGCGCGCTCGGCCTGGGCCTGGTTCCAGGAGATCGAGCGGGCGGGCGGCCTGCGGGCCGCGCTGGCCGACGGCACGGTCGGCGAGCGGATCGCCGCGACCTGGGCGAAGCGTCAGGTGGCGCTGGCCAAGCGGCGCGAACCGGTCACCGGTGTCAGCGAGTTCCCGAACCTCGGCGAGCAGCCGCTGGTGCGCGAGCCGCTGCCCGCACCGGTCGGCGGGGGCCTGCCCCGGGTCCGGCTGGCGGGTGCCTACGAGGCGCTGCGGGCCCGTTCGGACGCGCACCTGGCGGCGACCGGGGCCCGGCCCCGGCTGACGCTGGCCGCGCTCGGGCCGGCCGCCGCGCACACCGCGCGGCTGAGCTTCGCGGCCAACCTGTTCCAGGCCGGCGGCATCGAGACGGTGACGGCCGCGGGTGACGAGGCGTCGGGCGCCGAGGTGGTCTGCCTCTGCTCCAGCGACAAGGTGTACGCCGAGCAGGCCGTCGAGGTGGCCGGCGCGCTGAAGGCCGCCGGAACGCGGCGGGTGCTGCTGGCCGGCCGTCCCGGCGAGCTGGGCGAGGCGCTCCGGGCCGCCGGGGTGGACGAGTTCGTGTACGCGGGCGGCGACGCCGTCGCCCTGCTGACCTCCCTGCTGGACGACCTCGTCGGCGGGTCCGAGGAAGAGAACGGAGCGGACCGGTGATCCCTGACTTCACGGAGATCGGCCTCGACCAGGAGGCGGCCCCGGCTGCCTCGGCGGCCTCGACCGACGCGCAGTGGCGCGAGGCCTGGCGGGAGGCGACCGGCAAGGACGTCGAGGAGCAGCTCTGGGAGACCCCGGAGGGCATCGGCGTCAAGCCGCTCTACACCGCCGCCGACCTGGAGGGCCTGGACTTCCTGGGCACCTACCCGGGCGCGGCCCCGTACCTGCGCGGCCCGTACCCGACCATGTACGTGAACCAGCCGTGGACGGTGCGCCAGTACGCCGGTTTCTCCACCGCCGAGGAGTCCAACGCCTTCTACCGGCGGAACCTGGCGGCGGGTCAGAAGGGCCTGTCGGTCGCCTTCGACCTGCCGACCCACCGCGGCTACGACAGCGACCACCCCCGGGTGACCGGTGACGTCGGCATGGCGGGCGTGGCCATCGACTCCATCTACGACATGCGGCAGCTGTTCGACGGGATCCCGCTCGACCGGATGTCGGTGTCGATGACGATGAACGGCGCGGTGCTGCCCGTGCTGGCGCTGTACATCGTGGCGGCCGAGGAGCAGGGGGTGCCGCCGGAGAAGTTGGCGGGGACCATCCAGAACGACATCCTCAAGGAGTTCATGGTCCGCAACACCTACATCTACCCGCCGCAGCCCTCGATGCGGATCATCTCGGACATCTTCGCGTACACCTCGCAGAAGATGCCCCGGTACAACTCGATCTCCATCTCGGGCTACCACATCCAGGAGGCCGGGGCCACGGCCGACCTGGAGCTGGCCTACACCCTCGCCGACGGCGTGGAGTACCTGCGGGCCGGGCTGGAGGCGGGGCTGGACGTGGACGCCTTCGCGCCGCGCCTGTCGTTCTTCTGGGCGATCGGGATGAACTTCTTCATGGAGGTCGCCAAGCTGCGCGCGGCCCGGCTGCTCTGGGCCAAGCTGGTGAAGCAGTTCGACCCGAAGAACCCCAAGTCCCTTTCGCTGCGCACCCATTCGCAGACCTCGGGCTGGTCGCTGACCGCCCAGGACGTGTTCAACAACGTGACCCGCACCTGCGTGGAGGCGATGGCCGCGACCCAGGGGCACACCCAGTCGCTGCACACCAACGCGCTGGACGAGGCGCTGGCGCTGCCGACCGACTTCTCGGCCCGGATCGCCCGCAACACCCAGCTGATGCTCCAGCAGGAGTCCGGCACCACCCGGGTGATCGACCCGTGGGGCGGCAGCGCGTACGTCGAGCGGCTGACCCACGACCTGGCGGCCCGCGCCTGGCAGCACATCCAGGAGGTGGAGGCGGCCGGCGGGATGGCGAAGGCGATCGACGCGGGCATCCCCAAGCTCCGGGTCGAGGAGGCCGCCGCGCGCACCCAGGCGCGGATCGACTCCGGCCGCCAGCCGGTGATCGGCGTCAACAAGTACCGGGTCGCGGCCGACGAGCAGATCGAGGTGCTCAAGGTCGACAACTCGGCGGTGCGGGCCCAGCAGATCGAGAAGCTGCGCCGGCTGCGGGCCGAGCGGGACGAGGCGGCCTGCCAGGCCGCGCTGGCCGCGCTGACCGCCTCGGCGCGCGAAGGCGCCCGCACGGGCGGCGGGTTGGAGGGGAACCTGCTCGCCCTGGCGGTGGACGCGGCCCGGGCCAAGGCCACGGTCGGCGAGATCTCGGACGCCCTGGAGGAGGTGTACGGGCGGCACTCGGGCCAGATCCGTACCATCTCCGGTGTGTACCGGGACGAGGCAGGACAGTCGGGCTCCGTGGACCGCACCCGCGAGCTGGTGGAGCGGTTCGAGCGGGCGGAGGGGCGGCGGCCGCGCATCCTGGTCGCCAAGATGGGCCAGGACGGCCACGACCGCGGCCAGAAGGTGATCGCCACCGCCTTCGCCGACCTCGGCTTCACGGTGGACGTCGGCCCGCTCTTCCAGACCCCGGCCGAGGTGGCCCGGCAGGCGGTGGAGGCGGACGTGCACATCGTCGGCGTCTCCTCGCTGGCGGCCGGTCACCTGACCCTGGTCCCCGCGCTGAAGGCCGAACTGGCCGAGGCGGGACGGGAGGACATCACCATCGTGGTCGGCGGCGTCATCCCGCCGCAGGACTTCGAGGCGCTGTACGAGGCGGGGGCCGCCGCGGTCTTCCCGCCCGGCACGGTGATCCCGGAGGCCGCGTACGACCTGCTGACCAAGCTGGCGGACGAGCTCGGGCTCGAACTGTGAACTCCGGCAAGGTGGTTGGGGGAGCCTGACCCGATGGCCCGGACGATCGACATCGAGCAGTACGCCGCCGGGGTCCGTGACGGCTCGCGCGCCTTCATCGCGCGGGCCATCACCCTGGTGGAGTCCACCCGGCCCGACCACCGGGCGCTGGCCCAGCAGTTGCTGGCCGAACTGCTGCCGCTGAGCGGCAAGGCGGTGCGGATCGGCATCACCGGCGTGCCCGGCGTCGGCAAGTCCACCTTCATCGAGGCGCTGGGCACCATGCTCACCGGCCGCGGGCACCGGGTCGCGGTGCTCGCGGTCGACCCGACCTCCAGCCGCACCGGCGGCTCGGTGCTCGGGGACAAGACCCGGATGGAGCGGCTGGCGGTCGACCCGAACGCCTTCGTCCGCCCCTCCCCCACCTCCGGCACGCTCGGCGGGGTGGCCAAGGCCACCCGGGAGAGCATGGTGGTGATGGAGGCGGCCGGCTACGACGTGGTGCTGGTGGAGACGGTGGGCGTCGGCCAGTCCGAGACCACCGTGGCCAACATGGTGGACACCTTCCTGCTCCTCACCCTGGCCCGCACCGGGGACCAGCTCCAGGGCATCAAGAAGGGCGTCCTGGAGCTGGCCGACCTGGTCGCGGTCAACAAGGCGGACGGCCCGCACGAGACCGACGCCAAGGCCGCCGCACGCGAACTCGCGGGCGCGCTACGGCTGTTGCAGGCACCGGACGCGGTCTGGAACCCGCCCGTGCTCACCTGCAGCGGCCGGGACGGCACCGGCCTGGACGTGCTCTGGGAACGGATCGAGCAGCACCGCACCACCCTGGACGCGGTGGGCGCACTGGCCGCCCGGCGGCGCGACCAGCAGGTCTCCTGGACCTGGTCGATGGTGCACGACCAGCTACTGTCCCGGCTGCACGACCACCCCGCGGTACGGGCGCTGGCACCCGAACTGGAACGGCTGGTGCGGGACGGCGCGGTGACCGCGACCACCGCCGCCGACCGACTGATGGCAGCCTTCCACCGCCCCGTGGACGGGAACGACTGACGGCTGCATTTCCCCAGCATTCACGATTCACACCGAATGCCCCGGCCTGCACTGCGGCCGGGGCATTCGGCTGTCGTCCATTCCGGTGCGGGCTCAATGAGCGTCCGTCAGATGGGCGAAAAGGATGACATTACTGGTGTATTCACGGTCGGCCCGGTCGAATCGTCCACCGCAGGTGATGATCCGCAGTTCCGCCGCCTGGGTCGGCCCGTAGACCAGGGTGTTCGGAAATGCCTTCCGGGGGAAGGTGCGGACGTCGTCGACGGTGAACACCGCCGTGGAGCCGTCCAGCCGGGTGACCTCCACGGTGGCCCCCGCCTTCACAGTGGACAGCGCCCAGAAGACGGCCGGTCCGTCCGGCGTGTCCACGTGCCCGGCCACCACCGCGGCGCCCTGGGCGCCCGGGGTCGCCGAGTCCCGCAGCCAGCCCGCCGTGCCCGGCATCGAGAACGGCGGGAGTTCGGGCCGCCCCTTGTCGTCCGAGCCGAGCGCCAGCAGCGGCGCCGCCACGCCGATCGCGGCGATGGTGATCCGGATCGGCGTGGACGGGGCGAGCGGGGCTCGGCCGCCCGGGGTGCGGTGCTCGGGCCCCGGTGACGGAGCGGCCTGCTGAGGGGTCGTCAGGCCGGGGGCCGGATGCGGGACGGCCGCCGCCCGGGGAGCGGGCGGGGACGTGCCGCCGGAGCGGCCGGCGTCGCGGACGGCCCCGACCAGCGAGACCAGCAGCAGGGCACCGGAGAGGACCGCCATGGCCGGTTGGACGCGGCGCGACCATCCGTCAGGCACCGTTCACGGCTCGGCCCCGCCGTCGCCGGACCAGCCGCACCACGGCCGTCCCCGCCGCCCCGCCGGTCAGCGCGAGCGCCCCGTAGCCCGCCAGGCCCGGCTCGGGCCGCTCCTTCCCGTCCTTCCAGCCGCCCCCGGTGGCGGGGGCGGCTGGGTCGGCCACCGTGACGGTACCGACGGCCACCGGACGGCCGTCGCAGTCGGCGGTGACCGGGTAGCTCCCCGGCACCGCGCCCACCGGGACGGTGAGCTGACCGCCGGAGCCGCCCGGCGGGAGCTGGACCGGGGCGGTGAGCACCGGCGAGGTGACGGTGGTGCCCGGGCAGGCGGTGCCGGTGTTGATCTGCACCGTCCCGCCCGGGCGGGTCACGCCCGGGTCCACGGTCAGCGGCGCCGGGGAGGCCAGGGCGGGGGCACCGGCCGGTGCGGGGGCACCCGGATCGCCCGGGTCCGCCGGGTCTCCCGGGTCCGCGGGGTCTCCCGGATCGGCCGGGTCTGCGGGGTCCGCCGGGCCGGCGGGTGCGGCCTGGGTGCTGGGCACCGCCTTCGGCGCCTGGGCCCTCGGGGTCTCCCCGCACCGGACGGGGTGGACCGCGCACCAGCCGGGCGGCATTCCGTCGCGCGGTGCGGCGAATGCCGGGCCACCCGTTCCCAGAAATGCTGCCGTTACTGCGGCACCCGCTAGTCCCATAGCGAGCTTCGCCATCAAACCGGCTCCTTTCACAGCCGAAGCCGAGCTGACCCGAAGTCACACCCGGCTCCTGCGCGAACAATTACGCAATGGTTGTGAAATCGACCCCCGCGCTAAACCCGGCTCCTCCGGCTGCCCAATGATCAACACCCGGCTGGACGGCCCCTTCAACCCACTCGGCCCAGCTTCCGCCCGGTGCGCCCCCCGTGCGCCCCGCAGCCCACCCAACACCCCCCGAACAGCTCAGGGTTGGCACTGGTACCCGGTCCGGACGGCCCCGACCGCGTCCGCCCCGGCCGGACAGGCCTCCCCACCGTCGTCAGTGCAGGCCATCCCGAATTCGACCCGGACATTGGGATGGTCCCGCTGGTTCAGGTGACCGTCCACGCAGCCCTGGCAGGTCCCGCGGAAGCGGTGGTGTGCCCGCGCCGCGTAGGTCCGGATCCCCGCGCACGGGCAGGGCCCGTTGGCGGTCAGGGCGCGGTGGAGACGGCCGCCGGTACCGGTGACCTACGGGGTGGCCACTCCGTACGCCCACAGGGCGTGGCCGCGCTGGACGTCCGGCCGAACACCCTGGACGGTGGAGTACTCGGCGGAGGTCGGGCAGCCGAGGGCCGAGCCCGGCTCACCCACCGAGCGGCACTTCTGGAAGACGCAGCCCTTGACCGGTCGGCTGTCGAAGGACCGGTCGCCCTTACCGAAACCACCGGTGTGGAACGAGGCGTCCGGCTCGGTCGGGTCCGCACAGCCGCGCACCGCCAAGTACGGGCATTCATCCGGGCGTTCCGGCGGCTCCCGCCCCTCAGACCGCTACTCGCGGACGATGCCGAGCACGAGGCCGCCCAACGCCTCCCCGACCGGGACGATGGATTCGCCGGTCTCCTCACTCCGGTCGGCGGACCTGTCCTCCTCGATCTCGTCCCGGCGTACGGATCCTCGTCGCGGCAGCGGCCACGCTCAGCCGAGCGAGACGCTGAACACGTCCCCCTGTCCTGGCCAGTCGTCGCGCTCCTCCTGGTTGTCGACCACCAGGGCCGCGACCTTCGTGACTTCCGCCCGGTACTCGAGGTAGTCGCTCTGGTCGGATTTCACGGTGAGACCGACTGAGGCGGGAATCAGCTCGGCTACTTCGTCCCAGGTCAGGTACTCGGAGAATTCGACTGCTTGAGCGTCATGCCACCGCTTCGCCAGACCGTCCACGACGGAGAGGCGGTGGATTTCGACCGAGGCCCCGACCACCACCCATTCAGGCCCGTCGTTGAAGTAGACCTCGACGAGCCCGTAGTCCCTGCGCAGGGAAAGGTTCGGCTCCTCGTCGAAATCGTCGATGTAGTCGACCTTGAACGCCCTGTCCACCTCGGCCAGCGAGGAGCCGACGCCCACTCCGTGAAGCCGCCCGGTGGCGATGAATGAGGCGATGAACTCGGCACCGTTCACGGAATTATGCTCTCCAGGTAGTCGATCAATTCCTGCATCTCATCGGCACGATTGTGCTTGTTGCCCCAGTTGTTCCCGTTCTTCATGTGCTCCTGCGCCGATTTCGCCTTGGCCAGCAGGTCGGCCGCGAGCTTGGGGTCAGAATTTACCAGGTCGACCGCGGTCTTGACGCTCTTCGGTGATGCCATCCCGTGGGACAGCCGAATTCCCTCGCCCTTCAGAACGCCGTCCTCCATGTAGACGCGCACCTCGTCCTGTCCGACATGGATGTGGGCGCCCTTGGTGGCCCAGTCCGGGGCCACCGGAGACACGTGGGGCTTGTCCTTCCCCTTCTTGTGCGGGGAGAGCCCGAAGGGGTCGGTCCACGTGTGGGGGTTGGAGACGTAGCTGTCCGGGTTGGGCGCGGGTGCCAGGCCGAGCGGGTCCGGAGAGGTGTAGCGGGCGGTCTCCGGGTCGTAGTACCGATTCACGTTGTAGTGCAGCCTGGTCTCCGGGTCGAAGTACTGACCCGGGAATCGCAGTGGTGTGTAGGTACTGCTGTCGGCCGGCCAGGTGGTCTGGCCCCAGAGCGTGGGTGTGGCCCGCCAGGCGATCGCGTCGGTCAGCGGATCCACCAGTTCGACAGGGGTCCCCACCAGATCGGTGACGATGGCGAAGAAGCGCCTGTCGACCTGGGCCTGCGGCGTGTCAGCGGTGGCCGGCCTCACGATGCTCTCACTCTGCGAGATCGGCTCGATGCCGTGGTGGTCCCAGGTGAGCGTGTGCGGCCCGGGCAGGTACGGCGCGTGGGTGGTCTGCTCGGCGAGGGTGTGACCGTCCCAGGTGAAGTCCGTTCGCTCCTCGACGGTGTCTCCCTCCGCTCCGAGACGGAGCTTCGCGATGCGGCGGGCGAACGGGTCGTAGAGGTACTGCCATCGGGTGCCGTCCGGTGTGGTGACCTGTGTCAGGTGGTCCTCGCCGTCCCAGACGTAGTGCCAGCTGTCGGGTTTCCTGGAGAGGCGCGTGACCTGACGCAACGTCGTACGACCGACCGCGTCGTACTCGTACCGGACCCTACCCGCCGCGGCCAGCTGGGTCCCGTGGTAGCTGCGGGTGCCGAGTGCCGCCTCACTCGTACTGGTCGCCGGCCAGTCGGCGTCGGTGAGGTTCCCGGCCTGGTCGTAGGCGTACCTTTCGGTCCAGCTCACGGCCTGGACGGCGGTGACCCGCCCGTCGGCATCCAGCTCGAAGCTCCGGGAACCCGTGAGTCGGTCGTCGACACCGACCAACGCACCGTCCAACTGGTAGCGGTAGGCCCGGCGCTGCAGCTCGCCGGTTCGCCCGCGCACGGACTGGCCGACGAGACGGTGTCGGACGTCCCAGCTGGACGTGAGCGTCAAATGGTCGCCGATCGTGCGCCGTTGTTCGCGGCCCGCGAGGTCGTAGGTGAACGTCACCCGGCCGTGGCCGGTGGCGAGGGCCGTCGGACGCCCGGCGGGGTCGTAGGTCCAGTGGCTCGTGTGGCCGCTCGGCATGGCACGGCCGGTCCGGCGGCCGAGCACGTCGAGGGAGTGGGTGACGGTCCGTCCGTTGACGCTCTCGGAGAGCAGGTTGCCCAGCGGGTCGACCTCCCGGATCACGTCCGCGTCGGCGTTCGTGGCCCTCACCAGATGACCGGTGGTGTTGTAGCCGTAGGTCGTCACCCGGCCGTCTGCCTCCTTGACCACGGGGTGGCCGAGGAGGTCGTGCGTGAAGCGGGTCACCTGCCCGAGGTCGTTGACGATCGACTCGATCTGCCCGGCCGCGTCGAACTGGTAGACCCTGGTGCGTCCTTGGAAGTCGGTCTCCCTGCTCAGGCGGCCTGCCGCGTCGTAGCTGTAGGTCCACTGCATGCCGAGCGCGTTGGTGACGGCGGTCAGCTGCATGTCGGCGTCGTGGGTGAAGCTCATCCGGTTGCCCTGCGGGCCCGTACGGGCGGCGAGTGTCTCGAAATGGGTGTACTCGAAGGTGGCGATCCGGCCGAGCTCGTCGGTGTACGACACCAGGTTGCCCTCGGGGTCGTAGGTCCACGACTCCGCGCCACCGTCCGGAGATATCCTCGTTGCCGGGTATCCCTCGGTGGTCCAGGTCATCCGGGTGACCGCGCCGAGGGCGTCCGTGGCGGCCACCACCCGCCCGAAGGCGTCACGTGCGTAGAGGATGACCGCGCCGGTGGCGTCGTCGACCCGTACCGGGAGCCCGGCGGCATCGCACCGGACCGAGGTGGTGTGCCCCATCGCGTCCGTGACGGACGCGAGATGGCCGAGCTCGTCGTAGCCGTACGAGGTGACGGCGCCCAGCGGATCGGTGAGCGAGGTGCGACGGCCCGACTCGTCGTACGTGTGCACCCAGGTCGCGCCACCCGCTTCGGTGACGCTCGCCGGCTGGCTCGACTCGCCGTGGTAGGTGGCAGTCGCACGCTCCCCGTCGGGACGGATCACGGCGACCAGGTCCCCCGCGCCGTCGTACGCGTAGCGGGTGGTGCGGCCGAGCGGGTCGGTCTCGGCGAGGAGGCGGTCGTACTCGTCGCGTTCGAAGTGGGTGGTGTGGCCCAACGGGTCGACCTGGGCGGTGACTTGGGCGTGTTCGTTGATGTGGTAGCGGGTGGTGTGGCCGAGGGCGTTGGTCTCGGAGTGGACCTTGATGCCGGTGGTGGGGTCCGGGTCGCCGTAGTCGAAGTGGAAGCGGAGGGTGCCGTCGGCGCCGCCCTCGTCGACGACGCGGTCGAGGGGGTCGTAGGTGTAGAGGTACCGGCTGTCGTTGCGGTCGGTCCAGGAGGTGATGCGGCCGGTGGCGTCATTGGTGAAGCGCATCGGCTTGCCGGAGGAGTTGTAGACCGAGGTGAGGTGGCCGTCGGTGTAGCCGTAGCGCGTCAGCAGGACGTCGCCGCCGTCCTCGGCGGCGTCGGCCAGGCGCAGGGCGGTGATCCGGCCGGTGTCGACGGTGGTCAGGAGCCGGTAGCCGCCGGAGTGGGTGAGGGAGAGCGGGGTGCCGTCCTCGGCGTAGGCGAGGTCGTAGTGGCGGCCGAAGCGGTCGCGGACCCGGGTGAGCAGGGCCTCGTGGCCGTCGGGGGTGGTGGTGAACTCCCGGACCAGGCCCTGGGAGACGTCGGTCAGGGTGTAGCCGCCGGCGGCCGGGTCGACGGCCAGGTCCCAGCGGGTGCCGGCACTGGCCTGGGAGGGCTCGTCCGGTTCGGGGTGGGGGTAGGCCTGGGCGGAGCGGTCGGCGGCGAGGTAGACGACGCCCTCCTCGTCGATCTCCAGGCGTTCGTCGAAGGGGCAGACCCAGCGGGGGCCCATCCAGCGGCCGGCCAGGTACCCGGACTCGAAGGTGCGGGTGTACAGCAGCGGGAGGGAGCCGGGGAGTGCGACGTCGACCTGGTCGATGTACATCCGGCCGGTGGCCATGTCGACCGGCTCGCCGCCGCCGCAGATGGAGTCCTCCTTGCGGCCGGACTCGCGCGGGCTCTTCACCTGGTCACGGCCCTTGCGATCCGGGCGGGGGCCGTTGCGGCCGCCGGGGCGCGGACCGCCGCGGCCGGGGGACTTGGGGGTGTCACCGCCCTTGGCCCCGAACTTCTTCAGGTCGTCGAGGATCCGCTGCTCGTTGGCCTTGTGGTTGCGGCTGGTCTGCTCCAGGCCCCGGCCCATGTCGGCGAGGTGCTTGCGCAGCGCCTTCTGGCCCTGCTCCATCGAGTCCAGCAGCTTGCCGATGCCCTGTTCGGCGGCGGCCGCCAGCCCGCCCTTGCCCTTGGTGCGGCCGAAGGCCGACCGGGCCCGGGAGTGGTGGCGGCGGTGGGAGTCGTCGAGGTCGTCCGCGTGCCGGCCGAACTTCTTCGCCAGGTTGTCGATCGCGTCCGGGTCGTGCCGGAACTCGCCGCTCACGCCGCGTTCTCCCCATCGCCGGCTGCCGCGTCCTCCAGCAGGTTGATCACCAGGTCACCGGCCATCCCGGCGACCGCCTCGATCACCGCTCCGGTGGCCATCTCCATGAGCTGATCGACGATCATCTGCTGCGCCTCCTTGAGCAACCGCTTGACGATCACCCGGGTGGCCTGGGTCGCCCCCAGGGCTCCGACCTCGGAGAGTCCGAAGGTGAACGGCGCGGCGGCCTGGGCGGCGATCACCTCGGCCGCCAGGATGCCCAGTTGGACGACCGCGGCGATCTTGGCTCCCTCGATGACCACCGCCACGCCGTCCAGGCAGACGGCCACCAGCCGCCCGCCTTCGGCGAGTTGGTGCAGGTGGGTGCCGGAGATCTTGCCCCAGTGCGCCTCGAACGCCTGCACCGCCAGCCCCGCGTTGGAGCCGAGCATCTCCTGGACCGCGCCGTGCGCATCCGCGACACCGGTGTCGATGTCGGACGCGAACTCCCGCAGCGCGTCCGCCATTTCCCGGTAGTCGTCCTCGTCCACGTTCGGCCAGTTGATGCCGATCAGATCGAGGACCCATGCCAACTCGTCCGGCAGGACGACACCCATCCGCTCCACCCCCGTGGCGACGACATGCCAAAGCCCCGGCAGGCTATCCGCCCGTGCCGCGGCCCGCCCGGGCTCGCGCACCTTCGTACAAGAACCCCTTCAACGGACGTCCGGACTCCACTCGCGCGCCACCGCGATGCCGAGGTCGAGGGCACGCGTGCGGAGCCGGTGGGCGAGGGTTCCGTCCGGCAGGCGCACCAGCCCGGCCCAGAGGCCCACCAGGTCCCGTTCGAAGAGGGCGCGCAGCGTCGCGCGCGAGCCGCGCGCCGTCCAACCGTCCGCCCGCAGGCCGTCCAGTACGGTGGCGGGCACCCCGCCCCCGTCCGCACCCCCGGGCTGCGGCGCGGGGTCGAGGGAGAAGACCACCCACTCCTCGCCGGGTGCCGACCGGCCGGCGTCCACCACGGCGAGCAGGAAGGCCCGCTGACGCGCGTTCAGCCCCGCCCAGATCTCCTCGGGAGCCCTCCTCTTCGCCATCCCGCCGTCCCACCCGCCCCGCGCCGTCTCCGTGCCACTCCCCTCGGCGGCCGCGCCAGAGTACCCGGCGGCTCAGACCACCGTGACGGTGACGTCGGTGAAGCCGGTCGAGCGCAGCAGGCCGCCGAGCATCTCGCGGGTGCTGTCCTCCGCCTGCCGGGTCAGTTCGGTCTCCTTGGCCGCCTGTTCGATCTTCTGCACGGCGAGTTGCTCGACCTGGTGCTGGTTGCCGGGGTTGCCGCTGAAGAAGTCGCCGATCCGGTCGAAGAACCCGCGCTGCTGGAGGTAGACGTAGGAGCGCTTCACGTCGACGGCGGGCGGGGCCAGTCGGGCGTGCGGCACCTTCACCGTCACGCTCCGCCGGTCCTCCGAGACGGCCACCGCGTCCGCCCCGAGCCCGCCGAGGTCGACGTAGGCGTCCACCGATCCGGCCGCCACGTAGAGGGTGCGGTTGCCGAGGATCTGCGAGGGCAGGAAGGCGGCCTCGTGGTCGAGGTCCACGATCACCTGGAAGTTGCCCTGGGCGCCGGTGAAGCGCTTCATCTGCTGGATCGACTGGAGCAGCACCGGCTGGCTGCGGTCGACCGTCCTGCGCTCGAAGGGGTTCGGCAGGCTCGGGAAGAGCCCGGCCTGCGCCCCGGCCAGGAACAGCGCGAGGATCACGGCGAGCGTGACGGGCAGGCTCAGGTACCACGGCAGCCCCCGGCGCCCGTTCCTCCCGGAGGGCGAAGGTTCGTCGTCGGGGCGGGACTTGGGGCGGGAACGGCCGTTCGAGGTCATGCCGTGCGTCTACCCGGGGGTCGGCGGTTCAAGCAGATCGATCGCCAACGACCGGAGGGGGCAGGGAACTTGGGGCCACCCGCACCGGCCGCGGGAAAGCGGCGGGCCCCATCGACGGGATCAGGCGTGGACGGGCAGGAACTCGGTCAGGTGGCCGTACACGACGACGTTGCCGCGGTAGCCGGTGGCCTTCGAGTAGCCGCCGCCGCAGGTGATCACGCGCAGCTCGGGCCGGGTGGTCGCGCCGTGGACCCGCTCGGTGGGGAAGCGGTCGTTGGGGTACACCTCGACGGCGTCGACGGTGTACCGGGCCCTGCTCAGGTCGGCCCGGGCGATCTCGATGGTGTCCCCCTTGTGGAGGGCACCGAGGGAGTAGAAGACCGCGGGCCCCCGACCTGTGTCGACGTGACCGACGAGCACGGAGTTCCCGGTGTTGCCCGGGCCGGCGCTCTCCCGGTACCACCCGACCGGCTCACGGCCGTCGTCCGGCGGGACGAGCCGTCCGGAGTCGTCGAGGTCGACCCCGGTGATCGCCGCGTCCACGCCGATCGCCGGAATCCGGATACGGGTCGGGCTGGAGTAGGCCGTGGCGGCCACCACCGGCGCCCCGGGCGGGGCGCTCGGCAGGATGGCGGGCGAGGTCCCGGGCGCCGCGGTCCCGGACGGGGGCGCGAACGCCTCGGCGGCCGCCGGAGTGGGCGGGGACGTCGTGTGCGCCCCACCGTGAACCATCCAGGCTCCCAGGGCGACGGCGGCACCGGCCGCGACCAGGGACGGGAGGGCGGAGCGTCGGCGGGGGCGACGGTGGGAGCGGTACTGGGAGTGGCGGTGGGACATGGCAGGGACTCCCCGTTCTTCGCGGTAGCGCCACCATCCCCGGCCGCACCCGGTTCCTGACGCATCGACGGGCACCGTGGCCCGGATGGCCGCACAGCGGCCGGTGGCTGCGGACGAGTACCCGTTCGGCGGCGCTGGGCGACGGGCCGCCAGGGAACTCATCGGATTTATGGACCGGTGGATCGACCGCCGGCCCGTGACCTTCGAGGAGATCTGATGTCGGTTCTGACCAGGAGGAAGTCGTTCGGGGGTGCCATGGCGGTCGGCGCCGTCGTGGCGATCACGGCCTTCTCCAGCCCCGCGTACGCGGACGGTACGACCCTGTTCCAGGGCCGGACCGAGGGCGGCAGCCTCATCGTGAAGAGCGGGGACATCATCGCCTGCGCAGGGGTCGGCGACGTACGGGTGGCCGACACCACCGGCACCGAGCACCGGACGGACGGAGCGGGCACCACGTTCACCACACCGGCCGGGGCCCACGTCGAGACCCTGCACCCCGGGACCGTGAAGGTGACCTTCCACGGAGCCTCCGCCGACGTCACGTGCGGCCCGGAGGAGTTCCCCACCACCAGCGCCCGGGTGCCGAAGGGCCCCTCGCTGGCCGGTGTCGGCGGCGGGGTGTCCGAGGCGAGCACGGTGCGGACGGTCGGCGGCGCGGCCGTCGCCCTGGCCGGTGGCACCTTCGCTGCACTGACCCTGTACCGCCGCCGTACGGCGGGGAGGAACTGACCCCACCTCAGCCGGCCGCCCCGGTCCCCGTGACCGAGCCCACGCTCGGCACCGGCATCGGAGGCGGTCGGCGGACGTCTCCCCGGACGCCGTAGCTGCCCCGGCGCGAACTGCCCAGAATACCAAGCCGGTTGACGTGGACGTCGCCCGAGACGCGCACGCCGTTGTCGGAGCTGCACACCCCCACGTTCCCGTAGGAGTCGGCCGGCGGGGTGAGGCACCCACTGCCGGCCGTGGCCATGGCCGCGACGAGGGTCGACATCGGCCTTGTCCCCCGGTCCGTCGTGAGTGCGGTGCCGGTGGCGCGCACTCTACTGACGGGGCCGCACCAAGTGGCAGGACGGGCTCCGCTTCGGCCGCGAGGGTTGTCCGCCGCCCTGGAGATCGCTAGTGTCCGCTCCCATGGACGTCTCCGATCCGCACTGACGGAACCCGCACCGCCGCCCGCACCGGGCGGCACCTCGGTCCGTCGTGCCCGCGCGCAGCCCGGAGTGCTGCGCCATCCCCTCTGGAGACGTTTTCCCATGTCCGGCCCCGATCGGGGCGGCGCGACCTTCCGCGCCGTCCTCGCCCTGCCCCATGCCCGCCGCCTGTTCACCGCCGCGATGCTGGCCCGGTCCTGTTACGGCCTGTTGCCGCTCCCGCTGCTGCTGGCCCTCCAACAGGCCACCCGCTCCTACACCTTGGCCGGTGCCACCGCCGCGGCCTCCGGCCTGGCCACCGCGCTGCTCGGCCCGTACCGGGCCCGCCTGGTGGAGCGTCACCCCCGGGCCCTGACGGTGTTCGCGCTCTGCTACGCCGCCCTGCTGACCGCCGTCGCCGTCGGCTGCGCGGCCGGCGGGCCGGTACCGCTCACCCTCGGCCTGGCCGTGCTGGCCGGGACCTGCCCGCCGCCGGTCGGACCGCTGATGCGCACGCTCTGGGGCCGGCTGGCCCGGGGCGAGGCGCAGCAGCAGGCCGCGCTGAGCCTGGACACGGCGGCCGAGTCCACCGTCTTCGCCCTCGGCCCGGTGCTCGGCGCCCTGCTGGCGGCCGCGGTCACCCCGCCCGTGGTGCTGCTGCTCTCCGCCCTGCTGGTGGTGATCGGCTTCGGGCTGCTGGCCCGGGCGCTGCGCGGGGCGCCGGAGCGGGTCCGGGTGTCCGGCGCGGCGGGCGGTGGGGGCGCGTCGACTCCGCTGCGCCGTCCGGGGTTCCTGCCGCTGCTGCTGGTCGTGCTGGCCACCGCCTCGGGGCTGTCGCTGTTCGAGCTCGGCGTACTGGCGGCCTGGGGCACGGTGGCCACCGGCGTGCTGGGCACGCTGTTCTCGGTCGGCGGTGTGCTGGGCGGTCTGCTGTACGGCCGCCGCCGCTGGCCCGGGCCGCTGACGCGGCGTCCGGTGGTGCTGGCGGCCGGGGCGGCGGCCGCGTACGGGCTGCCGGTGCTGCTGCACTCGGCGCCCACCGCCGGGGTGGCGCTGCTGCTGGCCGGCGCCTTCACCGACGTCCTGCTGATCACCTCCTACCAACTGGTGGACCGGCTGGTCCCCGAGGGCTCCCGCACCGAGGCCGGTGCCTGGGTCAACACCGCCTTCAACCTGGGCGCGGCCGCCGGCTCCGCCCTCGGCGGCACCCTCGTCGACCGCTCCGGCCCCTCGGTGGTGTTCGCCGTCACCGCCGCCGTGATCGGCGCCTGCGCCCTGCTCTGCGCACCGGCCCTGACCCGCCGTCCGGCCGACCGGACGGTGCCGGACCACGAGGAGGAACGGGTGGCGGCCTGACTGCGGCATCCGGCCCACGCCCCGGGCCCGTCCGGCGGCGCGGTCCGCACTCCTCGGAAAAAATCTTCCCCGGACGTGTCGATCCTCCGCGCCCCCGTCCGACGCAGGGGTGAGAGGCGGGGAGGGACCCCGCCGCCGCACCGATCCGAGGAGCACACCATGCCCCGCTACATGACCCTGATCCGCATCGACGAGGAGAAGGCCGCGGGCTTCGAGCCCGACCCCGGCTTCGAGCAGCGGATGGGGGCCCTCTTCGAGGAGCTCGCCAAGGCCGGGGCGATGCTGGACACCAACGGCCTCAAGCCGACCTCCGAGGGCACCCGGCTCTCCTGGTCGGGCGGCCGGCTGAGCCTGACCGACGGGCCGTTCACCGAGACCCGGGAGGTGGTCGGCGGCTACATCGTCCTCCAGTGCCGGGACAAGGCCGAGGCGGTGGAGTGGACCCGGCGCTTCCTCTCCCTCCACCCGGAGGGCTGGGAGGTCGGCGCCGAGGTCCGCGAGATCGACGAGATGCCGACCCCGCCCGGGGCCTGACGGCGCGTCGGCGCGGAACGCACCGGCACGCCCCCGGCACGCCCTCGGCACGTTCCCGGTCCGCACCGGTCCGTGCCGGGGCGTGCCGCGTTGCCCCGACGGGGCCCGGCTGCTCTGATGGGTGCCCGTGACGGAGCAACGCGGCGCGGCCGGGCGGGAGGACGTGGCGGCGGTGGTCGCGACCGTCTTCACGATGGAGTCGGCGCGCATCATCGCGACCGTGACCCGGGTGGTCCGGGACATCGGCATCGCCGAGGAGCTGGCCCAGGACGCGGTGGTGGCGGCCCTGGAGCAGTGGCCGCGGGAGGGCGTGCCGGACCGTCCGGGTGCCTGGCTGACCACCGTCGCCCGCCGCCGGGCGGTGGACCTGGTCCGGCGCCGTGAGCTGTACGCCCGCAAGCTGGCCGAGGTCGGCCGCAGCCTGGAGGACGTACCGCCGCCGCCCGACCCCGCCGAGCCGGACGACATCGACGACGACCTGCTGCGGCTGGTCTTCACCGCCTGCCACCCGGTGCTCTCCGCCGACGCCCGGGCCGCCCTGACGCTGCGTCTGGTCGGCGGTCTGACCACGGCCGAGATCGCCCGGGCCTTCCTGGCGCCCGAACCGACGGTCGCCCAGCGGATCGTCCGGGCCAAGCGGACCATCGCCGCCGCCGGGGTCCCCTTCGAGGTGCCGACCGGGGAGGACCGGGCCGGGCGGCTGGCCTCCGTCCTGGAGGTCATCTACCTGGTCTTCAACGAGGGCTACGCCGCGACCGCCGGGGAGGATCTGCTCCGTCCGGCGCTCTGCGAGGAGGCGATGCGGCTGGCGCGGGTGCTGGCCGCGCTGATGCCGCAGGAGCCGGAGGTGCACGGGCTGGCCGCCCTGACGGAGCTTCAGGCCGCCCGCCTCCCGGCCCGCACCGGGCCGGACGGCGAGCCGGTGCTGCTGGCCGCGCAGAACCGCGCCCGCTTCGACCGGCTGCTGATCCGGCGCGGCACCGAGGCCCTGGCCCGCGCGGGCGTCACCCGCCCCGACGCCGGCCCGTACACCCTGCAGGCCGCCATCGCCGCCTGCCACGTGCTGGCCCCGCGCTGGACGGACACCGACTGGCCCACCATCACCGGGCTCTACACCCGACTGGAGGCCCTCAACCCCTCCCCCGTGGTCCGCCTCAACCGCGCCGTCGCCCTCTCCTACGCCCGCGGCCCAGCCGAGGCCCTCGCCCTGGTCGACGCCCTCGCGGCCGAGCCCGCCCTGCGCGGCTACCACCTGCTCCCGAGCGTCCGCGGCGACCTGCTGGCCCGCCTGGGCCGCCCGTCCGAGGCCCGCGCCGAGTTCCAACGCGCCGCCGCCCTGGCCGGCAACGACCGTGAACGCGACCTGCTCCTGGACCGGGCGGCCGGGCTCGACGGCTGACCGGCCGTCGGGCGCAGATCGGCGGCGCGGCCCGCGGGTGGTGCGGGAGACACTCCGGCCGGGTCGTGGATCCCGTGGTTCACCATCCGTCAGCACCCTTGTCTGGATAGGGTGTTGACGCCGTGGTCGGGTGGCCGCGGCCGGGGAGGGGTGTGGAATGGCACAGCTGGCCAGAATCGCTCTGGACGGGGGCGGCTCGATCCTGGTGGAGGCGGCGGACAGCGCGGTCGGCCCGGTGAAGGCCTCCCGGATCGGCGACTCCATCCGGGAACTGCCCACCACTCTCTCCGCCGCCCTGGGCCCGGTCACCGGCATGGCCCGCACCGTGCTGACACACCTGCGCGAGGCGGGCCTCAGCGAGGTGGAGGTCGAGTTCGGCGTGGACCTCTCCACCGAGGCGGGCGTGGTGATCTCCAAGACCGCCGCCAACTGCCACCTGACGGTCCGGATGACCTGGAGCAAGGACGAGGCCTCCGCCGCTACGGGCGGCGCCACGGCACCCTGAGGCGGTGGACGTGCCCGCCTCGGAACCGGACGGCTCCGGGTCGACCCTGGCCCTGGCGGTCGCGCAGGTCCTCGGCCGGGCCGGGGAAGTGGCGGGCTCCGGTTTCCTGGTGGCCGAGGACCTGCTGCTGACCTGCGCCCACGTCCTGGCGGACGGCGGCCACGGGCCGGGTGACCTGGTCCCCCTCGTCTTCCCCCGCACGCCCGGCGGGCCGGAGGGCACGGGCCTGGTGCTGCCCGGTTCCTGGCGCGCACCCGACGAGCAGGACATCGCCGTCCTGCGGCTCACCGACCCGGTGCCCGGCACGGCCCCCCTCGCGCTAGGGTCGGCGGTCGGGGTGCGCGAGCACCGGCTGCACGCGCTCGGCTTCCCCCACCAGGCACCCCCGGCGGGGCACTTCGGCTACGCCGTCGCGGGCCACGTACTGCCGGCCGCCGACCCGAGCGGCGCCCTGCTCCAGCTGAGCGGCGCCAACGACCTGACCACCGGCTTCAGCGGCGGCCCACTGCTGGACGAACTGACCGGCCTGGTCGTCGGCATGGTCTCCGCCATCGCCCCGCCCGACGAACACGGTCGCGGCACGGAGATCGCCTACGCCACTCCGACCTCCGAACTTCGCTCGGCATGGCCCGAGTTGGCCGAGCACGCCTTCTCGCCCTACCGGGCTCTGGAGTCGTTCACCGCCGAGCACGCCCGCTGGTTCCGCGGGCGGGAGGAGGCGGTGGAGCGGGTGCTCGGCGGCCTGGCCGGGCGGCGGCGGGCCACTCTGCTGCTGGGCCCCTCCGGAGCGGGCAAGTCCTCGCTGGTCCAGGCGGGCGTACTCCCCGCCCTGGCGGCGGGGCGGCTTCCGGGCAGCGCCCGCTGGCTCCCCGTGGTGGTCCGGCCGGGCCTGGACCTGGACGCGGCCATGGCGGCGGCGGGCCTGACGGACGTCGGTGCGCAGGGTTGGGACGCCGCCGTCGCCCGGCTGCTGGACGCGGACCAGGCGCACGACCGCGTCCTGCTCGTCGTCGACCAGTTCGAGGAGCTCCTCAGCGGGCCCGCGGGCGCACCCGACTCCGCGGCGCTGGACCTGCTGACCGCCGCGGTCGGGTCCACTGCCCCTCTGAGCCTGCTCCTGGTGATGCGCGACGACTTCTACTCCCGGCTCTCCTCGACCGCACCGGAGCTGCTGGACCTCCTCCTGCCGTCCCTGCTCAACGTCCCGGCCGCCTTGACCCGCGCGGAGCTCGCGGCCATCGTCACCGGCCCTGCCGCCGACCTGAGGACCCCCTTCGAACCGGGCCTGGCCGACCGGATCGTCGCCGACGTCCTGACCGCCTCCCCCGGTCCCGGCCCGGACCGGGCCCCGGCGACGGTCCTCCCCCTGCTGGAGGTCACCCTGAGTCTGCTGTGGGAGAGCCGCGCGCAGCACGACGGGCGGCTCACCCACACCGCCTACCAGGGCCTGGGCGGCATCACCGGCGCACTGGCCGACTGGTGCGAGAGCGCCCTCGCCGAACTCGACACCCCAGGGCGGGAGGTGGCCCGGCGGCTGCTCACCGCCCTGGTCCGCCCGGCCGACCCGACCCTCGACCTGCCCGCCTCCCGGCAGCAGCTCCCGCTCGGCCAACTCCGGGAGCTGGCGACCGGGTCCGAGGGCTCCGGCACGGTGGACCGGGTCCTGACCGTCCTCACCACCCGACGGATCGTCACCACCCACCGCGGCACAGCGCCTCCGGGGACCGACGACGTCCAGCGCGACGAACCGGTGGCCGAGCTCATCCACGACGCCCTCATCCGGGACTGGGCCCAGCTCCGCGACTGGACCGACCAGGACGCCCGCTTCCACGACTGGCTCAACCGCCTCCGAGCCCTGCACCTGCGCTGGTCCGCACGCCCCGACCCGCAGGACCTCCCGGCCGGCTCCCTGCTCGCCGAGGGAGTGGAGGCGCTTCGGGTCCGCCACCTGCCGAGGGAGCTGGACGAGTTCCTCCGGGCCGGGCTGCGGCGACAACAGCTCGCACTCCGCCGCAGCCGACGCCTCGTCACCGGCCTGGCACTCCTCCTCGTTCTCGCGATGGCCGCCTCCGGCCTGGCCTGGCACCAGCAGCGCACCGCCGTTCACGCCGAGCGGACCGCGCTCTCTCGTCAACTCGCAGCCGTTTCCGCAACCTTGAGCGCCGAGTATTCGGACCTGGCCTCCCTCTTGGCCGTGGCCGCCCACCGGGTCGCCCCGACCTCCGAAGCTGC
This sequence comes from Kitasatospora sp. NPDC051853, assembly GCF_044452665.1. NCBI lineage: Bacteria > Bacillati > Actinomycetota > Actinomycetes > Kitasatosporales > Streptomycetaceae > Kitasatospora > Kitasatospora sp. NPDC051853. The sequence continues at coordinate 168,834 of NZ_JBITBY010000009.1, read as the reverse complement.
TGAAGCCCTCAACACGGCCGCCGCCCAGCTACTGCGCCACAGCATCGACATACCACTCGGCTCCGTGCGCGCGATGGCCTTCAGTCCGGACGGGACAACCCTCGCGACCGGCACCTCCGTCGGCCGAACTCAGGAGAACGTCCAGCTGTGGGACGCGCGGCGGGGCGTCCTCCGGCTCAGGCTCCGTGTGTCGGACGTGAACGACCTCGCATTCAGTCCGGATGGGCGCCTACTGGCCACCGCGGACGAGACCGGAGCCGCCCGGCTGTGGGACGCGGCCACCGGGGCACTCCTGACCATCCTGGCCCGGCCCGCTGCCGGTGTCCGGGCACTGGCCTTCAGCCCCGACGGCACCATCCTCGCCACCGGCGAGTTGGACGGCACGGTGCGGCTGACGGACGTGGCCACCGCCTCGCTCCTAGCGGAGCTTCCGGTCCAGCAAGGCAGCGTGGACGATGTCACATTCAGCCCCGACGGGAGGACTCTGGCCACGTCCGACGACCAGATGGCAGTCCATCTGTGGGACGTGCCGTCCCGAAGCTTTAGCCGGGACCTCAAAGAGGCCGGACTCGGACCGCTGACCTTCAGCCCCGACGGGAGCATCCTGGCCACCGGCACTGGCTCCGACAGGGTCGCTCTCTGGGACACCTCCTCTTGGACCGTCAGGTCCGAGCTCACCGGGTCACGAAGCAACCAGCCGGGCAGCCTGGTCTTCAGCCCCGACGGACGAGCCCTGGCGATCGGTGGCATCGACGGCAACGTGCGTCTGTGGGACAGCGACTCGGGCACGCTGCGGACCGTCCTCACCGGTGGCCAGAATTCGGTCTCCTCGCTCGCCTTCAGCCCGGACGGACAGGTACTGGCGAGCGGGGGCGAGAACTGGACAGTACGCCTGTGGGATACCAGCGCGACATCGACCCGCGGGGTCGTCATGGCCCTCGGAGTTCCCATCTCCTCACTCACCCACAGCGCGGACGGGCATGCGCTCCTCGCTGTTGGCAATGCCAGGCACACCTGGTTCTCCTGGGGCAGCGGACCGGGCGGCCGGAGCATGCAGCTCTGGGAAGCCGATGAGGGCGGTGTCCAGGCCGGACCGGACGAACTGGACTCGGCCGTGGTCGGCCCGGATGGGCGGACCGTGTCCACCAGCGCCGGGGGGACGGTAGACCTGTGGGCAACCACGGACCTGCGCCGGCTCGCGACCGCCGTGGACGATCCACAGTCCTACCTTGTCGCGATCGGCCCGGAGGGCCGTACCGCCGCCTTGCACGGCACCGAGGCGTTCCACCTCCGCGACCTCACCACCGGTGTCGTGCTCCCGCTCACCGACTCCGACGGAGCGTCCGAGTCCCGGATGGAGTTCAGCCCTGACGGACGTGTACTGGCGAGCATCCGCAGCAGTTCGGTTCGGCTATGGGACGTGCGCACAGGCCACCCTTTACCCGGGGTGTTCGGCGAGCGCGTCCTCGCCTTCTCCTTCAGTCCGGACGGCCGTACCCTCGCCACCGGCAGCGCGGCGGGCGAGGTCCAGCTGTGGGACGTCTTCTCGGGCCGACTGCGGGCCACGCTGGCCTTGCACCCCGTCAACGCGATGGCCTTGGCGTTCAGCGCGGACGGCACGCTCCTCGCCTCCGGCGGGACGGACGGCACGATCGGGCTGTGGAATGTGGCGGACGGGACCCGACGAGCCGTCCTCACCGGCCATACCGGTGCTGTCTTCGAACTCGCCTTCAGCCCCGACGGGCGGACCCTCGCCAGCGGAGGGACCAACAGAACCGTGCGCCTGTGGGACACCACCACCGGCACCTCACGTACGACGCTCACCGGTCTCGGCGCCCCGGTCACCGCACTCACCTTCCGGCCGGACGGCCAGGTGCTGGCCACCGGGACCCTCGACGGAACGGTCCGCCTCTGGACCGTCCTGTACGCCGATCCGGCCATGGCGGCCGACCGGATCTGCTCGGCCGTCAACCGCGAGCTCTCGGCGTACGAGTGGGCGGTCTACCTGCCCGGCGAGACGCCGCGGCCGCTCTGCCCCGAGGCCACCGCCGCACGCGAGGCCGGGACGGCGCCGTGGACCGTGCGGTCCTGACGCCCCTGCGGCGTACACCGTCGGGTTGAGACGGACCCGACGCGTCAACTCCCGGGTGAACGACGGGCCCTGGGAACTCGGGCACCATCATTCCCCGGGCCGCCCACCCAACACCCTCGGGTGGTCGGTCCGGTCGGTCAGCCGCCGAGCTGCCAGATGGTGCCGTGGCCGGCCTGCAGGGTGAGGGCCAGGACGGCCAGGTCGGCGAGGCCGAGGGTGAGGCCGAGGAGGGCGCGGCCGCGGCGGTGGGTGCCGCGGGTGAGGGCCAGGGTGGCGAGGACCAAGGCGCAGGGGCCGAGGACGAGGTTGAAGAACAGCAGGCCGAGCAGGCCCAGCACGAAGGAGGCGACGGCCATGCCGTCGGCGTCACCGCGGGTATGGACGTGAGTGGTCATCAGGCGCTCCTGGTCAGTGGTGGCGGGTGCGGGCGAGGCGTTCGCGGGCGGCGAAGAGCAGCAGCCAGACGGTGATGGCGGAGCCGGCGGCGAGGAAGACCGGGCCGGAGGTGTGGACGGCGGCGCCGCCGAGCAGCGCGAGGGCGAGGAGCATGGCGAGCAGGGACACGGGGCGGGACCTCTCGATCGGCTGTGGGTCCGGGCAGGAGGACTGACGTACAGTCAGCGAACAGTTGGGTTCACAAGTGTTCGCTGACATCGCCACTCTACGCTTCCCAAAGTCGGCAAACAGTTGTTTACTGAATGACGTGAGTCACACCCTCGGCCCCCGCCAGGCCCAGAAGCAGCAGACCCGCCGCGCCCTCCTCGACGCCGGCCTGCACCTCCTGGAGGCCCAGAACCTCAGCAGCCTCGGCGTCCGCGAGGTCACCCGCGAGGCGGGCATGTCCCCGGCCGGGTTCTACCGGCACTTCCGGGACATCCCGGACCTGGGCGTGACCCTGGTCGAGGAGTCGCTGGCCAGCCTGCACACGATGGTGCTCGCCGTCCTCGCGGGCCCCGACGAGGCGGACGAACTGATCGACCGTGCGGTGGGGGTGGTGGCCGACCACGTCCGCGAACACCGGGCCCACGTACGGTTCCTGGCCCGCGAGCGGCACGGCGGCGTCCGCCCCGTCCGCGAGGCCATCGCCGCCGAGCTGGCCCGCTTCGCCGACGAGGTGGCCGCCGCACTCGGGGCGCAGCCCGCCTCCGAGGGCTGGGGCGAGGACGACCTGCGGATGCTCGCCGAGCTCTACGTGGAGCACCTGGTGACCACGGCCGCCGCCTTCCTCGACGTCCCCGAGGACCGTCCGGACGCGGAGGAGCGGATCGGCCTGCTCGCCCGCCGCCAGCTGCAGCTGATCAGCGTCGGCCGCCGCCACTGGCCGGTCGGCGAGGGGCGGTAGACGAGGAGCGGTGGGCGAGGAGCGGTAGGCAAGAGGCGGCAGACGGACCGTCAGGTCCGGGCGCGGGTGAGGCGGACGGTCTCCAGGTACTCGGAGACGGCGTCCCGGTTGCGGGTCAGGCAGTCGATGCGCCGGCTCATCTTGTCGCGCTCCAGCTCCAGGGCGGCGAGCATCTCCGGCGTGGCGTCGGTGAAGTGGATGACCCGGGGCTGGTCCAGGCAGGGCAGGATCTGCTTGATGATCCTGGTCGGGAGCCCGGCGTCCAGCAGACCGCGGACCTGGAGCACCCGGTCCACCGAGCGCGGGTCGTACTCGCGGTAGCCGTTGGCGGAGCGGGTGGAGAGGATCAGGCCCTGCTCCTCGTAGTAGCGCAGCAGGCGTCGGGAGGTGTCCGTGCGCTCCGAGAGTTCGCCGATCCGCATGTGACCCACCTCACGCCCGCCCGCTTTGACCCTCACACCGATGTGAGGGTTCGACGATAACCGGCATGACGACCACTCAGCCAGTCTCCGGTGCCCGAACCCCGTCCCGGCAGGGCGGGTTGCCGATGGCGGCACTGCTCGCGCTCGCCACCGCCGTCTTCGTCACCAGCCTCACCGAGACGCTCCCGGTCGGCGTCCTGCCCGCGATGAGCGCCGACCTGGCGGTCAGCGAGTCCGCCATGGGCCAGTCGGTCACCGTCTACGCCGTCGGCACGGCGCTCACCGCCCTCCCGCTGACCGCCGCCACCGCCGGCTGGCGGCGCCGCAGGCTGCTGCTCACCGCCATGGCGGGCTTCGCCGCCGCCAACACCGTCACGGCGGTGTCCACCGACTACGCCCTCACGATGACCGCCCGGGCCCTCGCCGGGGTCGCGGCCGGGCTGGCCTGGGCGCTGCTCGCCGGGTACGCGAGCCGCATGGTCGCGCCCGAACTCCGGGGCCGGGCCATCGCGGTGGTGATGACCGGCATCCCGCTCGCCCTCTCGCTCGGGGTGCCCGCCGGGACCTTCCTCGGCCGGGTGGCGGGCTGGAGCGCGGCCTTCCTCGCGATGACCGCGCTGGCCGTCCTGGTGATCGCCTGGATCGCCGCCGCCGTACCGGACTTCCCCGGGGAGCCGCGGCGGGGCGGGAAGGTCACCGGTGCCCTGGCCGTCCCCGGCGTGCGGCCGGTCCTCCTGGTGACCCTGGTGTTCGTCCTGGCCCACACCGTGCTGTACGCCTACGTCGCCGCCTACGTGACCCACCTCGGGCTCGGCGACCGGACCGACGCCGTGCTGCTGGTCTTCGGCGCGGCCTCGCTGCTCGGCATCTGGACCGTCGGCGCGCACATCCACCGCGCGCTGCGCCGCCTCACCGTGGCGAGCTCCCTGCTGGTCGCCCTCGGCGCCGCCCTGCTGGCCGCCGCCTCCGGCAGCACGATCGCGGTCTACGCAGCGGCCGCCCTCTGGGGCCTCGGCTGGGGCGGCGTGCCGACCCTGCTGCAGACCGCCGCGGGCCGGGCCGGCGGGCCGCTCGCCGACTCCGCCCAGGCGATGCTGGTCACCCTGTGGAACGTGGCGATGGCCGGCGGCGGCGTCCTCGGCGGCCTGCTGCTGGACCGGCTCGGCGCCGGAGCCCTGCCCTGGAGCACCCTCCTCCTGCTGGCCCCGGCCCTGGCCGTCGTCCTGGCCGCCCGCACCCACGCCTTCCCGTCCGGAAGTGGACCGGCCGACCGAGCGGGTGCGGCCGGGTGATAGACAGTCATCTCCGCATCCGTACCACCTCAGTGAGGGACACCGTGATCAGCATCGACAGGCTCGGCCCGGACGACCGCGAGGCGTGGGAGGTCCTGTTCCGCGCGTACATCGACTTCTACCGGCGGACCGAACCGGACGCGATGTACGAGCGGTCCTGGCGGGAGTTCCAGGAGGACACCCGGATGCACGCCCTCGGGGCGCGGCTGGACGGCCGGCTGGTCGGCATCACCCACTTCCTGGTCCACGCCAACACCTCGGGCCCGGACGTCTGTTACCTCCAGGACCTCTTCACCGCCGAGGAGGTGCGGGGCCGGGGCGTGGCCCGGGCGTTGATCGACGCGGTGGCGGAGTGGGCGCGGGAACGGGGCTGCGGCCGGGTCTACTGGAACACTCACGAGTCCAACGCCACCGCCCGCCTGCTCTACGACAAGGTGGCCGAGAACCGCGGCTTCATCCGCTACCAGATCGAGCTGCCGCCGCAGGCCTGACCACCGACCGCGGAGTGCTCGATCGCCCCGGTCCCGGGGCACGTCAGAGGGGGAGTCATGCACTACGGAATCCGCGCGGCCCGCACCGCGGCGGTCCTGCTGGTCACATTCCTGACGGGCTGTTCCGAGGGGTCGGGGGCCACAACGGTGCCGACCCCCTCGGCGAGCCCGTCCGCAGGGACCGCGGCCGCGCCCGCGACATCGCCCACGCCCGCGCCCACGCCCATGGACCTGGCCTCGGTCGTCGGCCGGGCGCGTTCGGTCGTCGTGCGGTCGGAGGCCGGCGGCGCGAACGCCCCGGGCGGGCAGGGTCTCCTGCTGGTCCGGGCGTGGCCGACCGGCGCCGCCTTCGCCTGGGAGACCGCCGACCAGCGGTTCTGCACGGCCACGGTGTACGACTCGACGATCGGGGAGCAGGGCTGTGCGACCAAGCCGCTGGACCCGCCCGTGAACACGCTCGGAGCGGTGACCGACATGGACACCCTCTTCGGCGACGGCTGGGGGCGCCTGTTCGCCGGCGACCACCTCGAGGTGCTGTCCGCGGCCTGCGGCGGCGCACCCCTGGAGCTCCGCCGGGTCGGCTCCCTCGCGAACGGCGAGCGGACGCTGTACGCCGTGTGGTTCCCGGACTACACCAAGGGCAACATTTCCCTGTCGGTACGGCGCGACGGCACGACGTCCGAAGGCCGGCTCCACCTCGGCGAGGTGGGCGACCGCAGCTGCGGCGAGACGGCCTGAGGGGCCGTCGGGCCGCAGGGGTCAGGACACCGCTCCCGGCGAGGGGCACCCTGACGCGGTCACGGGTTCTCCGCCACCCGGAGCGCGGCCCGGCGCCGGCGGAGGACCAGCACGAACGCGGTCAGGCCCAGCCCGCCGACCGCGGCCGCGACGGCCGGCACCGACCAGGTCCCGGCCGGCGGCGCTGCCGCGAGCAGGTCGAGGTCGGTCGCGCAGGCGAGCGGGGCGGCCGCGCCGGTGCTGTGGACGCAGGCGGTGCTGGCCGAGCGGGCGGGGGCTGACGCGTCGTCACCGAGGGCGGCCGAGATCCGCAGCGTCCTGGTCGCGTCCGGCTCCAGGGCGACGCCGTCCCAGACCGCGGTGCCGTCGGTGACGGTGGCGGCCGGAGCCGCGTCACCCGAGAGCGAGGGCACGGGCGCCGAGGCGGCGGGGAGCTGCTGGGTGACGCGCAGGCCGTCCAGGCGGGTGTGGCCGAGGTTGTGGACGGTGACGGTCCAGGTCAGGTGGTCGCCGGGGCGGGCCCGGTCGCGGCCGTCGTCCAGGGTGACGGAGATCCTGGGGAGCGGGTCGGCGGCGGCCCGGGCCGGCGGGAGGAGTGCCAGGGCCGTCAGGGCCAGCGCCAGAGCGCGGTGCGTGCGTTTCAGGGTGGGCCTCCGGCGCGGGGTGCGGGGAACGGTCCCATTGCAGCGGCCGGGGGCGGGGCGACGCCGGAGGCGGGGGCGGCGGCGGGCGGGTTCCACCCGGGCGGCGGAAGCCGTGAGCCCTCCCGCCCGGGGAGGGCGGGAGGGCTCACGGGGTCGGACGGATCGTCAGCCGGTCACTCGCTGGTCCGGCGGCGGGTGGCGGCCCAGGTGCCCAGGCCGATGGCGAGGGCGGTGAGGGAGAGCACGCCGAGCAGGCGGAGCGGGAGGTCGGCGCCGGTCTGCGGGAGCGGCTTGGGGGTCGGGGTCGGGGAGGCGGACGGCTTGGGGCCGTCGTCGTCGCCCGGGGTGGTCGAGGTGTGGCAGGCGGGGTCGGTGGAGTCGGGCGGGCAGTTGCTGTCGGGGGCGGTGACGAGGTTGCGCAGTTCGGCGGTGGCCCTGCTCTTCACGGTGACGGAGTAGCTGACGGTGGTGGCCGCGCCCACGGCGAGGTCGCCGGTCCAGGTGAGCTTCGGTGCGGCGTAGGCGGTGGTGCCGGTGCCGGCCTTGGCGTCGCCGTTGTAGGCGGCGCTGCTCAGGACGCCGCTCAGGTCGTCGGTGAAGGTCGCGCCCGGGTAGGCGGCGGTGCCGTCGTTGGTGACCGTCACGGTGTAGGTGACCCGCTCGCCGGCCTCGGCGTACTGCTTGTCGGCCTTCTTGGCGACCCGCAGCTGACGGACCGTCTGGTGGGTGGTGCAGTCGGGGTCGTAGGGGACGGCGGCCCGGGTGAGGCGGCGGCGCGGCTCCATCGGGATCGGGCAGTTGCTGTCCGGGACGACGGCCGCGTTGTCGAGCAGCTTGTCACCTGCGGCGGTGACGGTGACCGAGTAGGTGACGACGGCCTTGGCGCCGACCTTGAGGTCGCCGGTCCAGCCGATCGTCGGTGCGGTGTAGGAGGCGGTGCCGGTGGTGGCGGCGGCGTCCTGGTTGTAGGTGGCGTCGTCCAGCACCTTGGAGAGGTCGTCGGTGAGGGTGGCGCCTGCGTAGTCGACGGCTCCGGTGTTGGTGACGGTCACGGTGTAGGTGATCTTCGAGCCGACCGTGACGGTGGTGACGTCGGAGGTCTTGGTGACGTCCAGCTTCTTCACCGGGGTGACAGTGGTGCAGGCCGGGTCCGTGGAGTCGGGCGGGCAGTTGCTGTCCGGGACGGCCACCAGGTTGGTCAGGTGGTCGGCCCGGACGGGGGTGCGCAGGGTCACGGAGTAGGTGACGGTCACCTTCTGACCGATCGCCAGGTCGCCGGTCCACGTGAGGTGCGGAGCGCTGAACGAGGCGCGGCCGTGGGTGGCGGCGTGGTCGTTGTTGAAGTCGGCGCCCGCGATGACCTTGCTCAGGTCGTCGCGGAAGGAGGCGCCGGGGTAGGCGGTGCCGCCGTCGTTGAGGACGGTGAGGGTGTAGGTGACCTTGTCGCCGGCCTTGGCCTCGGTGCGGTCGGCGGTCTTGGAGACCGTCAGGTGGCGGACCGGGACGACGGTGGAGCAGTCGGGGTCGGTGGAGTTCGGCGGGCAGCTGGAGTCGGGCGCGACCACGGCGTTGGTGAGGACGCCGTCGCCGCTGATCGGCTTGTTGACGGTGACGGAGTAGGTGACGGTCGCCGAGGCGCCCACCGCCAGGTCACCCGTCCACGACAGGGTCGGCGCCGCGTACGAGGCGGTACCGGCCGAGGCCGCGTGGTCGTTGCCGTAGACGGCGTCGTCCAGCACCTTCGACAGGTCGTCCGAGAACGAGGCACCCGGGTAGGCGGCCTTGCCGTCGTTGGTCACGGTGACCGTGTAGGTGACCTTGTCGCCGGGCATCGCCGAGGCGTGGTCGGAGGTCTTCTTCACCGTCAGGTGCTTCACCGGCACCACCGTCGAGCAGTTCGGGTCGGTGGAACCGGGCGGGCAGCTGGAGTCCGGCGCGACCACCGTGTTGGCGAGCTGCTTGTCGCCGGTGACCGGGTTGTTGACGGTGACGGAGTAGGTGACGGTCGCCGAGGCGCCCACCGCCAGGTCACCCGTCCACGACAGGGTCGGCGCCGCGTACGAGGCGGTACCGGCCGAGGCCGCGTGGTCGTTGCCGTAGACGGCGTCGTCCAGCACCTTCGACAGGTCGTCCGAGAACGAGGCACCGGGGTACGCGGCCTTGCCGTCGTTGGTCACGGTCACCGTGTAGGTCACCTTGTCACCGGGCTTGGCCTCGGCGGGAGTCGAGGTCTTCTTCACCGTCAGGTGCTTGACCGGGACGACGGTGGAGCAGTTCGGGTCGGTGGAGCCGGGCGGGCAGGGGCCGTCCGGCGAGACCACGGCGTTGGTGAGGACGCCGTCCCCCGTGAGCGGGTTGTTGACGGTGACCGAGTAGGTGACGGTGGCCTTGGCCTTGGCGGCCAGGTCCCCGGTCCAGGTGAGGGTCGGGGCGGAGTAGGACACGGTGCCGGTGGTGGCGGCGGCGTCCTGGCCGTAGGCGGCGTCGTCCAGCACCTTCGACAGGTCGTCGGAGAAGGAGACGGCGGTGGCCGGCTCGTCGGCCAGGTTGGTGACGGTCACGGTGTAGGTGAGCTTCTGGCCGGCCTTGGCCTCGGTGGCGCCGGAGGTCTTGACGATGGTGATGTTCCGGGCCGGGACGACGGTGGTGCAGGCCGGGTCCTTGGAGTCCGGCGGGCAGGTGGAGTCGGGTGAGACCACGGTGTTGGCGAGCTTGCCGTCACCGCTGACCGGGGTGTTGACCTTCACGGTGTAGGTGACGGTGGCGGAGGCGCCCACCGCCAGGTCACCCGTCCAGGACAGCACCGGCGCCACGTACGAGGCGGTACCGGCCGAGGCCGCGTGATCGTTGCCGTACGTGGCGTCGTCCAGCACCTTCGACAGGTCGTCCGAGAACGAGGCACCCGGGTAGGCAGCCTTGCCCGTGTTGGTCACGGTCACCGTGTAGGTGACGGTGTCACCCGGCTTGACCGCCGACTTGTCGGAGGTCTTCTTCACTGTCAGGTGCTTCACCGGGACCACCGTCGAGCAGGCCGGATCGGTCGACCCTGGCGGGCAGTTGGAGTCCGGCGAGGTGACGGTGTTCGCCAACTCGCGGTCACCGGAGGGCGGGTTCTTCACCGTCACCGAGTACGTGACGGTGGCGGAGGCGCCCACCGCCAGGTCACCGGTCCAGCTCAGGGTCGGAGCCGCGTACGAGGCGGTACCGGCCGAGGCGGCGTGGTCGTTCCCGTAGGTGGCGTCGTCCAGCACCTTCGACAGGTCGTCGGAGAACGAGGCACCGGGGAAGGCAGTGCCGCCGTCGTTGGTCACGGTCACCGTGTAGGTGACCTTGTCGCCCGGCTTGGCCTCGGCCGGGGTCGAGGTCTTCTTCACGCTGAGGTGCTTGACCGGGACCACCGTCGAGCAGGCGGGGTCGGTGGAGCCTGGCGGGCAGTTGCCGTCCGGCGAGGTCACCGCGTTGGCGAGCTGCTTGTCGCCGGAGAGCGGGGAGTTGACGGTGAAGGAGTAGGTCACGGTGGCGGTGTCGCCGGGCTTGAGGGCGCCGGTCCAGGTGAGGGTCGGGGCCGCGTACGAGGCGGTGCCGGTGGAGGCCGTGGCGTCCTGGTTGTAGGTGGCGTCGTCCGTCACCTTGGACAGGTCGTCGGAGAAGGTGGCGTCGGGGGCGTCGGCGGTGCCGTCGTTGGTCACGGTCACCGTGTAGGTGACGGTGTCACCCGGCTTGACCACCGTCCTGTCGGAGGTCTTCTTCACCGTCAGGTGCTTCACCGGGACGGTCGTCGAGCAGGCCGGATCGGTCGAGCCTGGCGGGCAGTTGGAGTCCGGCGAGGTGACGGTGTTGGCCAACTGCCGGTCCCCGGACGGCGGGTCGTTGACCGTCACCGAGTAGGTCACCGTCGCCGAGGCGCCGACCGCCAGGTCACCCGTCCAGGAGAGCACCGGGGCCGCGTACGAGGCGGTGCCGGCCGAGGCGGTGTGGTCGTTGTTGTAGGCGGCGGTGTCGATGACCTTCGACAGGTCGTCGGAGAACGAGGCTCCGGGGTAGGCGGCGCTGCCGTCGTTGGTGACGGTGATGGTGTAGCTCACCGTGTCACCGGGCTTGGCCTCGGTGGTGTTCGCGGTCTTGCGGACCGTCAGGTGCTTGACCGTCACCGTGGTGGAGCAGGCCGGGTCGGTCGAGCCGGGCGGGCAGGTGGAGCCCTCGGCCTCGACCGTGTTGACGCCGGGGGTGGCGGTGACCTTGCTGACCTTCACCGTGTAGGTGATGACCACGCTGCCGCCCTTCGGGACGGTGCCGGTCCAGCTCAGCTTGGGCGCCGTGTACGTGGGGGCGGTCAGGGCCGCGCCCGCGCCGTCCCTGGCGGCCGCGTCGTTCTGGTAGTCGCCGATCGCGAGCGTCCCGGTCAGATCGTCCCCGACCACCGCGCCGGTGAAGTCGGCGGCGCCGGTGTTGCGGGCGGTGATGGTGTAGGTGACGGTGTCACCGAGCTTGGCCGGGCTGGGAGTTGCCGTCTTGAGCAGCTCCAGGCGGGGCAGCGGGGTGACGGTGGAGCAGGCGGGGTCGGTCGATCCCGGCGGGCAGACGTCGGGGACGTTGGTGGTGACGGCGTTCTTCAGGGTGGTGCCGTCGGCCGGGACGGGGTTCTTGACCTTGACGGTGTAGCGGATGGTGACGCTGCCGCCCGCGGCCACGTCCCCGGTCCAGGTCAGGTTCGGCGAGGCCCAGACCGGCGCGGCGAGCGGGGCGCCGGCGCCGTCCACGGCGGTGGCCGTGCCCGTGTAGTCGGCGCCCTTCAGGACACCGGTCAGGTCGTCGGCGATCCGCAGGCCGGGGTAGGCGCCGGTGCCGCTGTTGGTGGCGGTGACGGTGTACGTGACGGTGTCACCGGGCTTGGGGTCGGCGGGGCTCGCGGTCTTGGCGACCTTGAGAGCGGGGGTCGGGACCACCGTGCGGCACTGCGGGTCGACCGGGTCCGGCGGGACGCAGTTGGAGCCCTCGGAGGTGACGGTGTTGATCAGGGTGACCCCGGCCTTGGCCACGGTGACGCTGTAGGTGAAGGTCACGGTGGCGCCGGTGGCGATCGGGCCGGTCCAGTTCAGGGTGGTGCCGGTCACCGTCGGGGCGGTGCGGGTGGTGCCGGAGCCGTCCCTGGCGGCGGCGTCACCGTTGTAGGTGGCCGCGCCGCCCGCGCCGTCGGAGCCGTTGAGCACCTTGGACAGGTCGTCGGTGACGGTGGCGTCCCGGTAGTCGCCAGGGCCGGAGTTGGTGACGGTGACGGTGTAGCTGACCTTGTCGCCGACGTTCAGCGGGGTGGTGGACTGCGGGCTGACCTGCTTCCGGATCTCCAGGCGGGGTAGCGGGGTGACGGTGGAGCAGTTCGGGTCGGTGGAGCCGGGCGGGCAGACGCCGGGCACGTCGGTGGTGACGGCGTTCCTCAGGGTCGCCCCGTCAGCGGGCACCGGGTTCTTGACCTTGACGGTGTAGCGGATCACCACGTTCGCCCCGGCGGGCACCGATCCCTTCCAACTCAGCTTCGGCGAAGCCCAGTTCGGGGACGGTGCGGTGGTGCCGTCGCTCGCGGTGGCGGTCGCAGTGCCGGTGTAGTCGGCGCCCTTGAGCACGCCGGTCAGGTCGTCGGTGACGCCGGCGTCCGGGTAGGCGGCGGAGCCGGTGTTGGTGACGGTCACCGTGTAGGTGACGGTGTCACCGGGCTTGGGGTTGGCGGGGCCGGCGGCCTTGACCACGCTCACCTTGGCGAGCGGCACCACCGGGTTGCAGCGGGGCTCGGCGTTGCCGGGCGGGCAGTCGGAGCCGGAAGCCTCGACGTGGTTCCTGAGGGTGGTGCTGGTGGTGCCGGTGGCCTTCACCGTGTAGGTGATGACCACCTGCTCGCCCCGGGCGATCGGGCCGGTCCAGGTGATCTTCGGGGCGGTGTACGTCGGCGCCGCGAGCATGCCGCCCGCGCCGTCCGAGGCGGCGGCGTCGCCGTTGTAGCCGGCGCCGGGCAGGACGTTCGTCAGGTCGTCGGTGACGGTGGCGCCGGGGAAGTCGGCCTCGCCGGTGTTGCGGGCGGTGATGGTGTAGGTGACGGTGTCACCGACCTTGGCCGGGCTGGGAGTTGCGGTCTTGGCCAGCTCCAGTCGGGGCAGCTTGATGGTGGTGGAGCAGGTCGGGTCGGTGGAGCCGGGCGGGCACATGTCGGGGTCGTTGGTGGTGACCGCGTTCTTCATGGTGGTCCGACCCGCCGGAACGGGATCGGCCACCGTGACGGTGTAGCTGATCCGCACCAGGCCGCCGGCCTTGACGGTGCCGGTCCAGCTCAGCTTGGGCGCGGCGTAGGCCGGGGCCGGGGTGACCGCGGCACCGGAGCCGTCGGTGGCGGCCGCGTCGCCGTCGTAGGAGGCCGAGCCGAGCACGCCGGTCAGGTCGTCCTCGACCCGGTACCCGGTGGCGTCGGTGCCGCCGGTGTTGGTGACGGTGATGGTGTAGGTGACCTTGCCGCCGGGCAGCGGGTTGCTCGGGTTCGCGGTCTTCACCACCCGGACGGCGCCGACCTGGGCGCAGGCCTCCTTGGTGGTGGCCTCGCCGTTGACGGTGGCGGTGGCCCGGTTGAGGGTGCCGGTGCCGGACTCGCCCGCGTCCAGGGTGCAGTCGCCGGAGCTGTTGGTGACGGCGGCCCGGTCCAGGGTGTAGCGGACCGTGATCCGCCACAGGTGCTCGGTCTCGCCCGGGAGTTGGGCGCCGGCCTTGATGAGGGTCCGGTCCCGGCCGTTCCAGTCGAAGGCGTCACCCTCGTACGGGGCGGCCGGGGTGAGGGTGGCGGAGACCACGGTGACGCCGGTGCCGTAGGCGAGCCGGTCGCTGAGGTCGTAGCTCCCGTCGCCCGCACCGGTGTTGGCGACCTTCACGTCGTAGACCAGGTCGTAGGTGTCGGCCTGCCCGGCGACCTGGGTGGGGCCGCCGGAGACGGTCTTGTTCACCGCGATGTTCGGGGTGCGGCGGCAGGCCACACTGGTGCCGGTCTCGCCGGCCACCGTGGTGGTGGCCTCGTTGGCGAGCCCCGTGCCGCTCTCCCCGGCACCGAAGGTGCAGTCGGTGGAGGCAGGGTCGGCGGTGCCGGAGGCGGGCAGCTTCACGGTGACCGTGACGGTGTAGCTGTGGGTCGCCCCGGCGGCGAGCTGCTGATCCGTCACCACCCGGGTGTCGGCCTGGCCGTTCCAGCTCGCCGAGGGCGTCACGCCGGTGGCGCTGGTGCTGACGGCCGGGGTGGGCTGGACGGTGATCCCGGCCCCGAAGCGGAAGCGGTCGTCGAGGGTGTAACGCCCCTCCCCCTGACCGCTGTTGGCCACGTCGATCCGGTAGGTCTGGGTCCAGGTGCCGTTGCCGTTCGGGGTGAGGTCCAGGCTGGTCTTGGTGGTGCGGATCAGCGGGGTGCCGGCGCAGGCGGTGGTCTCGCTCCGGTTGCCGTTGGTGTCGATGGCGGCCTGGTTGAGCGTGCCGGTGCCGCTCTCGCCCGCGTCCAGGGTGCAGTCGGCGGACTTCTGGGTGGCGGTCGCACTGTCCACCCGGTACCGGACGGTGACGGACCAGACGTGGGTGGTGCGGGCGCCCAGGGCCTCGGTGTTGCTCAGCTGGGTCTTGTCCCGGCCGTTCCAGTCGGGCCGCACGGCCAGGCCGCCGGGGGTGGTGTTGGCACCGGTGGCGGAGGTGACGGTCAGTCCGGTGCCGTACTTGAGGGTGTCGCCGAGGGTGTACGAGCCGGGGCCCGCACCGGTGTTGGCCACCGTGAGGTCGTAGCGGACCTCGTAGGTGCCGGCCTGGCCGGCCACCGGGGTGGGCTGCTGGGTGAAGGTCTTGGTGACGGTGACGCTGGGGGTCTCCACGCAGGCCCGGCTGGTCCGGGTACCGCCGGAGGAGGTGGTGGTCGCGGTGTTGGAGAGGCCGGTGGCGCCGTTCTCGCCCGGGTCCTCGGTGCAGTCGGTGGACTTCGGGTCGGTGACGGAGGCGGGGACCCGGGCCACCACGGTCACCGTGTAGCTGTGGGTGGCGTTGGCCGGGACGGCCTGGCCCGTGACGATCCGGGTCCTGTCCTGGCCGTTGAAGGCCGGGTCCACGGTCAGCGAGCCGGGGGCGGTGTTGGCGGCCCGGGCGGAGACCACGGTGATCCCGGCACCGAAGTCCAGCCTGTCGTCGAGGTCGTAACTCCCACTGCCGCCACCGGTGTTGGCCACATCGATCCGGTAGGTGACGGTGGTGGTGCCGTCACCGTTCGGGGTGGAGCGCTGCACGGCCTTGGTGGTCCTGATCAGCGGCACCCCCGCGCAGGTGGTGTCGGTGGAGGTGCGGCCGTCGGTGGTGACGCCCGCGGTGTTCATGGTGCCGGTGCCGGACTCGCCCGCGTCCAGGGTGCAGTCGGTGGACTTCTGGGTGGCGGTGGCCTGGTCGACCCGGTACCGGACGGTGACGGTGTAGACGTGGGTGGCCGAGCCGGCGATGGTCTGGCTGTCGGAGACCTTGGTGTCGCCGGTGCCGTTCCAGCCCGCGTTGACGGCCAGGCCGCCCGGGGCGGTGTTGGCGACGGCGGTGGAGACGGTGGTGACGCCGGTGCCGAACTTGGTGGTGTCGTTGACCAGTTGGTACGTCGTCGGGGCGGAGCCGGCGTTGGTGACGGTCAGGTCCCACCTGATCTCGTACACGCCCGGGCTGCCCGGCACCGCGGTGGGCTGCTGCGAGATCCTCTTGCTCATCGAGACGTTGGAGGTGGCCTTGCAGGCCTGCTTCTTCTCCTCCTTGCCGTCCACCGTGGTGGTGGACTCGTTCAACAGGCCGGTGCCGCTCTCCCCCTGGTCCAGGGTGCAGTCGGTGGACTTGGGGTCGGCCGGGCTGGCGGGCACCTGGGCGGTGATGGTCACCCGGTAGGTGTGGGTGGTGTTCGCGCCGATCGCCTGGTCGGTGACGATCCGGGTGGTGCCCTGGGCGTCCCAGGCCGGGTTGGTGGTGACGCCGGCCGGGGCGGTGGTCACCCGCGCCGAGCTGACGGTGGCGCCGGCACCGAAGCGGGCCCGGTCGTCCAGCGAGTAGCTGCCGGGCGCGGCGCCCTTGTTGGTGACGGTGATCTCGTAGACCGCCTCCCACCGGCCGCCGCTGGTCGGCGCACCCGAGACCAGGGTCTTGGCGCTGGTGACGGCCGCGACCGGGCTGCAGGCGTCCTTGGCGGAGGTGGTGCCGCCGGAGGTCGCGCTCGCCTCGTTCCGGGTGCCGGTGCCGCTCTCCCCCGCGTCCAGGGTGCAGTCGGTGGAGGTGGAGGTGGCCTGGCCCGGATCGACGGTGTGACGGACCGTCACCCGCCAGACGTGGGTGGCCGGGGCGGCCTCGGTGCCGGCCGCGATGGCCTGGCCCTGGGCCACCTTGACCTGGCCGCGCCCGTCCCAGCCGGCCACCGGGGTCAGGCCGCCCGGGGCGGTGTTGGCGACCGTGGCGGAGGTGACGGTCAGTCCGGTGCCGTACGTGAGGGTGTCGTCGAGATCGTAGGTGGTGGCCGAGCCCGTGTTGCCGACCCGCAGCTCGTACTGGGTCTCGTAGGTGCCGGGGCTGCCGGGCACCGGGGCGGGCGCCTTGGTGACGCTCTTGTCCAGGGTGACCCGGACCGGGGCGGGCCCGGCCGGGACGGTGACCTGGCGCTGCGGGGTGGTGACCTCGGTGCCCTCGGGGTCCTTGCCCTTGGCGGTGGCGTGGTTGGTGACGCTGCCGGCCGTGGCGTCGGCGGCCGTCACGGTGTAGGTGGCGGTGCAGGTGGTGCTCTCACCGGCCGGCAGGGTGGTCCTGGCGCAGCTCACCGCACCCGGCGCGGTGATCTTGTCGTCGGCCACGGTGATCGAACCCACCGTGGTGTTGCCGGTGTTGGTGACGGTGTAGCCGTAGGAGACGCTCTCGCCGGGGTTGGCCTTGCCGTCGCCGTTGGTGTCGTTCAGCTTGCCGGTCTTGGTGAGGTCGAGCTTGGGGTCGGCCTTGGGCTCGAAGGTGAAGCCGACCACGCCGTAGCCGATCTCCTCGATCGAGCCCTCCCGTCCCTGCACCACCGGGAAGGTCCGGGTGGTCGGGGCGATGGCGGTGATGTCGATGGTGTCGACGTCCATGTCCGGGCACGGCATCGCGACGCCGCCCCAGCCGGTGCCGGAGCTCGGGTCGCGCCCCGGGATGTCCTTGCCGTACTGGGTGCAGGTGCCGTTGCCCCAGTCGGTGGCGGGGTTGGCCGCGTCGGAGACCCGGCTGCCGTCGACCTTGATGGAGTCGCCGTAGTTGACGTCGCCGTAGGTGGCGGTGGCGTAGATCGAGGCCCGCTTGAGCCGGGCTCCGGAGTAGGGGGTGGTGCCGAGGTCGAAGGTGTTGCTGACGGCGGCGCCGTTCATCCGCGCCCACTGGTCGCAGAGCGCGACCTGGGTCAGCGGCGCGCTCGGCGAGGAGTAGACGACGGCCAGCGCCCAGCCGCCGAAGCCCCGGCTGCCGTAGTTCTGGTAGAAGGGCGTGTCGCCGAAGCCGTAGCTGCCGGAACCGCCCGCCTGCACCAGGGCGGTGACGTCCCGGTAGGCCTGGTGGTTGTTGCCGTAGGTGCCGTTGTTGTACAGCACGTTGTCCACGCCGTCGGCCGTCAGCCGCTGGTAGCCGGCCGCCGGGGTGCGCATCTGGAAGGTGCTCGGGTCGGCGTAGTACGGGCTGCCCGGCGCGTAGTACTGGCTGCCGTAGACGTAGGCCATCGCCTTGACCACCGTGGCGTCGGCGGGCAGCACCAGGTCGGCGCGGGAGGAGTCGTTGCGGGTGGTGTAGGCGTAGGCGGTGGCCTGGCCGGTGAGGTTGTCGACGTTGGCCGGGGTCTTGCCGTTCTGGAACAGCAGCCCGTTGCCGGTCATCACCATCCCGCCCTGGAGCGTGTCCTTGTAACGGCACGTCAGGCCGGTGCGCTCGGCGTGCGCGGGGAAGGCCGGCACCATCACCGCGGCCACCGAGAGCAGGGTGGTGAGCAGGACGGAGAGGACGCGGTGCAGCACGCCCTCCACGGGCCGGGCACGGTGTTCCATGGTCGATCGCCTCACTGACGCCGGGGCAGCACGCACGACGCGCCGGTGACGGAGCGTCACCCCATGCATACGTCATGGATGATCAATCCGATCAACGGGACACCACACCATCGGGGGAGTCGCCCGCCGGACCACCCGAACGGCGCCCGCCGGGCCCCGCGCAGGCTTTACCAGACCATGTACTCCGTTCTTCCTTCCTTCACCCGTGCAGCGGGTACGCGTCAACTGCCGACCCCTAGGGTTACGGCCGCTCACCCCCGTGCACCGCCACCCCCTCACCAGGAGAACGGCCATGACTGCTCCTCAGGACCAGCCGACCCCCAAGCGCACCCGGCGCACCCTCACCGCCATCGGCAGCGCCGTCGCGCTCGCCGCCGGTTCGCTCGGTGTCTGGGCCGCCACCGGCACCACCGCCCAGGCCGCCGCGCTCCCCGCCCCGGACCACATCGTGGTCGTGGTGATGGAGAACCACGCCTACACCCAGGTGATCGGCAGCTCCAGCGCGCCGTACCTCAACAACACCCTGAAGGCGGGCGGCGCCAACCTCACCCAGTCGTTCGGCCTGACCCACCCGTCCGAGCCGAACTACTACATGCTCTTCTCCGGTTCCAACCAGGGCCGCACGGACGACAGTTGCGTCGGCGTCGGCTCGATCTCGGCGCCGAACCTGGCCTCCGAGCTGATCGCCGCCGGCAAGACCTGGAAGAGCTACAACGAGGGCCTGCCGTCCCAGGGCTCCACCACCTGTTCCAGCGGCAAGTACGCCCAGAAGCACAACCCGTGGTTCGGCTTCTCCAACGTGCCGACCAGCACCGCGCTCACCATGACGCAGTTCCCGACCGACTTCACCACCCTGCCGAAGGTCTCCTTCGTGGTGCCTGACCTGTGCAACGACATGCACGACTGCTCGGTCGGCACCGGTGACACCTGGATCAAGAACAAGCTGGGTGCGTACGCCACCTGGGCGAAGACCCACAACTCGATGCTGGTCGTCACCTTCGACGAGGACAACCGCCTCTCGGGCAACCGCATCCCGACCGTGTTCTACGGCGAGCACGTCACCCCGGGCAGCTCCACCGCCACCACCTACAACCACTACAGCGTGCTGCGCACCCTGGAGGACCTGGCGGGCCTGACCACCCACGCGGGCAACGCCGCGAGCGCCACCACCATCACGGGCATCTGGAACTGACGCCCCGCCGTGCCGCCCCGGGCGCCGGCCCGGGGCGCCACCCCCCCCAGGTACCGCCGACCACTGACGAGGTGTCACCCGCATGACGCGCACCACCCGCCTGCTCGTCCTCCTGTTCGCCGTCCTGCTGCTCGGCGGGGTCGGCACGGGGGCCGTCCTGTACGCCGCCGACCGCGCGGACCGCAAGGACCAGGAGCAGGTGGGCGGCCCGCCCGTCCGCCCGGGCGCCGTCGTCCTCGCCGCCGGCCGGGGCCAGCTGCTCTTCCGCAACCTGGCCTGGGGCCCGCACCGGGACGAGATCGTCACCGTCCCGGCCGGGGAGCCGGGCGGCGCCCGCACCTCCTCCGGACTCAAGTGCCTGCGCTTCCACGCCGCCGCCGGGACGGGCATCTGCCTCCAGGCCGTGCACGGCACCCTCGACGACACCTACCGCGCCGTCGTCCTCGACGACCGGCTGCACGAGCTGCGCTCCTTCCCCGCGGCCGGCATCCCCTCCCGGGCCCGGGTCTCCCCCTCGGGCCGGCTGGCCGCCTGGACCGTCTTCGTCAGCGGCGACTCCTACGCGGGCGGCGCCTTCTCCACCCGGACCGCGATCGTCGACACCCGGGACTGGCGGATCGAGTCCAACCTGGAGGAGTTCACCTTCCTCCTGGACGGCCGCCCCCAGCGCGCCTCCGACCTCAACGTCTGGGGCGTCACCTTCGCCGACGACCGCGGCTTCTACGCCACCGTGGCCACCGGCGGCACCACCCACCTGGTCCGCGGCGACCTCGCGGCCCGCACCCTCACCTCCCTGCACCAGAACGTCGAGTGCCCCTCGCTCTCCCCCGACGGCACCCGCGTCGCCTACAAGAAGCGCGTCCCCGGCGCCTCCCCGGACGCACCGTGGCGGCTGTACGTCCTGGACCTGGCCACCATGGCCGAGACCGCCACCGCCGAACAGCGCTCCGTCGACGACCAGGCGCTCTGGGCCGACGGCTCCACCCTGGTCTACTCCCTCCCCGGCGAGTACGGCGCCGACCTGTGGGCCGTCCCCGCCGACGGCAGCGGCGCCCCCGCCACCCTGGCCGTCTCCGCGGTGGCCCCGGCGTACCTGCGCTGACGGGGGCCGCCCGCCTGACGGGGGTTCAGGGGAGCAGCCGGAGCGTGCCGCTCGGGGCGGTGCGGTAGGCCTTGCGGTAGTGGGCGGCGAAGTGGCCGGGGTTGGCGAAGCCCCAGCGCATGGCGATCTCGGTGACGGTGGTGGTGCGGGGGTCGGCCGCCAGCAGGTCGCGGTGGGCGGCGGCCAGCCGGATGCGGCGCAGGTGGGCCAGCGGCGTGGTGTCCAGGTGCCGGCGGAAGGCGTACTGGAGCGCCCTCGGGGTGACGTGGGCGGCCGCGGCGATCCGAGCGAGCGTCAGGTCCCGGTCCGCGTGCGACTCCATGTGGGCGACCGCGCGGCGGACGGTGTCGGGGGTGGCGTCGGTGCTGTCCGCCCGGTGCGTGGCGTCCCGGGCGCTGTGCGGCAGGGCGGCCAGGGCGGCGGCGGCCAGGTGGCGGGCGGCGGTGCCGACCAGCAGCTCGTGCGCGTCGGCGCCCGGGGCGCCGAGCACGTGCTCGCCGACGTAGGCGATGGCGGCGGCCAACTGACGGCCGGCCGCCGGGTCGACGGGGCGGGCGCCGGTCAGCCGGACCGGGGCCTCGCCCGGGGCGGTGGGGGCGACGTCCTCCAGCAGCGCGGTGTCGAACAGGGCGATGGTGTAGCGGGCGGCGCGGACCTCGCCGCGGTAGGGCCGGTCGGGCGGGGCCACCAGGAAGGTCTCGCCGGGTCCGTACACCTCCTCCCGGCCGCCGGTCAGGTCGGCGAGGGTGCCGTCGTGCATGCTGATCAGGCAGACCTGGCCCAGGTCGCGGGCGTCGTAGGCCATCGTGTAGCCGAAGTCGAGCCGGTCGATCGCCACCGGCCCGGCCGCCCGCCGGCTGATCCGCACCCGGGCGTCCTCGACCGGGCCGCCGATCCGCATCGGCGTGTAGGCGGTGGACAGGAACTCCTCGGTGTCGTCCAGGCTCGCGCTGTCGAAGTTCAGGGACTGTGTCATCGCACCGCCTCGGGTCGGGTCGTCGCTCCTCGCCCCCGACGGTACGCCCGGGACCGTCCGAGGCACAGCACCCGCTTTCGCTCCCCGAGCCCCCGATGCCCGGGCCCTTCGTTCCCACGGCTGCGGCCCCGACGGTTCGGGTGGGAACCTTGGCGGGATGAAGACCTCGTGGCACGACGACGCCGACCCGGATCCGGACCTGCGCACCGAGCACCGCCCGGCCCCCGACGGCACGGTGGTGCTCTCCCTGATCGGCGCCGTCGACATGGACACCGCACCGCTCCTCGCCCACGCCCTGCACCGCGCGCTCACCGGACCGCCCGCCCCGGAGCGCCTGGTGATCGACTGCTCCGGGCTGGACTTCTGCTCCTCCTCGGGCCTGAACGAACTCCTCCGTGCCCGCCGCGCCGCCGCCTCGGCCGGCGTCCCCCTGCGGCTCGGCACTCCCAGCCCGCAGGTGCTGCGCCTGCTGGACATCACCGGTACCGACACCGTCTTCGAGATCGCCCTCACCCCGCCCGCACACGCCCTCTCCCGGCCCCGGCCCCGCCGTGGCGACCGCGCCTGACGCCCGCTCAGCACCACCGGAGGAGACGCGCCGTGGCCATGGACGACACCTTCCGCCCCCTGCCCGACGGAGCGGACCTCGACGCCCAGCTCGCCCACCTCCGCGCGGAGGCCGGCCGGCAGCTCGACCGGGGCCTCTGGGAACCGGCCCCGGAGGACGTGGCCCTGGCCCGGAAGACCGCCGCCGGTCTCGCGGACGCGGTCCTCGACGGGCCGCGCCAGGAGCAGCTGCCGGTCATCGACCGCCTGGAGCGGCTGCGCGAGGCCCTCGCGGTCATCGCCATGGCCGTCGCCCGCACCCACGGCCAGCTCGCCTGGTTCCTCTCCCGGGCCGCCACCGTCCTGATGCCGGTCCTCACCTGGCGGGTCCTGCCCGCCGACGAGCTCCGCTCCTTCGGCCTCACCGTCCCCGCCCCCGGCGAGCTGGACGACGCCGAACGGGCCGTCCGCCGCCTCACCGCCGCCCTCGACCGGATCGGCGACGGTCGGGCCTGAGGCCCCGTCAACGACCTTCCCGGGCCGCCCGGTCGATCTCGGGGCTGCGCAGCACGTGCTCGCCGCCGCCGTTCCGTCCGGCGACGGCGAGCATGGCGCGGGCGATGTTCTCGGTGGTGGTGACCCGGCCGGGGGCGAGGCGGCGCAGCAGGGGGAAGAGCAGCGAGAGCACCGGGTAGAGCCGCCGGTAGGCCGGGGTCCTGGAGACCTCGCCGTGCACGGCGTGGATGTAGGCCGGACGGAACATGTAGGCGTGGAAGTCCATCGCCAGCAGCTCGTTCTCGGTCCGGCCCTTCACCCGGGCCCACATCAGGCGGCCCTGCTCGGTGCTGTCCGTGCCGTCGCCGGAGACGTAGACGAAGGTGGGCGGAGCCTGCGGCCGCACCGGCAGCGCGCGGGCGGCGGCGAGCGTGTAGTCGTGGGTGATCCGGCGGTACTCCTCCTCGCGCTTGCCGGCCGAGGTGACGCCCAGGCAGTAGAAGCAGGCGTCCACGTCCGCGAACTCGCCCTCCAGCGCGGTGAAGTCGGTGAAGTCCGTGTGCACCAGCGCCGTCAGCTTGGGGTGGCTCACCTCCAGCGGCCCCCGGACCACGGCCCGGACGCCGGTGACCCGGTCGTCGAGCAGACACTCGCGCAGGACTCCCTGCCCGACCATGCCGGTGGCGCCGAAGAGCAGCACGTTCACGGGGTTCCGTTCCTTCCTGGGAGCCGGCCCCCAGTCTGCGCCCTCCGGTGGCGGCCGCGCTCCGCCGCCGCTATGCGACGCGCGGCCCGATTCTCCCAAGAATTTTTTGCAAAAATACTTTGGCAAAGCTGCCGGGCGGATCTACGCTGCCCTCATGGAGAACGACGACCGGGCCCGGGTACTCGACCCCGAACGGGACGCGGACGCCCTCAAGGCACTCACCCACCCGCTGCGCATCCGCCTGCTCGGCCTGCTCCGGCGGGACGGGCCCGCCACCGCGAGCGAGCTGGCCGCCGCCACCGGGGAGTCCTCGGCCTCGGCCAGCTACCACCTGCGGGTGCTGGCCAAGCACGCCTTCGTCCGCGAGGCCGAGCACCGGGACGGGCGGGAGCGGCGCTGGCAGGCCGTCCACGCGCTCACCTCCTGGGACTCCGCCGCGATGGCCTCCTCCCCCGGCAACCGGGCGGTGGCGAGCAGCATCCGCCGCAGCCAACTCGACCACCTGGCAAACTCCTTGGCCCGGTTCGAGGCCGAAGCGGAGGCCGGGCTGCTGGGCCCGGAGTGGCTGGGGGCGGACGGCGTCAGCGACTGGATGCCGCGCCTCACCCCCGACTCCCTGGCGGAGCTGTGGCAGACGCTGGAGAGCAAGGTGACCGAACTGACGGCCCGTGACGCCGAGGACCCGAGGGCCACCCAGGTCATCGTCCTCGCCGCCACCCTGCCGCTGGCCCCGCCCGCGCCGGGGAGCCCGGAGTGACCACCGGAGTGACCGGCCGGCCGCTCGACGGCCGGACCGCCCGGCGGCGGTACGTCACCACCTGCGCCCTGCTCTGGCTGCCGATCGGCCTGACCGTCGCGCCCCTGGTCCTGCTGCTCACCTCGCGCGGCCTGCCGCTGGCCACCGTCACCCTCCTGCTGGCCGGGTACTCGCTGACCACCGCGCTCCTCGAACTCCCCACCGGCGGCCTCTCCGACGTGCTCGGCCGCCGCGGCGTGCTGACCGCGGCCGGCCTGCTGAGCGTCTGCGCCCTCGCCCTGCTGGCGCTGGGCACCGGCGTGTGGCCGCTCGCGCTCGGCATGGTGCTGATGGGTGCCTGCCGGGCCCTGTTCTCCGGTTCGGTGGAGGCCTGGTACGTGGACACCGTCCGGGCCGCCGACGGCCCCGACGCCGACCTGCGCACCGGCCTGGCCCGGGGCGGCACCGCCACCTCCGCCGCACTCGCCCTCGGCACCCTGCTCGGCGGGGCGGTCCCATGGGCCCTCGGCCTCGGCACCGACCCGGGCGCCGCCCTGGCCCGGGCCACCGGAGGCGTCGTCCTGCCGCTCTCCGTCCCGCCCCTGACGGGCTGTCTGGTCGCGGTCGCCTTCGTGCTGTACGTGCTGACCGCCCTGCCCGAGACGGCCCGGCCGCCCGCCACCCTGCGCGACGCGGTCCGCGACGTCCCCGCCACCGTCCGGACCGGCCTGCGCCTCGGCGGGCGCGACGCGCTGGTGCGCCGCGTGCTGCTCGGCACGGCCGCCGCCGGCGGCGCGGTCGCCACCCTCGAACTGCTGACGCCCGGCCGCGCGGCCGCCCTGGCCGGGGGCACCGCCTCCGGGGCCGTGCTCTACGCGGCACTGGCCTGCGCCGGCTTCCTCTGCTCCGCCCTCGGCAGCCAACTCGCGCCGCTCACCGCCCGGTTGGCGGGCAGCGGGGAGCGGGCGGTGCTGCTCGGCCTGGCGGTCGGCGCGGCCGGTCTCACCCTGCTCGGCGTCACCGCGGCCACCACCGGCGCCGCCGCCCTGGCCCTGGGCGGTCTCGGCTACGTGCTGGTCTACCTGGGCCTCGGCGCGGCCGGCCCCAACGAGAGCGACCTGCTCCACCACCGCATCCCCGACCGCACCCGCGCCACTGTGCTCTCCGTCCAGTCCCTCGCCCTCCAACTGGCGGGCGCCGCCACCGGACTGGTCGTCGGACGCCTGCCGGCCGGCCCCCTCCCCTGGCTCA
The DNA here is from genome assembly GCF_044452665.1 of Kitasatospora sp. NPDC051853. Classification (NCBI taxonomy): domain Bacteria; kingdom Bacillati; phylum Actinomycetota; class Actinomycetes; order Kitasatosporales; family Streptomycetaceae; genus Kitasatospora; species Kitasatospora sp. NPDC051853. Next base: position 143,734 of record NZ_JBITBY010000009.1, on the reverse strand, counting down.
CTGCGGCCGTCCTGCTGACCGCCGGGGCCCTCCTCTGGCTCCGCCGGGCGGCGGACCGGGAGCCCGCTCTCGTCTGACGGGTTGTCAGTGGAGCCTGGTAGAACTGGGGTGGGCCTGCTCCCAGGGGTGGGGCGGGGAGAGGAGTCGAGATGTCGACGGTGGTGCGGCGTTCGATCGCCGCGGCGGCGACCGTGGTGGTCGCAGCGGCGACCGGGGTGGCCACCAACGTGGCGACGGACGACGCCGGCACGGGGTGGTGGGTGGCCCTGGGAATGCTGGTGGTGCTCGGGGTGGCCCTGCAGGTGTACCTGACGGTCTCCTCCTCCGACGGCGGCGGCACCGACGTGACCGCGGCCGGGGCCGGTTCGGTGGCGATCGGCGGGTCCCTGCGGGGCTCGGTGAAGACCAAGGCCTCGGGAGCCTCCGGCTCCGCCGGTGCCGCGCCGGCCCAGGGCGGCATCACCGCCGCCGGCCCCGGATCGGTCGCGGTCGGCAAGGACGTGGACGGCCCGATCGAGACCGACGTCACTCCTTGAGGCAGCCCCCGACCGTCCGGGCCGAGGGGGACGGCTCCCTCGCGGTGGGCGGGGACGCCCACGGGCTCTTCCTCACCAACCCGGTCTTCCACGTCTTCCCCGCACCGGAGCCCGCTCCCGCGCTCCCCCGCACGCTCCCGCCGCAGCCGGCCGACTTCACCGGCCGGGAGGAGGAGATCGCCCGTCTCCTCGGTGGCGCCACCGATCCGGTGGTGGTGGTCTCCGGCAAGCCGGGCGTCGGCAAGACCGCCCTCGCACTCCACGTCGCGCACCACCCCGACGGCGACTTCCCGGACGGGCGGCTCTACGCCGACCTGCGCGGCATGGCCGAACGCCCCGCCGCGCCGGAGGACGTGATGGCCCGCTTCCTGCTCGCGCTCGGCACCCCGCAGACCGAACTCCCGAGCGACCCGGACCAGTTGCTCGACGCCTACCGCCTGACCCTGGCCGGCCGTCGCCTGCTGCTGGTCCTCGACAACGCCGGGGACGAGCAGCAGGTCCGCCCGCTGCTCCCGCCCGGCGGGCAGGCACTCGCCCTGGTCACCAGCCGCAGCCGGCTCGTCGGCCTGGAGGGCGCGCACCGGCTGGACCTGGACACCTTCACACCGGGGACGGCGCTGCGCTTCCTGCGCCGGGTCTGCGGCCCCGAGCGGATCGACCGCGACCTGCTCGCCGCCGAAGCCGTGGCCGGCTACTGCGGCGGGCTCCCGCTGGCCCTGCGGATCACCGCCAACCGCCTGGCCACCAATCCCCGGCTGAGCACGGCGGCCCTGGTCCGCGAACTGCGTTACGAGCACGACCGGTTGGAGGCCCTGGAGGCAGGCGACCTGACGGTCCGCGCTGCCTTCGGGCTCTCCTACGGCAGGCTCAACAAAGCGGCGAGGAGCACGTTCCGTCAGCTGTCCCAGGTGCCCGGCGAGGACTTCGGCCCGGGCGTCTGCGCGGCCCTCACCGGCTTCGGGCTGCGCCAGGCCGCCAAGGAGCTCCGCAAACTGGCCGAGGCGAACCTGATCGAGCCCGCACCGGGCGACGAGCGCTACCGGCTCCACGACCTGCTCCGGCTGTACTCCAAGGAGCAACTCGCCGAGGAGACGGCCGAGTCGGTCACCGCCGCGGCCATCCGGATGCACGAGTGGTACATCCGCTCGATCGCACGGGCATTGCAGCTCCTCAACGGCCTTCCGCTCCCCCAGAAGCCGTTCGAGGACCGGACAATGGAGATCCACACTGCTGAGGAGGCGGCCCGCTGGGCTCAGGACGACCTCGCCGGGGCGATCGTCGCCGCCCGTCACCTCCAGCCGTCGAGCCGCATCGTCGCTTTCGCGACCATGCTGGCAGGGCTGTGCGAAGTGACCGGCCACTGGCGCGAGTGGGACGAGGCGATCACGGTCGGCCTCGAAGCCACCGAGCTCGACGGTTTCCCTCAGTACTCCGCCATGCTCCTGATGCAGCGGGCCAACCTCGCCCGCACCCGCCGTGAATTCCGTGCCGCCATGGACATCGCGCAGCAAGTCAGCGAGCAGGCCGAGGACCTGGGGATTCCAGAGCTGCTCGCCGATGCCGTCAACCTCGTGGCGGGCCTACACGTCAATCTGGGAGAGCCTGAACTGGCACGTCCCCTGCTGGAGCGGAGCCTGCAACTCTGGGAGCGGATCGGGAACCGGCACCAGGCCAGCAAGGTGCGGTTCAACCTGGGCACTCTCCACCGCGCACAGGGTGACTTCGACACGGCCCTCGAGTACTTCCGCAGCGATCTCCGCGTTTGCGAGGAGGTGCAGGACGCGTCGGGCATCGCCGAAACCCTCAACACACTGGGCCTCACCCTGCGAGAGGTCAACGACCCGGTGGCCTCCGAACAGCACCAGCGCAGAGCTCTGGAAATCTTCCGGCAGATCGGCAACCGCTACAAGGAGAGCATGGTCCTCAACGACCTCGCCCTGACCCTCCGTCACCAGGGCAAGGACGAGGAGGCTCTCTCCATGCACCTCCAGGACGCAGAGCTCTGCCACGCTCTGGGATACCTCTCGGGCGAAGCCCTGGCCAAGGCGAACGCCTCGACCGTCCTCACCGCGCTCGGCCGCCCCGAGGAGGCACGCCCCCTGATCGAGGAAGCCGTGACGGTCTTCACCGAACTCGGCGACGACCATCGGCTGGCGCAAGCAATGGGCAGCTGGTCGGCTGTGCTCTTCGGTCTCGGACATGACGACCAGGCGGTGGACACGGCACATCGCGCATTGGACCTCGCCGACCGCCTCGGATGGTCGGGAGGCCGGGCCAGGCTGCATTTCGGACTGGCGATCGGACACGGTGACGCGGGCCGCCATCAGGAATCCCTCGACCACGCCGAGGCCTTCCTCGCCCTGGACGACAGCCCCGCCACGGCCACGTTCAGGTCAGCCGTGCTCCTGGTGGCCCACGGGGCCGCGCTCCAGCTGGGCGACGACGCGAAGGCCGAGTACTACCGGGCACTGCTGTCCGCCGCCGACTCCTGATCACGCGTCAGCAAGTGCCGCAGGACCGCCGCATGGGCGGCGGTGACGGCGTGGCGGGACTCCGGGGTGGGTTCGCCCACGTCGAAGGCGTGGCCGCCGGTGGGGTGGTCGATCAGGTCGAGCGGGGTGCCGGCGGCGTGGGCGGCGGCCAGGAAGGTGTCGACGGTGGCGGCGACGGGGGGCTGTTCCCGGCCCGCGCGGGTGAGGACGAGGGGGAGGGCGGGGTGCGGGGACGGGCGGAAGCGGGGCGGGACGGCGGACCAGCCGGGGAGCGGGGACAGGACGGGGTAGCTGAAGGCGGCGCAGCGCAGCCAGGGCGGGGGCGCGGCCAGGTGGTCGGCGGAGAGCAGGGCGCCGCCGGAGAAGAACCAGAGGGCGATCCGGTCGGCGTCCACCCGGGGGTCGGCGCGGAGGGCGTCGAGGGCGGCGGCGAGGTCGGCGGCGGCGCGGGGGAAGTCGCCGAGCGCGTGCAGGCGGTGGTCGAGGGTGGCGCCGACCAGGCCGAGGCCGGCGGCGTGAGCGGCGTGGCCGGTGTAGAGCGGCCAGTCCCGCGGGGTGGGCCGGATGTCGGCGCCGAGCGGGCCGCCGTGGACGAACAGGACGGCGGGGCGGGGGCCGTCCGCGTCGGGGAGGTGGAGGTCGAGGGCGAGGTCGGGGGCGCCGGTGCGGACGCGTGGCCGGGCGGGGACGTCCAGGACGAAGGGCCGCAGGTGCGGCGGGTCGGCGGCGGGGGCGGCCGTGATCCGGTGGCCCTCGTCGGCGGCGGCGCGGAGCAGGGCGTCGGCCAGGGCGTCCGGTGCGGAGAGCATCGGCCAGTGGCCGGTGGGGAGTTCGAGGAAGCCGACCCGGGGGTCGGCGAGGGCGCGCAGGTGCGGCGGGCCGAAGCGGACGGCGGTCTCGACGGTGGCGAGGTCGGTGCCGCCGTCGGCGGTGCAGAGGATGCCGGTGGTGGGCCAGGGGGCCGGGCCGCCGCCGCTGAGGCGCAGCGGTTGCAGGAGGGTGGCGGCGGGCTGCGGCGCGGCGTACCGGTCGAGGCGGTCGAGGGCCTCGGCGGAGAGTCCGGCGGTGGAGCCCCAGCGGTGCCACTGGTCCGGTTCGGGGACGGGGACCGGTGCGTCCGCCCCGCCGGGGGCGGTGAGCAGTTCGCGGGTGAGGTGGTCCGGTGTCAGGGCGAGGGCGGTGTCGCCGTCCTGGGGCAGGCCGGCGTCGAGGTGGACGATCCGGCCGATCCGCTCGCGGCGGCGGTCGGCGGCGCCGAGCACGGGGTGGATGGCGTAGCCGTGGCCGACCAGGACGAGGGGCTCCGCGCCGTCGAGGTGGTCGATCTGCTGGGCCACGTCCTCGACGTGGGTCTCCAGGTCGGTGCCGGGGCCGGCCAGGTGGCGGCGTTCGCCGAGGCCGGTGAGGGTGAGCGGGTGGGCCTGCGCGCCGGCGCGGCGCAGCAGTTCGGCGGTCTCCCGCCAGATCCAGCCGCCGGTGAAGGGGCCGGAGACCAGGACGAACACCGTCATGAGGACCTCCTGAGGGACGGTTCGGGTTCGCCGGTACGGTAGGAACTCCCCCTGAGGGAGGTTCAACTCGTGTCCCCTGAGCACGAAGCGTGGAGCATCGGCGAGCTGGCCGAGCGGGCGGGTACCACGGTGAAGACGGTCCGCTTCTACTCGGACCGGGGCCTGCTGCCCGAGGCCGGGCGCAGCTCGGGCGGGCACCGGCGGTACGGGCCGGAGGCCCTGGAGCGGCTGCGGCTGATCCGTTCGCTCCGGGCGCTGGACCTGCCGGTGCCGGAGGTGGGCCGGGTGCTGGAGCACGGGGACGGGCTGACGGCGGGTCTGACGGACGCCATCGACGGGCAGTTGCGGGTGCTGGGCGGGCAGCTGACCGCGCTGCGCTGGCGGGAGGCGGCGCTCCAGCTGCTCCGGGACACCCCGGCGGAGCTGCGGGCGGAGCGGCTGCGGCTGGTCGGCGCGCTGTCGGCGCCGCCGGGGACGGCGGCGCTGGCCCGGTTCTGGCGGGCCGCGCTGCCCGTGCGGCTCTCCCGGCCGCTGGTGGCGGCGGTGCTGGAGCACGCCGTCCCGGAGCCGCCGGCCGATCCGTCCCCGGCGCAGGTGCTGGCCTTCGCGGAGCTGCACGCGATCGTCACCGCCCCGTGCGGGGAGGGCGGCCGGTCGGGGACGGTGTGGACGGACCGGGTGCGGCGGCCGGACGTGCTGTACGGCGGTCTGTTCGAGGCGTACGCGCTGGCGGTACCGGAGGTGACGGCGGATCGGACGCCGGGGCGGGGCGCGGTGCTGGAGCGTTTCGTGGCGGCGCACGCGGAGGGGCGGTCGGAGCCGGACGGGCCGGGCTTCCGACGGCGGCTGAGCGCGCTGCTGACCTCGGCCACCGATCCGTCCGTGGAGCGCTACTGGGCGCTGACCACCGTGTTCGGCCCGGCCGGGCGGACACCGACGGTGGGCGCGGCGCACGCCTGGATGCGGGCCGCCCTGGCCGCCGACGTGGCGGCCGGCAGCGGCTGAGCGGCACGGCCCGCGGTGGAGGGCACCGTTCCTACAGGAACGCTTCCGGCCGACGGACCACGGTACGGGTCCTCGGCGGCGCGGTGCCACCGGTGTCACCTCAAGCGGTACCGCCCCCCGTGTCATCCGCTCGACCGGGCGTTCGACGGCGTGGTGGCAGAGCGCCCCCAGTGCCGTTCCGGCCGTCGGCCAGTCGGCAGAGCCGGAGTAGAACGGCCAGAGGCCGTACCCGGCCTCGCCGTACGGGCCGGTGCCGAGGCTGCGGGCGGTCAGGTGCAGCAGCGGGAAGTGCACCGGACAGAACGCGAACGGCCGCCGCCGCAGCCCGAGTTGCAGATGGCTGCGCAACTCGCCGGCGGCCACCGCCGCGATCGGCAGAGCGAAGCCGGGAGCCGGCGCCTGATCCGACCACCAGTGGCCCCACCAGCCGAGCAGGCGGCCCGCCCGGCAACCACGCCTGAGCAACAGCAGGTCGCGCACGACGCCGGGCCAGGCCGTCGGCCACGCCCTCGCCGAGTGCGGGCACGGCGAGCAGCGTGCTGAGCGCGAGCAGCGGTCAGGCCCGGGCGAACCGCCGGCGGTAGAAGGTGCCCACGGGTGTCCCCGGCAGCCATGACCAGGCCGAGACGAACCCAAAGAGGACGAAGAAGAACGTGACACCGCCGCCGGCACACATCTCGGCCAACGAGGACGGCCTGCTCGGCGTCAGTTCCCGGGCTTGGCAGGCGAAGACCGCCAGTGCCACGAACCAGCGCAGCGCGGTGAGCGACTCCAGTCGCACGCCCGGCCCGGACACCAAGGTGCCCGGGTCTCGGACGGCGGCGCCCCGAAGGGCGGCCAGGCTCAGCGCGAGCCCGCCTCGGCGGCGACGGTGACCTGCGGGGCCACGGCGAGGACGGTGACCTGCGGGGCCGGAGCCGCGACGGTCACCCGCGGGGCCGGGGTACCGACCTGGGTGGCAGGTGACTGCGGGGGCGTTGCGCCGGAGGCCGACACGTTTCCCGCCAGGAAGACGAGCGTGGAGAGGGCGGCCGTGCCGACCCCGGCCCCGATCAAGCCGACTTTGATGCGCATGGGAATCCGTCCGTCAGAAGTCGCCGACCGACGGCTCCGGGGCGTGGTCCGCCAGGGCCGTCTTGGCATGTCGTTCACGAATCGACCCAGGTGAGGTCCATTTGAACGCAGCATAATTGACCTTCAGGGGGTACCCGCGTCATTGCCCGCCAGGCACCGAAGGTCTGCCTCAAGAGGCAGTCCGTCCCGGTCCTGACGGTCCGTGAGGACGGCGTCCTGCTGGGGCGGGGCGTGCGGGCTTCGGTAGAGTCCCGCCACCGACCCGGGGGGACACCTGATGCCGTATCAGCTGAGACGTGGCCGCAGTGCACCGGCGCTCCTGCTCGCCCTCGGTGCGGCCGCCGGGTGCACCCCGCCGCTGGGCCATGCGGTCGGCCTCGTGCGGGAGGCCGGTGCGATCAGCGTGGTGGCCGTGCCCTGCCCGGAGGGGAGGGTGACCGGGGTGAACCTGCACGAGCTCGAATCCCCGGAGCACCGCCGCTGGACGACGCGTCCGGCGCCCGGCGCGGACCCGGCCGACCGCGTCCCGCTCTTCGCGGCCCCGGCTGACTGGATCACGGACGACGACGCGCTCACCACGCTCCTGCCGGACCGGGTCTACGCGCTGTCCGTCGGGCACACCGGCGGCGATGCCAAGGAATCCTTGATCACCTTCCGGCTCGCGGACGTCGAACAGCTGCCGCCCGGCCAGGTCCTGACCTGGAAGAAGGGCGGCGGGACGCGTGTGGTCAGCGCCGGCGCGTTCCGCACTGCGGCCCTGCACGACTGCTGACGTCCGGGCCGGGTCGACGGCGAGGCGGACTGCGGTCACCGCCCCTCCACGGCAGCGCTCCTGACGGCACCTCACCCGGGCGAGGCCGGTGGCGGCTGGTAGAAATGGGACGGGTCCGTTCCAGCGGGCGGGCAGAGGGGGTGCGGGATGACGTCGGTTGTGCGGCGTTCGATCGCTGCGGGTGCGGCGGTCGTGGTCGGTGTGGTCTCGGGGTACGCGGCCGATGTGGTCACCGACGACGGCGGTGCGGGGTGGTGGGTCGCCCCGGCGGCCGCGGTGAGCGACGAGTCGACCGGCCCGGTCGAGACCGGCGTCGCTGCATGAAGCGTGCGCCGACCGTCCGGGCCGACGGGGCGAGCTCGGTGGCGGTGGGCGGGGACGCCCACGGGCCGATCCTCACCAACCCGGTGTTCAACGTCTTCGCCGCGCCGGAGCCGGAGCGACCCCCGGCCCTCCCCCGCACCCTGCCACCGCAGCCGGCGGACTTCACCGGGCGGGAGGAGGAGATCGACCGCGTCCTCGGCCGGGCCGGCGACCGCTCCGGCAGCGGCTCGGGGGACTGCTCAGGAGGCGACTCCGGCGACCGCCCCGGCGGCGCCGCCGGGGACGGCCTCGGCCCGGTGGGGGCGGACCGCGTGGTGGTGATCACCGGCAAGCCGGGGGTCGGCAAGACCGCCCTCGCGCTCCACCTGGCGCACCACCCGGCCGGCGACTTCCCCGACGGCCGGCTCTACGCCGACCTGCGCGGCATGGCCGACCGACCGTCCGCGCCGGAGGACGTGATGGCCCGCTTCCTGCTCGCCCTCGGCATCCCGCAGGCCGAACTGCCGGGCGATCCGGACCGGTTGCTCGACGCGTACCGGCTGGCGCTGGCCGGGCGCCGCCTGCTGCTGGTGCTCGACAACGCCGCCGAGGAGCAGCAGGTCCGCCCACTGCTCCCGCCCAGGGGCGACGGCGCTCTGGTGCTGGTCACCAGCCGCAGCCGGCTGGCCGGCCTGGAGGGCGCGGACCGGCTGGACCTGGACACCTTCTCGCCGGGGACGGCGCTGCGCTTCCTCCGGCAGGTCTGCGGTGCCGAGCGGATCGACCGCGACCCGCTCGCCGCCGAGGCCGTGGTCGGCTACTGCGGTGGCCTCCCGCTGGCCCTGCGGATCACCGCCAACCGCCTGGTGACCAACCCACGGCTCAGCACGGCGGCCCTGGTCCGTGAGCTGCGCGACGAGCACGACCGCCTGGAGGCCCTGGAGGCGGGTGACCTGACGGTCCGTGCGGCCTTCGGACTCTCCTACCGCAGGCTGAACAAGGCGGCGAGGAGCACCTTCCGGCAGCTGTCCCAGGTGCCGGGCGAGGACTTCGGCCCGGGCGTCTGCGCGGCCCTCACCGGCTTCGGGCTCCGCGAGGCCGCCAAGGCGCTCCGCAAGCTGGCCGAGGCCAACCTGATCGAGCCCGCCCCGGGCGACGAGCGGTACCGGCTGCACGACCTGCTCCGGCTCTACTCGAAGGAGCAACTCGCCGAGGAGGGTGCCGAGTCGGTCACCGCCGCCGCCCGGCGGATGTACCAGTGGTACTTCCGGTCGACCGGAAGGGCGCAGTACCACCTCTACGGATTGCCGATGCCGCAGACCCTCCAGGAGGGCGGTGCACCGGAGATCGCTTCCTCGGAGGACGCCGTCCGCTGGGCCGAGGCGGACCTCTCCGGCGCGATCGCCGCCCTCCGGCAGCTGCTGCCGCCGGCCGCACCCGACGTCGTCGTCAGCTTCGCGAGCGCCTTGGCGGACGTGTGTGAGGTGACCGGCCACTGGCGCGAGTGGGACGAGGCGCTCACGGTCGGCCTCGAAGCCGCCAGGCAGGTCGAGCACCAGGACTTCGAGGCCGTTCTCCTGCTGCAGCGAGCCGAACTGGCCCGGGCTCGCAGGCAGTTCCAGGAGGCCATGGAGATCGCCCAGGAGGTCAGCGCCCTCGCCGAGACCAAGGGCAATGCCCTCCTGCTCGCCAACTCGGACAACCTGGTGGCCCTCCTGTACATGTCCCTCGGGACTCCCGCGCAGGCGCGTCCCCTGCTGGAGCGGTCCCTACGACTGTCGCAGGAGCTCGGAGACCACCGCCTGGCCAGCAAGGTGCTCTTCAACCTGGGTACCGTGCACCGGGCGCAGGGCGACTTCGAGACGGCCATCGGGTACTTCCGCCGTGACCTCCGGTTCTGCGAGGAGGTGCAGGACGCGCCGGGCACCGCCGAGGCGCTCAACACGCTGGCCACGACCCTGGTGGAGGCCGGTGACCGGGCGGCCGCCGAGCCCTATCAGCGAAGGGCCCTGGACATCTTCCGGCAGCTCGGCAACGGGTACAAGGAGAGCATGGTCCTCAACGACCTGGCGGTGACGATCCGCCACCAGGGCAGGTCCGAAGAGGCGCTGGGCATGCTTCTGGCGGGCGCCGTGCTCTGCGCCGGCCTGGGGTACCGATCCGGCGAGGCACTGGCCAAGTCGAACGCCGCGTCCATCCTCAGCAGCCTCGGCCGCAACGAGGAGGCGCTCCCGCTCGTGGACGAGGCCGTCGCCGTCCTCGCCGAGGCCGGGGACGACCAGTGGCTGGTGCAGGGCCTCGGCATCCACACGATGGTGCTCTTCGGCCTCGGGGAGGACGAGGAAGCGGGGCGGTCGGCCCGGCGTGCGCTGGAGGTCCTCGACCGCCACGGGTGGCACAGGGGCCGGGCCGAGCTCCACTTCAGCCTGGCGATCGGGTATCAGGCGGCCGGCCGGCCCCGGGAGACCCTCGACCATGCCGAAGCCTTCCTGTCCCTGCGGGAACGGCCGTCGGAACTGCACCGCACCTCCGCCCTCGCGATGGCCGGTCGGGCCGCCGCCGAGTTGGGCGACGAGGCCGGGGCCCGCCGCTACGAGGAGTTGCTGTCCACCACCGGGCCCTGAGCCTCCGGCGGCTACGGGTGTCCGACGGGCCGTCAGGTCCGAGGCGGCCGTGTAGCAGACTGCTGGTGATCAAGCGGCCGTCCCGGGGCTCCGGGGCGGCCGCCCCAGCCGTCCAGCGAGGAGCACCCGTCATGACCTTTCCCGCCACCGGCCGCCGCGTCCTGATCAGCGGCGCCTCCCGCGGCCTCGGCCGCGCGCTCGCCCGGGTCTTCGCCGCCAACGGCGACCGGGTCGCCGTCCACTACGGCTCCCGCGAGGAGGAGGCCCGCGCCACCCTGGAGTCGCTGGAGGGCACCGGGCACGTCCTGGTCGGCGGCGACCTCACCGATCCGGCGGGAGCCGGGGCCGCCGCGGTGGTGGGAACGGCGGCGAAGGAGCTCGGCGGGATCGACGTGCTGGTCAACAACGCGGCGGTGAACACCCCGCACCCGCCGGCCACCACGCCGTTCGAGGACTGGGTCGCGGCCTGGCAGCAGCACGTCTCGGTGAACCTGCTGGCCACCGCCCACCTCAGCCACCTGGCGGCCCGGCACATGATCGACCAGGGCGGCGGCGGACGGATCGTCAACATCGGCTCCCGCGGCGCCTTCCGCGGCGAGCCCGACCACCCCGCCTACGGCGCCACCAAGGCCGCCGTCCACGCCCTCGGCCAGTCCCTCGCCGTCGCCCTCGCCCCGCACGGCATCGCGGTCGCCTCCGTCGCCCCCGGCTTCTTCGCCACCGAACGCGTCGCCGCCCGCCTCGACGGCGCCGAGGGCGACGCCATCCGCGCCCAGAGCCCCTTCGGCCGGGCCGGCACCCCGGAGGAGATCGCGGCGGCCGTCCGCTGGCTCGCCTCCCCCGAGGCCGAGTGGTCCTCCGGCACCATCCTCGACCTCAACGGGGCCTCGTACCTCAGGAGTTAATGGGGAGCGGGGCCCAGCGGTCGCGTGGCACCCTGGCCGCATGACGGGGGCAGCGGCACACACCACGGCAGCGGGCTGGATCTGGCACGTCCACCTCCGGGCGTTCCTGGACCTGGTGGCCCGGTACGTCGGCCACGACTTCGACACCACCGACTGGCGAGCCGTGACCGCCGGCCTCGAATCCACCGACGACGAACACCCCGACCGCTGGTTCGCCTACCCCCTGGTCGGCTCGCACCACCGGGTGGACGTCCACCTCGCCAACGCCGTCGGGGGCGAGGAGGTCTCCGTCCGCGTCGTCGGCCCGACGGACGGAGAACTGGCGCTGCGCGTCGACACGTTGATGGCCGCGTACGCCTCCGCTCCGCCCTGTCACCACACCTGACGCCGCCAGGACCGCCGGGCGGCTCAGGGGGTGGCGATGACCAGGAGGGTGCGGGCGGGGGCGGTGCCGGGGAGGCGGCAGCGGTGGGGGACGTCGCCGCGGTGGTGGGCGCTCTGACCGGCCGTCAGGGTGAGGGGGGCCTGACCTTCGACCTCGAGGACGATCTCGCCTTCGAGGACGTAGAGGAAGTCCTCGCCGGGGTGCTCGAACCAGCCGCGTTCGCCGAGGCCGGGTTCGAAGTGGTGCTCGTAGGCCTCCATCAGGGTGCTGCTGCCGCCGGGGATCAGGACCCGGGCGGTCTGGCCGGCGGCCTCGCTGACCCGGATGACCTGGGGGTCGCTCTCGTGGCTGACCGTGCCGGGCCGCTCCGGCGGGCGGAGGAAGGCGCCCGGCGGGACGTCCAGCGCCTCGGCGAGGCGGTAGATCGAGGTGAGGCTGGGGGTGGTGAGGCCGCGCTCCAGTTGGCTGAGGAAGGGCTGGGAGAGCCCGGAGCGGCTGGCGAGCACGGCCATCGAGACGCCGAGCTCCTTGCGGCGGCTGCGGACCAGCCGGCCGACGGCGAGCGCCTCGGGTGCGGGTTCGGGTCGGGACACGCTGGTGAACGTACCCCATCGGTTCCTGACGGCCCGTCGGCCCGGAGAGGTTTCGCACGGCCGCAACACGGCGTTGATAAGTGACGTCAATTATTGACCTCACTTATATCGGCCCCGGCGGACGACGCCGGGGATCCCCGAGGAGACGTCCGCGTGCACCCCACAGCTCCACCGCCGCTCGCCCGGCTCGCGCCACCCCTGCTGGCGGCGCTCGCCGTGCTGGCCGGCTGGACCGCCCTGGCCGGCTCCGGCGCCCTGGCGCCCGGCCTGCTGCCGACCCCCGCCGCCACCTGGCGGGCACTCGAGGAGAGCGCCCGCACCGGCATCCTGTGGAGCGACCTGGCCGCCAGCCTCGGCCGGGCCGGACAGGGCTTCGCCCTCGGCGCCGCGGCCGGCTGCGCGCTCGGCTTCGCCACCGGCTACCTGCCCCGGCTCTCCGCCGCCGTGACGCCGCTGGTCTCCTTCCTCCGCCCGATCCCGGCGATCGCCCTGGTGCCGCTGGCCACCGCCTGGTTCGGCATCGGCGAGACCGCCAAACGCCTGCTGATCGCCTACGCCGTGCTGCTCGCGGTCTGGCTCTACGTCCACGACGGCGTCTCCCGGGTGCCCACCGCCCACCTGCGCGCGGCCCGTTCGCTCGGCGCCCCGCTGCACCGCCGGTTCGCCGAGGTGCTGCTCCCGGCCGCCGCCCCGGCCCTGCTGGCCGCCCTGCGCTACGGCGCCTCGGTCGCCCTGCTCGCCCTGGTGGCCGCCGAACTGGGCGGCGCGCAGGCCGGGTTGGCGTACCGGCTGCAGGTGGACGGGCAGTTCCTGCGCACCGACCGGATGTTCGCCGGGCTGCTGGTGCTGGGCCTGCTCGGGGTCACCGTCGACCTGCTGCTGGCCGCGCTCGGCCGCCGCGTCGTGCACTGGGGCTCGGCATGAGCCAGGACATCCGACTGGAGGCACTGACCGTCGGCCACGGGCCGCGACGGCACCCCTCCCCCGTGCTCCAGGACATCGAACTCGCGCTCCCGGCAGGCTCGTTCACCGCCCTGCTCGGCCCGAGCGGCTGCGGCAAGTCGACCGTGCTGAACACCGTCGCCGGCTTCGTCCGCCCCAGCTCCGGCCGGGTGCTGGTCGGCGGCACGCCGGTCACCGCCCCCGGTGCGGACCGCGGCGTGGTCTTCCAGCACTACGCGCTCTTCCCCTGGCTCACCGCCCGGGGCAACGTCGAGTTCGCCCTCAAACGGCTCGGCCTGCCGCGCGCCGAACGCCACCGCCGGGCGCTCGCCGCGCTGGCCGAGGTCGAGTTGGCCGACGGCGCGGAGAAGTACCCCGCCCAGCTCTCCGGCGGGATGCAGCAGCGCGTCGCACTGGCCCGGGCGATCGCCGCCGAGCCCCAAATGCTGCTGCTGGACGAGCCGTTCGGCGCGCTCGACGCGCTGACCCGGGCCCGGATGCAGGAGCTGCTCACCCGGCTCTGGCGCCGCACCGGGCTGACGGTGCTGTTCGTCACCCACGACATCGACGAGGCGCTGGCCCTGGCCGAGCGGGTCGTGGTGCTCGGCGGCCGGCCCGGCCGGGTGATCGCCGACCACACCGACCCCTCCGCTCCGGGGCTGCGCGAGCTGGTCTCGCGTCAGCTCGGCCACGAAGTCTGAACCTCCCTCTCCCGCAAGGACCTTCACCGTGCTCAGACCCCGCGCGCTCGCCGCCGCCCTGCTCACCCTCCTGCTCACCGCCACCGCGTGCTCGACGGCGGAACAGCCCGCCGCCACCCCGTCCGTCACCATCGCCGGCAGCGACTACCTGGGCGGCGCCCCGGTCTACCTCGCGCAGGACCGCAAGCTCTGGCCGGAGCAGGGCGTCCGGGCCACCCTCCAGTCCTTCCCCACCGGCCGCGACGCGCTCAACGCCGTCCTCGGCGGCCAGGCCCAGCTCGGCGTGGTCGGCGACCTGCCCGCCGTCACCGCCGCCCTCTCCGGGCGCGACCTGCGCGTGGTGGCCGACCTGTCCCGCTTCGCCGACTGGCGGCTGCTCACCCGCACCGACCACGGCATCACCGGCTTCGACCGGCTCAAGGGCCGCAAGGTCGGCCTCCCGCAGGGCACCAACGTCGAGTACGCGCTCTCCCGGATGCTCGCCTCCGCCGGGCTCACCGCCGCCGACGTCCAGCTGGTCAACCTGGCGCCCAACCAGCTGCCGGCCGCGCTCGCCCGGGGCGACGTGGACGCCGGGCTGACCTTCCCCAGCTCCTACGACGCCGCCCGCACCGCCCTCGGCGAGCGCTACGCCGAGCTGCGCTTCACCGGCTACACCGCCCGCACCCTGCTGGTGGCCGGCCCCGCCGCCACCGACGACGCCCGCACCACCGCCGTGCTGCGCACCCTGCTCCGCGCCCAGGCCGAGCTCACCGCCGACCCGGCCGCCGCCCGCCGCGCCGTGCTGGCCCAGTCGAACGGCACCCTGCAGAGCGGGTACGTGGAGGCCTTCCAGCCCGCCTACGAGTACCGGCCGACCCTCTCCGCCGAGCTGCTCCAGCAGCTCCAGGACGAGGCCGCCTGGGCCAAGTCCGCCCAGGGCCTGCCCGGCTCCGCCGACCGCGCCGCGCTGCTGGCCCGGCTGCACACCGCCCCGCTCGCCGCGGCCGACCCGGCCGCCGTCACCGTCCGCTGAGACCCCGCCCCGAACCTCCCGCCCAGAACTCCCTTCCAGGAGAAGGAACATGACCGTCGACCAGAACACCCTCCGCCGCCGCGGCCTCGGCCTGCGCGCCCACGACCCCGAGCGCAGCTGGGGCGGCTACACCCTCTACACCCCGATCGCCGGCCCGGGCGAGGTGAAGCTCGTCGACATCCACGGCGAGGCCGTCCACACCTGGACGCTCGCCCACCCGCCCGGCCGGCACGCCCAGTTGCTGCCCAACGGCAACCTCTTCTACCAGGGCAAGGACACCGAGGGCCCCAGCCTCTTCCCGATCTGGGACGTCTACCACGGCGGCATCCTCCAGGAGGTCGCCCCCGACGGCACCGTGCTGCGCGAGGTCCGCCACCCCTTCCACCACCACGACGCCTCGGTGCTGCGCAACGGCAACCTGCTGGTGCTGGGCGTCGAGCCGCTCTCCGCCGCCGACGCGGCCCGCATCCGCGGCGGCATCCCCGGCTCCGAGGCTCCCGGCGGGGTGATCCACGGCGACGTGGTGCACGAGCTCACCTGGGACGGCGAGGTGGTCTGGCGCTGGGCCGCGATCGAGCACCTGGACCCCGAACTCACCCCGCTGAACCCGCACTTCGCCCGCGAGCACTGGCCGATGGCCAACACCGTCAACGAACTCCGGGACGGCGGCGTGGTGGTGGGCTTCCGCAGCGCCTCCACCACCGTCGCGGTCGACCGCGCGGACGGCTCGGTGCGCTGGCGGATCGGCCCGGAGACGCTGGCCCAGCAGCACTACCCGCACGAGCTGGCCAACGGCAACGTGCTGGTCTTCGACAACGGCACCTACCGCGACACCACCTCGGTGCCGTACTCCCGGGTGGTCGAGATCGACCCCGCGGACGGCCGGACGGTCTGGAGCTACGAGGACAACCCGCCGCAGAACTTCTACAGCCCCTACATGTCCAGCGCCCAGCGGCTGCCCAACGGCAACACCTTCGTCGCCGAGGGCTCCTTCGGCCGGCTCTTCGAGGTCACCCCGGACGGGGACGTGGTCTGGGAGTTCGTGGTGCCCGAGTTCGGCGCCTTCGGACGGGGCGTGGGGCTGGAGTCCTCGCGGGGCGCGCAGAACGCGGTCTTCCGGGCCTACCGGTACTCGGCGGAGCAGATCCCCTGGCTCTGACCGCGCCGCGCGGGCACGTATGATTCTCGCTTGCCCTGTGTGGGGCGCTCGCCCGGTCCGCCCACGGACAGACCCCCCAGGGAGAAGTGAGGAATGCCAGTGATCTGCGTCGGAGGCATGATCGGCATCGGCAAGACCAGCGTCGCCGAGCTGCTCGCCAAGGAGCTCGGCAGCGAGGTCTTCTACGAGAGCGTGGACGAGAACCCGATCCTGCCGCTCTTCTACACGGCGACCCCCGAGGAGATCCAGGCCAACCGGTACCCGTTCCTGCTGCAGCTGTACTTCCTGCAGACGCGGTTCGCCGCGATCAAGGAGGCGTACAAGCAGGGCGACAACGTCCTGGACCGCTCCATCTACGAGGACTGGTACTTCGCCAAGGTCAACCACGACCTGGGCCGGATCAGCTCGCTGGAGATGCAGGTCTACGAGGGCCTGCTCGCCGAGATGATGCGCGAGATAGACGGCCTGCCGTACCGCAAGGCGCCGGACCTGATGGTCTACCTCAAGGCCGACTTCGAGACGGTGCTGCACCGGATCGGGCTGCGCGGGCGGGACTTCGAGCAGGACGAGGGCCTGGTGGAGTACTACCGGACGCTCTGGTCCGGGTACGACGACTGGGTGCACAAGCACTACTCGGCCAGCGAGGTGCTGGTGATCGACATGAACGACACCGACGTGGTGCACATCCCCGAGGACGCCGTCCGCGTGGCGCAGCAGGTGAAGGACGCCCTCGCGGCGGTCCGCCGCCCGGTCTGACCCCGCGTCACCCCACAGCACATCACCCCGCAGCCGTCGTCCCTCCCCGGGGCGGCGGCTGCGCGCGTACGGGCCCGGCGGCCGCCAGCCGGCGGCGGGCGAGCAGGGCGGCGCCCAGGACTCCGGCCCGGCGGCCGAGGCGGGCGGGGCGGACGAGGGGCGTGCGGCCGAACGGCAGCCGCCGGGACAGGGCCGCCCGCAGGGCGTCGGTGTGCGCCCCACCGGCCGAGGCCCACTCGCCTCCGACGACCAGGCGTTCGGGGGCGAGCATGGCGAGCCCCGGGCCGAGGGCGGCGGCGAGGCTCTCGACGGCGCGGGTGCAGACCCGGGCCGCGGCCCGGTCCCCGGCGGCGGCGCGGCGGCGGACCTCGGCGGCCGGCACCCGGGCCTCGCCGGTGGCGCGGTGGTAGGCACGGCTGACCCCGCGGTCGGAGACCACCGTCTCCAGGCAGCCCGTCGCCCCGCACGCGCACGGCCCGCCGCCCGCCTCGGCCCGCAGGTGGCCCAGGTCGACGACGTGCCCCGGCCCGTCGGCCCGGCCGGGCCGGACCACCGCGGCGCCGACAGCCGTCCCCACCGACACGAACACCGGCGGATGGTGGGGGCGGCGGGCCCGGGCGAGGCCCTCGGCGAGCGCTCCGGCGCCGGCCTCGTGGCCGACGGCCACCGGCAGGCCGAGCTCCTCCGCGAGCCAGTGCCGCACCGGCACCCCGCGCCAGCCCAGGGCGGTGGCGTGCACGCAGGTGCCGGTGGCCTCCGCGACGGTGCCGGGCAGCGCGAGGCCGACGGCGGACGGGGCGTGACGGCGGGTCAGTTCCGCCGCGTGGTCGAGGAGCAGCTCGACCACGGCGTCCGGTCCCTTGGCGGCCCCGGTGTGCCGCAGCCCGGAGGCCAGCACGGAGCCGTCCCCCGCCGTCACCACCGACCTGAGCCGGGTGGCACCGAGCTCCAGCCCGATCACGACCGGCCCGGCCGCCCGGCCGTCCGCCCGCCCATCCGCCCGTCCGTCTGCCCGCCCTGCCTCGCCCGGCCGCCCCGCTTCGTCGCCCTGAGCGGCGGCGACGTGGCGGGGCGGGGGCTTCACTTGGCGGGTCCGGTGGCCTTCGCCCGGGCCTGGAGTTCGCCGAGGACCTTGGCCGGGCTGTCCAGGGCCCCGCCGACGTTCTTCTTGATGTCGGCCGAGACCTTGTCCCAGCCGGTGTCGCCCAGGGGGTAGAAGGCGGCCTGCGGGAGGAGGGCGAAGAACGGTTCGAGGTCCTTGTGGTTGCCGCTGAGGGTCATCGCGTCGAGGGTGTCCTGGGTGACCGGCATCAGGTTGTAGAGCTCGTCGAAGGCGAGGGTGTTCTCGGCGTCGTAGACGAAGTCGAGGAACTGCTTGATCTGCTCCCGGTGGCCGTTCTTCTTGAACGCCATCGTCCAGTCGGCCACGCCCAGCGTGGACTTGAGCGCGCCGGTGCGGCCGGGGATCGGGGCGACGCCGTAGTCGATCTTGCCGTCCTTGGCCTGCTGGATCAGCGAGGGGTGGCCGTTGAGCATCGCGGTCCGGCCGGCCGCGAAGTCCGCGAAGGCGGTCTTGCGGTCGGTGGCGGCGGGCTTGGCGTAGGTGAGCTTGGGCGTGACCAGGTTGGCCTTGAGCCAGCCGAAGGTCTCGACGTTGGCCTCGCTGTCGAGGGTGTAGCCGCCGCCGTCGGCGATGCCGCCGCCGTTGCCGAGCTCCCAGAGGGTGCTCTCGGCCTGGGCCTCCTCGGGGCCGAGCGGGAGGGCGTAGGGGACGACGCCCGGGACCTTCGCCTTGATCAGCTCGGCGGCCTTCCTGACGTCCTCCCAGCTCTTGGGGGGTTCGCCGACGCCGGCCTTGGCGAAGATCGCCTTGTTGTAGAAGAAGGCGCGGGCCGAGGAGACGAACGGGATGCCGTACTGGACGCCGTCGACCTCGCCGGCCTTGGCGAAGGTGGGGAGGATCTTGCCGAGGGTGCTGCCGGAGAGCACCTCGTCGGCCCGGTAGAGCAGCTTGTCGGCGACCTTGTCGGCGTAGCCGCCGGTCTGCACCACGTCCGGGTGCTCGCCGTCGCGGATCATGGTCTTCACCCGCTCGTCGATGTCGTTCCAACTCACCACCTGGACACGGACCTTGATCTTGGGGTGGGTGGACTCGAACCGCCGGGCGAGGTCGCTCCAGTAGAGCTCGGAGCCGTTGGACGCCTTGTCGCCGTAGTCGGCCGCCACCAGCTCCAGGGTCACCGGGCCGCCCGAGGAGGAGCCGCCGCTGCCGCAGGCGGTCAGGGCGAGCGCACCGACGGTGCCGCACGCCAGCAGGGTGAGGAGTCGCTCGTTCACGGCGAAGACGGCCTTCCACGATCATCTGCATGAACCTGATGAGAACGACGCACATTCAATCAGTTGTGAGCATGCGTGCCCATGGTCCGCACATCGCGATCCCATCACGACGGACCTCTTGACGCGGACCGGCCAGACTGCCACGGTTTGCGCAAAACTGCGCTCGATTGCCATGGATCGCGCAGCTTTGAGCACCCATTCCCTCGATGAGGAGTCACCGTGAAGCGTCGTGACCTGCTGCGGGCTGGTGCCCTGGCATCCGGTTTCAGCCTCCTGCCGCCGAGCGTGCTCGACGCGCTCGCGCTGGAGGCCCCCACCGGCGGGCTGGGGGCGATCGAGCACGTCGTCGTCCTGATGCAGGAGAACCGTTCGTTCGACCACTACTACGGCACCCTGCGCGGAGTGCGGGGCTTCAACGACCCGGCGGCCGTCACCCTGCCGAACGGGAACCCGGTCTTCAAGCAGCCCGGCGGCAGCGCCGGGTACGTCCTGCCGTTCCGGGTCGGCGACCAGTTCCTCTCCGGCACCGCGCACGACTGGACCTCGGGCCACGCCGCCTGGAACAACGGCCGCAGCGACCAGTGGGTGGCGAAGAAGGGCGCCCAGACCATGGCCCACTTCGACCGCTCCGCGCTGCCCTTCTACCACGCGCTGGCCGACGCCTTCACGATCTGCGACGCCTACCACTGCTCGGAGTTGGGCCCCACCAACCCGAACCGCCTGTTCATGTGGTCCGGCAAGCTCGGCTACGAACCCGGCAGCACCACCCAGCGCGCGATCGGCAACGCGGCCTGGCAGAACCCCGGCCACACCGGCTACACCTGGACCAGCTACGCCGAGCGCCTGGAGGCGGCCGGCCGCAGCTGGAAGACGTACCAGGAGTGGGACAACTACGGCGACAACAGCCTCGACTACTTCACCACCTTCCTGAACATCGGCAAGAAGGCCGTCGCCTTCGCCCGGGACGACGCCGGCAAGCCGTTCCCGAACCTGGAGTACTTCCACTACGCGCTCCAGGCCGCCACCGCCGCCCGGCAGACCCAGCTGCTGGCCCAGCTCGACCAGGGCCTGACCACCCTCACCACGGCCGAACGCAGCCTGTACGACCGGGGGCTGGCCCGGCTGAGGCCCGGTCAGCTGGCCAGTGCCTTCCGGGCCGACGTGGCCGCCGGGCGGCTGCCCGCCGTCTCCTGGATCGTCGCCCCGGAGAACCAGTCCGAGCACCCGGACTGGGGCCCGAACACCGGGGCCGAACTGGTCAAGCAGGTGCTGGACGCCATCGCCTCCGTCCCGGACGTGTGGAACCGGACCCTGTTCCTGCTCAACTACGACGAGAACGACGGCTACTTCGACCACGTGCCGCCGCCGGCCCCGCCGGTCACGGCCGCCGACGGCCTGTCGACGGCCGCGCTCGGCGACGAGCTCTACGGGAGCGAGGTGATCGGCCTCGGCGTCCGCGTCCCGCTGCTGGTGGTCTCGCCGTGGAGCCGGGGCGGCAAGGTCTGCTCCCAGGTCTTCGACCACACCTCGGTGCTGCAGTTCCTGGAGAAGTGGACCGGCATCGCCGAGCCCAACATCTCCCCCTGGCGGCGGGCCGTCTGCGGCGACCTCACCTCCGCCCTGGACACCACCCAGGCCACCGCCGGCTACCCGAACCTCCCCGCCCCCGTGCCCACCGGCGGCCCGCGCGGCACCAACCCGGCCCCACCCGGCACCCAGGTGATGCCGGGTCAGGAGCCGGGGGTGCGCACGGCCCGCCCGCTACCGTACGACCTCACCGTCTCGGCGGCCGTCACCGCCGCCTCGCTCGGGATCACCTTCACCAACAACGGCACGGCGGGCGCCCACTTCTACGTGCACGCCAACGCCTTCCGCACCGACGGCCCGTGGCGCTACACCGTCGAGGCCGGCAAGTCGCTGACCGACACCTGGCAGGCCGGCACCCCCACCGGCGCCTACGACCTCACCGTGACCGGCCCCAACGGCTACGTCCGCCGCTTCGCGGGCAACCGGGTGACCGCCACCACCTCCGGCAACGCCAACCCCGAGGTCACCCTGCGGCCCGACCCGGCGGCCGGCCGGGTCTGGCTGCGGATGACCAACTCCGGCACCGCCGCCTGCACCCTCACCGTCCGCGCCGACAACCGCGGCGGCGGCCCGTGGACCTACCAGCTCGCCCCGGGCGCGAGCACCGAGGACTACTTCTCCGCCGCCGGCGCCCTGTCCGGCTGGTACGACCTGACGGTGACCGCCAGCACCACCGACGGATTCCTGCGGCGCTTCGCCGGGCACCTGGAGAACGGCGCCGAGAGCATCAGCGACCCCACCATGGGCTCGGCCCAACTGCCCTGCACCGTCAAGTACTTCGACAGCCAGGAGCTCACCGGGGAGAACGGCGCCGCGGTCAACGCCGTCGACGGCAACCCCGCCACCCTCTGGCACACCAGGTGGTCCGGCACCGCCGACCCGCTCCCGCACGAGATCCAGCTCGACCTCGGCTCCGCCCGCACCGTCACCGGGCTGCTCCACCTGCCCCGGCAGGACGGCGGCGCCAACGGCCGGATCGGCAGGTACGAGCTCCTGTTGAGCACCGACGGCACCACCTGGGGCACCCCCGTGGCCACCGGGACGTTCGCCGACACGGCCGCCCCGAAGACCATCCGCTGCTGGCCCACCACCGCCCGCTACGTGCGGCTCCGCGCCCTGAGCGAGGCCGGCAACCGCGGCCCCTGGACCAGCGCCGCAGGCCTCGTTCCGCTCGGCTGGTAGTGGGAGTTCTGCTCAATAATGATTAAAACTGTGCTGCCGTAAGCATGTTCGCACTCTTGACTGCACTTTTGGTGAGTGATGTCATGCCGTGCGCAGCCCGCGATCCGGGCTGCATCCAATCCCCCGTGGAGGACGTCGCATGCGCCGAAGCACAGCACGCTGGTTGGAACGTCGGGGCGGGAAGCGGCCGTTGGCCGCCGGGCTGGCCGCCGCACTGCTGGGAGCGGTGCTCTCGGTGGCCGGCCCGGTGTCCCCGGCCGCGGCCGTCACCGCCGGGAACGCCACCGGGATCACCCAGTCCGGGAGCACCTACACCGTCAGCACCTCGGGCGGGGCGAAGGCCCGGGTGGTGGTCGCCCGCGCCGACGTCTTCCGGCTCTGGCTCTCGCCCACCGGTGCCTTCACCGACGACCCGGCCGGCACCGACCTGGCCGTGAAGACGGACTTCGGCCCGGTGACCACGAGTTGGTCCGACGCCGGGAGCTACTTCCGGATCGACACCGCCTCGATGACCATCCGGGTCAACAAGTCCCCGATGCAGTTCTCCGTCTACCGGGCGGACAACACCACCCTGGTCTGGCAGGAGGCCCAGCCGACCAGTTGGACCGGCACCCAGACCACCCAGTACCTGACGCAGGGCGCCGACGAGCAGTTCTACGGCACCGGCCTGCGGCTCGGCGAGTGGGCGCTGCGCGGCAAGACCGTGCCGATCTCGGTCAACAACAAGTGGCGCGAGAACGACAACGCCAGTCCGGCGCCGTTCTACATGTCGACCAACGGCTACGGCGTCATGCGCAACACCTGGGCACCCGGCAACTACGCCTTCACCGCCCCGGGTTCGTTCACCCACGACGAGAAGCGCTTCGACGCCTGGTACGTGGTCGGCGACTCGCTCAAGGGCGTGCTGAACGCCTACACCGACGTCTCCGGCAAGCCGTTCCTGGCGCCGATGTGGGGCTTCGAGCTCGGCAACGCCGACTGCTTCAACGCCTCCAACCCGGACTACCAGGGCGACCACACCCGGCCCCGGCACCAGACCACCCCCGACGTGGTGGGCTACGCGACCGACGCCCGCAACGCCGACATGCCCTCGGGCTGGTTCCTGCCCAACGACGGCTACGGCTGCGGCTACACGGACCTGAAGGCCACCGTGGACGGGCTGAAGGCCAAGGGCTTCCAGACCGGCCTGTGGACCTCCACCGGCCTGTCCGGCATCGACAACGAGGTCGGCGTGGCGGGCAGCCGCGGCGTCAAGACCGACGTGGCCTGGATCGGCGGCGGCTACAAGTACGCCTTCGACGGCGTCAAGCAGGCCGTCAACGGGATCGAGAACAACTCGGACGCCCGCCGCTACGTGTGGACCGTGGACGGCTGGGCCGGCACCCAGCGCAACGCCGTCGTCTGGACCGGCGACACCTCGGGCACCTGGGACGCCATGCGCTGGCACGTCCCGGCCATCACCGGCGCGGGGCTGTCCGGCCTCAACTACGCCTCGGGCGACATCGACGGCATCTTCGGCGGCAGCCCGAAGACCTACGTGCGCGACCTCCAGTGGAAGGCCTTCACCCCGGCGTTCATGACCATGTCCGGCTGGGGCCCGACCAACCCGAGCGCCGGGTACTCGGACAAGCAGCCGTGGCGCTTCGCCGAGCCGTACCTGTCGATCAACCGCAAGTACCTCCAGCTCAAGATGCAGCTGATGCCGTACCTCTACACCGCGAGCCGGACCGCCTCGCAGACCGGTGTGCCCTCCACCCGCGCCATGGTGCTGGAGTACCCGAACGACCCGGTCGCGCGTGGCAACCTGACCAGCGGTCAGTTCATGGCCGGCGACTCCTTCCTGGTCGCCCCCGTGGTCACCGACACCGCCACCCGGGACGGCATCTACCTCCCGGCCGGCACCTGGACCGACTACTGGACCGGCAAGGCGTACAACGGTCCGGGCTGGCTGAACGGGTACAGCGCCCCGCTGGACACCCTGCCGCTGTTCGTCAAGGGCGGTGGCATCGTGCCGATGTGGCCGAAGATGAACTACACCGGCGAGAAGCCGGTCGACACCCTGACCTACGACGTCTACCCGCGCGGCAACTCCGCCTTCACCCTCTACGAGGACGACGGCATCACCCGCGCCTACCAGACCGGCGCCTCGGCCACCCAGGCCGTCACCGTCTCCGCGCCGAGCTCGGGCACCGGTAACGTCACGGTCACCGTGGGCGCCAGCACCGGCAGTTACACCGGCAAGCCGGCCTCCCGCGGCTACCAGTTCAGCCTGCACGCGGCCGCGGCCCCGAGCAGCGTCTCGGTCGACGGCGGCCAGCTGACCGCGCACGCCTCCAAGAGCGCGTACGACGCCGCGGCGAGCGGCTGGTACTTCGACGCCGCCGACCGCTCGGGCGTGCTCTGGGTGAAGACCGGCAGCAAGTCCGGCGCCTTCACGGTGACCGCCAACGGCCTTGCCGTGACGCCCGGTTCGGCCATCCCGTCCACCTCGGCCCCGATCTCCCAGGCGGGCTGGACCCTGGTCGGTGCCGACAGCCAGGAGACCTCGGGCGAGAACGGCGCCGCCACCAACGCCTTCGACGGCAACACCGGCACCATCTGGCACACCAAGTGGTCCGGCACCGCCGACCCGCTGCCGCACGAGATCAAGATCGACCTCGGCGCCCGCCACGACGTCGACAGCGTGACCTACCTGCCCCGGCAGGACGGCGGCGTCAACGGCCGGATCGGGAACTACGAGGTCTACGTCTCCGACAGCACCACCAGCTGGGGCACGGCGGTCGCCACCGGCACCTTCGCCGACACGGCCGCCGCCAAGACCGTCACCTTCGCCCCGGCCACCGGCCGCTACCTGCGGCTGCGGGCACTGACCGAGGCGGGCAACCGCGGACCGTGGACCAGCGCGGCGGAGATCACCGCCACCGGCAAGGCCACCCCGCTGCCCACCAACGTCGAACTGGTCAACGGCGCGTCCTCCACCTGCGTGGACCTGCCGGGCAGTGCCACCACCCCCGGCACCCAGCCGACCCTCTACAGCTGCCACGGCGGCCCCAACCAGCGCTGGACCTTCCAGTCGAACGGCACCCTGACCGGCCTCAACGGGGTCTGCCTGGACGGCAGTTCGACCACGGTCGCGATCCAGACCTGCACCGCGGGCGCGGCCGGCCAGCAGTGGAAGCAGAGCAGCGGCAGCACGGTGACCAACGGCACCCGCTGCCTGAGCACCGTCGGAGCGGCCACCACCAACGGCACCAAGCTCCAACTCGCCACCTGTGACGGGAGCGCGGTCCAGCGGTGGACCCCGACCCCGTGACGCCACGCTGAGACACCCGGCACCCGGGCCGGGGGGGGGGGGGGGGGGGGGGGGGGGGGGGGGGGCGCGGGGCGCGGCGGGGGGGGGGGGCGGCCCCCCCCCCCGGCCCCGCCCGGCCCCCCCCCGCCCCCCCCGCCCCCCCCCCCCCCGCCCCCCGGCGGCCGGCGCCCCCCCCCCCCCCCCCCCCCCCCCCCCCCCCCGGCCGTCACGCTCCTCTCCTCCTCCCAGGGAGTACGGAATGAAGCCGAGCACCACCCTGGGGCGCGCCCTCGCCGCCGCCCTGCTCCTCGCCCCGCTCGCCACCGTCCTGTCCCCCGCCCCCACTCCCGCCGCGGCGGCCGAGCCCGTCAACGCGGCGCCCGGTGTGGTGCCCGCCCTCCAGCAGTGGACCGGCGGCACCGGCCGGATCACCCTGACCGCCACCAGCCGGATCGTGATCCCCGCCGGGGCCTCCGCCCCGGTGCAGCTCCTGGCCGCACAACTCTCCTCCGAGACAGCCGAGTTGACGGGCCTCCGGCCGAGCGTGGCGACCGGCGCCCCGGCCGTCGGCGACATCGCCCTCCAGGTCGACCCGGCGGCCGACTTCGGCCCGGCGAAGACCGAACTCCGGCCGGAGGCCTACCGGTTGAGCGCGGCCGCGGGCTCCGTGAGCATCGTCGGCGGCGGCGACAAGGGCCTCTACTACGGCACCCGGACGCTGCTCCAGGCCGTCCTCGGATCGGCCGACCGGGCCAGCCTGCCGGTCGGCACCGCCGTCGACTACCCGAACTACGCGGTGCGCGGCTTCATGCTGGACGTCGGCCGCCGGTACTACACCCCCGAGTTCATCAACTCCTACCTGCACTGGATGGGCTGGCTCAAGCTCAACACCCTCCAGCTCCACCTCAACGACAACGAGATCAGCCCGCCCAACGGCGACTGGTCCCAGGCCATTTCGGCCTTCCGCCTCAAGAGCACCAACCCGGCCTTCGCCGGTCTGGCCGACGCCCAGGGCTACACCCGCCAGGACTGGGACGGCTTCGAGTCCACCGCCGCCGCCAACGCCGTCACCCTGGTCCCGGAGATCGACGCCCCGGCGCACTCCCGCGCCTTCATCAAGTTCCGCCCGAGCCTCGGCCTCAACGGCGGCAACTCCGACCACCTCGACCTGGGCAAGCCCGCCACCACCGACTTCATGAAGAGCGTCTACGCGGAGTTCGCCCCGTGGTTCCGCGGCCCCACCGTCCACATCGGGATCGACGAGTACCCGCGCGAACTGACCGCCCAGTACAAGGCCTACGTCAACACCATCGCCCCGTACGTGCGCTCGCTCGGCAAGAAGGTCAACGCCTGGGGCAGCTTCACCGTGATGGGCGGCAGCGGCGCCGGCTACGACAAGGGCATGGCCGTCAACAGCTGGAACAACAGCTGGTACGGGCCAAAGGCCGCCATCGCCGACGGCTACCAGGTCATCAACTCCAACGACGGCCTGCTCTACGTGGTCCCGTTCGCCGACTACTACCACCCGCAGGGCCTGGACGGTCAGTCCATCTTCAGCAGTTGGGCACCGCACGTCTTCGGCGGCGGCCAGGACCTGGCCCCGCAGGACCCGAACCTGCTCGGCGCCATGCCGGCCGTCTGGAACGACAAGGTCCGGCTGAACTACACCGAACTCCAGACCCACACCCTGATCGAGAAGAGCTTCGCCGCCCTCGCCCAGAAGATGTGGTCCCCGACGGCCGGAGGCAGCGACTACACCGCCTTCCTCACCAAGGTCGCCACCGTCGGCCAGGGCCCCGGCACCGGCTACCTCCCCGACACCGTCACCAAGCCGACCGGCACCCCGGGCGACCTGGCGTTCCAACGGCCCGTCACCGCCTCCTCGACCGAGACCACCGCCTTCCCCGCCTCGTACGCCGTCGACGGCAACGCCACCACCCGCTGGGCCAGCCAGTACAGCGACAACCAGTGGATCCAGGTCGACCTCGGCACCCCCACCCCCTACTCCACCGTCCGCCTCACCTGGGAAGCCGCCTACGGCAAGGACTACGACCTCCAAACCTCCCCCGACGGCACCACCTGGACCACCATCGCCCAACGCCGAGGCCGCACCACCCCCGGCACCGACACCCTCACCTTCACCCCCACCACCGCCCGCCACCTCCGCCTCCAAGGCATCACCCGAGGCACCACCTACGGCTACTCCCTCTACTCCTTCGAGGTCTTCGCACCGGACCTGGCGTTCCAACGCCCCGTCACCGCCTCCTCAACGGAGACCGCCGCCTTCCCGGCCTCGTACGCCGTCGACGGCAACGCCACCACCCGCTGGGCCAGCCAGTACACCAACGACCAGTGGATCCAGGTCGACCTCGGCACCCCCACCCCCTACTCCACCGTCCGCCTCACCTGGGAAGCCGCCTACGGCAAGGACTACGACCTCCAGACCTCCACCGACGGCACCACCTGGACCACCATCGCCCAACGCCGAGGCCGCACCACCGCCGGCACCGACACCCTCACCTTCACCCCCACCACCGCCCGCCACCTCCGCCTCCAAGGCATCACCCGAGGCACCACCTACGGCTACTCCCTCTACT
>NZ_JBITBY010000009.1:0-115868 GCF_044452665.1 Kitasatospora sp. NPDC051853 | reverse complement strand
CTCCCTGGAGGTGACGGCCTGACAGGATGGCCCGGGGCGGCGGGGCGGCCCGCCGGCGACGACAGCAGAGGGACCGAGAACGACATGACCGAAGCACCGAAGCCCCTGCTGCTGCCGGACGGCCGCCCCGCCGCCCACGCCTGGACGCTGGACCCGACGCTCCGTCACCTCAACCACGGCTCCTTCGGCGCCGTCCCGCTGGCCGCGCAGCGGGAACAGCAGCGGCTGCGCGAGGAGATGGAGCGGGCCCCGGTGGTGTGGTTCCCCGCGCTGCCGGGGCGGGTCGCGGCGGCCCGCGCGGAGGTCGCCGGCTTCCTGCGGGTCCCGGCGCGGGACCTGGCCCTGGTGCCGAACGCCAGTGCCGGGGCCAGCGTCGTGTACGGGAGCCTCCCGCACCGGGCGGGCGGCGAGGTGCTGGTGACCGACCACGGGTACGGGGCGGTCACCATGGGCGCCGAGCGGCTGGCCCGCCGTTGGGGCGGACGGGTGCGGACGGCGCACGTCCCGCTGCACGCCGGGGCCGAGGAGGCCGCCGCCGCGGTCCTGGCCTCGGTCACCGACCGCACGGCGCTCATCGTCCTCGACCACATCACCTCCGCCACCGCCCGCCTGCTGCCGGTGGACCTGATCGGCACGGCGGCCCGGGAGGCCGGGATCACCCTGCTGGTCGACGGGGCACACGTGCCCGGGCTGATCGAGGACCCGCTGGCCGGGCTGGAGTTCGACGCCTGGGTGGGCAACCTGCACAAGTTCGGCTGCGCCCCGCGCGGGGCCTCCGCACTGGTGGTCCGCAGCGAACTCCGGGACCAGCTGTACCCGTTGATCGACTCCTGGGGAGCGGAGGAGCCCTTCCCCGAGCGCTTCGACACCCAGGGGACGCTGGACGCCACCAGCTACCTGGCGGCCCCGGCCGCCCTCGGCTTCGTCGAACGGACCTGGGGCTGGGCCACCGTCCGCGGCTACCTCTCCGAACTGGCCGACCACGCCGAGCACGTCATCGGCACGGCCTTCACCGAGCTGACCGGCGAGAGCGCCGCCGCCGAGGTCGGCATGCCGGTGAACGCCCTGCGGCTGGTCCGCCTCCCGGACGGGCTCGCCACCACCCGGCTGGAGGCGGACGCGCTGCGCGACCGGGTCGCCGCCGAGCTCGGGGTCGAGGCGGCCTTCACCAGCTTCGGCGGCACCGGCTACTTCCGGCTCTCCACCCACGTCTACAACACCGCCGCCGACTACCAGGACTTCGCCGAGCGCTGCGTCCCCGTCCTGGCCGACTGGGCCCGCCGGGCGCGGCCCTCCCGCTAGAGCCGGACCGGCAGGGCCGTCAACCCCCGGAAGAGGCGGGAGTGACGCCAGGTCAGCTCCTCGGCGGGCACGGCGAGCCGCATGGCGGGGAAGCGCTCCAGCAGCACCCGCAGGGTGATCTCCACCTCCGCGTGGGCCAGCGGCGCGCCCAGGCAGCGGTGGACGCCGTGGCCGAAGCTGAGGTGCGCGGCGGCGTCGGGGCGGCCGATGTCCAGGCGGTCGGGGTCGGCGAAGCGGGCCGGGTCGCGGTTGGCGGCGCCCGGGCAGACGAAGACCGGGCTGCCGGCCGGGACGGGCGTCGGGTCGGGGCCCAGGGTGGTGGCGGCCGGGGCCCAGCGCCAGGTGGCGATGGAGACCGGGGCGTCGTAGCGCAGCAGCTCGTCGACGGCGGCGGGGACGCGGTCGGGACGGGCGAGCAGTTCGGCCCAGGCCTCGGGGTGGCGGAGCAGGGCGAGCACGCCGTTGCCGATCGCGGCGGTGGTGGTCTCGTGGCCGGCCACCAGGAGCAGGATCGCGAGGGAGAGCAGCTCGTGCTCGTCCAGCGGGGCGTCGTCGCCGTCGCGGGCGGCGATCAGTTCGGAGATCAGGGCCTCGTCGGGGGTGGTGCGCTTGGCCGCGATCAGCTCGGCCATGTAGGCGGCGAGCGCGTGGGAGGCTGCGTCGATGCGGGTGTGGTCGCCGGTGACGAAGAGTTCGGCGGACCACACGCCGATCGCGGGCCGGTCGTGTTCCGGGACGCCGAGCAGTTCGCAGATGACCGTGACCGGCAGCGGGGCGGCCAGCCCCTCCACCAGGTCGACCTGTCGGCCCGGCTCCCAGTCCGCCGTGAGCTGCCGGGCCAGGGCCTCGATCGCGGGTCGCAGCCGGTTCACGGTGGCGGTGGTGAACGCCCGGGTGACCAGGCGGCGCAGTCGGGTGTGCTCCGGCGGGTCGGTGGTGAGCATGTTGCGGGCGACGGCCGGGTGCAGGGTGCGGTCGGAGTCCTTGTCCGCGAAGTACGCGGCGGTGTCCTTCGACAGGGCCGGGCTCGCCAGCGCTTGGCGGGCTTCCTGATGGCCCGTCACCACGACGGCCCCGTCCCCGGCCCCGGCCCCGCTGCCGCTGCCGCTGCCGCTGCCCGCGAACGGGATCGGGAGGACCGGTGCCTTCGCGCGCAGCGCGGCGTAGTGAGGGTAGCGGTCGCGGTAGAAGTCCGGGTCGTTCAGCACCATGCGTTCGTCCCCCTCCGCGGCGTCCCGTTCGTCCCCGATCGTAGTCAGCGCCCGCCCGCCCGGGCCAGTACGGGCGGGCAGGCGGGCGGCTGAGCGTCCGTCAGGCGTTGTCGAGGCCGTGCGCCGCGATCACGTGGGCGCTGCCGTCGACCAGGCGGTACGAGAGGCCGACCACGGCGACCCGGCCCTCCTCGATCGCGTCGGCCAGGATGCGGGAGCGCTCGACCAGCAGGTCCACGGTCTGGCGGATGTGCTCGGCTATGAACTCGCCGTCCTCGGTGTGCCCGGCCGCACGGGCGGTCAGCACGCTCGGCGTCACCCGCTCGATCACGTCCCGCACGAAGCCCGGCGCCCGGGTGCCCGCCTCGACGGCGGCCCGGGTCGCGGCCACCGCGCCGCAGGAGTCGTGGCCGAGCACGACCACCAGCGGCGCGCCCAGCACGGCCACGCCGTACTCGATGCTCCCCAGCACCTCGGGGCCGACGACCTGACCCGCCGTGCGGACCACGAAGAGGTCCCCGAGCCCGCGGTCGAAGATGATCTCGGCGGCGAGGCGGGAGTCGGCGCAGCCGAACATCACCGCGAACGGGTTCTGCTCGGGGGCGATCTCGGTGCGGCGGGCGGCGTCCTGGTTGGGGTGCTCGGGCCCGCCGGTGACGAAGCGCTGGTTGCCGGCCATCAGCATCGTGAAGGCGTCGGCGGGGGTGATGTGGGGAGTGGTCGACATGACCGCAGCCTACGGCGCCGATCGGACGCGTGATCGAACGGGTCCGCCAGTCGGGCATGATGTCCTCCGCGGACGACGGGGACGGGGAGGGGCTCTTGGTGGCACGGTACGCGCTGGTGGACTCGGAGAGCGGCGAGGCGTGGGGCACCTGCGACGAGGTGACCGGACTGTCCGGGGAGGACCGGCGCAGGACGTACGAACTCTCCGGCTGGCTCCCCGCACAGGACGGGGCGACGCCGGGCTGGCTCGGTGACCGGGTCTGGCTCGTGCCGGAGGGCCCTGGCCGCCCCGATCCCGAGGACCCCTGGCTGCTGGGGGACGTCCTGACCCTCGGCGTACGTTCCGGGGCCCTGGCGGTCTCCGCCTTCGACGACTACCTGTCCCCGCCCGAGGACCACGACGGCCCGGTGCGGCTGAACGACGGACACCGCTGGCTGGGCACCTGCCGGGGGGTCACCCGGATCGTCCCGGCCCCGCGGCCGTCGGCCCCCGTGGTCCTGTCGGGCCTGGCCCCGAGCGAGCGGCTGCTGGCGGCCCTGGCGAAGGGGACCCGGCGGTCGCTCTACCTGGACGAGGCCTACCTGGAGATCCGGGACGACCACGGCGACCTGCTGACGCACCGTCTGATGTGGCCCACCGTCACCGCGTGGCACCCGTCCTCCGCCGGGGCCGGGCTCATCGACCTGGAACTCGACGCCGGCCCCTTCGAGCCGCTGCCCGACCACGCCCGCCCACTCCTGGAACGCTGGCTCGCCGGCCCGCCGGACGCCCCCGGCGCCTGGGTCGACCTCAACCCCCGGGACCGGCAGGCCTGGCTCGACCTGGTCCGCGAACACGGCTGCTGCACCGACCACCACCCCCGCCCGCCCGGCCAGGCCTACGAACTCGACGGCCGCCACATCACCGACGCCGCCTCCCTCTACCTCGCCCTCGGCGAGGCCGTGAACGGCCCCGGCGGCTACTTCGGCGCCAACACCGCCGCCGTCGACGACTGCCTCTGCGGCTCCTTCGGCCACACCTCCCCCGCCACCCTGCTCTGGCGCCACTCCGCGACCGCCCGCGAACACCTGTCGGCCGAGCTGGACTCCGACGGCGGGCAGTACGACCTCTTCGCCGTGATCCTCGAGATCATGGCCAGGCACCGCGTGACCGTCACCCTCGCCTGAACCGGCCGCCGCAGAACCCCCGATGTCCCGTCAGAGTCCCTCCCCCCGCCGTGCCGTTCGTGCCCGGGCCCGGCGGGGGCGGGGTGCCGCGGTCAGCGGCGGGCGGTCGACAGGACGAGGAGGAACTGGCCGCCGCCCGGTTCGACGGTGGCGGTCAGCGGGAGTTCCGGGGTGAGGCGAGTGAGACGGTCGGCCAGCCAGTCGGCGGCCTCCTGGGCGTCCTTGCGGGTGGGGCAGCGGCCGACCACTTCACGGCCGCCCTTGCGCTCCAGCCGGGCGGTCACGGCGATCAACGCGGCGGGCTCGGACACGTAGAGGCGCTCGGGCCAGGCGATCTCCACCTTGACCGCGCCCTTGCGGGTGTTGCAGCCGCGGTGGGCGAGCCGTTCGGGGATCTTGGCCTTGCGGTCGGCGGTGCGGCTGTCGACGCTGGGCCCACGGGGGTCGTTCACGGACATGTCGGGGTCGACCGGCTCGTCGCACACCCAGCACCGCCAGCCGTCGCGCTCGGCCACGTCGTCAAGAAGAGTCACCCGGGTAAAACTAGCCTGCCCCGACACCACCCCACCCACCGGGACCCGCCCGACGGCGGACCTGATCCGCCATCACGGCGGCGTAGCGCAGACGCGCGCCACCGCGCGCAGACGCTCGGCGTAGTCAGGGGCCCGTGGCAGGTCGGCAGTCACCCCGGCCCGGAGCGATCCTTCGGATCGGACTTCCGCTCCCCCATGACCTGGTCCGCTCCTCGGCCGAACAGCCGGTACCGGCCGCAGCCTACGAGCTCTTGATCAGCAGTCGTACCGGTGGACCGTGGGCCACTCGGGGCAAGCACGGCAGACGAAGACGTAGACACCGCCTGCATCGCCCATGATCATCCCGTGGCCGTCGTCCTGCGGGGTCTCGGGCACCTCCCAGCCGGAGCCGGGACGGGTCCGCTCCTCGACCGGGAGCCACCGGCCGCACGACTCGCTCGCCGAGATCGTCAGGAGGTGCTCCATCTGCTCGCCGCAGACACAGTGCGGCCATTGGGGCGCCTGGGTCCAGCCCGGGTAGCCGCCGACCTTGCTCTGCCTGGTGGTGAACGCGTCCCAGTAGTCGATCCCGCAGGCCTCCTCCATCTCTTCGCTCCACTCCCCGACGCGCTCCGACAGGTCCTCGGGCATGTCCCAGTTCGGGTACTCCGTGGTGTCGGTCGGGTGCACCACACAGGGGCGAGGGACATAGTCGTCGTCGAATTCGTACGGCCGTGGCGCCTCGTCCAGCAGCGGCCCGGCCGCCACATCGGTGACGGAGCGCCAGCGGAGCACCGGGACCGGCGACCACTGGTCGTGATCGGAGTGGATCAGCGGGCACCAGAGCACCTGCAGCACGTCGCTCCCGGCCGGGAACACCAGTGCCGGGACATCACGGGCGAACAGTTGGAGCACGGGCACCATGGCCACCGCCTCGGGACCCACCACCGCGCAGCCGCGACCGGGGTTGTAGTGGTCGGACGCGGCACACGTCGGCCACGGCTCGTCCGCCGGCCACAGCATCGGTCCGCCGAGCGAACTCTCCTGCCGCTCGGGGTCACCGCTCCGCGGGTACAGCAAGGTGGTGGACCGCGCGTGCGGCAGGAGCTCCGGGAAATGCTCCGCGATATCGAGCGGCGGCGGCGGAACGGTGAAACTCATGAGTGCCTCCAGACCGGCGCATCGTAACGCGGGCCACCGACACCACCCGAGCGAGCTCATGGCCAAGCCTCGACCGGACCTCCCCCTGTGAACTCGTCACACGATCTTGCTGATCGTTGCTGGTGGGGCATGACCTCGCGGGCGTAGGGCTTCGGCGTCGGGTGCTTGTACGGCGTCAGCCGGACGGGCGGCCGGTTTCCGGCCATCCGCCGTCGCCACCCGGGCGGGGCGGGGCATGGTCCAGGTGCCCGTCCGGCCGGCTGTGCGGCCGGGCTGCGGCCTACCGGTGGTGACCGGTACTGGTGGGTGGACCTGCTCGAAAGGCACCGTTCGGGCCGGGTGCGCCGGGAACCGCCCGGATTGAACACCAGAATCGAACGGCACCATCATCGGCGCGTGAACGAGACCTGGCAGAACATCAACTTGCATGCTTCCCACCCGAGTTCAGCTTCCAGCCTGCCGATCGAACAACAGTGGCTGGTACAGACCGTGAAGCTGCAGGAGGAGTGCGGGGAAGTCGCCGAGGCCGTCATCGGCGCACTCGGTGAGAACCCGCGCAAGGGCTTCTCCCACACCTGGGACGACGTCCGGGCGGAGGTGTGCGACGTGATCGTCACCGGCATGGTGATGCTGGCCCGCATGGGCGGCGACCCGGCCTGGTTCTTCGACGAGCATCTGCGCACCGTCACCAACCGCGCCGCCCTGAAGGGAGACCGCACCTCGTGACCGGCACCGTGAACCAGCAGCCGCCCGCCGCCGAGAAACAGGAGGACAAGGCAGGCCCTGACCCCGGGGACAAAAGACCCCATACAGGGATGAACTCGCTTGACGGCGCCGGCCGACGGGCTCGAGTGACGACCGCCGAGAGCTGCTCCCCGGCCCCTGGGGGAAAGCAGCGGTTCAGAGCCTCCATCTGAGCCGAGGCCAGTTACCGGAGAGCCCGGGCCCGCTCCGCTTCGGCGGGGCGGACCCGGACTCTCACGCGTACGTCGCTCCCCTCGCGGTGAGCCACGCCTCGACGTAGGCACGGGCACGGCGGCCTTCCCGGCCGCCGAGCCAGGGCCTCGGTCAGGCGTTGGCGGCGGCCGGTGGGCGGAGCGTCAGCAGGGGACGCCGGCGATGGTGGCGGTCGGGGCGCTGACGTTGACGAGCTGGTAGGTGCTGAGACCGGTGCTGACCATGTAGGTGGTGGTCTGGTACTCCACACCGAGCGCGAAGCGCTGGCCGGGGGCGATGGTGATCTCCCAGTTGGTGCTCCGGCTGATGCTGGAGTTGATCTTCGTGCCGAGCGAGACCTCGAGCACCTTCAGGGCTTCCAGCGAGGTGTTCTGGCTGGCCTCGAAGCTGACGTTGTAGGTCGACTGCTGGGTGAACTTCTGGGGGGCCGGAGATTCGTTCACCAGGCAGTCGTGCGGGACGATCCACTTCGCCCCCGACCACACGGCCTTGATCCCGCTGCCGGACGAGCTCCCGCCGCCCCCGCCGGTGCCCGGGTTGCCGCCGCCGGGAACCGCGATGGGCGCCTCCGGACGGGACACCCACTGACGTTTGCCCACGACGACCACCCGGCCCATGTCGTACGTGTCGCCGATCTCGCCGCTGCTCCAGCTGATCTTCTGCGAGTAGCTGGAGTAGCAGCTGCCCTCGTACCACGAGTCGGGCCAGTAGTCCGGGCCGCAATCACCCGCCGCGAGGGCCAGGTTGGGGGCCACGACGGCGGGGACGGTCGCGAACAGCGTGGCGCCGAGGGCGACGGCGGCCAGGGAAGCGCGGAACTTCACGGACACTCCTCAGAGTTCGGGTCAAGGATCCGGACGACACTGCGGTCGCCCGGGCCCCCGAACCCTGGCACGGCCATCGGCTGTTAGCCAGTATGTATTCAAGTAATCCCAGGATGAGCTGGAATAAATGGCAGTGTCAGGGGACACTCCGTCAGGTGCGCCGCCTCCGTGAGGGCGCCGCCGGCGAGGTGGAGGTGACCTCGTCCAGGAGGTCCTCGTCGTCGGGGCCCGGGAGGATCTCGTCACTGATCGAGCGCGACGAGCAAGGCCGACCGGTGGCGGTCCGGCGGATCGCGAAGTTGACGGCCGATCAGCTCACGTCGGCTCGGCAACTGCTCGCCGATCCCCGCCAGACCATCACTCAGACGAAGGCCGTGTCCACGTCCGGCGAACTCACCGATGAGTGAACTCGTTCGAGAAGCACGCGCGATCGTGACACCATGAGCCTCGTGATGACGAACCGAAAGGTCCATGCCGCGTAGACGGCCGACGGACGTCCGGACCAGCCTCCCTCTGCACCGGACACGGGCTTCGAGACCCGCGATCGACGGTGTCTCCTCGCGGGCACTCTCCGAGGTGGCCCACCTCGAACGCACCCGGAACTACCTGCAGCCAGGGGATGTCACCGTCGCTGTGCGTCTGTGGCGGGACCACGTCCGCCGCTCCGAGCGGCAGCAGTGGCACGACTACGAGTGGGGCAACGTGCACTGGTACTGCTGCGGAAACCCCTGGGAGGCTCGCGCCCTCCTCGACACGGTGATGAACGCGATGTCACCCCGGGGCGCCCGCGAACTCCGGAAGATCATCAACCGGCTTGACGCCGCCTACGGCATCCCCCTGCCGCCACATGACGGCGAAGGAGGATGAAGCACGAGGTTACGCCCGGCTTGTTCGCCACAGCAGCAGCCTCTGCAGCATGAACGCACCCATCAGGAGCATGATCAGCAACTCTTGATCGACGACGCCCACATTCTGGGCGGCCAGACAGGCACAGCCGACAGCGGCAGTGGCCCAGCACGCGGCCTGGCGCCATGCACGCCGAGAAACGGCTCGGGCAGAGATGGCCACCGCGGAGATGGACAAGACGCTCAGGAAGACCGATCCGG
Source organism: Kitasatospora sp. NPDC051853 (assembly GCF_044452665.1). Lineage (NCBI taxonomy): Bacteria > Bacillati > Actinomycetota > Actinomycetes > Kitasatosporales > Streptomycetaceae > Kitasatospora > Kitasatospora sp. NPDC051853. The sequence goes on along the minus strand of NZ_JBITBY010000009.1, from coordinate 106,902 downwards.
TCCAGTGGCCAGGCATGACCAGATGATTTCACGCCCGGCTCCACTGCTGCCAAGCACCCTGTCATCAGCCCCGAGGCCCCGGTCACCACAACCGGCAGAAGCTTCTCCTGGCTCTGGCCTTCGATCTCACGTTGAGCACGTCTTCGCGCGGACGAAGAACTGGAAGATCCTGCGAGACTGCCGCCTGCGCGGAGCCGGGGTGCACCAGGCCATGCTCGGTGTTGCGCGGCTCCACAACCTCGCGCTCGCCGGATAGCCGTACCTCACCGCCGCAAGCCAGGAAGCGCACACCCGGCTTCGCCGCCAATCGAAGGTCCGGCATGCATGAAGTCAGTGCAGTTCGCATTCCCATGGCTCGATGTCCGGCTCGCCCGGGGGCAGCTCCCCGGTGCAGTACTTGTAGAGCCACGTCGCAGCCCTGCGTTCAGCGTGCTTCTCGTTGACCGGCTCTCCCCGCTCGTCCAGTTCAAGGACGTTGGCGAAGATGGCGAAGCAGATCTCCGCCTGAGAAGGCGAGTCGCGGAGCTCTTCCCAGTAGTCAACCCCTTCGAGCATCGGGTGGCCCACCGAGCCACGGGCGAGCCATCCGGCGAAGCGCCGGAAGGCGCCCGAAGTACCGTGACTGAGGTGTGAAGGCATGCCAAGAATCTAGCCGCAGCCGATCAGGGTCACAGCGCCAGCCTCGGGTCGGCTGCTCAGGACACGACGGGTCCGTCAACGCCAGGACTTACAGGACAGCCTTGAGGTGGTCAGTGCTTCGCGGACGGCTCTGGCTGCAGTTCGAAAGCGCTCGTCCGCGAGGACGATCCGGTTCTGGAGGCCGGAGCCGACGATCCGTTGGTCGCCGTTCGCGAGTTCGTCGAGCCGGTCGAGCCGGGCTGCGTCGAATGCCGTCGGGCCCAGGGCGGACAGGGCCTCCAGTGCCTTCGCGGCGAAGCCGGCGTACGAGCCCGGCCGGGTTGCCGCCAGGACGCGGTCCGCCAGGTCGGCGCGCGCGAGACCGGCGGGGGCGTCGGAGCCGGGGTGGAAGGCGGTCAGGGTGTGGACGACCGCGGGCACCAGGTCCGGGTCGTCGAGCAGCGGCAGGAGGAGGGGAACGAGCGGTTTAGCGGCCGGGCCCAGGTGACGGGCGGCCTCGGCCGCGCGCTCGGCGGTCATCCGCCCCCAGGGGTGGGCGGACCAACCGATGCCCTCCGCGATGACCTGGAGCGCGGGCCGCCGATCACCGGTCAGTTCCCGGACCAACGCCGCTGCTTGGAGGGCGGCGTCGATCGCGGGGGGCGTCTCCCGGGAGGACGCAGGCTCGGCCAGCACCGCGTACAGGTGCGGCAGCAGGGGGTGGGCGGCATCGCCAAGTGCGGCGGCAGCGGTGACCGCACGGTCCAGGCCGTTGCCCCGTCGGCTCAGCTGCTCGGCCAGGATCGGCAGCAGGGCGTCGGGCTCGCCGGTCAAGGCGTGCAGCGCGTTTGCTGCCGCCTGGCGTGCCTCCAGGGGCCCGTGTGCGGTCAGCGTCCGGAGCGCGGCGGTCACCTGGGTGTCGGCCCCTGGGTCGGCGATGGCGGCCAAGGCCCGGCCGACCGGGAGCGGGTGGTGCGGCAGGGCGGTGAGCAGCTCCGGCAGGGCGGGCCTGGCCGCTCTGCCCCAGGCGGCGAGCACCCCGCTCAGGTGGACCGGCTCGTTGATCGCGGCCAGCCCTCCCGGAGCGAAGACCGAACGGCCCCCGGCCGGCGGTTCGAGCGCCGCGAGTCGTGCGCGCAGCACGTCGAGCAGCGCCGGGTCGAAGGGCAGCCGCGTCCGGTCCTCGGAGGCCGGGGTGGCGGTCGGTGTCCGGTCCTCGCCGGTGGCGAGCCGGTAGGCGGCTTCCAACGCACGCGGGCGCTGCGGTAGTTGACGGGCCAGCAGCCGTGCCGCCTCGGGGGCGCCGAGGTGCACGAGCACGGCGAGTGCTTCGTCGGCCGGGTCGCCGTCGCCCTCGGCGACGGCGACCAGCGTCGGGATCGCGGTCGGGGCGGGCTGACACCACGACCGCAGGAGCGGCATTACCTCGGCCGCGGTGGCCTGATCGCCGAGCAGCGGGAGGAACCCGGGCAGGAGCCGGGCCGGTGCTGTTCGGGAACGCAGGGCGAGGGATTCGGCGGCCCACCGGACCTCGGCGATCGCAGCCAGGGCCCTCTCGGCGTCCTGCGACCGCAGGACGGTGGCCCGTTCCAGTGCGCGGGCGAGCACGTCGATCGCGGCCACGGCCTCGCCGCGCCCGTGCAGACCGGCGCTGATGGCCTGCAACGGCTCCCGCTGCCACGAGCGCCCGAACCCGTGCCGCTCCAGGGGAACCAGCTCCGCGACGCGCGCCGCCGTGTCGGTGGTCCACGGCAGGCCGTGGTCGACGCCCGCCAGCAGGGCCGCGACCTGCACCGGTGCCGGCTGGTCCGCGGCCAGCCCGGCCGCGCACAACTCCTCGGCCGCCTCGGGCACCACGAGCAGACGGGCCGTCAGGACATCGGCGCGCACCACCGGCTCACCCTCCGCCGCCCACCGGGCCCGCAGCGCCTCCCCCGCCACGGGGCCGGCGGCCGACCCGCACTGGGCCACCGTCCACGCCGTGGTCTGCCGTACCTCCGGATCCCGGTCGGCCAGCAACGGCAGGAGCATCCCGAGTTGCTCGGCGACGGCCGCACGCGCTGCGCCCGGCAGCGGCAGGTCGTGCTCGTCCACGCTCTCGGCGATGGCGCCCAGCATGCCCAACAGTGCCGTGCGGCGCACTCCTTCGACCGCGAGCCGGGCCAGGAAGGGCACGGCCGGAGCCGTCGCCGAGTACACCGTGCCCTGGTGCACGATGCTGCTCCACAGCTCTTCCTCCGCCTCGACGGCGCGCTCCTCCTCGTCCGACGCCACACCGCGCAGGAGGGACGGGACGTCTTCGGCGGTGCCGTAGGCGTGGCTGAGCAGCGACCAGTCGATCCGGTCGAGGCCGGTGAGGGGGGCGGGGCGGTCCATGCCGCAGATCATGGCACCCGCCACCGACGACGATCCCCGCGCCTTCGGTCGGCCACGGCCGCGACCAGAGGAGTGCGCGGCCGGCCGGGCCGAGGAGACCGCGAGGGACGGACCCGTCAGTGAGCGAGGCGCAGCCCGGCGGTGTGGGTCGTGAAGGGCCGGCAGCTGGGCTACTTGACCAGCCGGAAGCCGGGGTAGCCAGCCCAAGCCCGCAGGAACTCAGCGGTGCCCAGGACCATCTCGTCCCCCTCGGTGATCCCCAGCATCCCCGGGAGGCCGGCGACGGCCGCGGCCTGTCCGTCCGTCAGCTCGGCCTTGGCCACGCCTCCGACGACCTCCAGGACGGCGGCGGTCAGCAGGGCCGCGGCCACGTGGTCGGCCCGGTCGTTGCAGGAGGCACTGACGTTGACGGCATGGGTCGGCGTGAAGCCGAGGACGGACACCACCTCGGGCTCGTCCTCGTGCTCGGCGTCGAAGAGCTCCTCGTGACCGGCCGCCGGACCCATCAGGTAGACCAGGAACGGCCGGTGGCGATCCACGCTCTCCAGGTCCAACCAGCCGGGCACCAGGGACTCCTCGGCAATGTGCACGTCACCGAGCCAGAACGGCCGGAAGGGTCGGTGCCGGTCCTTCTCCTCCAGGAAGTCGTCGGCACCGAGCGCGTCCAGGGGCACGCTGACGTCGTAGTAACCAGGGCGCTTCTCCTCGAAGGAGGAGGAGAGCCTCACCATCAGCGCGCGGAACTCCTGCAGCACGGCAGGGGACGGGGGCGCCGCCAACTCGATCACCAGCGTCGGACCGGACATGCCGGGATCCTAGTCCGCCGACCGGCTCCGCCGCCGCTCGGTTTCCCGGCGTCAGCGTTCGATGTCGGCGCGAACCTGCCTCCGACGCCTCCGAAGCCGTCCGCGCACCCTTGCCAGGGGAACTCGGGCTCGCCAATCTGGTCCAATCATCAACGGGGGGGGGCCAACGATGACCGATGTTTTCGTGCTGCGTTTGAACCGACGGCTCTGGACGAAGGTGGTCGCGTCGGCGGTGTTCGTACTGGGCTGGTTCGTGTTCTGGCTGCTGGGCTTCGGGGTGTTCGAGGGCACCTTCTGGCTGCCGGTGGAGTTCACGGTGGGCGAAGTCCTGAGCTATCTGATCGTGCTCGGCTTTTTCTGGGGTCCGATACTCGTGGTCGCCGGCGTCGGCCTGCCGGACGCCGTACGGCCGGTGCGGATCACCGTCCGACCGGACGGCGTCGTCCTGCGGACCCCGCTGCTCCGCAGCCGGAGGATCGGCTGGGACGCGATCCGGCGGGTGGACGCCCTCACCGTGCGGACCGGCGTCTCGGCCTCGCAGCTCCTGGTCCTGGAGACCGCCACCACCCGCGCCGCGGCCGTCGGCCGTCCCGGGCGTGCCTACCGGCGCCTGCTGGTCCTCACCCGGGGACGTCCCGACGCCCAGGGGCTGGCCTTCGACACCGTGTACTACGCCTTCCGCCCGCTGGACGTCCTCGCGGCCGTCCGGGCCGTCGCCCCGCCGACCGTCGGTACGGCGGACCACACCGACGCCATGCCCGTGCCCGGGAGCACCCAGCCCTGGTGAGACCGCTCCGGTCGGGGGGACCCGGCGATGTCGTCAGTGGCCTCACCGGCCGGGGCACCGACTCGGGACGACCCGTTCACGTGGTGGCCAGGACCTCGCGGGCGGCTCGGGTGCCGGAGGCGAGGGCGCCCTGGACGGAGGCGGTGGCGCGGTGGTCGCCGCAGAGGTGGATGCCCGGGGAGTGGTGGGTGGGGCGGGTGAGGGGATGGGGGGCGGGCATGGCGGGGAGGGCGTGGGGGATGCGGTGGGTGGCGAGCAGTTCCCAGTCGGAGGTGTCGTGGTCGTGGAGGACGGCGAGGCGGGCGCGGACGGTGGCTTCGTCCGCCGTGGTGCCGAGGACGGAGGTGGCGACCAGGTGGTGGCCGGGAGGGGCGTACTCGGGGGCGACCTGGGAGAGGACGACGGAGTTGAGGAGGTGGCGGCCGGCGTCGACCAGGAGGGTGGGTTCGGTCAGCGGGGGGCGGGTGGTGACGTGGTGGAAGGTGGTCACGGCGCGGGTCTCGGGGACGGGGAGGCCGGGGAGCAGGGTGGCGGCCGTGGTGGGGTCGGTGGCGACCACCACCGTGCTGCAGGGGATCTCCTGACCGTCCGTCAGGGTGACGGTGCCGCGGGAGACGGCGGCCACCGGGGTGTCCAGGCGGAGGGTGCCCGGCGGGAGGCGGGTGGCCAGCTGCTCGGGGACGGCCTGGATGCCGGCGGCGGGGAGGGCGAGCGTGCCGCGGAGCATGCTGCGCCAGTAGAGGTGGAACACCCGGCTGGAGGTGGTGAGTCGGTCCTCCAGGAAGATCCCGGACAGGAACGGCCGCAGCACGTGGTCGACGACCGGTTCGGAGATCCCGGCCGCGCGCAGGGCCGAGGCCGTGGTGCGGTCGGGTGCGGCGCGCAGGCGGGCCGCGGGGGTCAGCAGGTCGCGGGCGCTGAGCAGTCCGAGGGCGGCGGCGTCCCGCCGTGGGGCGAGCCGGCCGGTCAGCAGGTCGCCGCACTGGGCGGGCCGCCGCAGCGGGTGGGCGAAGCGCCGCCGCCCCCGGGAGCCGGCCAGCAGGAAGCCCGGGGTGAACGCGCGCAGGTCGAGGGCGTTCGTGTCGATGCGTGAACGCACCTGCGGGTAGCCGGTGTTGAAGACCTGGAAGCCCCGGTCGAGGAGGAAGCCGTCGACCCGGTCGGTGCGCATCCGGCCGCCGACGGCGTCGGAGGCCTCCAGCAGCAGGACGGAGCGTCCGGCGGAGGTGAGGTCGATCGCACAGGCCAGACCGGCGAGGCCGGCGCCGATCACCACGACGTCGGTGCGGCGGGCGGGAGTCGTCATCGCAAGGTCCTCCGTGGTCAGTCGAGGGCGCGGGCGTGGCGGAAGCGGGCGCCGAGGGAGTCGGGGTCGACGATCGGGGCCGGGTAGTCGGGGGCGTCCTCGCGCCAGGGCTGGTGGACGGCCGGGCCGGGGAGGTGGGCGAGCTCGGGCACCCAGCGGCGGACGTACGCGCCGTCGGGGTCGTAACGGAGCGCCTGGCGCAGGGGGTTGAGGAGCCGGTTGGGGCGGGTGTCGGTGCCGGTGCCGGCGACCCACTGCCAGTTCAGCTGGTTGTTGGCCACGTCGCCGTCGACCAGCAGGGAGAGGAAGTGGCGGGCGCCGATGCGCCAGTCCAGGTAGAGGGACTTGGCCAGGAAGCTCGCGGTCAGCAGGCGGGCGCGGTTGTGCATCCAGCCCTCGTGGAGCAGTTGGCGCAGGCCGGCGTCGACGATCGGGTAGCCGGTGCGGCCCTGCCGCCAGGCCTCGGCCTCGGCCTCGGCCTCGTCGTGGTGCCAGCGGTCGTGGCGGCTGCGGTAGTCCTGGTGGGCGACGGCGGGCCGGGCGGCGAGGACCTGGTGGTGGAAGTCGCGCCAGGCGAGCTGCCGGACGAAGGCCTCGGCGCCCTCGCCGCCGTGGGCGGTGGCGCGGGCGGCCAGCTCGTTCGCGGAGAGGCAGCCGAAGTGCAGGTACGGGGAGAGGCGGGAGGTGCCGTCCTCGGCGAGGGCGTCGTGGAGTTCGGCGTAGGCGTCGGGGTCCCAGCGCTTCCAGTGGCGGCGGGCCTCGCTCTCGCCGCCCGGGGGCAGGGCGGGTGACGTGCCGTCAGCGGTGGGCAGCCGCTCGCTGCGGACGTCGTCGGGGGTGTGCAGGGCGCGGGGCGCGGCGAGGACCTTGCGGCGGGGGGCCTGCTGCCAGGCGCGGTGGTACGGGGTGAAGACGGCGTAGTGGTCCTTGCCGGCCGGGGTGACGTCGCCGGGCGGGACGACGGTCAGCGAGGCGTCGTGGACGCGGAGCCGGTCACCGAGCAGCTCGCGCAGGCGGGCCTCGCGGCGGTGGGCGAAGGCGCTGACGCCCGCGGCGACGTGGACGGTGTCCGCGCCCGCCTCGGCGGCCACCCGGGCGGCCTGGTCGGCCGGGTCTCCGTGGCGCACGACCAGCCGGGAGCCGCGGCGGCACAGCCCGTCGTCGAGGTCGGCGAGGCAGTTCGCGAGGAAGGCCTGCCGGTTGGGGGCGGCGAACCCGGCCGCCTCGACGGCCGGGTCCAGGACGAACAGCGGGACGACCTGGTCGGCTGCTGCGGCGGCCGCGTGCAGCACGGGGTTGTCGTGCAGCCGCAGGTCCTGGGTGAACAGGGCGATGGAGACGGTCATCGAGGGTTCCCGGGTCGGTTCGAGCGGTTCGTACGGAGACGCGGCGTTTGGTCCGCAGCCTACGTTTCGGAGCCGACGCGGTTCCGGATTGCGGCGGGCGGGGCGTCCCCTCGGTGCCCCGCCCGCCACCGGGTCAGGCGGACTCGGTGGGCAGGCCGGCCTCGACCCAGTCCTGGATGCCCTCGCGGTACTTGCGGACGTCGGTGTAGCCGAGGGCGGTCAGCCGGTCGGCGACCTGGCCGCTGTTGGGGCAGGCGGTGTTGGAGCAGTAGGTGACGATCGCGGCGGTGCGGTCGGGCAGCACGGTGGCGGCGAGGGCGTCCACCTCACCCGGCGTCAGGGCGAGGGCGCCGGGCAGGTGTTGCTGGGCGTGGTACTGGCCGCCGAGGGTGTCGACGACGGTGACGGTGCCGGCCTCGATGGCCGCGGCGAGCTCCTCGCGGGTGACGAGTGCGGTCATGGCAGTGCCTCCTGAAAGGAATCGGACTACAGTCCTCTTGTGGCTCACGACATTAACGGACCGCAGTCCGCTTCCGCAACGCCCCTGGAACTCCTGCGCACTCCCCCGCCCAAGGAGCGCGCCGACGCCGCCCGCAACCGGGCCGCCGTCCTGGAGGCGGCCGCCCGGCTGTTCGGCGAGCACGGCGTCGAGGCGGTCTCCATGGACCAGGTGGCGGCGGCGGCCGGGGTCGGCAAGGGCACGCTGTTCCGCCGCTTCGGCGACAAGTCGGGGCTGGCCGCCGCCCTGCTCGACGCCCGCGAACGCGTCCTCCAGGAGGCCGTCCTCCAGGGCCCGCCCCCGCTCGGCCCCGGCGCCCCCGCCGCCGAACGGCTCCCGGCCTTCCTCTCCGCCTACCTGGACTACCTGCTCGACCACCTCGCCCTGGTCCGGATGTCCGAGACCGCCTCCCCCGGCGCCCGTTACCGCATCGGCGCCTACCGCTTCTGGCACCGCCACGTCGCGATCCTGCTGGCCGGCACCCCCGACCCCGAGTACGCCGCCCACGCCCTGCTCGCCCCGCTGGCCGCCGAGCACGTCGCCGCGCTGCTCCCGGAGCTCGGGCCGGAGCGGATCCGCGCGGGGGTGCTCCGTCAGGCCCGCGCCCTGCCCTGACGGACCGTCGGACGGGTGTGCGCCGGGGGCGCTCAACTCGTCGGTGAGATCGTGCAGTTCGAGAGCGTCTACCTGCTCTGCTACGTCCGCGGCCCGGAGGGCATCGTGGTCGGCCTGGCGGAGGAGCTCGGCTGACCCCTCCGGGCCTGGGCGGCGCGCCGTCCCCCACCGGAAGCGCGGTCCGGCCCCGTCCGGCGTCCATCATGCGAGGTGAGAACCGTCGTGGTGGAAGAGTCGCGGAACAGGAGCCCGCCCATGGGATGGACGCTGGTCGCCGTACTCGGCGTGATCAGCATCGTGGCGGTGGCGGCGGCCTCGCGGCGGATCGGGGTCGCCGCCCCGCTCTCCCTGGTGGTGGTCGGGACGGTGCTCAGCTTCCTGCCCGCGGTGCCCCACCTGGAGGTCGAACCCGACCTGGTGCTCACCGTGGTGCTGCCGCCCCTGCTGTACGCCTCCGCCGTCCACATGCCCGCCGTCGACTTCCGCCGGGACCTCAAGGCGATCCTGCGACTGGCGGTGCTGCTGGTCGCCGTCACCACGCTCTGCTCCGGCTACCTCTTCGCCTGGCTGCTGCCCGGCCTCGGCCTGGCCGCCGCCTTCGCGCTCGGCGCCGTCGTCAGCCCCACCGACGCGGTGGCCGCCACCTCCATCGGCAAGCGGCTCGGACTGCCGACCCGGCTCACCACCATCCTGGAGGGCGAGGGCCTGGTCAACGACGCCAGCGCCCTGGTACTGCTCGGTTCGGCCGTGGCGGCGATGACCTCGACGGTCCACCTGTGGAAGGTGGGCCTCGACTTCCTGGCCTCGGTGGTGGTGGCGAGCGTGATCGGGGTGGTGGTCGGACTGCTCACGGTGCTGGTGCGCGGGCGGCTCCACGACACCGTCCTGAACACCGCGCTCTCCTTCGTGGTGCCGTTCCTGGCCTTCCTGCCGGCCGAGGAGCTCGGTGCCTCGGGCGTCCTCGCCGTGGTGCTGACCGGTCTGGTGAGCGGCCACCTGAGCCCGCGCTTCCTGCGCGCCCGGGACCGCCTGGCCGAGGACGTCAACTGGCAGACCATCGCCTTCCTGCTGGAGAGCGCGGTCTTCCTGCTGATGGGCCTCCAACTGCGCACCCTGGTCGACCAGGCGGAGGACGCCGGGCAGAGCGTCGCCCACGCGGTCGGCATCGGGCTGCTCGCCTCGCTGCTGGCCATCGCGATCCGGATGCTGTTCGTGGCGCCGCTGGTCGCCTCGCTGCGCCGCGACGCCGACAAGGCGGTGGAGTTCCGGACCCGGCTGGACGACCTCGCCGACCGGCTGGACTCCGGGGCGGAGCTGCCGCGCCGTTTCCGGAAGACCGACCCGGGGAGGCTGGAGGGACGGATCGAACACGGCCGCAACGACGCCGAGTTCAGGATCAACGAGAAGTTCGGCTGGCGGGGCGGGCTGGTCATCGCCTGGTCCGGCATGCGCGGCGCGGTCACCGTCGCCGCCGCCCAGAGCCTCCCGGCCGACACCCCCTACCGGCCGCAACTGCTGCTGATCGCCTTCACCGTGGCCGGTACGACACTGCTGCTCCAGGGGCTGACCCTGCCCCGGGTGATCCGGGCCCTGGGACTCCCCGGCGACGACGAGGCCGCCGACCGCACCGCCTTCGCCGAGCTCTACGCCGACCTCTCCGCCCGCGTCGCCGACACCCTCACCGACCCCGCCCTCACCATGCCCGACGGCACCCCCTACGACCCCGCCGTCCTCGACCAGGCCCGCGCCTGGACCACGGCCCGCCACAAGCGCCCCGCCCTCGGCACGGTCGCCGACGGGGTCGACCCGCGCGAGCAGTTCCGCGAGCTGATGCTCACCGCCGCCTCCGCCCAGCAGGACGCCCTGCTCACCATCCGCACCACCGGCACCTACAACTCCCGCGTCCTGGCCCGCGCCCAGTCGATGATCGACAACGAACTGGCCCGCTTCCAGGACCCCGAGGGCTGACGCGCCGTCACCGGGCCGCGGCCTGGCGGAGGCCCGCCGCCAGGCGGAGGTCCGCCGCCAGGCGGCTGAGCAGGGCCGTTCGGGCCACCGGCACGGGCGGGCCCTGAAAGGCGATCACACTGCGCATCCTGGCGCGGAGTTCATCGCCGGGCTCCTCCTCCAGCAGACCGGCGAGTTCCTCCGCGCTCCCTCCCGTGGCGGCGATCCCCTGGAACCGGACCCAGCGCGCCTGCTCGTCGTCCTCCTGCGGCAGGCCACGGAAGAAGGCGGCGCAGCGGACGTCGTCCGGCCACCACTGACCGAGCGCGCGACGGGCGAACAACCGCAGCTCGCCCACGGGATCGGCGACCGCCACGTCCATCAGCCGCGGCACCAGGTCGACACCGGCCGGCCGTCGGCGGATCAGCCACGTGAGAACCGCCCGGCGGAGGTCCGGCTCCCAGGCGTGCTCGGCCTGGTCGAGCAGGACTTCGACGAGTCGTGGGTCTCCGGGGGGAACGAGGGTCAGCAGTCCGATGACGCTCTGCCGGAGCTCGTCATCGGGCTCGTTCTCGAAGCGCTCGAGGAGCAGCGCGAGGAGGGCGGGATTCGCGAGCTCCGCGCACCGTCCGAGGATGTCGAGTACGGTCGCGCGGACGTCCACGCCGTCCGCATCCACGTCACCGACGATCACCTCCCAGTCCTCCGGGTGCTGTGTGAACCGCTCCAGGAGGACGCTCGTCAGCGCCGATGAACCCCGGCTCCGCCAGCTGGGTGCCCCGTGGCCCCATTCCTCCATGAAGTTCGTGAGCGGGACGGGGCGACCTGCGTGCCACTCCCGCATGGCCTCCGCCATCGGGTCCTCGGCCGAGGCCGACTCCGACTCCACTCCGGCGGTCCCGGGTGAACCGCGCCTCCAGGGCGGCTCGGCGGGGCGCGCACGCCCGTTGCCGAGGTGGATGCCCCAGGTCGAGGAGAGCACGCGTTCGGCCTCGGCCCGGACGGCCTGGAAAGCGTCCTCCGTGGCCCGTTCGACGAGCAGCCGGCGGGCGCCGTCGTCCGACGGGTCCCTGCCCAGCAACTGGATCGCGACCGAGCGGGGCCCCGGAGCGGGGTCACGGGTGGCCCGGCCGCGAAGCAGCCCGTCGAGGTCCACGGCTCCTTCGAACGCGGCGGCCGAGAGCGCCTTCAACGCCGCGGACCGCATCTGTGGCTCGGGGTCGTGGACCGCCCAGCCGACCAGGGCGTCGACGACGCCGGGCTCGTCGGCCCAGCGGGGCAGTGCCGCGACCGCCGCGAGGCGGTCCTCCTGGCCCCAGGAGGTCCTGGCGAAGCCGAGTACGGCGGCGGGTCCGTCCTGAACGGCACATGCGAGGGTCGCGGCCGCACGCATCCCCTGGCCCCATACGCCGTACCAACCGAGCAGGCGATCGCGGCCGACCCAGTTGGGGCTGAACCCTGCGAGATCGGCAGCCAGTTCGACCGCCAGCTCGTAACGGCCGGGTGAGCTGAAGTAGTCGTCGACTTCCAGGGCGAGATGGGCGGTCAGGTCATCCACCACCTCCCTGCTCTGCCCGGCCAGGGACCCGATCTTTTTCACCTCCGCCAGGACGCGGACGGCGAGCACCAGGGAGTCGGCGGAGGTCACCGTCTCCCGCTGCCGGAACAGGCGCAGCAGGTGGTCGACCAGGGCGGCCACGTCCCGTTCCCTCAGCTGGCCCGCGATCAGGAGGAGGACCTCGTGCCAGGCGGGGTCCTCCGCGCGCGGGGCGAGGACCTCCTCGACGAGCTGCTGCGGGGTCCATTCGCGTTCGTGTTCGTAACGGTGGATCAGGTCGGCGGCGGCCAGGTACTCCAGGAAGGTCCGGTGCACGAAGCCGTACACGCCGCCGCCGTAGCGGGCGAGGATGAAGTTGCGTTCCCGGAGCTGGCCGACCATGGCGCGGGCGGCCTGGCGGGCGCGGTCGGGGGCGACGTCGCAGAGCACCAGGTACTCGCGGAAGAGCTGCTCGACGGCGGCTTCGTGGACGTGGTTGCCCGAGATCCCGTCCTCGCCCTCCTGCATGCGGCGGGCCAGTAGCCGCAGCACCTCCAGGCGTTCGTCCTGGCCGAGCACGTCGAGGGCGTCGGCGACGGCGGGCGGGAGGTGGGCGGTGAGGTGCTTGACGTCGCGGTCCCAGCGGGCGACCAGGACGGTGACGGCGTGCCGGTAGACGCTGTTGCGGTCGCGGGGCAGGGTCTGGCGGCGGCCGAGGATGGCGAGGATGGTCAGCAGCAGCGGGTTGCCGGCCAGTTCGCGGACGGGGCGGGAGCGGGCCAGCGCTTCGCCGAGCCGGGTGACCAGCCGCTGGGCCTCGGCGGGGTTGCCGGGGCAGGCGGTGGCGTACCAGCGGCGGGAGAACTCGGCGGTCTGGCGCTCGTCGAGGTCCTGGAGCATGTGGTGTGCGAACCCGGCGCCGTCCAGTACGGCCCGCTGGTAGCCGATGACCCGTGAGGTGACCAGGTAACGGCAGCCCGGGTAGCGGGCCGCGAAGGCGGCGATGCGGCGGGAGGTCCGGGCCCGGACCTCGGGGTCGAAGAGTTCGTCCAGGCCGTCGAAGACGACCAGGGCCCTGCCGTCCGCGAGGAGTTGCCGCAGGACCGGGGCCGGCGGCGCCATCCCCTCGGTGGCCTCCAGGTGGCCGAGGAAGTCCTCGAAGGTCTCGCCGATCCAGTCCTGCTGGGCGTAGGAGCGCAGCTCGATCACCAGCGGGACGTGCCCGGCGAGCGGGGCCAGGGCCGGCACGGCGGCGGCGGGGTCGTCGGTGGTCAGGACCAGCGCGAGGTAGTGCGCGATGGTGGACTTGCCGGCGCCGGGGTCGCCGAGCAGCACCGTGCGGCGGGCGTCCTCGCGGGCGAGGACGTCGAGGACGGGTTCGGCGGGCCGGTGCCGGTAGGCCTGCTGGAGTTCGGCCAGCCAGTCCCGTTCCACCCCCGGGGGCAGCAGCTGGTCCTCCGTCAGCTCGCCTCCTTCGAGGAGGCGTTGCATCAGTTCCCTGGGGAGCTCGACCGGCGGGGGGTCGGCCCGGACGGACTGCGGGACGAACACCTCGCGGAGCTCGACCACCGGCTGTTCGTCCTGGTCCCGGTCCGGCGTCAGGACTTCGAGGTCGAGCCGGCCGTAGGTCTCGCGGACCCGCCGGGCGTAGGCCTCCAGTGCGGGCGCAGCCTCGGGCGGCGGGGTGTCCTTGGAGGGTGGGGCCGCTCCCCACAAGGTCTCGAGCTCCTGGTGCCGGCGCTGCCACAGCGAGGGGTCCAGGAGTGAGGGCGGGACGGGGCGTGAGCCCGGGGCGCAGCTGCGGCAGGCCTCCAGGAGTGCCGTCACCGCGTCCCGGTCCGGCGGGCGTTGGAACTCCCCGCGCAGCAGCCGGTGGACGGCGGACTTGCTGAGCCCCCGGCCCTCCGGGGTGGCCTTGGCCAGGCGTTCGACGCTCGGGCCGCCGGCCGCGCGGCGGACCTCCTCCAGCAGTTCGGCGAACCTCTGCCGTGCCTGATCCACCGAGCCCCCCGCATCCCGGAACGTCCCGGGCCGTCCCGTCCCGGGAGGCCCATCGTAGGGGCCGACCAGGTGGTTCGCGGCCGGGATCCCGATTCCTCCCGGCACTCCCAACTCCCTTGGCCCGCACCGGAGAGTGCTCCCGCAAGCACTGACGCACACGATCCGAGGGAGTCTCCGTGAGTACCGAGTTGATGCTCTTCCTGCTGGCCCTGCTGCTGTTCGCAGGGGTGGTGCTGCCGGCCGTCTGGTCCCGGCACGGCTACCGGCGGACGGCCGCGCGGCGGACGCTGGCGATGCTGCTGAAGGCGGTGCGCGACCTGTACCCGTTCTGACGCCTGACGCACCGTCCGGAGACGCGGCCGCCGCGGAGACCCGAGTGGGGGTCTCCGCGGCGGCGCGCGGACGTCAGGCCGGCCAGGTGCCGGTGAGGCGGCGGGTGGCGGTGGCTCCGCCGCGGTCGACGGCGGCCTTGACGAAGCCGAAGACGGCGCTCTGGACGGCGGCGGCCACCAGGACCTCGCGCCAGGTGCGGTCCTCGTCGGTGGCGTCGGGCGCGTCGTCGTGGCCGGCCAGTTTCCAGGCCTGCTTGAAGAGGGCGCCGGCCATCATTCCCGCCCCCGCGCCGAGGGCGAGCCCGACCGGCTTGTAGGCGAGTGCGGCCGCCTTCACGGCCGCTCACCCCGTCGGCGGCGCAGGCTGCGGAGCAGGACCGCGCCGGCCACCGCCGCCGCGGCCGCCAGGAGCAGCGACCGGCGGTTGGCCCGGGCGAGGGCGGCGGCCCGGGCGGCCCGGCGCTGCAGGTCGGGCGGGGTGTGCTCGTCGACCAGCCGGCCGAGGTGGGCGGTGGTGTGGTGGGCCTTGGCGGCGGCCCCGCCGAGCTGCTCGCGGGCCTCCGGGGCGTGGGCCCGGGCGGCGTCGATGACGTGGGTGACGGTGTCGCGGACCGAGGAGGCCGCCTGCCCGGCGAGTTCGCGGGCCTGGTGCGTCACGTCCGCCACCACGTGCCCGGGGTGCGCCGGGTCGGTGGTGCCGCCGAACCGGGCCATGGTGCGCGCCAGTCGTTCGCGGGTGCGGGCGACCTGGGCGCTGAGCTCGGCCCCGCTCGGCGCGGAGACGTCGTTGCCGGGTATCCCTGTCGTCATCGGTGGGTCCTCTCCTCGGATCGCGCTGTCACCGTTCCGGGCCGTGGTGCGGTCCCGGGGCGTCGTCCCGTTCTGGCGGCTACCCCGGTTCGCCGGAACCATCCGTGACGTTTGGGCGGGCGGGCCGGCAGCCACACGAAGTAACCGAACGGGTTCGTCCGGGAGAAGTGGGTGAGGGTGGTCATGACGACGCATCAGGAGACGCGCGGGGTGCTGCGCAGTACGGTGCCGCAGCGGTTGGACCGGCTGCCGTGGAGCGGGTTCCACTGGAAGGTGGTGGTCGCCCTCGGCATCACGTGGGTGCTGGACGGGATCGAGATCACCATCGCCGGGTCGATCGCCGACCGGTTGCGGGACCACCAGACCTTGGGCTTCACCTCGGGTCAGGTGGGTCTGACGGCCAGCGTCTACCTGCTCGGCGAGGTGGTCGGCGCGCTGGTGTTCGGGCGCCTGGCGGACCGGCTGGGGCGGCGCAGGCTGTTCATCGCGACCCTGGCCGTCTACCTGATCGGCAACGGACTGACGGCCCTGTCGATGGACTTCACGTTCTTCGCGGTGACCAGGTTCATCGCCGGTGCGGGGATCGGCGGTGAGTACGCGGCCCTCAACTCCGCGATCGACGAGCTGATCCCGAGCCGGCACCGGGGCCACGCCGACCTGGCGGTCAACGGCACGTACTGGCTCGGTGCGATGATCGGCGCCGCGGCGAACCTGGCGTTCCTGGACCCGGACCTGTTCGGGCTCGACCTGGGGTGGCGGCTGGGCCTGCTGGTCGGCCCGGTGATCGGTGTGCTGATCTGGGGGCTGCGCCGCACCCTGCCGGAGAGCCCGCGGTGGCTGCTGACGCACGGCCGGCCGGCGGAGGCCGAGCGGGTGGTGGCGGAGATCGAGCGTCAAGTGGCTTCCGGCGGGGTCGAGTTGGCGCCGGTGCCGGAGAGCGAGGGGATCGAGCTGCGGCAGCGGCCGCCGATCGGGTACCGGGAGCTCGCCCGGGTGCTGTTCCGGGACTACCGGACCCGGTCCGTCCTCGGGTTCGCGCTGATGGTCACGCAGTCCTTCCTCTACAACGCGATCTTCTTCACGTACGCGCTGATCCTCTCCGAGTTCTACGGGGTCGTGGACGGAGCGGTGGCGTACTTCGTCTTCCCGTTCGCGCTGGGCAACCTGCTCGGGCCGCTGCTGCTGGGGCGCCTGTTCGACACCCTGGGGCGGCGGCGGATGATCGGGGGCACCTACTGTGCCTCGGGGGCGCTGCTGTTCGTCACCGGCTGGCTGTTCGCGGCGGGGCTGCTGACCGCCGTCACGCAGACGGTGCTCTGGTGCGTGATCTTCTTCATCGCCTCGGCGGCCGCCTCCTCCGCCTACCTGACGGTCAGCGAGATCTTCCCGGTGGAGATGCGGGCCCAGGCCATCTCCTTCTTCTTCGCCCTCTCGATGCTCTTCGGCGGGGTGGTCGCGCCGTGGCTGTTCGCCACCCTGATCGGCGACGGGTCGAGCCCCTGGCGGGTCTTCGGCGGGTACGCGGTCGGCTCGGTGCTGATGGTGGCCGGCGGGCTGACCGCGTACCGCGTCGGCGTCGACGCGGAACGCAAGCCGCTGGAGCACGTCGCCGCCCCGCTCTCCGCCGTCGGCGGGTGAACTGACGGATGGTCACCGCATGGGCGGGGCGATCCGGGGCAACCGCACACCGACGGCACCCCGAGCGCACGACGAGGAGCGATCCGATGACCCGTCCCGTACCCGCCCAGCTCTCCACCGCCGAACTCACCGCCGAGGCCGCCGACCTGGTCCGGGCCGCGGGGCTGGCCGCGCAGCCCGGCGGCGCACCCGGGCTGCTCCACCCCACCGACGCCGCGGCGGCGGTCAGCGCACTGGCCGGCCTGACCGCGCGGCTGCCCGATCTGCTCGACCAGGTGGGCACGTTCCTCAGCAGCGAGCAGGCCACCGGCCGGATCGGCGCGCCCGCGGCGGAGGACTTCGACGACGTGCGGCTGGCCCGGGACGCCCGTGAGCACCTGTACGAGGCCGGCCGCACCGCCGCCCTGCTCGCCGAGTCGCTCGCGGCCGCCGCCACCGCGCTCGCGCCGCTCGGGCAGACCCGCACGGCCGGCGGGCCGACCACGCCGCACGCCTGACAGCACGCCACACGCCTGACAGCGCCGTGACCGGGACTGTCAGCGGGATGTCAGTGCTCTGACGGCAGGGCCGGTCACCTTCGAGGGGACGGCCGCCCGGATCCGCCGGGCGGCCCGGCCCTGGAGGAGTTCCCGTGCACGACATCCACGTCACGATCATCGGCGCCGGCCTCGGCGGTCTCGCGCTGGCCCGCGTCCTGCACGTCCACGGCGTCCCGTCCACCGTCTACGAGGCGGAGTCCTCGCCCGCCGAGCGGGCCCAGGGCGGGCTGCTGGACATCCACGACTACAACGGCCAACTGGCCATCGAGGCAGCCGGGTTGACGGAGGAGTTCGAGAAGATCGTGCTGCCCGGGCGGCAGGCGCTGCGGGTGCTGGGCACCGACGGCACCGTGCTGCTGGACAAGGCGGACGACGGGACCGGCGGCCGCCCCGAGGTGCACCGCGGCGAACTGCGCCGGATCCTGCTGGAGTCGCTCCCGGCCGGCACCGTCCGCTGGGGCCGCAAGGTCACCGGCACCCGGTCCCTGGGCGGCGGGCGGCACGAGGTGGCCTTCGCCGACGGAACGACCGTCACCACCCGGCTGCTGGTCGGCGCGGACGGCGCCTGGTCGCGGGTGCGGCCGCTGCTCTCGGACGCGGTGCCCGCATACTCCGGCACCTCCTCGGTGGAGACCTACCTGTACGGGGCCGGGACCCGGCACCCGGCCGCCGCGGCGGCGGTGGGCGGCGGGTCGATGATCGTGCCCGGGGACGGCCGGGAGCTGTTCGCCCACCGGGAGGAGGGCGACACCCTGCACGTCTACGCGCTGCTGACCCGGGCTCAGGAGTGGTTCGAGGCGGTCGACTTCACGGACCCCGCAGCCGCCCGGCAGCGGATCGCGGAGGAGTACGCGGACTGGGCGCCCGCCCTCGCCGCCCTGGTGGCGGAGGGCGACAGCGCGCCGGTGCTCCGTCCGCACTTCGAGCTGCCGGGCGACCACCGCTGGGAGCGGGTCCCCGGGGTGACGCTGCTCGGCGACGCCGCCCACCTCCAGCCGCCGAACGGCGAGGGCGCCAACCTGGCCCTGCTGGACGGCGCCGAGCTCGGCCGGGCGATCGCCGGTCACCCGGCCGAGCTCGAAAGCGCACTCACCGCCTACGAACGGGCGATGTTCGTGCGCAGCGCCGAGGTCGCCGCCGCCGTGCCCTTCGGGCCGGAGGACCTGGAGGGATTCGCGGCGCAGCTCGGCGCAGCCTGACCGGCCGTCAGCCGGGGGCAACACCCTAAGGCCACGGCGTCAGCCGCCCGCGAGCGCGACGCCGTGGCGTCCTGCACCATGCGCAGCGCCGAGGCCGCCGCCGTGTCCCTCGGGCCGGAGGACCTGGAGGGATTCGCGGCGCAGCTCGGCGCAGCCTGACCGGCCGTCAGCCGGGGGCGACACCCCACGGCCGCGGCGTCAGCCGCCCGCGAGGGCGACGCCCTGCCCGCGCATGGCCTCCACCGTGGCGTCCTGCACCGTGCGCAGCGCCCCGGTCATCGGCGTGCGGTTCTTGAGTGCCTTGGGCAGCTCGGCGGTGAGCGACTTGGAGGTGGCGGCCATCGAGGGCCCCCAGCGCCAGCGGCTGCTGCCCGAGGCGCCGAGCTGGCGGAAGACGTCGCCGATGACCTGGTTGCCGAAGTAGGGGCTGGGGGCGTTGAGGGCGGGGAGGGTGTCGGTGGCGACGGCCGCCGGGTAGATCTTGGCCTTCTCGACCAGGATGTCCAGCGCCTTGCGGTCGGTGCCGAGCCAGGCGGCGAACTCCGCGGCGGCCTCGGGCTTCGGGCAGCCCCGGGCCACGGCGGTGGCGGAGCCGCCGTCGAAGACCGCGGGGTCGTTGCCCTTGCCCCAGCCGGGGAGCGGGGCGACCGCCCAGGCGCCGGAGGCTCCGGGGGCGTTCTGCTCCAGCAGGGCGGCGTACCAGACGGGGGCGGGGAAGGCGGCGATGGTGCCGTCGCCGAGGCCCTTGTAGAGCTCGGGGGAGAAGCCCTGACGGACCGCCACCAGGCCCTTGTCCACCAGGCCCTGCCAGTACTGGGTCATGGTGGTGGTGGGCGCGCCGGTGATGTCGACCTGCCACTTGCCGGCCTGGGTGCCGAACCACTGGGCGCCGGCCTGGGCGGCGAGCGCGGTGAACCACCAGGGGTCGTCCGGGGTGAAGGCGGTGAGGGTGGTGCGCGGGGCCACCCGGTGCAGCCGGTCGGCGTCGCGGGCGAACTCCTCCCAGGTGGACTGCGGGCGCATGCCGTACCGCTGGTAGACGTCGCGCCGGTAGAACAGGGCCATCGGGCCGACGTCGACGGGCATCCCGTAGGCGTCGCCGTCCACCGTGACCTGGGACCAGGCGGATTCGGGGTAGAGCACCCGGGCGGTGGAGGTGTCGACGGGGGTGACGGCCTTCGCGGCGACGAAGGCGGGGAGGGACTCGTAGCCGACCTGGACCAGGCAGGGGCCCTTGCCGTCGGCCACCGCCTGCAGCATCGCGTCGTAGCCGCCCTTGCTGCCGGGGTCGGTGGCCTTGAACTCGATGCGGACCTTCGGGTGGTCGGCGGTGTAGGCGGCGGCCGCCTCGGCGTAGCCGGGCGCCCACCCCCAGAAGGTGACGGTGGCGGTGGTGTCGGCGGCCGGACTGGAGCAGGAGGCGGTCGCCGCGGCCATCAGGAGGGCGGCGAGGGCGCCGAGACAGCGTCGTCTCGGTGAGCTGGTCACAGGTGGTCCTTGCATCGGTGTCACGTGGGGGGCGGCGCGGGAGTGACCAGCAGTATGACGCTCGAAATCGCACGTACGTCAATGACTTTGATCGAATCGAGGCCAGACCGCCGCCGCGCCTTGCCGAGGCGCCGCAAGCTTTGTCAGTGCACGGTCAGGTCGGACCGGCGCTTGGCGGAACGTACAGGGCCCTCCGCCGGGACGGGCGATCCCGCCGGAGGCATTGACCAGGACCGCCCGGCTTTCTACATTCTGTTGCACCCGAAGTGCGGAATCCCGGTTCCGCATCGTGGATCCACCCATGGGCCGGACCTGTCGCCGCAGGATCCGGCGGGCGGGCGGCAGGACCGCCGACCGCCAGGGTCGTCCCGACGTCGCCCCGTCCCTCAGGGGCCGCCGTTCCCGGACCCGAAGATTCCTTGGATGTGGAGGACCCGCACGTGAGACCTCGGACCGCCGTCACGCAGACCGGACCGGCGCCGCACCCCGTCGACGAACTGCTGCCGCCCGGCCGGATGGCGACCGTCGCGCTCCAGCACGTGGCCAGCATGTACGCGGGCGTGGCCGCACCGCCGTTGATCATCGGTGCGGCGGCGGGCCTCTCCCCCGCCCAGTTGACCACCCTGCTCGCCGCCAGCCTGTTCATCGCCGGGGTGGCCACCCTGCTGCAGACCCTGGGCCCCTGGGGCATCGGCTCCCGGCTGCCCTTCGTCAACGGCGTCTCCTTCGCGACGGTCTCGCCGATCCTGGCGGTGATCGAGGCGGAGAAGGGCGCGGCGCTCCCGCTGATCTTCGGCTCGACAGTGGTCGCCGGTCTGGTCTGCTTCCTGCTGGCGCCGCTGTTCTGCCGCCTCGTCAGGTTCTTCCCGCCGGTGGTCAGCGGCACCGTGATCACTCTGATCGGCATCTCGCTGCTGCCGGTCGCCGGGAACTGGTCCCAGGGCGGCAACTCCTCGGCCCCGGGCTACGGTTCGCTCGGCAACCTCGGCCTGGCCGGCGTGACCCTGCTCGCCGTGCTGCTCTTCAACCGCTTCCTGCGCGGCTTCCTGCAGCGGATCTCGATCCTGCTCGGGATGCTGGTCGGCACCCTGGTGGCGATCCCGTTCGGCAAGGTCGACGCCGGTGCGCTCGGTGAGCTGCCGCTCTTCGAGCTGCCGCACCCGTTCGCCTTCGGGGCACCGCAGTTCCAGCTCGCGGCGATCGTCTCGATGCTGGTGGTGACGGTGGTCTCGATGACCGAGTCCACCGCCGACATGATCGCCCTCGGCGAGGTGGTGGAGCGCCCGGCGGACGACCGGACCATCGCCGGCGGCCTGCGGGCGGACGGCCTGGCCACCGCCTTCGGCGGCGTCTTCAACGGCTTCATCTGCTCGGCCTTCGCGCAGAACATCGGACTGGTGGCGCTCACCCGGATCCGCAGCCGCTTCGTGGTCGCGCTGGCCGGGGTCTTCCTGCTGGTGATGGGCCTGGTGCCGGTGGTCGGCGGGCTGGTCTCGCTGGTGCCGCAGCCGGTGCTCGGCGGGGCGGGCGTGGTGCTCTTCGGCTCGGTCGCGGTGGCGGGCATCCGCACCCTCGGCAAGGCCGACCTGAGCCTCGGCTCCAACGCCGTGATCGTCGCGGTCAGCCTCGCCTTCGGCATCTTCCCGATCGCCTTCCCCGACTTCTACCGGGCCTTCCCCGAGCAGCTCGCCACCGTGCTGCACTCCGGCATCTCGGTGGGCTGCCTGCTGGCGGTCGTCCTGAACCTGCTCTTCAACCACCTCGGGCGCGGCCGCGAGATCCCGCCCTCCTACGTCCCGGAACAGCAGGTCGAGGCCCTCGGCCGGGTGGCCGGCCCGGCCTGACGGCCCGTCGGGAAGGGCGCGGGTGCGGGCCGGGAGCCCGCGCCCGCGCCCACGGGCTCCGTCAGCGCGGGTCGAGCGGCGTGAGGACGCCGAGCCGCCGCTCGACCGCCTCGGCGGCGGCCAGGCAGAGGTCCTCGCGGAAGGCCCGGCCGACGAGCTGCACGCCGGTCGGCAGTCCTGCGTCCGCACCGGTCGGCACCGCCACGCCGGGGACGCCGGCGAAGCTGGTCGCCGTGCAGAGCCGCAGGCCCGCCGCGACCCGGGCGTGGCCGGCCCGGTCGCGGGACTCCAGGCCCGGCTCGACGGGGGGCTCGGTGAACGAGGGGCCGAGCAGCAGCGGGTACTCGTCGAGGAACTCCGCCCAGGACCGGCGGATGTTCAGCCAGGTGCCCGTGAGCTCCACCAACTCGGCGGCGCTCGCGGGCGGGTGACGCTCCATCGACATCCGCAGGTAGCGGTCGCCGCCCTCGCCGAGCAGCGTGCGCACCACCGGCCAGCTCGGGGTGAACTCGGTGGCGGTGATCCGGCCGTAGGCCTCCAGCGCCTCGTCCAGGCGGGGCACGTCCGGCACCTCGCGCACCTCGTACCCGGCGTCGCGCAGCGCCTCGGCGGCGCGCCCGACGGCCGCCCGCACGGTGGGGTGGACGCCGTGCCCGCCCGGGTCCGCCACCACCGCGACCTTCACCGGCCCGGGGAGCGGCTCGCCGTACCGGGGCACCGGTACGGCCCGCGGGTCGCGCGGATCGGTGCCGGCCAGCGCCTCGTACGCCGCCCGCAGGTCACCGACGCTCCGGGCGAACGGGCCGTCGGTGACCAGGAACTGGGAGGCGGGGCCGGGGTCCGCCGGGCCGAGGACCCGGTGGTCGGCGGGGAACCGGCCGGGCGTCGGCTTCAGTGCGGCCACGCCGCAGAACTGGGCGGGCACCCGGAGCGACCCGCCGGAGTCGTTGCCGAGCCCGAGGGCGGCCATGCCGGTGGCGACGGCCACCGCGTCGCCGCCGCTCGTCCCGCCCGGAGTGCGGCCGCGGTCCCAGGGGTTGACGGTGTCCCCGTACAGCTCGCTGCGGGTGTGCATCCCCGCCAGGACCAGGGTCGGCAGGTTGGTGTGCCCGACCGGGACCGCGCCCGCCGCGCGCAGCCGGGCCACCGGGGGCGCGTCGGCCGCCGCCACCAGGTCGCGGAAGCGCGGGCTGCCGAAGGTGGTCGGCGCGCCCTCGACGGGCGTGCTGCCCTTCACCGTGAACGGGACCCCGGCCAGCGGGCCGAGCTCCTCACCGGCGGCCCGCCGGCGGTCCGTCAGCGCGGCGGCCGCCAGGGCGCGGTCCGCCAGCAGCTGGGTGACCGCGTTCACCCGCGGGTTGACCTCGGCGATCCGCGCGAGGTGGCTCTCCGTCAGTTCCACGGCGGAGACCTCGCCCCCGCGCACGGCCGCGGCCTGCTCCCGCGCCGTCAGCCTCCACAGTTCCCGTCCCATGCCGTCCGCCCCTCGCCCTCGTTCCGATGCGCTTGCATCGGAACTGTAGCCTGGTATCCGATGCGCTCGCATCGGATAAAACCGGAGGGGTGGACGCACGTGCCCAGACAGGTCGACCAGGAGGAGCGGCGGCGCCGCATCGCCGAGGCCGTGTGCCGCCTCGCCGACGAGCACGGCCTCGAAGGCGTCACCCTGCGGGACGTCGCCGCCCGGGCCCAGGTGTCGATGGGCGCCGTGCAGCGCTGCTTCGCCACCAAGGAGGAGATGCTCGCCTTCACCCTCGCGGACATCGGCGAGCGGATCGCCGCCCGCGCCCGCGCCGGGCTGCTCCGCTCCCCCGCCCAGTCCGCCGCCAGCGCCCTCGGCCACACCCTCACCGAGGTCGCCCTGCTCCGGCCCGAGCACCACTCCGAGGCCCGCGTCTGGCTCGCCTTCCTGGCCCAGGCCGCGGTCAGCCCACCACTGGCCGCGATCCTCCGGTCCGGCTACGCCGCCCTGCACGAGGCCGTCGCCCGCCTCGTCCACGAGGCCGCCCCCGCCCTCGACGCCCCGCGCGAGGCCCACGCCCTCCTCGCCCTCACCGACGGCCTCACCGCCCACGTCCTGGTCGGCCGCCTCACCCCGCAGGAGGCCGAGGACGCCCTGCACGCCCACCTGACCGGCCTCTGGCGGCAGAGCCGTCGGTGACCGGCGCGTTGCGGGCCGCGGTGAGGTGTCCTACCTTTTCGCCTGGCTCCTGTCACGGCGTCAGGGGCGTGGGCCGCACGCGCTCCCGGCGCTCAGCGGTCCGGCCGCCACCAGGACGTTCCGTGCGGGACGGTGCGTTCCGGCCGGGCCGGTCGGGTGTCCAGGTCGCTCCGGGCCGCCTTCGACCGCACCCGGCCCGGCGGTGCCCGGGCGCCGGGACCGGTCCGACGGTGCGTCAGGAGGCGGGCTCGACGGCCAGTTCCGCCCAGATGGTCTTGCCGCGGGCCGCGTAGCGGCAGCCCCAGCGGTCGGAGAGCTGGGCGATCAGGAAGAGGCCGCGGCCGCCCTCGTCGGTCTCCATGGCGCGGCGCAGGCGGGGCTGGGTGTTGGAGGGGTCGGAGACCTCGCAGACCAGGATGCGGTCGCGGATCAGGCGCAGCTCGACCGGGCCGCCGGCGTGGCGGATGGCGTTGGTGACCAGCTCGCTGACGATCAGTTCGACGGCGAAGACCAGGTGGTCCAGACCCCAGTCGGCGAGCCGGGCGGCGGTGTCGGCACGGGCCCGGGCCACCTCGGAGAGGTCGGTGTAGCGCCAGCCGGCGGTGGCCTGCGGGAGGACGACGCGGGTGCGGGCGAGCAGCAGGGCGATGTCGTCGTCGGGGTGTTCGGCGGGGACGGCGGCCATCAGGTCGGCGCTGATGGCGGCCAGCGGACGGTCCGGGCGGTGGTGGCGGGTCAGTTCGGTGAGCAGCGCGGGCAGGGCGCTGTCGGGGTCGTGGCCGGTGAGGCCGTCGGTGTAGAGGGCCAGCAGGCTGCCGGCCGGCAGTACGGTGCTGGTCAGCTCGAAGGGTTGGTCGGCGGCGCCGAGCAGAGGGCCGGGCGGGACGGGGAGGTACTCGGCGCGGCCGTCGGGGGTGAGCAGCAGCGGGGGCGGGTGGCCGGCGCTGGCGAACTGGCACTCGCCGGTGACGGGGTCGTAGACGGCGAACAGGCAGGAGGCCCCGACGGTGTCGGGCTCCTCGGCCTCGGCGGCCATCCGCTGGACCAGGTCGTTCAGCCGGATCAGCAACTCGTCGGGCTGGAGGTCGAGTTCGGCCAGGGTCTGGACGGCGGTGCGCAGCCGGGCCATGGTCGCGGTGGCCTGGAGTCCGTGGCCGACCACGTCGCCGACCACCAGGGCGACGCGCAGCGAGGAGAGCGGGAAGGCGTCGTACCAGTCGCCGCCGACGCTGACCGCGCCGCTGGCGGGGCGGTAGCTGCCGGCGGTCTCACAGGCGGTGCTGGTGGTGGCCGCGGGCGGGAGCAGGCTGCGCTGCAGGACGACGGCGGTGCGGTGCTCGCGGGTGTAGCGGAAGGAGTTGTCGAGGGCCAGCGCGGCGCGGTCGCAGAGGTCCTGGACGATCCTGACGTCCTCCTGGTCGTGCGGCTCGGCGTCGCCGGTCCGCCAGACCAGGACGTAGCCGAAGAGCCGGCCGCGGTGGTAGAGCGGGCAGCCGATCGCCGAGCGCATGGCGTCCGGGATGTGACGGGTCGCCATCTCCGGCTGGTCGCCCATGGCGAGCAGCGCGGTGGCCGGGTCGAAGAGGATGGCCCCGCCGACGACGATCGCGGCGGTCTCCGGCGTGGCCGGCGGGGTGGGCACCGCCTCGCCGACCTGGACCAGCGCGGCGGGCCAGCGTCCGGCGGCGGCCTTGGCCGCCACCCGGCGCGGGGCGGAGGCCTCGGGCCCGGGGTAGCCCAGCTGGGGGTCGCGGCCCTGCAGGACCGACTCCGGGAAGTCGACGGCGGCGAGGTCCCCGACGGCCGGGACCAGGACGTCGACCAGTTCGCGGGCGCCGCCGACCACGTCCAGCGAGGCGCCGATCTCGGCGGCCCGCCGGTAGGTCTCGGCGAGTTGCAGCCGCCCGCCCGGCCCGGGCAGCTCGACCAGCACGACCACCACCCCGGCCGGGGCGCCGCCGGGGCCGGTGGCCCGGAAGCCGGTCAGGGAGAAGGCACGGTGCGGGTCGCCCTCGGCGAGCCGGTACTCGGCACCGATGAGGTCCTCGCCCCGGGCCGCGGCCAGGGCGAGGGCCTCGCGGGCGCCCGCGCTGCCGTCGGGCGTGCGCAGCCGGTCGAGCCAGCCCGCTCCGCCACCGGGCCTGGCCGGTCCGGGGGCGAGGAGCGCCTCGAAGGCCGGGTTGGCCCCGAGCGGTTCGAGTCCGGGGCCCAGGTGGGCGACGGCGAGGCGGTCCTGCCGGAGCAGGGCGCGGGCGAGCGGGACGTCCCCGGCCGGGCCCGGTCC
Organism: Kitasatospora sp. NPDC051853; assembly: GCF_044452665.1. Lineage (NCBI taxonomy): Bacteria > Bacillati > Actinomycetota > Actinomycetes > Kitasatosporales > Streptomycetaceae > Kitasatospora > Kitasatospora sp. NPDC051853. The sequence goes on along the minus strand of NZ_JBITBY010000009.1, from coordinate 80,769 downwards.
GGGCCGGTGCGGCAGGACGACCAGCAGGGCGCAGGAGCCGTCCGGGGACCGGGTGTCGTCGGAGGGCAGCAGGGTCAGGTCCGCGCGGAAGCGGCTGCCGTCGGCCCGGCGCAGCTCGGCGCCCTCGACCCGGGCGGTGGTGCCCGGCAGCGGGGCGCCGAGGACCTCGGCGGCGGGGCGGCCGAGCGCGTCGGCGGCCGGGCGGCCGAACAGCCCGGCCGCGGCGCGGGACCACCAGGCGACGGTGGAGCGCCCGTCGAACAGGACGGTGGCGGCCCCGTCCGTCGCGAAGTCTGGTGCGTCCACCGCGTGCGCTGCCTTCCGGTCCGGCCGGTCCTCTCCCCCCAGCAGCTTGCCCCGGCTCGGCCCCCGCGGCATCCGGGGTCGGCCGTCGGGTGAGGTCAGAGGTGGTGGACCGCGCCGGCCTCCTCGGACCAGAGCCAGTTCTCCGGGGCGTGGCGCCGCTTGGCCGCGTTGCGGCCCTTGGCCAGGCCGGCCAGCGCCTCGGCGACGGCGGCCGGGAGGTCGGCGAGGTCGGCGGGGGCGGGGACGCGCAGGAGGAGGTGCTGCTTGCGGTGGGCGAGCAGGAGCTCGCCGGCCGGGGTGGCGGCGAGCAGGGAGAAGTGGGTGAGGGCCTTGAACGGGGCCTCGGTGGTGGGGAGTTTGGCGCGCAGGGCACCGTCGGCGGTCCAGGCGTAGAGGCCGTAGCGGTTGAGGTGGAAGGCGCGGCCGCGGTGCGGGTCGGTGGTCAGGTCGAAGAGGTGGCCGGTGTAGGGGCTGTCCTGGTAGCGGTCCATGCCGTCGAGGCGGCCGCGCACGGTGCCCCGGTCGTCGAGCAGGGTGAAGGCGAAGCGCTGGCCGCGGCTGCCGGAGCGGTAGGTGCGGCCGTACACCGGAACGACGTAGAGCTCGTCGGAGAGCGGGGCGGGGCGGCGCAGGAAGGCGCGGTTCCAGTCGTAGGCGGTGCCGCCGGCCAGCCCGGGCAGCTGCTCGAGCAGCGAGGGCGGGCGGTTGTCGCGGAGCACCGGTGCGTCGCCGTGGCGGACGTGCGGGCGGGCGTCCTCCTCGCTCTGGCGGTCGGCGGAGGTCGACAGCGTGGTGAGGGCGCGCAGGACGGGCTTGTGGCCGGGGGCGAGCACCGCGCCGGGGTCGGTGACGGCGACCAGGTTGGCGATCGGGACGCCCCAGTTCTCCAGGCTGGTCTCGGTGGCGAGGCAGAGCAGCCGGCCACCGGGGGTGACGGCGACCGAGGCGGCGAAGGGGTCGTCGGGGAGGCCGCCCTCGTCCTTGGTCCAGGAGTACGTCGACATCCGCCAGCCGGCCAGCAGGCGGTCCAGGCCCGGGGCGAGCAGGTGGGTGTTGCCCGGCCGGGAGCTGAGCACCAGTGTCCCGTCGGGGAGCAGCGCGAGCCGGGACTCGTCGCCCCAGCTGATGACCGAGCGGGTGCCGCCGGGCACCTCGTAGGGGATGACGGCGGTGGCGGCGGTCTCGCCGTCCGGGGTGTGACGGGTGATCAGCTGGAGGACGAAGCCCTGCCCGCCGTCCTCCGCGCGGCGCCGGTCGTGGCGCCACAGGCCGCTCAGCACGTAGGTGTCACCGGCCTCGGTGCCGACCGCGTGCCGGATCTCCTGGCCCCACTCGTCGTTGGTGGGGTCGAGGCCGAGCGAGGCGGCCAGGGAGGAGGGCACGGTGATCGGAAAGAGCGTCATGACCGCCATCCTGGACCACCGTTCGGACATCCCTGCCGCCGGGGCGGGTCCGGGGCACCGCCGTATGCTGGTGCGGTTCGGCGGTCCGTGGGCCGTCGGGGGTACGAACACGGGGGCGGGGCGGCATGGAGCTGCGGGACATCGAGATCTTCCTGGTGCTGGCCGAGGAGTTGCACTTCGGCCGCACCGCCGAACGGCTGCTGGTCTCCCAGGCCAGGGTCAGCCAGGCGATCCGGAAGCAGGAGCGCCGCATCGGCGCCGACCTGTTCGAGCGCACCAGCCGCACCGTGCGGCTGACCGAGGTGGGCCGCCAGCTGCGGGACGACCTGCAGCCGGTCTACGCGGGGCTGCACCGCTCGCTGGAGCGGGCCCGGTCGGCGGCCCGGGGGATCACCGGGACGCTGCGGGTCGGCATGATGCCGTTCAACCTGGTGGACCTGCACGTCTACTGGCGGACCTTCAGGTCGCGGCACCCGCAGTGGGAGCTGGAGGTCCGCCAGCTGACCTACGACGACGTGTTCGGCCGGCTGCGCAACGGCGAGATGGACGTCCTGGTGACCTGGCTGCCGGTGGAGGAGCCGGACCTCACCGTGGGCCCGGTGCTGTGCACGGACCCCCGGGTGCTGGCGGTGGCGGCCGACCACGAGCTGGCCGCGCGCGGCTCGGTGCGGCTGGAGGCGCTCGCCGACTTCCGGCACGCCATGGCCACCCGCATGCCGGACTACTGGGAGGACGAGTACCTGCCCTTCGAGACGGCCGACGGCCGGACGATCGAGCGCGGGCGCCCCGTCTCCAGCGCGGAGGACCTGATCAGCCGGGTCGGCATGGGCGAGATCGTCCACGCCTTCCCCGGCCACGTCACCCGGCACTGGGGCATGCCGAACGTCCACTGGATCCCCGTCCCCGACCTGCCGGTCCTCTCCTTCGCCCTGATCTGGCGGAGCGAGGCGGAGAACGAGCTGGTCACCGCCCTCGCCGACACCGTCCGCGACCTCGGCGCCTTCGCCTTCTGACCGGCCGTCAGGCGGCCGGGGCCGCACCGATAACCGCCGGGTTATCGCCGGACCCGCGAAGTCCTCGTTGATCGACTCCGGGCCGCGCGGGAGGCTGGGAACACCCGGGCGGGCCGCCCGGCGGCGGCCCGGACCACGGGCCGCCCGTCCCGTGACGCCCCGCCCGGCCGGGCGCGGCACGGTCGTTCCCCGGAGGACCAGGTCATGACGCCAACTCCCGTTCCCGGCCCGGGCCTTCCCGACGGACGACCGTGACCGACGCGCCCGACCTGACGGTGACGTACGCGGTGCACGAGGCGCTCCGCCGGGAGCTGCGCCACCTCGGCCGGGTCACCGGGCGCACCGAGCCCGACCCCCGGGAGGTGCTGCGCACCACCGCGGGCTGGACGCTGCTGCGCCGGGCCCTCGACGCACACCACGGCGCCGAGGACGAGGCGCTCTGGCCGGCGCTGCGCGAGGTCCTGCGGGGCCGTCCGCTCGCGCTGGTCCACCTGGAGGCGATCGAGGCCGAACACGCCTTGCTCGCACGCCTGGTGGAGGAGATCGACCGGGCGCTGGCGGACCCCTGGACCAGCGCCGAGCTGTTCGGCGAGCTCACCGGCTCGCTGGTCACCGGCCTGCACGGACACCTCCGCCACGAGGAGGAGGCCGTCCTGCCGTTGGTCCGCGCCGTCCTGGACCGGGACCGCTGGGAGCACTTCGGCCGCGTCCACGCCCGGCGGATCCTGGTCGACGCGGCCCGGCTGCTGCCGTGGCTGCTGGACGGGGCCGACCGGCCGACCGCGTCCGCCGTGCTGGCCCAGCTGCTGCCCGCCTCCGCCCACGCGGTGTACGCGCGGCGCTGGCGGCCGGCCTACGCACTGCTCGACCGCTGGGGCGAGCGGGCCGCACCGGCCCGTCCTCCGGCACCCGAAGACCGCACATCACCCACCGAACGGGGCATCAGGCCTCGTTCCACCGAAGACGGGAACGTCATGAAGATCCTCCTCACCGGTGCGACCGGCTACATAGGCACCGCCGTGGCCGAGCACCTCGCCGCTGCCGGCCACCAGGTGGTCGCGCTCACCCGCGACCCCGCGCCCCGGCCGGACCGCGGCTGGGCCGCGCAGGTGGTCGGGGACACCGCCGACCCGGCCTCGCTGGCCGGCGCGGTCACGCCCGATGTCGAGGCGGTGGTCCACCTGGCCCCGCCGAGCACCGACGCCGAGGTCGACTCCGCGGTGATCGAGGCGCTGGCCGCCCCGCTGCGCGGCACCGGCCGGCCGTTCGTCTACACCAGCGGCGTCTGGGTGCTCGGCCCCACCGGCGAGGCGCAGGAGGTCGGCGAGGACGCCCCGGTCAACCCGGTCGCCCTGGTCGGTTACCGTCCGCTGATCGAGCGTCAGGTGCTGGCCGAGGCCGCCGAGGGCGTGCGGGCGGCGGTGGTCCGTCCGGGCATCGTGTACGGGCGGGGCGGCGGCATCCCGGCGATCCTGGTCGACCGGGCGCGCGGCGAGGGCTCGCCGGAGTACTACGGGGAGGAGGGCGTCCGCTGGCCGACCGTGCACGTCGACGACCTGGCCGCGCTCTTCGTGGCCGTGGTCGAGCGGGCCGAGGCGGGCTCGCTCTGGCACGGGGTCGCCGAGGCGGCCACCCCGGTGCGCGAACTGGCCGTGGCGGCCGGGCGGGTGGCCGGGGTGGAGGGGGAGCCGCGGGTGGTACCGGCCGAGCAGGCGGCGGCGCTCTTCGGCCCGCTGTTCGCGGACGCGCTGGCCCTCGACCAGAGCATCGGCTCCGACGCCGCCCGGACCGTGCTCGGCTGGAAGCCGGCCGAGCTCGACGTGGTGGCCGAGCTGCTGTCGGGGTCCTACGGGCCGGTGCCGGCGGACGCGGCGTAGGGGGGACGTTCCATGACCGACCGGGAGTGGACCGACGCGGAACTGGCCCGGCAGCCGGCCGCGTACTGGACCGGCCTCGCCTACGAGGCACTGATCGCGTTCACCCGGGCCCGGCAGGCGGAGAAGGGCTACACCCAGCCCCAGTTCTGGCTGCTGCGCAACCTCTCGGCGCACGACCTCTCCCCCGACGGCGCGGGCCTGACCGTGGCCGGGCTGCGGGAGGCCATGCGCGCGTACCTGCGGCCGGAGGACGACCTCGCGGCCGAGGCGGCGGTGCTCGTGGAGCGCGGGTGGCTGCGCCTGGACGGGGCGGGCCGGTACTGGCTCACCGAGGAGGGCGAACGGGCCCGGGTCGGCCTGGCGGGCAACGGGCCCGCGATCCGGGCCGCGCTCCACGAGGGCATCGACGACGCGGACTACGTCGCCGCGTTGAAGGTGCTCGGCCGGTTGATCACCAACGCGGGTGGTACGGCGCCCTGACGGGCCCGGTCGCCTCCCCGGGGACGCCCCGTCGTGGGACCGCCCCGGGGAGGACACCGGGCCGCCCGGTGCTCAGGCCCCGACGTGGATGCCGGGGCGGCGGGCCGGGTCGGGCTCGTTGCGGCGGATGATCTCGTGGGTGACGGGGGCGGTGTCACCGCGCCCCAGCAGGAAGTACCGGAACATGTGCTTGAGCGGACTGCCCTCCGCCCAGGCGAAGTAGCAGTGCGGCCGGACGCCGGTGGCGTCGCGCAGGGCGAGCAGGACGGCCGCGATCGCGTTGGGCGCGGCCGGGGCCTCCGCCCGCAGCACCCGGTAACCGTCGACCTCGACGCCGCGCACGTGGAGGGTGTCGCTGAAGTCGGAGGGGTCGACCACCTCGATCTCCAGGAAGAGCACGTCCGCGCTGCCGGGCACCGGGTTGTCGCCGCGCTGCTCGCGCTCCTTGTACGCGTACTCGGCGCGGTCGCCGGCGTGGCGGCGGTTGGTGATGATGTTGATCGCGTTGTCGTGCGCCAGGGTGTCGGTGACGAACTGACGGGCCGTCGGGTCGAAGGCGATGCTGTCGGCGCGCAGTTCGGTGGTGCGGGAGATCCGCGAGACCAGCGACACCAGGACGATGCCCAGGATGAAGACGCCCGAGATGGTGATGCCGTCCGGCTTGTCGACGATGTTGGCGACCAGGGCGTAGAGCAGCACGGCGGTGAGCGCGGCGAACCCGGCGGTGGCCCCGCGGCGGCGCCGGCGCAGGGCGGAGACGGTGACCGCGAACGCGCCGGAGACCATCATCGCCAGGACCCCGGTGGCGTAGGCGCCGGCCTGGGCGTTGACGTCGGCGTCGAAGACGATGGTGAGCACCACGCAGACCGCCGTGTAGACCAGCACCACCGGGCGCACCGCGCGGCCCCACTCCGGGGCCATGCCGTAGTCCGGCAGGTAGCGGGGCACGATGTTGACCAGGCCCGCCATCGCCGAGGCACCGGCGAACCAGAGGATCAGGATGGTGCTGATGTCGTACGCGGTGCCGAAGGCCTCGCCGACCTGCTCGTGCGCCAGCCAGGCCAGCGCGCGCCCGTTGGCCGCCCCGCCGGGCTCGAACTCCCGGTGCGGGATCAGGACGGTGGTGACGAAACTGGCGGCCAGCAGGTAGACGCTCATCACCGCCGCGGCGGTGGTGAGCAGCTTGCGGGTGTTGCGTATCCGGGCGTGCAGGCGCTCCGCCTCGTCCTCCCCGTCGGCGGCCACCAGCGGCATCATGCTGACCCCGGTCTCGAAGCCGGACAGGCCGAGCACCAGCAACGGGAAGGCCAGCAGGGCGGGTTGGACCAGCCCGCCGAGGCCGCCGCCGCCGCCCTCGGTGAGCGCGTGCGTCCACGCCGACCAGGCACCGGGGGTGGTGACCACCTCCACCACGCCGGCGCCGATGGTGACGGCGTTGAGCAGCAGGAAGATCGCCACCAGCGGGATCGCGACCTTGACCGCCTCGCTGAACCCGAGCAGGAACACCCCGCCCAGCAGGACCAACAGGCCGACGGTCAGGGCGACTTCGTGGCCGTGCAGGGCGCCGGTGAGGTACGGGTTCTCCACCAGGTGGACGGAGGCGTCCGCAGCGGAGAGCGTGATGGTGACGATCCAGGAGGTGGCGACGAAGCCGAGCAGCACCAGCACGAACAGCTTGCCCCGCCAGAACGGCAGCAGGTCCTCCAGCATCGCCACCGACCCGGCGCCGCTCGGGCTCTCCTTCGCCACCCGGCGGTACATCGGCAGCATCCCGACCAGGGTCAGCGCCACCAGGATCAGCGTCGCCAGCGGCGAGACGGCGCCCGCCGCGAGCGCGGCGATGGCCGGGACGTAGGCGAGGCTGGAGAAGTAGTCCACCCCCGTCAGGCACATCACCTTCCACCAGGCCTGCGGCTCCGAGTGCCCCTCGGCCGCGGCCGGCCCGACGGGCTGGACCCGGTACCTCAGCAGCCAGCGGGCGGCGGAGCCCTGCGGCTGCGCCCGCCGGGCGGGGCTCTCCAGGACGGCGGGGACCGCGTGCTCGGGCCCCGCCTCCTCCGGGGTCGTCCCCGGGGCGGCCTCCGGGATTGCCGCCGCTTCCACCCCCCGCTCCGGCACTGCCTGTTCAGCCGTGTCGCTCATCCCCGCCCCTTCGTCACCAACCGTCCCACCGTCTCGACCGTCGGCGGGTGACCGCGTCACGATCTGCGCAATCATGAGGCACCCGCGGACGCACGGGAACCTTCCCCGCGGATCGGTTCCGACTCCCCCACGAAGCCGTGCGCACTCCCGCAGGTGACCCGTCGGCCGGCGGCGCCCGCCCCCTCGGCGGCGTGGTCACGGGCGGGTGCCGTCGCGGCGCACCGGCGCGCGTCCACCCCGTGCCGCCCGGTCGACTCGTACTTCTCCGGTGCGCAGGTGTGTGAGTTCCGCGATCCGGGGCAGACGGGCGGGCGGAGCCGCGGGTGTGCCGCCGGTTCCGGCCACGGTGCCTGACGGCCCGTCGCCCCGGCCGGCGGAGACCGTGACCGGGTGACGGGGGGTCGGGTGGCCTCCGTGGCAGTAGGTACCCGAGCTGTCGGACCGGCCGGCGCGCGGTGGCCGGGGTGGGGTTTCAGGAAGGCGGCGTTGCGATGGCAGGTTCCAGGACGTCCGAGGCTGCGCCGGTGGGCGGCGGCCCGGCCGCGGCCCAGGCGGGGGTGCCGGAGTTGCGGCTGCTCCTGGCGGGGCTGACGGCGGTCCGCGACGGCGACTTCGGGACGCGGCTGCCCGACGACGCGGACGGGCTGCTCGGGGAGATCGCCACCGTCTTCAACGGGATGGTCGACCAGCTCTCCCGCTTCACCTCCGAGGTGACCCGGGTGGCCCGCGAGGTCGGCACCGAGGGCCGGCTCGGCGGCCAGGCGCAGGTGCCCGGGGTCTCCGGCACCTGGGAGGACCTGACCGACTCGGTCAACGCGATGGCGGGCAACCTCACCACCCAGGTCCGCGACATCGCCCAGGTGGCCACCGCGGTCGCCAAGGGCGACCTCTCGCAGAAGATCACGGTGGACGCCCGGGGCGAGATCCTGGAGCTGAAGGAGACCGTCAACACGATGGTGGACCAGCTCGGCTCCTTCGCCGGGGAGGTGACCCGGGTGGCCCGCGAGGTGGGCACCGAGGGGATCCTCGGCGGGCAGGCCGACGTCCAGGACGTGTCCGGCACCTGGCGCGACCTGACCGACTCGGTCAACTTCATGGCCGGCAACCTGACCGGCCAGGTCCGCTCGATCGCCCAGGTGGCCACCGCGGTCGCCAAGGGCGACCTCTCGCAGAAGATCACCGTCACCGCCCGCGGCGAGATCCTGGAGCTGAAGAACACCATCAACACGATGGTCGACCAGCTCAGTTCCTTCGCCGACGAGGTGACCCGGGTGGCCCGCGAGGTCGGCACCGAGGGCAACCTGGGCGGCCAGGCGACCGTCCGGGGCGTCTCGGGCACCTGGAAGGACCTCACCGACAACGTCAACGTGATGGCCTCCAACCTCACCACCCAGGTCCGCGACATCGCGCAGGTGGCCACCGCGGTCGCCAAGGGCGACCTCTCGCAGAAGATCAACGTGGAGGCCAAGGGCGAGGTCGCGGCGCTGGCCGGGGTGATCAACACCATGGTCGACACGCTCTCCGCCTTCGCGGACGAGGTGACCCGGGTGGCCCGCGAGGTCGGCACCGAAGGGACGCTGGGCGGGCAGGCCAGGGTGCCGAACGTGGCGGGCACCTGGAAGGACCTGACCGACAACGTCAACTTCATGGCGCACAACCTGACCAGCCAGGTCCGCAACATCGCGCAGGTCACCACCGCGGTCGCCAAGGGCGACCTGACCCGCAAGATCGACGTCGACGCGCGGGGCGAGATCCTGGAGCTGAAGACCACCATCAACACGATGGTCGACCAGCTCGGCTCCTTCGCCGCCGAGGTGACCCGGGTGGCCCGCGAGGTGGGCAGCGAGGGCCGCCTCGGCGGCCAGGCCGAGGTGGAGGGCGTCTCCGGCACCTGGAAGCGGCTGACCGAGAACGTCAACGAGCTCGCCGGGAACCTCACCCGGCAGGTGCGCGCCATCGCCGAGGTGACCAGCGCGGTGACGGCCGGGGACCTGACCCGCTCGATCACCGTGGACGCCTCCGGCGAGGTCGCCGACCTCAAGGACAACATCAACTTCATGGTGGAGTCGCTGCGCGAGACCACCCGGGCCAACGAGGACCAGGACTGGCTGAAGACCAACCTGGCCCGGATCGCCGCCCTGATGCAGGGCCGCCGGGACCTCGCGGCGGTGGCCGAGTCGGTCATGGACGAGCTGACCCCGCTGGTCTCCGCCCAGTGCGGCGCCTTCTACCTGGCCGAGGAGAGCGAGGAGGAGACCGTGCTGCGGCTGGTCGCCTCGTACGCCCTGCCCCGCGGCGCCCGCCCCGTGCCGTTCCGCCTCGGCGAGTCCTTCGTCGGCCAGGCCGCCCGCAGCCGCCGCACCATCGGCGTCGACCGGCTCCCGGCCGGCTACCTGCCGGTGGCCTCGGGGCTGGGCAGCACCGACGCGCTCTCCCTGGTGGTGCTGCCGATCACGGCCGAGGACCAGGTGCTCGGCGTCATCGAGCTCGCCGCCGTGCAACCCTTCACCCCGGTCCACCGGGCCTTCCTGGACCAGCTGATGGAGACCATCGGCGTCAACCTCAACACCATCGTCGCCAACTCCCGCACCGACGAGCTGCTCGGCGAGTCCCAGCGCCTCACCGCCGAACTCCAGGCCCGCTCACAGGAGTTGCAGGCCCGCCAGGAGGAACTCCAGGCGTCCAACGCCGAGTTGGAGGAGAAGGCGGAGCTGCTGGAGGCGCAGAAGAGCGACATCGAGGCGAAGAACCTGGAGATCGAGCAGGCCCGCCAGGAGCTGGAGGACCGGGCCCACCAGCTCTCCGTCGCCTCCAAGTACAAGTCGGAGTTCCTGGCCAACATGAGCCACGAGCTGCGCACCCCGCTCAACAGCCTGCTGATCCTGGCCCAGTTGCTGGCCCAGAACCCCACCCGGAACCTGACGGCCAAGCAGGTCGAGTACGCCGGCATCATCCACTCGGCCGGCTCCGACCTGCTCCAGCTGATCAACGACATCCTGGACCTCTCCAAGGTCGAGGCCGGGAAGATGGACCTGAACGTCGAGACGGTGCCGCTGGCGACCCTGCTGGACTACGTCCGGATGACCTTCGGTCCGATGACCGGGCAGAAGAACCTGGCCTTCCGGGTGCGCACCGGCGACGGCGTCCCGGAGACGCTGGTGACCGACGACTACCGGCTGCGCCAGGTGCTGCGCAACCTGCTCTCCAACGCGGTGAAGTTCACCGAGAAGGGGGCTGTGGAGCTGCGGGTCGAGCTCGCCGACGGGCAGGAGGCCCCGCACCACCTGCGGGCGGGCGGCCCCGTGGTCGCGTTCCGGGTGGTCGACTCCGGGATCGGCATCGCGCCGCAGCACCTGGAGACGGTCTTCGGGGCCTTCCAGCAGGCCGACGGGACCACCAGCCGCAAGTACGGCGGCACCGGTCTCGGACTGTCCATCAGCCGCGAGATCGCCTACCTGCTCGGCGGGGCGATCTCGGTGGAGAGCACCCTGGGCCGGGGCAGCGTCTTCACCCTCTACCTGCCCGTCGCACGCCCCGACCTGCCGGAGCCCGCGGCGGTGGCGGGGCCGGCCGGGGCCGCTCCCGGCTTGGACCCGGCCCCGGCGCCGGAGGCCGGACTGCCGGCCCGCCGGCTCCTGGTGGTCGAGGCCCGGGCCCACGGCCTGCTCGGGCTGGTCGCCGAGAACGCCCTCGCCGAGCTCCCCCGGCCGGACGGCCGGCAGCTGGAGATCGTCACCGCGGTCGGGGCCCAGGAGGCCGCCGCCACCCTCGCCGACGGCCCCTGCCACTGCGTGGTGCTCGACCTGGACCTGCCCGACGGGGCCGCGCTCGACCTGCTCGGCGACATGGACGGCGACCCGGCCCTGCAGTCGGTGCCCGTCCTCGCCCACCGCAGCCGTGCCTTCGGCCCCGACGAGGCCCTGCTGGCCCGGATGACGGCCCGTCAGGTCGAGGTCCTCTCCAGCCTGGACGAGCTGCGCGAACGCGTCGCGCTGCACATGAGCGCCGACCGGCCCGAGTCCATCCGCCCGCGCTCCGCCCCCGCCTGGGCCCCCGACGCGGACCCCGGTCTGGCCGGCGTCACCGCGCTGGTGGTGGACGACGACGACCGCAACCTGTACGCGATCACCGGGATCCTCGAACTCCACGGGATGCGCGTGCTGCAGGCGGAGAACGGCCGGGCCGCCCTCGACGCCCTGGCGACCCAGCCCGGCATCGACCTGATCCTGATGGACGTGATGATGCCGGAGATGGACGGCTACACCGCCACCGCCGCGATCCGGGCGATGCCCGAGCACGCCGGCCTGCCGATCATCGCCGTCACCGCCAAGGCGATGCTCGGCGACCGGGAGAAGAGCCTGGCCGCCGGTGCGAGCGACTACGTCACCAAACCGGTGGACGCCGTCGAGCTGATCGGCCGGATCAAGGCCCAGCTCACGGTGCACGCGCCGGACCCCGAGGACAGCTGACCGCCACCCGTCGACTGGAGACCGCCGTGCACGAGCCCCTGGACCCGAGCCCCGGCCCGCCCGCCACCGCGGGCGGGCCCGCGCGGGTGCCCGCGATCGGGCAGCAGCGCGACCGGGCGCCGTCCGGGCGGACGGACGGCGGGCCGGTGGGCGACGGCCCGGCGGGCGGGCCCGCGGACGGCGCGGCGGGACCGACGGCGCTGAACCGCCTGGCCGCCACCGTGGAGTTCCTGCGCTCGGAGCTCGACCGGGCCCACGCGGACGCGGCCGGGCGGTCCCTGGTGGAGATGGCGGCCGGCGTGCTCATCGAACGCCTGCGGTGCAGCCCCGCCGAGGCGGGCACCCAGCTGACCGTGCTGGCCGAGCAGGCCGGCGCCTCCGTGCTGGAGTTCGCCGCCGACCTGGTCAACCAGGTGACCACCGACCGGATCTCCGCCATCGCCCGCGACTTCGTCGCCACCTCCACCGGCCCCCGCGAGGACCCGGCGCTGCGGCTGCGGGCCACCCAGGCGCACAGCCTGGCCACCGGCGACGGCGAGGCGGTCGCGCGCTCGGTGCTCACCACCGCGCTGCAGCCGCTCGGCGCGGTGGCCGTCGCGATCTGGGCCGCCCACCCGGACCAGTCGCTGACCCTGGAGGGCAGCGCCGGCTTCAGCCCGGCCGAGGCCGGCCGTTGGCGGCACGTACCGCCCGGGGTGCCCACCCCGGCCCGCCGGGCGCTGGAGGAGCGGGAGACCGTCGCGTACCCGACCCTCGCCCACGCGGCCCTGCCCACCATCGGCCAGCACGAGCGCGTCGGCGGCCGGGTGGTGGTGCCCGCCGGAACCGGCGGGCGGCTGATCGGCGTCCTGGAGATGTGCTGGCCGGCCCGGCTGGAGCCGCCGTCCCAGGTCCTCCAGCGCCAGTTCGAGGCCCTGGCGGAGCTGTGCGCCACCACCCTGGAGACCTGGACCACGCCCGCGGCGCCCGCGCTGCGGGACGGCGAGTTCGACGACCTGCAGCACCTGGCCGACGGCATCCTCGACCCCTGCCTGGTGCTCGACCTGGCCCCCGGCCCGGCCGAGCTCCCGCTGGAGTTCGGCATCCGGCACGTCAACCCCGCCTTCACCGACTTCGCCGGACGGCCCACCAGCGCGGTGGCCGGTGCCCGCCTCCTGGAGGCCTACCCGCTGGCCGCCGAGCCGGGCGGGCTGGCCGAGAAGGTCGAGCACGTCTACGCCACCGGCGAGCCCTTCCGCGCCAAGGAGATGCGCCTGTCGGCCACCGTCGACGGCGTCGCCCTGCACACCCGGGCCCGGGTCAGCATCAGCCGGCACGGCCGGTACGTGGTGGTGGTCTGGCGGCTGGACGACGGCACGCCCCGGGTGGCCCGGCTCCTCCAGCACGCCCAGCGGCTGGGCCGGATCGGGGGCTTCGAGGAGAACCTCCAGACCGGGCAGATCGCCTGGAACGAGACCCTGTTCGACCTGCACGGCCTGCCCGCCACCGCCGCCCCGATCTCACTGGACCGCCTCGCCGACCACGCCCACCCCGACGACCAGCCCGCGATCGGCCGGTTCCTGCGCACCCTGCTGCACCACCGGCGCCCCGCCTCCACCGCCTTCCGCCTCCAGCGCCCGGACGGGGTGTCCCGCCACATCCGGGTGGTGGCCGAACCGGTCCACGACGGCGACGCGGCGCTCACCGCCGTCCGCGGCGCCTACCAGGACATCTCCGCCCAGCACTGGACCGAGGTCGCACTCGCCGCCACCCGCGACCAGCTGGCCCAGTCCGAGCAGCAGGCCGCCGAGCGCAGCCGCCTGGCCCTCCAGCTGCAGCACGCCATCATGCCGCCGGCCCGCGGCCCGCAGACCCTGCACGACCTCCAGGTCGCCGTGCGCTACCGGCCCGCCGAGAAGGAGCACCTGGTCGGCGGCGACTGGTACGACATCCTCACCCTGCCCTCCGGCGAGGTCCTGCTCTGCGTCGGCGACGTCGCCGGGCACGGCATCGAGGCCGCCACCGGCATGGTCGCCCTGCGCAACGCGCTGCGCGGGCTGGCCGCCACCGGCGCCGGCCCGGCCCAGCTGCTCACCTGGCTCAACAGCGTCACCCACCACCTGACCGACAACGTCACCGCCACCGCCGTCTGCGCGCTCTACCACCCCGGCACCCGGCGGCTGCGCTGGGCCCGGGCCGGCCACCTGCCGCCCGTCCTGCTGCGCGACGGGACCGCGAGCACCCTCCCGCAGCTGGAGGGCATCCTGCTCGGCGTCCTCGACCACGCCGACTACGCCGAGGACCACCTCGACCTCGCGCCCGGCGACACCCTGGTGATGTTCACCGACGGCCTCATCGAACGCCGCGACGAGTCCGTCCACGCCTCCCTGGACGGCCTGCTGGCCCTCAGCGAGGGGGCCGCGCGCACCACCACCGGCCGCCCCGCCTCCCTGGAGGGCCACCTGGACCACCTGCTGCGCTACGGCGGGGCGGACACCGACGACGACACCTGCCTGATCGGCGTCTCGGTCGACCCGGCGCCGTCGCGGTGAGTCTTCACGGATCCTTCACGGATTCCGGGGGCATGGGGCCGGGAATCGCGGGTAACCGGGGACGGACCGCGCACCGAGGGAAAGGACCGACATGGCCGTGACCAGTGACGACCTCCTGACAGACGCCTCCCGCCGTCCCGAGGGGTACGCCCCGGTCCCACCGCCCCACCGGCCCGCCGACCCCGCCCCCGAACTGGCCGAGCTGGCGGAGGAGCTCCGCGAGGTCGCCCCGGCCGACGCCCGCGACCTCACCCGGGTCCTGCTGGTCCGGCTGGCCGGGCTGGAGGAGGGCACCCGCGAGTACTCCTACGTACGCTCCTCGCTGGTCGAACTCAACCTCTCACTGGTCCGCTTCGCCATGCGCCGCTTCGGCGCGCACCGGGAGAACCCGGAGGACCTGCTGCAGGTCGGCGCGGTCGGGCTGATCAAGGCCATCGACCGCTTCGACCCCGAGCGCGGCGTGGAGTTCACCACCTTCGCCATCCCGACCATCCTGGGCGAGATCCGCCGCCACTTCCGCGACACCACCTGGGCCGTGCACGTCCCCCGCCGCCTCCAGGAGCTGCGCCTCACCCTGGCCAAGGCCCAGGACGCGCTCGCCCACCGGCTCGACCGGGCCCCGACCGTGGCCGAGCTCGCCGAGCACCTCGAACTGTCGCAGGAGGAGGTCATCGAGGGGCTCAACGCGGCCAACGCCCACACCACCGACTCCCTCGACGTCCCCGCGGGCGACGACGAGGGCGGCCCGGGCGCCCTGGCGGCCCGGCTCGGCGGCGCCGACGAACGGCTCGGCCTGGTCGAGGACCTGGTCTCCCTCCAGCCGCTCATCGCCGCCCTGCCCGAACGCGAACGCCTGGTCCTGTCGCTACGCTTCACCCACGAC
Organism: Kitasatospora sp. NPDC051853; assembly: GCF_044452665.1. Lineage (NCBI taxonomy): Bacteria > Bacillati > Actinomycetota > Actinomycetes > Kitasatosporales > Streptomycetaceae > Kitasatospora > Kitasatospora sp. NPDC051853. Next base: position 65,665 of record NZ_JBITBY010000009.1, on the reverse strand, counting down.
CTGACGCAGTCCCAGATCGGTGCCCGCCTGGGGCTCTCCCAGATGCACGTCTCCCGTCTGCTGGCCCGCACCCTCAAGCGGCTGCGCGAGGGGCTGGGCGCCGCCTGACGGCAGCACCACGGGTGCGTACAGTCATCGGGAGACACCTGTTGGAGGGGAAGAGGAATGCCACCGCACGACGACGCCGCGCCCGAAGGAGCCGGCTCCTCCGCGACGCACGAGGGCCCGACCGCCGAACTGCTCGTCCAGGACGAGCGGTCGGTGCTCTGCCGGCTGGCCGGTGACCTCGACATCGAATCGCTCCTCCCGGCGCGGCGCGCCCTCGACCAGGCGCTCGCCGACGCGCCGGCGCTGCTGGTGGTCGACCTGGAGCGGATCCGCTTCTGCGACTCCTCCGGGCTCAACCTGCTGCTGAAGACCCGGGCCGCCGCGCTCGCGGCGGGGACCGCCCTGCGGCTGGCGGCCGCGTCCACGGCGGTGCTGCGGCTCCTGGAGATCACCGGGGCGCAGGCCGTGTTCGACCTCCACCCGACCGTCCGGGCCGCGCTCGCCGAGGCGCCATGAGGGGCACCGTGACCGCCGTGGCAACGCCGTGCGACACGGCTGGCGGGAGGGGACTTCCGGGGCGGACTGCATCATCCGGGGCAACGCGGGAAACAGGCACTCCGACGACCACCGCAGATCCGAAGGGTTGACCGAATGAACACCTCCCGGGAGACCCTGAAGACCACCGTCCCCGGCGGGGGCCAGCGCCGCCGCCTGGCGCTCGCCGGCCGGGCCAAGCCGGTCGCGAGCGCACGGGGCTTCACCCTCACGGCACTTGACGACTGGTCATGGCCCGGCGCCGACGACGTGGTCCTGCTGGTCGCCGAACTGGTCGCCAACGCCATGCTGCACACCGACGGCCCCCTGGACCTCGTCCTCGACGCCACGGACGCCCGGCTGCGCATCGAGGTGAACGACCCCTCCCCCGCCCTGCCCGTCCCGCGCCAGCCCCACCTGCCACACCTCCCCGGCGGCCACGGCCTCTACATCGTCCGCCGGACCTCCGACCGCTGGGGCTCCACGCCCCACCCGCAGGGCAAGACCGTCTGGGCCGAGATCGACGCCGACCGCCCGGCCGCCCCCTGACCGACCGTCAGCCGCCGTCCCGGCCCGTCCTGCGGGCGCGGGCGGCACGCCCGCGGAGACGGCGGAGGCGCCCGACGTCCGCCGCCGGAAGCACCGCCTGCACTTCGGTCAGGGCGGTTCCGGCCGGCCGGGGCGGGCGAGTTCCGGCTCCAGGCCCTCGGTGAGCGGCGGCCCCGGGAGCCGGCCCGTGTCCCGGCGCCAGCCCTCGAAGGCCCAGGCGGTGGCCGCGACCAGGGCCGCCCCGAGCAGCCAGCCCCCCAGCACGTCGCTGACCCAGTGGACGCCGAGCGCGATCCGGGTGAACCCCACGCCCAGCACGCTGACGAGCGCCACCACCCGGGCCGCCACCCGCCACCGCCGGCCCAGCATCGGCACGAACACCAGCAGCAGGACGGCGCAGCAGGTCGCGGCCGTCATCGCGTGCCCGGACGGGAACGAGAACCCGGGCGCGTGCGCCACCGGATCGGGCAGCGCGGGGCGGGCCCGGGCGACGGCCGTCTTCACCGCCCAGCCGATCAGCCCGGACGCGAGGACGGTGGCGGCCGCCCAGACCGCGAGCCGCCGGGCGCCCCGCCACAGCAGCCAGCCCACGGTGGCAGCGACCAGCAGACGCATCGTCAGGGGGTCCCAGACGCCCTCGCTGAGCACGCGCAGCGCGGTCAGCACGCCGGGCCGCCCGCGCACCGCCGCGTGCAGGTGCTCGGCGGCCCCCGCGTCGAGCCGGCGCAGCGGCGACCAGTGCGCCTCGACCAGCACCAGCAGCACGGCGGCCGGCACCGCCGCGACGCCGAAGGCGGCGACCGAGGCGAGCAGCCGCTGCCCCAGCCTCAGGTCCGCGGTGCGCAGGCCGACGGTGCGCGGCGACCGGCGCTGCGCCACGCGCCGGAGGTGTCGGAGGTGTCGGAGGTTCCGGCGGATCACCATGGACCGCGTGTCCCCTGCTCGGCGTCTTTCATCCGCCCGCTCGGGCAGGACGCCCGGCCCGTCGTCATGCCCTCGATCGCCGGGTCGGGGCCGCCTCCCATCCGCAGGATGTCCGCCAGGTACACGGTGCCGGTGCCGATGCCCGTGGTCTGGGTGTACCGCTGCGCGATGGCCGCCACGTCGAGGGGGTCGGTCGTGCAGCCCGTGGTGAGGAACTCCTCCAGGAGCTGTTCGCCGAGGTTGAGGGGTGGGGTCCGCTGCTCTGCCATCCCCCCACTCGAACCCACGTCCACGCCCGGCGGCGGCCCGGCGCGGCCGGTCCGGGCCGTGGTTCACCCACCCGAGGGACGCGGGCACGGCCTGCCCGGGGGAACGGGCCCCTCCCGGCCCGTGGTGGTTGAGACCCGCCACGACGGAAACACGCGCAGCATGCCGACGTCCCACGACCACGACCACGACCCTGACCACGACCTCGACCGCCCCGACCGGCCCGGGGGCGATGCGCCCCGGGGCCCGACGGACCTGCCGCGCCGGAGTTGGCGGTCGGTCCTGCGACGCACCGGAAAGGAGTTCCTGGAGGACGAACTCCCGGACCGGGCAGCCGCGTTGACCTACTACGGGGTGCTGGCGGTCTTTCCGGCGCTGCTCCTGCTGGTCTCCCTGCTCGGGCTGGTCGGCCCGAGCGTGACGGACCAACTCCTCGACAACGTACGGTCACTGGCGCCGGGCGCCGCGCAGGACGTGCTGCGGACGGCGGTGACCCAGCTGCAGGACAGCCGCGGCAGTAGCGGCGCCCTCGCGGTGGTCGGCCTGCTCGGCGCGCTCTGGTCGGCCTCGGGGTACATCGGGGCGTTCATCCGGGCGTCCAACGCGGTGTACGACATCCGCGAGGGCCGGCCGGTCTGGAAGCTGACCCCGATCAGGCTGGGGCTGACCGTACTGCTGGTCGTCCTGCTGGCGGCGAGCGCGTTGATCGTGGTGTTCACCGGACCGCTGGCCCGGCGGGCCGGCGACCTGCTCGGCCTGGGGGACACCGCGCTCACCGTGTGGACGGTCGCCAAGTGGCCGGTCCTGGTCCTGCTGGTGGTCCTGATGATCGCCCTGCTGTACTGGGCCGCGCCCAACGTGCGTGGCCGGGGCTTCCGTTGGGTCTCCCCCGGCAGTCTGCTGGCGGTGCTGCTGTGGCTGCTGCTCTCGGCCGGCTTCGCGGCCTACGTCGCCAACTTCGCCTCGTACAACAAGACGTACGGCACCGTGGCCGGCGTCATCGTCTTCCTGGTCTGGCTCTGGCTGAGCAACCTGGCGATCCTGCTGGGCCTGGAGTTCGACGCCGAACTGGTCCGCCAGCGCGGCATCGAGGGCGGCATGGCCCCCGCTCGCGAGCCCTACCTCGAACCGCGGGACACCCGCGCCTGGCCCGACGAGGACCGGCCGTAGCACGCGGACGGCGGCCGGCCCCGGTGGGGTCGGCCGCCGTCCGGCGCTCGGTCCGGCCTGACGGACGGGTCAGGCCGCGACCAGGCGCCGGAGGAGGTCGCGGTAGTCACGGAGTGCGAGGCGCAGCTCCTCGGTACGGCCGGAGTCCTCCTGCTCCGCGTGGCCGGCGTCGGCCCTCCAGGTGCCGCGGAGGGCACCGTGCCGCTCCCGCAGGGCTTCGGTGAGCCGGTGCACGGTCTCCTCCAGGGCCGCGTCCGCCTCCCGCACCGCACCGCGCGGGTCGTCGACGAAGCCGCCCACCGCCCGGTCCAGACGGTGCGTCAGCTCCGCGCCGAGCTCCTGCCCGAGGAGCCGGCCCGGCCCGGTGTGCCCGGTGCGCTCGCGGTCCTCGGCGACCGCCGCGTCGTGGGCGGCGGCGATGTCCTCCGCAGAGGCCTTCCTGGTGTCCGCGGGTGCGGCGTGGCGCGGGTCGGACGGACGGGCCCAGCGGCCGGTGGTGCCCGTGCCGTGGGTCCGGCTCCGGAACCGGTCCGGGGTGTCCACGGAGTCGGTGCGGTGCTCAGGGTGGCTGATGGTCATGCTGTCCTCCTCGGTGGTGGGTCGGTGAACGGGACGGACGGACGGGCCGACCCGTGGGAAGCTCAGGCGTGGTGCTCGCGCTGCTTCGGGAAGTGCCGCGGGGCGCGGGCGGCCGGGATGCGCGGCGGCACCGCCGCCCCGTCGCCCGGAGCCGCCCCGTCGCCCGGACCGATCAGCGCGGTGAACAGTTCACGCGCCCGCAGCAGCGCCTCGCGTCGCTCCTCGGTGCCGGCCGCGTCCTGCGCGGCCTTCGCGCGCAGGGCCCGGTACGCCTCGACGTGCTCGCCGTGGTCGACCGAGATCGCGTCGGTCTGCGCGTCCACGTCCGAGTCCGGGTAGCCGCGCTCGCGGGCCACCCGGGCCAGCAGTTCCTCCGCCTCGGCGAGGGCCCGCGCCGGCGAGTCCACGAACCGTGCCTGCACCTCGGCCCACTGCCGTCCGGCCCGCTCCCGCGAGGCGGCGTCCAGCGGGGTGAGGACCAACTCCCGGTGCTGCTCGACGCGTTGTGCCAGCTCCCGCTCCGCCGCGGCGGTGTCGCCGCCGTGGCGGGCCACGGTGCGGCCGTACTCGGGACCGAACCGCCTGGCCAGGTCGGGGTGTCGGCGGCGGCGCCACCGGACGGCGCACGCCGCGAGCACCAGCACCACGACGGCGGCCAGGACGATCGTCACGACCAGGGCACTGGACATGATCCGCCTCCTGTCAGTACATCGGGCCGGCGTAGAAGGGGCCGTAGTACCCCGCGTACTTCTCCCGGTAGCCGTCGTCCGCGTCGTGCTTGTGCGGGTCGAACTCGGGGCCGTCCTTGATCTCCTCCTTCGTCCGGTCGACGTGCACCACCTCCCCCTCGAAGTCCACCCGGGCGACCGTCCCGGCCGGCAGCAGCACGTGCTTCCCGAAGATCCACGGCCCGGTGTCCACCACCAGGTAGTTGGCCCCGACCTCCTCCGAGAGCCGGTCGACCTTGCCGATGTGCCCGTCGGTCGCCTCGACCTTGAACCCCACCAGGTCCGACCCCGACACGTGCCCGGAGCCCGTACGGAACGCCCAGATGTCGACGCTGCCCATCGCTTCGCCTCCTGTCGTCACCGCACCGCGACCGGTGTCCGCGGTGCGTCCTGGAGGCTCGCCTGCCCCGGATTCCCCGCCTCACTCACCGTCAGTTCCGGTCCGTCAGCGGCTGATGTGCAGGACGCAGATGTCGTCGCGGCGTTCGCGGCCGTCCTGGAGGGCCCGGACCAGGCCGTCCACGAAGGCGGGGGCGCCGGCGTGGGATTCGGCGGTGCGGGCCAGGCGGGCGAGGCCCTCGTCGATGGGCTCGCCGGGGTGTTCGACCAGGCCGTCGGTGTAGAGGAGGAGGTGGTCGCCGGGGAGCAGGTCGAGGGTGGCGGCCTGGTAGCCGGGGGCTTCGGCGACCCCCAGGAGGATGCCGTCGGGGGACGGCAGGAAGCGGGCTTCGCCGCCGCGCAGGAGGAGCGGCGGCGGGTGTCCGGCCCGGACCCAGGTGAGACGGGAGGTGGCGGGCTCGTAGGCGGCCATCACCAGGGTGGCCGTGTTGAACTGCCGCTCCGAGGTGTGCAGCAGCAGGGTGTTCAGGTTGGCCAGGACGGTGGGCAGCGGTGTCCCGGTGACGGCCATGCCCTTGGCGGTGAAGCGCAGCAGGGCCATGGTGGCGACCGCGTCCAGCCCGTGGCCCGCGACGTCGCCGACGACCAACAGGACGCGGCCGTCCGGGAGTTCGATGGCGCTGTACCAGTCGCCGCCGAGGTTGAGCCCCTCCTGGACGGGCCGGTAGGCGATGTCGACCGTCAGGCCGCCCAGGTGCAGGACCTGCTGGGGTGCCGGGAGGAGGGTCTCCTGGAGCCGGGCGGCAATGTCGCGCTCGGCCGCCAGCTGGCTCTGGTGGCTGAGCACGGCCTGCCGGTGTTCGAGCAGCTGGCGCTGGGTCCGCTCCGCGGCGGTGCGGTCCTGGAACAGCCCGTGCAGCCGGACCGGCCGGCCGTGCGCGTCCGTCTCGCTCTCGGCGACGACCCGCACGTGGCGCACCTCCTGCCGGGGCAGCCGGATGCGGAAGGTGCGGTCGATCGGTTCGCCGGAGGCGAGCAGCCGACGCACCTCCTCCACCAGCAGCCGTCGGTCCTCGCCCTCGGCGAGGAGGGCCAGCTCCTCCAGTCGCAGCGGACCCTCCGAAGGCTCCCGGTCGAAGATCGAGTACGCCTCCTCGGACCAGGTGACCTCGTCCCTCGTCAGGTCGCGGTCGAGCCAGCCCATCCGGCCCAGGCGCTGCATCAGGGCCAGGCGGCGCTCCTCCCGCTCGCCCTGGTCCAGGCGGTTCCAGGAGACCAGCAGCCCACCCTGGCAGGGCACCGCGCGCACGGCCCATCGGGACCGGTGCGGGATCCCGGCGGCGGTCTCCAGGTACTCCGTCTCACCCTCGTGGCGCGTCCCCCCGAGGGCAGTCAGGTAGCCCTCCCACAGCTCGGTGCCGCGCGTCCCCGGGTAGGTCTGGAGCACGGTCCGGCCCAGCAGCTCGGCACCCCGGCGTCCGCCGACGTCCACCGCCTCGGGCGAGGCCGCGGCCAGCAGGAAGTCCGTCACCTCGCCGCCCGGCCCGTACACCGGCTGGAGGAACACCACCGACCCGGGCAGACCCGCGAGGACCTCCCGCACCACCGTCGGGTCACCGCTCGTCGGCGCGGGACCGCCGCCCGGCTCGGGTACCACTCGATCCTCGAGGTCCGTCATGCGAGGAGCATGTCACGCATCGACCCGCCCGTGGGCGAACGGGGCTTCCCGGACGGACCGTCCGCGGCGGCCGGGGTCCGGTTCGACGGCCGGTTCAACCGCCGGCCAACGCACGGGCCGCGCGCAGCCGGAGTTCCTCCAGGGCCTCGGCCTGGCGGTCGGCCCTGGCCGTCAGCTCGGCCAGCCGGGCGCGGTCGAGGCCGGCCTCGACGCCCACCCGGTCGGCCAGCGCGGCCCAGAGCTGGCGCTTGCCGAGGACGCAGAGCCGGAGCACCTCCAGTTCGACCAGGTCCGTGAGCGGTGTGCGGTGCCGCACGGAACCGTTGGGCTTCAGCAGCCCGAGCAGTTCGCCGCCGCGTGCCAGCCAGACGTTCGACCGCCGCTCGGGGACGTCGAGTTCGCGCATCACCCGGCGCAGCGAGGCCAGGTCGCCCTCGATCTCCGCCGCCACCCGTCGCAGCTGCGGCCGGCCGGCCGGGTCGAGGAGCGCCTCGGCGGTGCGGCGGGCCCGGCGGGCGGCGGCCACGGCGCCGGCGAGGTGGTCGTTGAGGTAGCCGGTGAGCAGGCGGTGCGAGGAGGGGGTGGTCATGGGGTCCTCCGCGGGTGCGGGGCGGTGGCGCTACGCGGCTACCCGCTTCCCCGGCTCGCACACCGCTCCGAAGAGGGGACGAAGGGCTGTGCCCGAAAGGACGTTCGGCGACCGATCCGCCGGTCCGGCGGGGACAGGATGAGGTCATGAACCGTCGGCCCCGCCGCCTCGCCCTCGCCTCCTTCGTACTCGCCCTCGCCGCCGCCGGGTGTGCCGCCACCGAACGCGGCGGCGGCACGTCACCCTCCCCCGGCACGCCGGGCCCCGCCTCCGCCCCGGCCGAGGCGGGGGTTCCGACGGCCGGGGACCGCGAGGCGGAGCAGGCCGGCCGGGAGCTGGGCCGCCAGGCCGAGCAGCAGGGCCGGGAGACCGGTCAGCAGTGGCGCGAGTACGGCGAGTCCTGGCGCCCCTGACGTCCGCCGGCTGTCAACCGCGACGGGACCAGGACGGCGTGACCAGGGCGATCAGGGCCGCTGCGACGCCGATCTGCAGGAAGTGGCGGATCCAGTCGATGCCGCCGGTGTCCCGCACCCCGAGCGCGCTCGCGAGCGCGTTGCCGACCAGGCCGCCCACGACGCCGAGGAGCACCGTCAGCCAGAGCGGGATCGGCTGGCGGCCGGGCAGGACGAGCTTGGCGAGCAGACCGATGATCAGACCGGCGATGACGGCCCACAGGAACGACATGGGTGAACTCCCTTGTCCGGTACGGTTCCCCGCGCGGTCGGCGCGGGACGTGCGGTTGCTCTTGCCCCCGATTCCCCGGCCGAATCGCCCGCTCCGGCGGCTTCCGCCGGTGGCCCGCCACTGCCGTGACGGTAGGTCAGCCGTGTGCCGCGGGGGGCCACCCGCCGGGCGGCACCGTCGGTGGCGGCCGGTAACCTGCGGGCATGTCGGTCAACATCGATCTCCACTTCACCGTCTCCCGCCTCGCCGACCCCGCGCAGGCCGAGGCCGTCGCCGCGTCCATCGGCGAGCTGCTGCGCGACGAGGGCTTCGAGGCCCAGATCAGCTACGGCGCGGTCCGCGACAACGGCGTCGACTACGTGTCGGGCGAGTCGAAGTTCCCCATCAGCATCAGCGGGTTCGGCCGCTGGCAGCCGTACTTCGAGAGCTCGTTCGGTGCCGCCGTCGCCGAGGCCGCACCGGACGCCGAGGTCTCCATCGACTGGGGCTACCCCGACGAGGAGTACTGAGCGCACGACCCGTTCGGCATGCCCCGGCCCCGGCCGTCCGGCGCGGGAGGGCGCTATCCTCGGGCCCATGTCGAACCCTGATGCGCTGCTCGTCGACATCGCCACCATGGTGGAGTCCGAGGGCAGCAACCAGATGCCGCTGACCGTGGTCGTGCCGGGGGCGGTGATCACCGGCCGGCTGGCGCCCGAGAGCGTCTGGCACGAACGGGTGGCCGAAGTCCTCGCCACCTCCGACCACTTGAAGCCCTTCGCCACCCTCTTCGCCCCCTCCCCCGACGGCCCGCCGACGCCGCCGACCCACCTGCACCTGCACGTCGCCCGCATCCTCCAGGGCAGCTACGGCCTGCCCCACACCGGCGGGATGTACCGGATCGCCATCGCCGACATCAGCAGCTGGACGGTGGGAGACCTCAGCTACTCCGACCAGTGACCCGGGGAGCCCCTTCGCCCGGCGGCTGACCACAGGCGGCTGACAACTGACGACGAGCGCAGACCCCGGCCGCCGGGCGGGGGGGGTTGCCTGCGGCGGCCGGGTCTGCGCGACGGGCCGGACGGCCCGCCGGAGGGATCGGCGGGCGGTTCCTGCACCCGCCACTCCGTCTCACCCCGTTCGCAGACCTCAAACCTGACGGTCCGTCCGCCCCGCGTCGGGTCCCGCGCGACCGGCCCGCGACGACTCGCCGGAGGGATGACCCGGCCCTCGGCGGGACACACGCGGAGAATGGCCGATGTACGAGCGACCGCGCCCCCGAACCTGCGCCGGCACCTCCGCGACCCGGTGGTGCACCTCACCGTGCGCGCCACCCTGGCGGCCACCCTCTCCTACGCCGCCGCCGTCGCCCTGCACACCTCCCCCGCGCCGCTCACCGCTCCGCTGACCGCCCTCCTGGTGGTCCAGGTGACGGTCTACTCGACGCTGACCACCAGTGTCCGGCGGGTGAACTCCGTCGTGGTCGGGGTGCTGATCGCCATCGCGTTCAGCGCTGTCACGGGGCTGAGCTGGTGGAGCCTGGGGCTGGTCATCCTGACCTCGCTGATCATCGGTCAGTTCGTCCGGGTCGGCGAGTTCGTGAACGAGGTCGCGATCAGCGCGATGCTGGTCCTCGGGGTGAGCCAGCTGGCGGCCCAGGCCTGGGACCGGGTGCTGGAGACCCTGATCGGCGCCGTGGTCGGGCTGGCGTTCAACCTGCTGTTCGCGCCGCCGGTCTGGGTGGACACCGCGGGCGAGTCGATCGAGGACCTGGCCCGGCGCGCCCGGCACCTCCTGCTCGGCATCGCCGAGCAGCTCCCGCGCCCGACGCCGGTGGCCCGGGCGGCGGCCCGGCTGCACGAGGCCAGGGCGCTGGACCAGGCCATCGCGGAGGTGGACGCCGCGCTCCGCCAGGCCGAGGACAGCCTCCGGCTCAACCCGCGCATCTCCGAGGGCGTGCTCTCCCGGCTGGTGCTGCGCACCGGCCTGGACACGCTGGAGATCTGCGTCGTGGTCATCCGGGTGCTGGCCCGCTCGCTCACCGACCTGGCCAAGCGCCGCGGCGAGGACGAGGAGCTCTTCCCGCCGGACGAAGCGCTCGCCCTCGGCGAGCTGCTCGGCCACGTCGGCGACGCCCTGGTCAGCTTCTCGGTCCTGGTCACCACCCAGGTCAGCCGCAACGCCGAGGCCGCCGAGCTGCGCCTCGCCGGCGAACTCGCCGCCGCCCACGCCGTCCGCGACAACGTCGCCAACCTCCTGCTGGCACGCGTCCAACGCCACCCGCACGCCTGGCAGTTGCACGGCGCGCTGCTCGCCGAGCTCGACCGCGTCCTGGACGAGCTCGACCTCGAACACCGCTCCCGCCGCCTGATGGAGGAGCTCGACCGCGAGACCGTCGCCCGCCGCGACCGCCTCACCGTGCCCCACCGCCTGCGCCGCCTCCTCGGTGGCTGACCCGGCGGACACCCCGACGACCCGCTGCCCGGAGGAGCTGACGGACCATGAACCGCTTCGAGGACTTCCTCGACCTGCTGGACTACCCCGTGTACGTGGTCACGGCCGCCGCCGGGGGCGAGCGGGCGGGCTGCCTGGTCGGCTTCGGCGGCCAGAACTCGATCGACCCGGCCCGTTTCACGGTCTGGATCTCGAAGGTGAACCACACCCACCGGATCGCCCTGCACGCCCCGGTGCTCGCCGTCCACCTGCTCGACTCCCGCCGACCCGGCGGCCGGGCCCTGGCCGAGCTCTTCGGCGGGCGCACCGGCGACGAGGTGGACAAGTTCGCCGCCGTCCGGTGGGAGCCCGGCCCGGAGGGAGTCCCCCTGCTCACCGACGCCCCCGCGCGCTTCGCCGCTCGGGTCCTCGACCGCGCCGACTGGGGCGACCACACCGGCCACCTCCTGGAGCCCCTCGCCACCAGGGTCCGCGAGGGCGCCAACCGCCTCCTCTCCTACCGCGAGGTGGCCGGCATCGAACCCGGCCACCCGGCCTGACGCCGGCGGGCACTCCCGCGCCCCGGCCGGCGGTCCCGTTGCGCGGGGGTGTTGCGCGCGGTCCTGTTGCGCGCGGGGGCGTTCGGCGCAGCCTGGAGGTGGAGCGGCTCGGCACGAGCCGGGCCGCCGGTACCCGCTCCCGGAGGTGTGTGGGCGATGACGAAGTTCATGGACGTGCACCACAACATGGTCGGCATCACGGAGGAGGACCTGCGGGCGGCCCACATGGCCGACCTGGCGATCCAGGCCGAGGAGAGTGTCCACTTCGAGCAGGCCTGGGCCGACCCGGAGGCGGGCGTCGTCTACTGCCTGTCCGAGGCGCCCTCCAAGGAGGCGGTCCAGCGGATCCACGAGCGTGCCGGACACCTCGCCGACGAGATCCACCCGCTCCCGCTGATCGTCTGACGGGCCGTCACCCGGCCCCGGCCCGTCGTGGCCGCCCCGGCGGTCCCGGGGCGCCATACTGGCCACCATGCGTGTTGCGCTGATCACGGCCGGCTCACGTGGTGACGTCGCGCCCTTCACCGGACTGGGGCACGGGCTGGCGCGGGCGGGCCACCGGGTCACGCTCGTCACCCACGCGTCCTTCGAGGGGCCGGCCCGCGAGGCCGGGCTCGGATTCCACGGGCTGCCGCTCGACCCCCAGTCCCTCCTGCGGTCCGAGGCCGGCCGGCGGCTGCTCGACAGCCGCAGCGGGCCGGGCAAGCTGGCCCACGTCCTGAGGATGATCCGGCGCCTGGTCGGCGACATGGTGCCCGGGATGCTGGAGGCGGCGCGCGGCAGCGACGTGCTCCTGCTGTCCGGCTCCGTGGCCCCGCTGGGCCGTGCCATCGCCGACGGGCTCGGCCTGCCCAGCCGCGGCGTGTACCTCCAACCCATCTCCCCCACCCGGGAGTTCCCTCCGCCCGTCACGGGCACCCGGTCCTGCGGGGCGGTGGGCAACCAGCTCGCGGGGCAGGCGGTGAACCTGGCCCTGGAGGCGGTGTTCGCCGGGGCCGCCCGCCACGTCCAGCGCGAACTCGGCGTTCCCCGGCGCCGGTTCCCGGCCCGCGGCCCGCACCGCGAGCCCCCGGACTGGCCCGTCCACCACGGCTTCAGCCCCCTCGTGGTGGCCCGCCCGCCCGACTGGCGGCCGGGTCTGTCGGTCAGCGGCTACTGGTGGCCGTACACCCCTCCGGCCGCCGGACTCCCGCCGGAGGTCGAGCGGTTCATCGAGGCGGGGCCGGCCCCGGTGTTCGTCGGCCTCGGCAGTCCGACCGTCCCGGACCCCGGCCGCGTCAGTGCGCTGATCGTGGCCGCGCTGCGCCGGGCCGGACTGCGCGGCGTGATCCAGTCCGGCTGGAGCGGCCTGCACGCCGAGGGCGACGACATGCTGACGATCGGTGAGGCGCCGCACGGCCTGCTCTTCCCGCGGATGGCCGCCGTCGTCCACCACGCCGGCGCCGGCACCACCGCGGCGGGCCTGCGCGCGGGCGTGCCGGCCGTGCCGGTCCCCGTCTGGTTCGACGGCGCGTTCTGGGCCTCGCGCCTCACCGCCCTCGGCGTCTCGCCCGCCGCCGTCCCCCTGAAACGGCTCGACTCCCCGGGTGCCCTCGCCACCGCCCTCACCGCCGCGACCGGCGAACCCGCCTACCGCCGGCGCGCCGCGCTCCTCGCCGAACGCCTCCGCCACGAGGACGGCACCGCCCCCGTCCTCGCCGCACTGCACCGGCTCGAGTCCGTCCTCGGCGGTGCCGGCGCCTGACCGACCGCCGTTCCGTTCGGGTTCCCTACTCCGCCACCACGACCCCGAGGGCACGCTCCAGCCCCTGGGCGCCCGGGCCGGTGAGGTGGACGACCCTCGGGGCGGTGCCCCGGCGGACCCAGTCCAGGGCGAACAGACGCGCGGTCAGGGCCGCCCCGAGGGCTCCGGCCAGGTGGTGCTGGTGTTCGCTCCAGTCGACGCAGTAGCGGATCGCGGGGCGGCGCGGCGGCAGGGCGTCCGTGTCGACGCCGAGCCGGGCGAGCAGGGTGCGGCCGGCCGGGGTGAGGGCGTAGTGGACGTCGCGTCCGTAGGAGGACGGCCGGTCGTGGACGGCCCGCTCGGGCCGGTGCACGCCGTCGTGGCCGGTGAGCGCCCCGCGCTCCAGCAGGCCGGTCATCAGGGCGACGCCGAGCCGGCCGGCCAGGTGGTCGTAGCAGGAGCGGCCCCGGTGCAGGGCGTTGGCGCGGCTGCTCTGCCGGAGCGAGGTGATGGCCAGCGGCGGGGCGATCACGGCCAGGCACTCCAGGGCGGCGCTGACGTCCGGCCCGGCGAGCCGGTAGAGCCGGTACCGACCCCGCCGTTCGACGGTGAGGAGTCCGCCCTCGACGAGCTTGGCCAGGTGCGCGCTGGCGGTCGCGGCGCCGATGCCCGCCTCCTCGGCCAGGGCGCTCGCCGCCAGCGGCCGTCCGTCGGCCAGGCACTTGAGGATGCCGGCCCGCGACGGGTCCGCGATGAGGGCGGCGGCGCGGGCGATGTCGGTCTGGCGCTTGAGCGGCCCGGCGGGGCCGCGGCTGGTGTTCGGCACCTCCCCACCCTAGGACGGCGACACTTCGCCCGGTGACGAAGCGTCCGGAGCCGATGCTCGTGCCATGACCCCCGCGACGACCCGCCGCAGCCCCGCCCACTCGTCCGCCCGTCCATCCGCCTGTCCGTCCGGAGAGGAGCCCGCCGGGGCGGGCCGTCTCGCCCTCGCGCCGCTGATCGCCCTCAGCCTCGGCTACTTCCTGGTGATGCTCGACGTCACCGCCGTCAACGTGGCGGTCCCCGCCGTCCGGGCCTCGCTGGGCACCGGCGCCTCCGCGCTCCAGTGGATCGTCGACGGCTACAGCACCGTCTTCGCCGCGCTGCTGCTGCTCGGCGGCGGCCTCGCCGACCGGTTCGGGCCACGCCGGGTCTTCCTGGCCGGGGTGGGGCTGTTCACCGCCGCCTCCGCGTGCTGCGGCCTGGCCGGCTCCGCCGCCGCGCTGATCGCCGGACGGCTCGGCCAGGGCACCGGTGCGGCGCTGCTGGTGCCCGCCTCGCTGGCCCTGCTCCAGGCCACCTTTCCCGGCCGCGCGCTACGGGCCCGGGCGGTCGCCGTCTGGGGCGCCGTCGCGGCGGTCGCCTTCGGCGCCGGGCCCGCGGTCGGCGGGCTGCTGGTGGCGGCCGCGAACTGGCGTGCGGTGTTCTGGCTGAACCTGCCGTTCGGGGTGCTGGCCGCGCTGCTGACCCTGCGTCACTTCCCGGCACCGGCCCGGGCGCCCCGGCCGCGGCGGAGCCGGGCGGACCCGGTGGGCCAGGTCCTCGCCGTGCTCGGCCTGCTCGGGGTGGCCAGTGGCCTCAACGAGGCGGGTTCGCGCGGCTGGACGTCGTCCTTCACGCTGTCCGCCCTCGGTACCGGCGCCGCGGCCCTGGTGGCGTTCGTCCTGGTGGAACGGACGCTGGAAGCCAGTTCGGCGGACGGCCGGACCGCCCGCGTGCCCCTGCTGAGGCCGTCCGTGTTCCGCTCCCGCGCCTTCGCCTCGACCACGGTGATCGGGATGCTGATCAGCTTCGGCTACTACGGCATGCTCTTCCTGGCCGGCCTCTACTTCCAGCAGGAGCGTCACCTCGGTGCCCTGGGCACCGGCCTGGCCCTGCTGCCCTCGGCGGCGATGGGCCTGGTGGCCGCCCCGCTGTTCGGCCGCATCGCCGCCCGCACCGGGCCGTACGTCCCGATGGTCGCCGGCCTGCTCCTCGGCGCCGCCGGCTTCCTCGGCTGGCTGGCCGCCGGACCCGGCACCCCCTACCCCGCCCTGCTCTTCGCCCTGACCACGACCGGGCTCGGCCAGACCGTGACGGCCCTCGCCCTCGTCGCCGCCGTCGTCGAGTCCGCCCCGGCTTCGGGCGTGGGCGTGGGCGTGGCCACCGCCGTGCTCAACGTCTCCCGGCAGGTCGGCAGCGCGGTCGGCGTGGCGCTCTTCGGGACCTTCGCCGCCACCGCGGGCGACTTCACCACCGGCCTGCGCCGGTCGGCGGCGATCGCGGCAGCGGCCTTCGCCACCGGCGCCCTGCTCGCCCTGGCGGCCCGCCGCAGAGCACCCGCGACCGCCTCCACCGGGCCTTCACTGCACCGGAGTTGTGACCATTCCGAGCCATGACGGAGAATCAGGTCGTACGGTAACCATGGGAGTTTCCGGAGAACCCTCGAAGGAGAACCACATGCGCTTCGCACGGACCGCCGCAGCACCGATGACCGTCGCCGCCGCCGCTCTCGGCCTGGGCCTGGTGTCCGCCGGGCCCGCGGCGGCCGCCGACAGCGGCAGTTGGCGCGCCTACGGCAACACCAACCCCATCACCTCCAGCTCCAGCACCTGGCACTGCGCCGGCAGCAAGACGATCGCCACCGACGTGCTCGCCCAGGTCTGCGCGATCAGGTCGGCGGGCGGGGGCGCCGTGCAGGCCGCCGTGATCGTCCGGAACAACCGGTCGAGCCTGTTCTCGGTGCAGGCGGCCATGGACCTCTACAACTCCTCCGCCTCGCTCGGCAGTTGGGTGTGTTCCTCGTCCGGCGTCGGGGCGAACTCCTGGTCGGTCTGCTTCGGGAAGACCCTCTCGCAGACCGCCGCCGTGGACTCGGTCGGGGCCGCCAACGGCGTGAACCTCGGCCTCTCGCCGAAGGTCTGAGCCGGCCGCGAGCCCCGTCCCGCCGGACCGGCGGGACGGGGCCGCAACGGGGTTGCTCAGCCGAAGAGTTCGCCGTAGGTGGCCATCGCGGTGGCGACGTCCGCCTGGGCCCAGAACCGGTGGTAGCTGAAGACCGGGGCCGGGCCGCCGTCCAGGTAGGCCTGGACCTTGGCGAAGTCGGGGTCGTTCCTGTAGAAGGAACGGATCGACAGGAACGTGGAGTTGGCGTTCACCGGGTCGCCGTTGGGCATGGTGCCGGTCCAGCCGGAGGGCACCGAGACCGCGTCCTTGAAGCGGCTGTAGTCCGTCCGGGTCTCCGGCACCGAGATGCCCTTGGCGTCCTGGTGGTGGCTCCACATGCCGTCCAGCAGCTTCTGCGCCGCCGACTTGGCCGCCGCGTTGCCGGACTTGGCCGCGTAGTAGGAGAGCAGCTTGGCGTAGGAACCGGCCACCCCGACGTCGTTGGTGTAGTCGACGACGCTGACGTGCAGGCCGGTGTTGGCGCCGGGCGCGGCGGCGTTCCAGGTGTCCGGCTTGCCGCTCCAGGAGAGCGTGGACGGGATCCGGTAGGTGCCGTCGGCGTTGAAGGTGGTCTTGCCGAGCGCCCAGGTGACCCACTTGTCCAGGACGGCCTTGGCCTTGGCGTCACCGCTGGCGTAGTAGTACTCGGCGACCCGCTCCAGGCCCCAGGTCTGGAAGCCGAACCACTGGTTGCTCGGCGGGTCGTGGTAGACCGGCGCCTCGTCGTAGTACATCCCGTAGAAGGTCGGCGTGCCCGCGGGCGGGGTGGCGTAGCTGCCCTCCCAGCTGTTGGTCGCGCCGCCGGCGATGGCGCCCTCGCTGGACTGCAGCCACTGGACGAACTCCACCTGCCGGGTCAGGCTGGTGGCCCAGTCCGCCTTGCCGGTGGCCGACTTGGGGGCCAGCGCCGGGTCGTTGACCAGGGCGTAGGCGGCCATCGGGTTCTGGTAGCCGCCGTGCGCGGCGCCGTCGCCGATCCGCCAGGCCCAGCCGGCCGAGGTGTCGTACGCCCCGCCCCAGGCGTAGTACCAGGAGAGCAGGTAGTGCGAGGAGTCCTTGCCGGTGCCGGCCGGGCAGGTGGCGGCGCCGACGCAGTTCCCGATCTTCTTGAAGTACTTGTCGAAGAAGGAGTACCGCAGGTAGTCGCCCATCTTGCCGGCCTTGGCCACGGTGGCCGCGACCTGGCCGCCGTTGCCCTGGGCCTTGGCCCAGGTGTCGGCCCAGTAGGCCGCCTGCACGGCGCGGGCGTCCGCGTCGGGGGCGTCGGTGAACTTCCACTGCTTGGCGTAGGAGCTGTCCTTGACGAACAGGTCCAGGTAGCCGTTCCTGCCGCCGTAGGCGAAGCGGTCGCAGGTCGGCTGCGGGACGGTCTCCCAGACCGACTCCTGGGCCCCGCGCTGGTAGGTGTTGATGTACGAGGGCCCGGTGTCGCCCGGCCCGGCCTCGCACTTGCCGGGCGCGTTGCCGTAGCCGTAGACGTTGTCGACGTCCTGGAGCCAGTGCATGCCGTAGATGTCACTGGTGCCGTAGGCGCCGGCCAGCTCGGCCGCGAGCGGGTCCTGACCCGCCGTCACCGAGGTGTTCAGCGGCGCCGGGTAGTCGGACGGCAGCGGCATCTCGGGGGCGTAGGTGGCGGGCTTGGAGGCGTTGTAGGAGCCGTTGGTCGGCTGGTCCGCGTGGGTGGGGATCATGTACGTCTCCATGAGCGTCCACGCCGCGTTGAACTTGGACCAGTCCTTGCTGATCCGGCCGTACTGGGCCTCCAGCCAGAGCAGGTAGCTGTACGCCTCCGAGGTGGTCTGGTGGCCGTGGTCCGGCGCCTCGACCAGCAGGGTCTCCACCGAGTGGTAGGGGATGCCCTCGGGCGAGAAGTACCCGTTGGCCGGGTCCTTGAGCTTGGCGTAGAGCTGGAGGAAGCGGTCGTTGTACACGCCCGTCCCGGCGGCCAGTTCGGTGACCGTGACGGTGGCGGCGGTGTGGCCGCCGGCCGTCGCGGTGAAGGTGGCCGAGCCGGTGGAGGCGGCGTCGGCGGCGACCGTCACGGTCTGCGCCGTGGCCCAGGTGGCGGGCGTGAAGGTCAGGCTCGCGCCGCCGCTGACGGACAGTCCGGTGTTGCCGGAGGTCCGGGCGGTGGTCACGGTGACGTCGGCCGACGGCTGGGCGGAGAGCTTGACCGCGATGGAGCCCGTGCCGCCCTGGGTCACCGAGAGGCTGGCCGGGGTGGCGCTGACGGACGGCCCGGCGGCGACGGTGATGCCCGCCGGGGCGGACTCGCTGCTCGCACCGGTGGAGTCGTACGCCTTGGCGTGGACGGAGTGGCTGCCGGAGGCGGCGCCGGTCCAACTGAAGGAGTACGGCGCCGTGGTGTCGGTGGCGAGCAGGATGGTGTCGTCGTAGAACTCCACCTTGCCGATCGTCGCCCCGTCGCTCGCGGTCGCGGTGGCCGCGAGCGGGACGGCGGCGCCGGCCTGGTAACTCGCGCCGGGGGCGGGGCTGGTGAGGGTGGTGATCGGGGGCTGGTGGGCTCCGGTGCAGGGGGTGCCGTTGACGGTGAAGGCGGTGGGGGCCGTGTTGGTGCCGCTGTAGGCGAAGTTGGCCCCGGCGGTGGCGTTGCCGCCGGCCGGGATGGTGGTGGCCCAGGCGGGTGCGGTGACGGTGACGGTCTTGCCGCTCTGGGACCAGGTGCCGTTCCAACCGGTGCCGGAGAGGGTCTGGTTGCCGGTGTAGGCGTAGCCCAGCGTCCAGCCGTTGACCGGGGCGGTGCCGAGGTTGGTGACCTTGACGTTGGCGGTGAAGCCGGAACCCCAGTCATTGACGGAGTAGTCGACGCCGCACTGGAGGGTGGCCGCCGAGGCGGGTGCGGGGGCGGCGACGGCGGTGGCGAGGCCGGCGGCGAGCAGCACGAGGGCCGCGCCGAGGGCGGGCAGCCGGGTGGTCGGGGGTGGCATGCGTGGCTCCTGTGGGTGGGGGATGGCGTGACGCGAAACTGTGGGAGCGCTCCCAAGAATCAGGAGAGCCGACCGGAGTGTCAAGAGACTGTGCAGCAAGGGGTGTTGGCAACTCGTCGATTGCTGGCTACCTTTCAGGGCGGGCCTGTGGGAGCGCGCCCAAACACTCCGTCAGTTCGCTTAGGAGCGGGACATGTCCCTGCGCCACTCCGTACTCGCCCTCGGTGCCGCGATCGCCGCCACCGCCGCCCTGCTCGGCCCGATCGCCGCGTCCTCCTCGGCCGCCGCCACCGCCTGCACGGTGGACTACTCCGTCAACGACTGGGGTTCCGGCTTCACCGCCAACGTCAAGGTCACCAACCTCGGCACCGCCCCGGTCAACGGCTGGACGCTGGGCTACGCCTACACCGGCAACCAGACCCTCTCCGGCACCGGTTGGAACGGCACCTGGTCCCAGAGCGGCAAGACCGTCACCGTCACCGCACCCGCCTGGGCCACCACCATCCCGGCCGGCGGCAACGCCACCGCCGGGGCCAACTTCGCCTACAGCGGCACCAACACGGCCCCCACCGCCTTCACCGTCAACGGCACCCCCTGCACCGGATCACCGTCTTCCCCGTCCCCGTCCCCGTCCCCGTCCCCATCCCCGTCCTCCTCGCCCTCGCCCTCGCCCTCGCCGAGTCCAACGGCTCCGGGCGGCGCCGCCCCGGCGCTCAAGGTCTCCGGCAACACCCTGGTCACCCCCGCCGGCACCC
Organism: Kitasatospora sp. NPDC051853; assembly: GCF_044452665.1. NCBI lineage: Bacteria > Bacillati > Actinomycetota > Actinomycetes > Kitasatosporales > Streptomycetaceae > Kitasatospora > Kitasatospora sp. NPDC051853. The sequence goes on along the minus strand of NZ_JBITBY010000009.1, from coordinate 46,211 downwards.
CGTACGTCCTGCACGGGGTGAACCGCTCCGGCACCGAGTACATGTGCGTCCAGGGCTACGGCTTCTTCGACGGCCCGGTCGACGCCGCCGCCATCGCCGCAATCAAGAGCTGGAAGGGCGTCAACACCGTCCGGGTGCCGCTCAACGAGGACTGCTGGCTCGGCAAGCCCAACGTCAAGCCCGAGTACGCGGGCGCCAACTACCGCTCCACGATCAGGACTTGGGTGAACGACCTGCGCACCGCCGGGCTCACCCCGATCGTCGAACTCCACTGGAGCCGCGGCCAGTACACCGGCAACTCGGCCGGCTGCGCCGATCTGAACGCCACCTGCCAGAAGCCGATGCCGGGCGCCGACGCGGTGCCGTTCTGGAACTCGGTGGCGGAGACCTTCAAGGGCGACCCCTCGGTCGTCCTCGACCTCTTCAACGAGCCCTACCCCGACCGCTCCGAGTCCTCCCTCGCCCAGGGCTGGCTCTGCTGGCGCGACGGGCAGTGCCCCGGCATCGGCTACCCCGTCAGCGGCATGCAGTCCCTGGTCGACGCCGTCCGGGCGACCGGCGCCGCCAACGTCATCCTGCTCGGCGGCCTCGCCTACTCCAACGACCTCGGCCAGTGGCTCGCCCACAAGCCCACCGACCCGACCGGCAACCTGGGCGCGGCCTGGCACGTCTACAACTTCAACACCTGCTCCACCAGCGCCTGTTGGGACGCGACGCTGGCCCCGGTGGCGGCCCGGGTGCCGCTGATGGCCGGTGAGATCGGCGAGAACGACTGCGCCCACGGCTTCATCGACCAGGTGATGGCCTGGCTGGACGCCCGCCGCGTCTCCTACCTCGGCTGGACCTGGAACACCTGGAACTGCACCACCGGCCCGGCCCTCATCACCTCCTACGACGGCACCCCGACCGCCTTCGGAGCGGGCCTGCGCGACCACCTCGCCACCCTCGGCTGACCCCCGCCCCGCCCGGGGAGCCGGCTCCCCGGGCGGGGCGCCCTCCGTGATCGCCCACGCCGCCCTCCGCACTCACCAGCCCCTGCTTCAACCGACCGGCGACCCCGGGCCGGGAGCCATCGTGCTCGCCAGCAGACCCTCCGTCAGCCCCGGCCGCCCGCCCGCCGCGAACCAGCGGCGCTGGCGCTCGGCGCCGTTGCCCTCGCGGGCGAAGTCGTGCCACAGGCCGGCCACCAGCTCGGTGTCCCCGGCCGCGGCCAGGCCGGGGGCCGCGTGCTCCCACAGTTCGTCCACCACCTCCGCCGCCGGACGGGCCCGACCGGTGACGGGCGAGACCAGCGATCCGGCCAGGCCGGTGCGGGCCGCGTGCCAGGTCATGGCGCTCAGCAACTCCCCGTGCGGGGCCGGCCACCGCCGTCCGGCCCGGGCGGCGAGCAGCCCGGCGGCGGCCAGCCCGCGGACCACCCCCGCGAACAGCTCGGCGTCGGTGGCCGTCAACTGCACGTCCGCCGCCCGGACTTCGACGGTGGGGTAGCGGGCGGAGAGCCGGGCGTGCCAGTACAGCTGCCCCCGGTCGGCGATCACCTCCGCCTCCTCCAGGGCCCGCAGCCGCGCCCGGTGGTCGGCCGCGTCCGCGAAGTGCGGGGGCGGTCCGCTGACCGCCCACCGGTCAAACCCGACGGTGCGCCAGCTGGCGAAGCGGCTGTCCACCCCGCCCCGGAACGGCGAGTTCGCGGCCATCGCGACCAGCACCGGGAGCCAGGGCCGCAGGCGGTTGAGCACCGCCACTCGCTCCTCCTCGTCCGCCACCCCGACGTGCACGTGCATCCCGTTCAGGAGCAGGTCGTCCACCAGCAGCGGCGCCTGACGCTCCGCCCGCCGGTAGCGCTCCGAATCCGTCACCCCCACCGGTTCGTCCGCCTCGAACGGCGCCGCCCCCACCGCCACCACCCGGCAGCCGTGCCGGGCCGCCGCCGCGCTCAGGCCCGCCCGCACCCGCGCCAGGTGCCGCCCCACCTCCGCCAGCTCCCCGCACACCGGTGTGGCCGTCTCCACCTGCGCCCGCAGCAGCTCGTGCTGCGCCTCCTGCTCACGCAGCGCGGGCGCCGACCCGGCCGTGGCCAGCACCTCGGCGGCCCGCGGCACCGGCGCGCAGTCGCGCGGGTCGACCAGCAGGTACTCCTCTTCCACTCCCAGACTCAGCATTCCGCCCGGCTACCCGGTCCCGATCGCTTCACACCCCGGCGCCCCCGCCACCGCCCGGCGGGGGCGGGGGCGGGGGCCGACCGTTGCTCCGTCCGTGGGATCCCCGAGGCTTGGTTCGTACCCGCTCGGACCGGTTGCCGGACGTACGCCGGTGCCGGGGCGATGATCGCGGTGCCCGCCCCGCCCCGCGGGAGCCGCCCACACGCCGAAGGTGCCGCCCGTGGTCCTGGTCATCGCCGTCGCCGCCTGCGCCCTGCTCCTGGGCCTGGCGGCCAACCGTTTCCTGCGCCCGCTGCTGCTGAAGGAGGACGACGGCACCGGCATGGCCGTCAAGGACCTCGTCGGCCCTCTCCTCACCCTCACCGTCCTGCTGCTCGCCTTCGTCCTGGTCACCGCCAACGGCTCCTACGGCAAGGCCGAGGTCGCCTCCCGCGGCGAAGCCCGCGCCCTGGACCAGCTGGTCGAGACCGCCGAGTACGCCCCCGCCGCCCAACGCGACCGCATCCAGGCCGACTGCGTCTGCTACGCCCGCGCCGTCCGCGAACAGGAGTGGCCCGCCATGGGCGACGGCCACGGCTCCACCGCCCCCAACGCCTGGAGCGGTGACCTCCGGCAGACCTTCGCCCAGCTCCAGGGCCAGTCCGTCTTCGGCATGCTCGTCTCCGCCGACAACAAGCGCTCCGACGAACGCGACGAACGCCTCACCCAGGCCTCCCCCAACATCCCCTCCGCCGTCCTGTGGTTCCTGCTCGCCACCCTCACCGTCACCGTCGTCGCCCTCGGCATCTGCCTGCCCCGGCGCGACAACCGCGGCCAGGTCCTCACCCTCGCCCTGATCACCTGCCTGCTCACCACCACCCTGGTCCTGATCCGCGACGTCGACCGCCCCTTCGGCGGCATCATCGACGTCAAACCCGAGGCCATCACCGAAGTCGAACGCCAGGCCCACCGCGACCTCCTCGCCCACGACCCGGCCGCCAAGCTCCCCTGCGACGAGGCCGGCAACCGGACCGCCACCGCCTGACCCCCGGCCGGGCCGCGCGCTGACCGTTCCACCCCGCCCGCCGTCGGCTGACGGACCGTCACTTGTAGGCTGGCGTCGCCGGTACACAGTCAAGGGGGCAGTGATGACCAATCTCCCGACCACGGTCAGCGAACTCGGAGGTCTGGCCGAGGAGGGCGCCGTCGTGCTCGCCGGCGCCCTCGCCACGGGCGCGTTCGGCGTGGCGCGCGCGAGGATAGCCGCCATGTTCGGACGGCTGGGCCCGGGCCACGGGGCCGGCGCGGAGACGCAGTTGGACGCCGACCAGGAGCTCGTCCTGGACGCGGACCCGGAGGAGCAGGACGGGGTCCGTCAGGACATGGTGCCCGTCTGGCGGCGCAGGCTCGTCCGTCTGCTCCGGGACTGCCCCGAGGCCGCGCCGGAGCTGATCGACCTGCTCGGTGCGCTCCGCGAGGCGCTGCCCCGGGAGCGCCAGGGCTGGGTGCAGACGATCGTGGCCCGCGACGGCGGCACCGTCTACGCCGCCCAGGGCGGGAACGTCATCCACCACCAGGGCGTCCGCGGACGCGAGGTCCCGCCCGCGGACGAGGGCGGGGACGCCGAGGACGGCGGGCGGGCCGGGGCGTGAGCGGGGCGGGCACCGGTCCGGGCCCCGCCGACGGCCTCCCGGCCGACCGGCGGCAGGTCCAACTGGTGCGCACCGAGGGCGGATTCGCCTACGGTGCCGTCGGCGCCGATGTCCACGTGTTCGGGGACGGCACCCCCGTCTACCGGCTGCTGCGCCGCCGGGGCGGGCCCGGCCCCGCCCCGGCCAGGCTCAGGTCGCAGCCCAGCCGGCTGCTGGACGCACGGGCCGAGGTCGTCGACTTCACCGGCCGCGGCGCCGAGTTGGAGGAGCTACGGGCGTGGCGGGACACCGGGCCGAGGTTCGCGGTGCGGTGGCTGCACGGGGAGGGCGGCCAGGGCAAGACCCGGCTGGCAGGGCGGCTGGCCGAGGAGTCCGAGCGGGCGGGCTGGGTGGTGGCGGAGGCCGTCCACGGGACGGACACCCATCCGCGGGCCGAGGGCGGGCAGGACCTGCGGCTCGACCGGAGCAGCGGGCTGCTGGTGCTGGTCGACTACGCCGACCGGTGGCCGCTGTCCGACCTGAGCTGGCTGTTCCACAACATGGTGTTCCGGCAGCCGGTCCCCGCGCGGGTGCTGCTGATCGGCCGGTCGGCGGGCCAGTGGCCCGCGCTGCGGGGCAAGTTGGACCGGCTCCGGGAGGGCATCGACACCTCCGACCAGCTGCTGCCGCCGCTCGCCGACGACGGGGACCACCGCGCCGCGATGTTCGACGCGGCCAGGGACGGCTTCGTCCGTCACTACCCCGAGCTCGGCGACCCGGCCGAGGTCCGGCCGCCGGGGGCCCTGCACCAGGCCGACTTCGGGCTGACGCTGGCCCTGCACATGGCCGCCCTGGTCGCGGTGGACGCGACCGCCCGGGGCCGCACTCCCCCGGCGGGCATGGTCGGGCTCACCGCCTACCTGCTGGACCGCGAGCGCGAGAACTGGGGCCAGCTCCAGGAGAACGCCGGGCGGGGCCTGGACTACGGGACGTCCGACCGGGCGATGGCGCGCACCGTGTTCACGGCGATCCTCTCCGGGGCCGTCCCCCGAGCCAGGGCCGCGACCGTGCTGGAGCGGGCCGCTCCCGGGGTGCCCGTCGACCGGGCCCTGGCCGACCACGCCGTCTGCTACCCGCCCGCCGATCCGGGCACCGCGCTGGAGCCGCTGCTGCCCGACCGGCTGGCCGAGGACTTCCTCGCCCTCCTGCTGCCCGGCCACCCCGTCACCGGCTCTCCCCCGGACCCGTGGGCCACCGCCGTCCCCGAGCGGCTGCTCACCGACGGGTCCACGCTCTTCTGCACGCCCCGCGCCGTCGCCTTCCTGGCCGCCGCGGCCGACCGGTGGCCGCACGTGGGCGGCACCGTGCTCTTCCCCCTGCTGCGCGAGCGGCCCGAGCTCGCGCTGCGGGCGGGCAGCGCGGCCCTGACCGGTCTGGCCGCCATCGGCACCGCCGGCAGCCCCGACGACGACCATCCCGCCGATCCGGTGCTGCTCGCCGTGCTGGAGCGGGTGGAGCCGCTCCTGCCCGAGGACGCGCACGTCGACCTGGACGCCGGGGCGCTGGCCGTGGTCGAGCGGCTGACCGCGCACCGCCTCGCCGGCGGCGCCGATCCGGCCGAACGGGCCGCCCTGTACGGGGCCTTGAGCAGGCGCCGGACCAACGTCGGCCGGTGGGGGCCCGCGCTGGCGGCGGCGGAGGAGGCCGCCCGGATCGACCGGCGGTTGGCCGGGCACGACCCCCGGCACCGGGCCCCGCTGGCCGGTTCGCTGACCGCGCTCGGCAACGCCCTTGCCCGGCACGGCCGTTGGTCCGAGGCGGTCTCCCAGTCCCGGGCCGCCACCGCCCTGCTGCGCGAGCTGGCCGAGCAGGACCCGGGCCACCGCCCGTCCCTGGCCTCGTCGTTGACGGACCTCGCGGCGCGGTACTCCGACGGCGGCCGGGCCGGCGCGGCCCTGCACGCCGCCGAGGAGGCGGCGGCGCTGCGCCGGGAGCTGGCGGCCGAGGACCCCGAACGGCAGTCGGCCCACCTCGCCCGGGCCCTCGGCGGGCTGGGCCTCCTGCGCCTGCGGCAGGGCCGACGGGAGGAGGCCGTCCTGGCGGCGGAGGAGGCGGTGACCGTACTGCGCGGGCTGGCCCGCCGCCGCCCCGGCGACCATCTCGCCGATCTGGCAAGGGCGTTGAGCGGTCTCGGCCAGGTCCGCCTGGAAGCCGGCCGACGGGACCTGGCCGTCGGGGCGGCGCAGGAGGCGGTCGGCCTGTTCCGGCAGCTGGCCGGCACCAACCCGGCCGTCCACCGGCCGCACCTGGTGACCTCCCTGGTCCACCTGAGCGCGACGCTCCCCCGCCGGGCCGCGTCCGGGGACCGCACCGCCGGACCGGCGCTGGCCGCGGCGGAGGAGGCGGCGGCCCTGGCCAGGGAGCTGGCCGACACCGATCCGGCGATCCACCGGCGCGGGCTGGGCCGGGCCCTGGAGGCCCACGGCGACAGGCTGGCCGAGCTCGGCCGGCGGGACGAGGCCGTCACGGTGCTGCGCGAGGCCGCGGACCTCTACCAGGCGATCGGCACCGGCGGCCAGGCTCCCTGGGAACTCACCGGCGTGCTACGGCGGTTGGCCGCGCTGTACGGCGAGTCCGGCGCACCGGCCGACGAGGCGCACATGCTCATGAACCTGAGCGCCCTTCCGCTCGCCCCGCCCGAGGAACGCGTCGAGGCGGCCCGTCAGGCCGTCGAGCTCCACGCCGGGCGGGACGAGCACGTGGTGGAGGCCGCCGCCCTGGTCAACCTGGGTACCGCGCTGGCCGAGGCCCGCCGGTACGAGGAGGCCGTCGCCGTCGGCCGACGCGCCCTCGCGCTCTCCCACGGCGTGCGTCCCCGGGACTTCACGGCCCTGGCACTGACGAACCTGGCGGACCACCTGCGACGCGCCGGGCGCCACGCGGAGGCGCTCGAGGCGGCCGACTCCGCCTGCGCCCTCGACGCGGAGCTCGGCCGCGAGCGGGGCGAGCCGTTCTACATCCGCGGCGCGACCCTCCTCGGGCTGGGCCGGAACGAGGAGGCGGTCCTCGCCCTGGAGCGGGCCGCCGACCTCTACGAGCGCACGGGCCGGCGGGAGTACGAGGACAGCGGCGACACCCTGCACGAGGTCGACGCCCGGCACACCCTGGGGACGGCGCTCTCCCGCACCGGGCGGTTCGCCGAGGCGACCACCGCGCTGCGACGCGCGGCGGAGCTCTACGAGGTGGCCGGTGAGCACCGCCGGGCCCGGCGGTGCTCGCTCACCCTCTGCGCCGTCCTGGCCACCGCGGGGAGCCTGGACGAGGCCCTCCCCCTCGCCGAGCGGCTGCTCGCCCGCTGCCGCGCGGACGACGACCGGGAGTTGGAGGCCGTGGCGCTCTCCCAGTACGGCGCGGTCCTCCTGGAGGCGGGCCGGGTCGCCGAAGCCCTCCCGCTCTGCCGCGAGGCGGCCGCGGCGCTGAGCGGCCCGGCGCGGCCGGAGGAGCCCGGCCACCTGGCGGCGGCCTGGCACAACCTGGGCCGGGCGCTGGAGCGGTCGGGCCGGCCGCAGGAGGCCGTCGAGCCGTGGGGTGAGGCCGCCCGGCTGTGGGCTGAGCTCGGCGACCACCGCCAGGAGCAGGCCGCGTCCTACGGGCTCGGCGTCGCCTGCTTCGCCCGGCACCGGAGCGCGGAGGCCGTCACCGCCTTCGAGCGCGCCCTGCACCTCAGCCGGCAGCTGGCCGACCGGTCGACCGAGGCCGGGGCCCTGCTCGGCCTCACCGGCGCCATGGTGGAGTCGGGGCGGCTCACCGACGCGGTCGTGACGGGCCGTCAGGCGGCGGCGCTGCTGCGGGAGTCGGGCGAGCACGCGCGCGAGGGACTGGCGCTCGGCCGGGTGCACGAGGCCCTCACCCGGCTCGGCCGGCCGGACGAGGCCGCCGAGGTGCTGGAGCATGCCGCGGCCGCCCACCGCGCCGCACGCGACGCGGGCGACGCGGGCGACGCGGGCGACGCGGGCGACGAGGCCCGCGCGCTGGTCCGGCTGACCGACGCCCGCCTGCGGGCGGGCCGCCGGGAGGAGGCGATCGGCGGCGCCCGCCGGGCCGTCGGGCTCTACGCGGCGGTCGGCAACCGGCTGGGGGAGGGTTCGGCCCTCTACGCTCTCGGCACCGCCCTGGCGGACGGCCGGCACTTCGAGGAGGCCGCGGCGGTCAACGGCCGCTGCGCCGACCTGATGCGCGAGCTCGGTGACCTCCGGCGCGAGGGGTCGGCCCTGCTCAACCGGTGCACCGCGCTCCAGGAGCTCCAGCGGTACGACGCCGTGGCCGAGGCCGCGGACCGGATCGTCGCCGTCCACCGGGCGATCGGCGACCGGCCCGGGGAGGCCAAGGGGCTGATCCTGCTCGCCCTGGCCCACCGGGAGGCCGGACGGGCCGAGGGGCGCCTCGCCGCCGCCGGTCGGGCCACGGCGGTGCCGCTGGAGCCCGGCGACCCGCTCCGGGCGATCGCCTGGTTCGAGTACGGCGCCGCGCTCAACCACGGCGGGCAGCAGGAACCGGCCGCCGCGGCCTTCGCCGAGGCCGCCGCGTCGTACCAGGCCGCGGGCGACCTCCGCACCGCCGCGACGGCCTGGCGCAACGCCGGCGAGATGCTGCTCCGGACCGAGCGGTGGCACCGGGCGGTCGAACCCTGCCGTCGGGCCGCCACTCTCTTCGCCGACCCGCTCGCCGACCCCCGGTACGAACTCGACGCCCGGATGGCGCTCGGCAAGGCCCTGCTGGGAGCCGGCCGCTACGTCGAGGCGACCCCGGAGTGGCGGCGGGCGGTCGACCTCGCCCGGGCCCTGGGGGCGCGCGAGACCGAGGGCACGGCCCTGTTCATGCTCGGCGCGGTCCTGACGGACCTCGGCGAGGCGCGCGAGGGCATCGCCGTCAGCCGGGAGGCCGTGGCGGTGCTCCGGGCCTGCGGTCTGCACGGACAGGCCGAAGGGGCGCTGCGCAACATCCGGGTCGGGGAGCGGAAGCTGCGCGGCGGGTGACCCTGCGTCAGCCGTCGCCCGGCCCGGGACAGCTCCCCGTAGCGGTCCGCCCGTCGCTCTCCCCCTCGCTCTCCCCGTCGTGCGGATCGGGGCGGCCAGGCGGGCAGCGCCGGCGAGGAGTCGTGCACGCTGACGTGCAGGCAGCGGCTGTCCCGGGTCAGGACCAGACCGGCGGCGCTGTGCGTGTGCAGGTGCGCGTTGGTGATCAGCTCCGGTCGACCTGCTGCGCACCCGCACCCCGCTCTCGGGCGAGCCGGTGCCCGCCGAGGTCCACGACGCCCCGGAGTGGGGCGAGGACCTCCACCTGGCGCTCCACCTCTGCTACGAACTCCACTACCGCGTTCGCGGCGGTGGCCCCCGACTGGGAGTGGGATCCGGGCCTGCTGGACCTGAGGCACCGTCTGGAGAGCCGCTTCCTGAGCGCGGTACGCGCCGAACTCGGGCCCGTACCCCCGCTCGCCGAGCAGCTGGACGCCCTCCTGGTGGAGCCCCCGGACGGGGACGGCCTCTCGCACCTGCTGCTGAGGGAGGGTCAGCGCTGGCAGGCCAGGGAGTACCTGGTCCACCGGTCGGCGGACCACCTCAAGGAGGCCGATCCGCAGGCCTGGATGATCCCGCGCCTGCACGGCGCGGCCCAGGCGGCGCCGGTCGCGATCGAGTACGACGAGTACGGCGCCGGGCGCCCGCACCGCCTCCCGAGCCGGAGCGGCGGGACGTTCAGCGTTTCCGGACACCACGGACCACCACCAGTTCCTCCGTCCGCTCGCCCGGGGCGACCAGCCCCTGCGCCTCCAGCCAGGCGGCCCGGCCGCTCATCACCGGCCCGAACGGGATGCTGCGCCGGGCGACCACCTCGGTGGCGAGGCCCGCCCGTTCCAACCGGGCCCGGGTCTCGCCGACGCCGCACAGCGAGGAGTGCACCACCAGCAGGACGCCGCCCGGTGCGAGGACCCGGGGTGCCTGACGGCAGATCCGCTCCAGCAGCGCGCGGCCGTCGTGGCCGGCGTCCCAGGCCCGGGCGATCCCGCGGACCGGCAGGGTCTCCTCGGCGGCGGGGACGTAGGGCGGGTTGGAGACCACCAGGTCGAAGCGCCGGCCGCGCACGGGCTCCAGCAGGTCTCCGTGCAGCAGGCGGATGCGGCAGCGGTTGAGCGCGCTGTTCAGCCAGGCGGTGGCCAGGGCCCGCCGGGAGACGTCGACGGCGGTCACCCTCGCCCCGGTGCCGGCGGCCGCGAGCGCCACCGCGCCGGTGCCGGTTCCCAGGTCGAGCACCGCGTCGCCGGGCCCGAGCGGTTCGCGCCCCAGACACTCGACCAGGAGCTCGGTGTCCTCCTGCGCACGGTGGACCCCGGGAGGGTTCAGCAGTCTCATGACGGCGCGTCTGCCCCTGCACCGCCGCCTGACACCTGACGGCTCGCGGGTCACCGGTGGCGTGTGGGGCGGCGTTCCGGGGGTAGGCGGGCCGGAGCCCACCCTCCTCCGAGCGGGGCAGCGGTGGAACGTCCGAGAGCGGAGACGTCGATGGCCACCGCACACGTACTGCCCGCCCCTGCCGGTCTGTTCGCCGAGCGCTACCGGGTGCAGTGCCCACTGGGCAGCGGAGGCGAGTCCGAGGTGGTGCGAGCGCTCGACGAGCGGCTGCAGCGGCCCGTGGCACTGAAGGTGCTCCGGCCGTCGGCGGGCGGCGAGGTCGCGAACCGCTTCACCCGGGAGGCGCGGACCCTGGCCCGGCTGCGGCACCCCGGCCTGGTGGCGGTCCACGACTGCGGGACCTGGGACGGCCTCCCCTATCTCGCCCTGGAGCTGGTCGAGGGCCCGACGCTGCGTCAGGTGCTGGCCCGCGAGCCCCTGTCGCCCCTGGCCGTGGCCCAGCTCGGGGCGCAGCTGGCGCGGATCCTGTCCTTCGTCCACGAGCACGGGGTGGTCCACCGTGACGTGAAACCGTCCAACATCCTGTTCGACGCGGGCGGCACCGCACGGCTCGTCGACTTCGGCATCGCCCGGCCGTCCGGCGACCCGACCACCACCCGGGCCGGACTGGTCACCGGCACGCCGGCCTACCTCGCGCCCGAACAGATCCGCGGCCGCCGGGCGCTCCCCGCCTCGGACGTGTACGCGCTGGGGCTGGTGCTCCTGGAGTGCCTGACCGGCCGCCGCGAGTACCACGGCACGCCCTCGGAGGCCGCGGCGGCCCGTCTGTCCCGCCCGCCCCGCATACCCGCCTGGCTGCCCGTCCCCCTGGCGGGAGCGCTGCACCGAATGACCCTCACCGACCCGCCCCGCCGGCCGCCCGCGCCCGAAGTCGCCGACCTCCTCGCCGAATTGACCTCGCGGACCGCTCCGACCCGACCCCGCCGACACCGGCGGCCGGCCCTCCGGCTCCACCACCGCCACGGCGCCGCCCTCGCGGCGGCCGCGGCCTTCCTCTCCCTCACCGGCCTGACGAGCGGCAGCACCGCCCCGCCCCAGCTGACCGGCCGCCCCAACACCTGCCCGTCGAGGTCGGCCAGCGCCGACCAGCGCGCGCACTGCCCGGCCGGCGCACGGTTCGCTCCCGCACCCGCTGCGGGCCCGGTCCATCCGCATCCGACCGGAACCCTGGACTCGGGTGCGGGGCAAGCCACTTGACGCCGGTTCACGACCAGGACCTGGGTCCTGGTCCCCCGCCGGTCGGCGGGTGGGGACAACCCCCGGTCCGGTCGGGGGTGTAGCGGATGGTGCAAGGCCGGTCCGCCCGGCGAGAGTTGGGTCCATGATCACGCACAAGGCCCTGCTGGCCGCTCTGCTCGTTCCGCTCGGCGCCACCCTGGCCGTCGCCCCGGGCGCCTCCGCCACCACCCCGCACGCACCGACCGCGCCGACCGCGGTGTCGGCCTCCGCCGCCTTCCGCTCGCCCGAGGCCGCCCTCGACCGGGTGGCCCAGCCCCTGCGCACCACCGACCCCACCGGCGGGACGGCCGACCTGCGGCCGTTCGGCCGGATGGTGGGCGATGCCCGGGTGGTGGCCCTGGGCGAGGCCAGCCACAGTTCGCACGAGTTCTTCACCCTCAAGCACCGCGTCCTGCGCTACCTGGTCGAGGAGAAGGGCTTCCGGGCCTTCCACAACAGCCACATCGCCCTCCAGAGCTACGTCCCCGCCACCTACCCCCGGGTTCAGGGCGACTTCCTCCGCGAGCAGCTGGGCGACGGCTACCTGAGCGTGGGCCTGACCTTCGACCACGGCTCCTTCAACGCCTTCGACCACGACGGCGCCCCCGGGCAGTTCACCGTCGGCCCCGCCGCACCCGGCACCGCAGAGCACACCCTCGACCGCGTCCGCCACCGCGACTTCGTGGTCGACCTGCGCAGCGCACCCGCCCCGGCCCGCGACTGGCTCGCCGCACCGCACACCCTCAAGAACATCGGCGCCACCTACCCCGGCATCGCCGATGTCCCCCAGGTCGGCCTGGCGGCCTCGCACGCACGGAGGATCGGCCCCGGGGCGTGACGCGTCTTCGGGCACGAGCTGCCGGAGGCGGCACCGGTCACCGCGGCGGGGGCAGGGTCAGCCGGAGCGCCCGAGGCCGGCCGCGGCGTAGAGGAGGGTGCGCACGCCGGGGGCGTCCTCCGTGCCGGTGCGCCAGAGCAGGCGCAGGCTCAACGCGGGTGCGGGCAGCGGGAGGACGGCCAGGCGTCCTTCGGTCACGGAGGTGGCCACCGCGAAGTCGGGGAGCAGTGCGACGCCGACGCCCTGTTCGGCCCAGGCGCGCATGACGGGCACGCCGTCGGCGCGCAGGCGGGGCTGGTGCGGGCTGAGGAGGCGGTCGGCGGCGAGCAGGAAGGAGCAGCCGGGTGCGTTGACCAGGAGTTGTTGGTCCGTCAGGTGTTCGGGGGTCAGGGCGGGGTGCTCGGCCAGGGGGTGCCCGGGGCGGCCGACGAGGAGGAGCGGGACGGTGGCGACGTCGACGAAGGAGAGCCCGGCCCGGGGTGCGGGGAAGCCGAGGGTGCCGAGGGTGGTGCCGGTGTCCAGGAGCAGGGCGGCGTCCAGGCGGCCAGCGGCGACGTCGGCGAGCAGTTCGTCGCGGCGGCGGGAGGCGCGGACGTCGATCCGGAGGTGGGGGTCGCGGGCGGTGACGCGGGCCAGGACGGCCGGGACGTGGGAGGCGGCGATGGTCTCCAGGGCGCCGAGGTGGAGTGCGTGCGGGGTGCCGGTGACGTCGCGGCGTGCCTGGTCGGCCTGGTCGAGCAGGCGGTGGGCCCAGCCCTGGAGGCGTTCGCCGGCCGGGGTGAGCCGCATGCCGCGGCTGCCGCGGTCGAACAGCGGGACGTCGAGGGAGCGTTCGAGCCCGCGGATGTGTTCGGACACCGTGGAGGGTGCGAGGCCGAGGGCGGTGGCGGCCTCCGTCACGGTGCGGTGGCGGACCACGGCGTCGAAGACGCGGAGCTGGCGTAGTTCCATGCCCGTCGGCAACCGCCCACCGTCCGTTCGGGATTCCCGAACGCGGGTGCGGTGTGACCGGTCGCCCGCCGCCGGTCCCGGCGGGGAAGGTACCGCCATGAGCGTCCTACCTCCCACCGGGGCGGAACACCCGCCCGGTCACGTCCTCGATCCCACCCCGCCCGCACCGCCCGCACCGTCGGCACAGCGCCGCCGCCGGGCCGCCCTGCTCGGCGTCTCCCTCGGGTACTTCATGGTGCTGCTGGACCTGACGGTCCTGGCCGTCGCCGAACCCGATCTGGTCGCCTCGTTGGGGATGTCCGCGACGGGCCTGCAGTGGGTGACGACCGCCTACACCGTGGTCTTCGCGGCCCTGTTGCTGACGGCCGGGGCGCTCGCCGACCGCCACGGTGCGTGGCGGGTGTTCCGGGTCGGGACGGCGGCGTTCGGCGCCCTGTCGCTGCTGTGTGCCGCGGCGCCGGGCACGGGTGCGCTGGTGGCGGCCCGGGCGGTGCTCGGGGTGGCGGCGGCCGCCGTCGTGCCCTCCTCGATGGCGGTCGTCGCGCGGCTGTACCCCGACCCGGCCGCCCGCACCCGGGCGGTGGCGGCCTGGGCGGCGGTCAGCGGTGCGGCGGTGGCCGCCGGCCCGCTGGTGGGCGGACTCCTGGTGCAGTTGGCCGGCTGGCGGGCGGTCTTCGTGGTGAACGCCCCGATCGCGGTGCTGGCGTTGGGACTTGCCGCGGGCCGTGGGGCGGCGTCGCCGCCCGGCACCCGGCGCATCGACTGGCCGGCCCAGGCCGGCGCGTGCCTGGCGCTCGCGCTGGCGACCGACGCGGTGATCGCGGTCGGTGGCGGGGCCTGGCGCCATGCGGCGGTCTCGGCGGTACTGTCCGTCGCGGCGGGCTCGGCGTTCGTGCGTCGTGAACTCCGCAGCACGGCACCGGTGTTGGGCGCGGGGCTGCTGCGCAGCCCGGTGGTACGGGCGGGGCTGGCGGTCGGTGCGGCGGTGAACTTCGCCTTGGCGGGCGACCTGTTCGTCCTGCCCCTGCTGTTCCAAGGGGACCGTGGGCTGGGGGCGTTGGCGACGGGGGTGGCGCTGCTTCCGCTGACGCTGCCGTTCGTGGTCAACCCGCCGCTGACCGGCAGGATCGTGGTCGCCGTCGGGCCGCGGACACCGATCGTGGGCGGGACTGTGCTGCTGGCCGTCGGCGCCCTGGTGCTCGCCGCCGGGAGCCGGGCCGGGGCCGGGTACGCGGTCCTGGCGGTGGGACTGCTGCTGACCGGGGCCGGGGTCTCCTTCGTCCTGCCCGCGGTGGTCGCGGCACTCGTCGAGGCGGCACCGCCCGGGACGGCCGGCGCGGTGGCCGGCGTGCTGAACGCCTGCCGGCAGAGCGGCGCCACGCTCGGGGTGGCGGTGATGGGCGCCTGCGCGGGGACGACGGCGCACCCCACGGGGTCGGCCGCGGCCCTGCTGGTCCCGGCCGGGGTGTGTGCGGCGGCGGGTCTGTGGTTCGCCGTCCGGACGTCGCCTTCCCGTTGACGGGCCGTCAGGCGGCGGCGAGGTCGGCGGCGCCGAAGCCGACGGAGAAGCGCTTGCACCAGATGACAGCACTGTGGAAGCGGGTGAGGTCGGTGCCGGCCGGGACGGCGTAGTTCTGGTTGCCCAAGTTGCCCTTGAGACGGCCGAGTTCGACGGCGCCGGGGCCGAGGTCGTCGAGCCTGGACTCGGCGGAGGGGCGGGTGGAGAGGTAGACCCTCACGTCGGGGCCCTCGGAGGTGGCGAGGTCCTCCAGGCGCAGGACGGCGCTGCCGTCGGCGAGGCGGACGAGGCGGGCCCGGCCGGTGGTGGTGTGCTCGCCCGAGACGAAGCTCCCGCGGCCGAGGTCCGTCGGCGCGGCAGTGGACGCCGAAGGCGAGGGCTCCGTCGTACGTACGGCCGTCGTCGGTGCCGACACGGCGGTGGGCAGGGCCTCGTCGACGGTGGTGTCGGTGAACGCCTTCCACGGCTGAAAGACGATCAGGCCGCCCGCGAGCACGGCCAGGAGCACGAGCGACAGGACGGACAGGAGCGGCTTGGACATGCGTCGTCGCATCACGGACTCCGGGAACGGGACAACAGGTGGACGGGTACGACTGAACACCACCGGCGTACCCGCCACCAGCCCCGGAGCCATTACGGAACCCTGACGTCAACGCCGGTCCGGCCCAAAGGCGTCGGCGTCGGCGGGCCGGATAACGGCAGGCGTGCTGCCGATGATCACCCCCATAATGTCCGCAACCGGCACCGGGCCGGTGGTCGCCGCATGGAGAGAACTTGATACGCCGCACCGCCCTCGTGTCACCGGTCCTGGTGTCACTGCTCGCTCTCGGGACGGCCTGCTCGTCCGCCCCCGCAGCACCGTCGCCGTCGCAGACGCCGTCGCAGTCGCCGTCAGCCGCCCGGAGCGGCCCGGCGGCGGCGCCGTCCGCCGCCCCGTGGCGCGCCCTTCCGGCGCTGACCCCCGGTCAACTGCCGGGCACCGCACTGCCGGTGGCCGACCTGCCCCCGGGCACCCGGTACCAGGACTTCACCCGCACCTCCGCACCGGACCCGGAGCGCTGGAGGCTCGCCGCCGCCGGCAACCCGGACTGCGCGCCGGTGATCAACGCGCTCGCCCCGCCCTCCGGTCCCTACGCCGAGCACGGCTACGTCAGCGGGGGCAGCGCGGGCGACGTGCTGAAGGCCCGGGTCACCGCCGTCCCCGGTGCGGAGGCCCGAGGACGGTTCGACACGCTGCGGGACGCGGTGCACGGCGGACGCTGCACCACCCTGCGGCTCAGCGCCGAGACGGCCGCGTTCCAACTCGAACCCATGCCCGTCGACGGACCGGACGTCCCGACCGTGGGCCTCCGCCTCCGCACCACCAGCGGCGGTGGCACGGTCCTGCTGGTCCTCTACGCGGCCGTCGGGGAGAACTCCCTGCTCTTCTCGGTCAGCGACGAGGCCCAGCGCAAGCCCGCCCTGCGCACCGACCTGGTCACCGCCCAGATCAACCGGGTCCTCGCCACCTCCTGACCGCGCTCCGCCCGCCCCCACGAGGAGTTGACGGTGGCTCTCCTGCCGCTACCCGGCAGTACTGCCATCCGGCTGTCGGGGCGTCACCGGGTGTCGATAGAGTCCTCGCCCATGCGAAGAATGATCCAGGCCTTCACTGCCGTTGTCGCGGTCGGTCTGCTGACCACCGCCTGCGGCACCTCCGGCAGTCCTTCCGGTTCCACCGACAGCGGTGCGGCGGGCAGCAGTGCGGCGGGCAGCGCCAAGAGCGCTCCCGCCGACACTGCCAAGAGCGCCGCCAAGGTGCTGCCGGTGGCCATCGACGGTCCGCAGAAGGACGTGGTCCAGCGGGGCGGTGGCGACGCGCTCAAGGTGACGCCCGCTCCGGACAGCAAGGCACCCGTGGTGGAGAAGGTCGAGCACGCGCTGCGCGAGGACGTCCTGTCCGCCGCCCACGTGCCCGGCACGACGAGCGCGAAGTGCGCCGACGGCATCACCATGAAGGCCGGTGCGGTCAGCCAGTGCGTGGTCACCTACGAGGGCGCCGAGATCCCGTACGAGGTGAAGATCAGCGACAAGTACACCGAGGGCAGCTTCGTCTTCTCCTACACCAAGACCCAGAAGAAGGCGCTCCTGGTCGCCAAGGAGATCTACAACCGCTTCCACGAGCGCTACGGCTCCACCTCCACCGCCAGCAGGCTCGCCTGCGACGAGATCCCTGCCGCCAAGACCTTCGACTTCGGTGCGGACACCGGCTACACCTGCCAGTACTGGAGTGAGCACGGCACCAAGGACGGCAAGCCCGGCTACGTCACCGTGAAGGTCAGGATCGGCTCCACCCGCGGCAGCATCGCCCTCGACGAAGTCCGCTGACACCCGGTCACACCGCCGGCCGCGGAGCGGCGCACCCGCTCCGCGGCCGGCCGACCGACCGGCCGCGGGTCAACCGCGGCCGGAGGGCTCCACGGTGACGTTGAGGTGCTTCATGATCGGTTGGTCGCTCTGGGTGGAGTGGTCGCCGATCGCGCACAGCACGTTCATCTCCGGCATGTACCCGGCCGCGCAGCCCCGCGGCAGGTCGTACGGGACCGCCAGGTAGCCGTGCAGGGAGCGGGTGGAGCCGTCGCGGGCGGTGGCGGTGATGTCGACCGGGTCGAGCTCGGCGAGGCGGCGTTCGCGCATGTCGTCCGGGTTCAGGAAGATCAGGGTGCGCAGGTTCCTGACGCCCCGGTAGCGGTCGTTGTCCGAGTAGATGGTGGTGTTCCACTGGTCGTGCGAGCGCATGGTGCCGAGCACCAGCGTGCCGGGCGCGGGCAGGACGTCGGGCAGCGGGGCGGCGGAGAACTCGGCGCGGCCGGAGGCGGTGAGGAAGACCAGCTCGCGGGCGGGCTGCTTGATCCGGAAGCCGAGCGGCAGGCGGACCCGGCGGTTGAAGTCCTCGAAACCGTCCAGGACCTTGGCCATGGTGTCGCGGATCCGGTCGTAGTCCTCGACGTACCACTCCCACGGGGTGGCGCTGCCGGGCAGCGCGGCCCGGGCCAGGCCGGCGATGATCGCGGGTTCGGAGAGCAGGTGGGGGGAGGCGGGCCGCTTCTTCATGCCCACCGACAGGTGGACCATGCTCATCGAGTCCTCCACCGAGGTGGCCTGCACCCCGCCGCGCTGCCGGTCCTGCTCGGTGCGGCCCAGGCAGGGCAGGATCAACGCCCGCCGTCCGTGCACCAGGTGACTGCGGTTCAGCTTGGTCGACACGTGGACCGTCAGTTCGCACCGGCGCAGCGCCCGGTAGGTGTAGTCGGTGTCGGGCGCGGCGAGCGCGAAGTTGCCGCCCATGCCGACGAAGACCTTCACCTCGCCGCGGGCCATCGCCTCGATGGTGGCCACGGTGTCCTTGCCGTGCTCGCGCGGGGCGTCGATCCCGCAGACCTCGGAGAGCCGGTCGAGGAAGGCCGGTGCGGGCCGGTGGTCGATGCCGCAGGTCCGGTTGCCCTGCACGTTGGAGTGGCCGCGGACCGGGGAGGGCCCGGCGCCCTCGCGGCCCAGGTTGCCGCGCAGCAGCAGCACGTTGACGATCTCGCGGATCGCGTCGACGCCGTGCTCGTGCTGGGTGACGCCCAGGCACCAGGAGAAGATCGACCGGTCGGCCTCCCGGTAGACCCGGGCCGCCGCGAGGATCTGATCGCGGGTCAGGCCGCTCTGCCGCTCCAGCTCCTCCCACGGGGTGCGCTCGCAGAGCGCGCGGTACTCGGCGAAGCCGGTGGTGTACCGGTCGACGAACTCCTGGTCCAGGGCCTTCGGGTCGTGCGCCGACTGTTCCAGGACGGCCTTGGCGATGCCGCGCAGCAGGGCCATGTCCCCGCCGATCCGGACCTGGAGGTTGAGGCTGCTGGTCCGGGTGGCCTTGAACAGTGCCATGTCGACGAACTCGTGCGGCACGATGGTGCGGGTGGCGGCCGCCTCCACCAGCGGGTTGACGTGCACGATCCGGGCCCCGCGCCGGGTGGCGTCGGCCAGGGCGGTGAGCATCCGGGGTGCGTTGGAGGCGGCGTTGACGCCCAGGATGAACAGCGCGTCGGCGCTCTCCCAGTCCTTCAGGTCGGCGGTGCCCTTGCCGGTGCCGATCGCGGCCTGCAGGGCCCGCCCCGAGGCCTCGTGGCACATGTTCGAACAGTCGGGGAGGTTGTTGGTGCCCAGCTCACGGGCCATCAACTGGTAGAGGAAGGTGGCCTCGTTGCCGAGCCGGCCCGAGGTGTAGTACGCGGCCTGGTCGGGGCCGTCGAGGCCCCGCACGGTCTCGCCGAACAGGTCGAAGGCCTGCTGCCAGCCGACCGGCACGTACCGGTCGGTGTCCGGGTCGTAGAGCATCGGCTCGGTGAGCCGGCCCTGGTCCTCCAGCGCGAAGTCGCTCCACCCGGAGAGCTCGGTGACGGTGTGCGCGGCGAAGAACTCCCGGCCGACCCGCTTGCGGGTCATCTCCCAGGTGACGTGCTTGATGCCGTTCTCGCAGATGTCCAGGTGCAGGCCCTTGGTGTCGTCCGGCCAGGCGCAGCCCGGACAGTCGAAGCCGCCGTTCTCGTGGTTCATCCGCATGATCGCCCGGGGCCCGTCCACCAGCGCCCGCTCGCGCACCAGGAACTCCGTCACGCTCCTCGCCGCGCCCCAGCCCGCCGCCGGATGGTGGTACGGCGCCACCTCCGGCGGCCCGGACGGCTCCGCCCCGACCCTCGCCTCCCGCTCCGCCGTCCGCTCGGCGTCCTTCGCTCCGGCCCCCGGGTCATCGGCACGGTCCACGGCACTCACCTTCCGCAGTCGGGGCGCCGGCCACCACGGGCGGGCGGCCGGCGGTTCTCCCCTGTCCCCTCCAGGAAGCCAGCCCCACCGCGATCCCGCCTCCTGCGACACCCGACGCGGCGCGGATTCCCCCGGCCGCATGTCCGACCGCATGCCCGGCCGCACGGCCCACCGCGCCCGGCTCCCGCTGCGCCGGGCCACCCGCTCGCCCGGAATCGAGGCAGCATTTCCGAGCCCAGGAGCACGGCCGGGGGGGGAGGACCGACCGGGAGATCGGCCGGGAGCTCTACCTGGCCGAGAAGCCGGTCAAGAACCACGTCTCCCGGCTGCTCGCCGAACGCTACGCCCGGGGCGAGATCGACACCGACGAGTACCGCCACCGTCTGGAGACACTCCGTCAGGAGCAGGACCCCGCCCCCGGCGTCGGCTCCTCCGAACGCACCTGAGGGGCCGTCATGTCCGCCCCCTCCCCCGCCCCCGCCCCCGCCCCGCCTGGACGCCGCCGCGCTGGAGAAGCTGGTCGCGGCGGCCGTGGCCGCGCCGTCGGTGCACAACGCACAACAGCCGGCCCTGGCGTTTCCGCCTGCGGCCCGAATCCGCCACCGTGGACGTCCGGGCCCAGCGGGACCGCTCGCTGCCCGTCGCCGGCCCGGCCGGGCAGGCGCTGCACATCTCGGTCGGCGCCGCCGTCCTCAACCTCCGGGTGGCGGCCCGCCCACCCTCCCGGGCTGGGCCGGACCGCTCCGGCGGGCCGTGCGCCGGGGGCGGGGTCCCGGAGGCCACCGGAGGGAAGGGGCCCGGCCACGGCGCCGTCGGCACCGGGGATCAGGCCGCGACGAGCTCCCGCTCGCGGTCCGGCGTCCCGGCCCCGGTCCTCCGGTTCGGCAGCGAGAGCCGGACGACCTTGCGCCACGCGGAGAACACCTGCTTGGGCAGCGGCCCGGTGACGTACTCCAGCTCGTACTTGTCGAACAGCGCGCGGACCTTCACCGCCACCTCGGCGTACCGGTTGCTCGGCAGGTCCGGGAACAGGTGGTGCTCGATCTGGTGCGAGAGGTTGCCGGTCATGAAGTGCATGGCCCGGCTGCCGCTGATGTTCGCCGAGCCCATCATCTGGCGCAGGTACCACTGGCCGCGGGTCTCGCCCTCGATCGAGCGGCGCTGGAAGACCTTGACGCCCTCGGGGAAGTGCCCGCACATGATCACCGAGTGGGTCCACAGGTTGCGGACCAGGTTGGCGGTGAAGGTGGCGGCGAGCGTGGGGAGGAACGACGGGCCGGACAGCAGCGGGTGGACCACGTAGTCCTTGAGCACCTGCTTGCGGATCTTGCGGCCCACGGCCCGGGCCCGGGCGCGGAACTCCGGGTCCTTGCGGCGGCGCTTGCTGAGGTTCTTGCCGAGCTCCAGGTCGTAGGCCGCGATGCCGTACTCGAAGAAGCAGGCGTTGACCAGGTTCCACAGCGGCTGGCCGAGGTGGAAGGGGTGCCACCGCTGGTCCTCGTCGACGCGCATGATGCCGTAGCCGAGGTCGTTGTCCTTGCCGATCACGTTGGTGTAGGTGTGGTGCAGCTCGTTGTGCGAGTGCTTCCACTGGTCGGCCGGCGAGACGTGGTCCCACTCCCAGGTGGTGGAGTGGATCTTCGGGTCCCGCATCCAGTCCCACTGGCCGTGCAGGACGTTGTGGCCGATCTCCATGTTCTCCATGATCTTCGCCACGGAGAGGCCGGCGGTGCCGATCAGCCAGGCCGGCGGGAAGAGCGAGAACAGCAGCACGCCCCGGCTGGCCAGTTCGAGCTTGCGCTGCGCCGAGATGACCTTGCGGATGTAGGCGGCGTCCTGCTCGCCGCGGCCGGCGATCACCTCGTCGCGGATCGCGTCCAGCTCGCGGCCGAGCTCCTCGATCTGATCGGCGGTCAGGTGGGCGGCGGGGTCGATGGCGGTCACGGTGCTCCTACCGTTCGATGTCGCAGGGGCCCGCCGCGGCGGACACGCAGGTCTGGATGAGGACGCCCGGCTCGGCCTCGGTGATCTCGCCGGTGCGCAGGTCGCGGACGGCGCCCGCCCTGAGCGGCGTGACGCAGCCGAAGCAGATGCCCATCCGGCACCCGGAGGGCATCAGCACGCCGGCCTCCTCGCCGACGTCCAGCAGCGAGGCGGCGCCGTCCGCGTCGACGGTCCTGCCGGTGGTGCTGAACGTGACCCGGCCGCCGTCGCCGACGACCGCGACGCTCGGGCGGAAGCGCTCGGTGTGCAGGCGCTCGTGGACGCCGTGCCCCTTCCAGTGCGCCTCCGCGGCGTCGAGCAGGCCCGCCGGACCGCAGGCCCAGGTCTCGCGCTCGGCCCAGTCCGGGACGAGTTCGCCGAGGCGGGCGACGTCGAGCCTGCCGTCCGCCTCGGTGTGCACCTCGACGAGGTGCAGCCCGCCGCCCGCGGCCAGGTCCTGCAGTTCGCCGCGGAAGAGCGCGTCCTGCGGCCGGGGCGCGCAGTGGACCAGGACCACGTCGCCCGGCACGCCGTCGCGCAGCATCCCCATCACGGGCGTGATGCCGCTGCCGGCCGTCAGGTAGAGCACCTTGGCGGGCCTGGCCGGCGGCAGCACGAAGTCACCGGCCGGCTGGTCGAGGTGGACCAGCGTGCCCGGGACCGCCCGGCGGACCAGGTGGTTGCTGACCTTGCCGTCCGGGAGCGCCTTGACGGTGATCGTGATGCGGCCGTCCCGGCGGTTCGTCGGCGAGGTGACGGAGTAGGACCGCCACAGGCGCGTCCCGTCGACGTCGACCCCGATCCGCACGTACTGTCCAGGCGTGTGGCCGCGCCAGCCGCGTCCCGGCCTGATCACCACGGTCGCGGCGTCACCCGTCTCGGGGTGCACGGCCTCGATGCGCCCGCGCAGGTCGGCGCCCGCGCGCAGCGGGCTGACCAGGTCGAGGTAGTCCGACGGCAGCAGCGGCGTCGTGACCAGCTCCAGAAGTTTCCACGCCCTGCTGCGGAGGGCTGCGCTCGTCATGGGGCCAGCTTGCTGCGCATACGGGCGTAAAGTCCTGACCGTAGGACGTGAATCTGGTCGGCCGAATTGTTCGCAGGGAACAAGAACATGAGCAACGCAGTCCGGAGGGCCGGCGAACTGGCCCTGGACGACACGACGGTCGCCGCCCTCAGGGCCACGCTGACCTCCACCGCCGAAGAGGTCGTCCGGGCGATCATCGACGAGGTCCCCTCCTACGCCAACGCCCTGTCGGGCCGCATGGGCGGCACCATCCGGCGGGCCGTCCGCACCGCCCTGGGCCACTACCTCGACCTCGCCAGCGGGCGCGCCACCGGAGTCGACGCCGGCGACGCGGCCTACGAACTGGGCCGGGGCGAGGTGCGCGACGGCCGTTCGATGGACGCCCTGCTCAGCGCCTACCGCGTCGGCGCCCGGGTGGCCTGGCGCTGCCTGGCGGCCGGGGCCGTCCCCGCCGGCCTGCCCGCCGCCGAGGTCGCCAAGTTCGCCGAGCTGACCTTCGCCTACATCGACGAGCTCTCCGCCGCGAGCGCCGCGGGCCACGCCGACGAACTGGCCGCCCGGGGCCGGGCCCACGAGCGCCACCTGGAGCAGTTGGCCCGCGAACTGCTCACCGACGCGGGCCCCGACGTGCTCCAGGCCTCCGTACAACGGGCCGGCTGGCAGCCCCCGGACTCGCTGACCGCGGTCCTGCTCCCCGCCGCCCAGGCCCGGACCGCCTACCGCACCCTCGACCCGGGCACCCTGGTCCTCGACGACCTGCCGGACGCCACCGGTGTGCTGCTCGTCCCCGACGCCGACCGCCCCCGCCTCCTGCGGCAACTGGCCGACCGCACCGCCGTGGTCGGCCCGGCCCGACCCTGGACCCGCGCCTGCACCTCCTACGCACGGGCCGTCCGCGCGCGCTCCCTCTCCCCCGGCATCCGCGACACCGAGGACCACCTGCCCGAACTCGTGCTGACCGCCGACCCGGAGGCGTTCGCGGACCTGCGGGCCCGGGCCCTCGCACCGCTGCGCGCCCTGCCCGCCGCGACGGCACGACGGCTGGAGGAGACGCTGCGGGCGTGGCTGCTGCACCAGGGCAGGCGGGAGGAGGTGGCGGCGGCGCTGTTCGTCCACCCCCAGACGGTGCGGTACCGGATGTCGCAGCTGCGGGAGCTGTTCCCGGACCTGGCCTCACCGCAGCGGATCCTCGAACTGACCCTGGCCGTGGGCCGCCCGGTCGCCTGACCCGGGGCGCGCCCCGGCCCGGGCACGACGGGAGCCGGACGCTCCGCCGGCCTGACGCCGGGTCACATCAGTTCGAGCAGCCGGTACCAGATGCCGAAGGTGAAGTAGTACGTCCTGGCCGCGGTCGTGCGCAGGCCGCGCCGGCGCCGGATCCCTCGGGTGATCGTCAGGGCGGCGATCGCCGCGTGCAGCGCCAGGAACCACCACAGGAAGGTCCGGTAGCCCGCGGACCAGCTCCCCAGGGAGACCGTGACCACCAGCACCAGGCCGAGGTGCGGGTACTGGATCCCGTCCGTCCCGTCCGCCCCGTCGTCCGGCTCCGGCTGCTCCTCACCCTTGCCCTTCATGCCTCCCCGTCCCCCACCGTCGGCGCCACTACGAGTACCCGAGGAAGGCCACGACGAGCATCGTCGGCCACCAGAAGGTCCAGCGGTACGCGAAGGACAGGGCCCGCCACACACCCCACCGCCGCAGCAGCCGGTCGGTGAGCAGCAGCAGGAACGTGGCCCCGTAGCCACCCGCCAGGCACCGTCCGAGGATGGGCAGGTCGCAGCGGAAGGCGGCCCAAGCCGCCGCCCCGGCCAGTACCAGCCCCACATGGGCCACCACGTTCTCCAGGACCCGCCCGTCCCCCGGGCCGTCGTCCTCCCGGTCCTCCGGCTCCCCCACCGTCCACCCCCGTCGACGTCCGTGCGTCCACCATCCCCGGCACCGCCCCGTGGGGCAATACCCGGGGAGCCACCCGTGACCGCTCTCGCCGACGTGCCGTCACATGCCGCTGGGGTGTGTGGACAGCCAGTCGGGGTGCGCGGCCCTGAGGGCGTCCCGGACCGCCGCACTGGGTGCGAACACGTCCCCGCCACCGTCGTAGGGGTGATAGAGCCAGCGGAGGTCGAGCGGGGCCAGGGTGACGCCCGCGACCACCTCGTCGGCCACGAGCCGCAGGAGCGGATCGAGCGCCTGCCGGCTCCGCGGGCGACGACTGACGTACTCGTGCCCGTGGACGACGTCGTCCGGGTCGTCGTCGTCATGGACCCAGCTGCCCCAGTGCCGGGCATCCGGGTCGACCCGCCGGAGCTCCGCCAGGCGCGTGACCGGCTCGGGGTCCGCGTTCCACTCCCGGGTGACCACGTACAGCTCGTCGTCGTCCGGCCCCAGTTCGGCCAGCAGCGTGTGGTGGCGTTCGAGGAGGATGCCGTACTCCGCCTCGTCGTCCGGGTACCGCTTCGACCCGGGCAGGCTGTGGAAGCGCACCCAGCGGTCGGGGTGGGCCCGGCGCATCGGGATGTCCTGCTGCGGTGCGGGCCACTGCCGCTGCCACAGGGCGGAGAGCGCTTCGAGGTCGAGGTCGAGGTCGAAGGTGCTTCTGTTCACCGCTCCATGATCGGGCATCAGGACTCCGGCGGACCGGGCGGCCCGGAACCGGCCGGGACGCTGTTGGCGAATTCGGTGCCCGCGTGACGTCGGCCCCCGAGACCTGGTTGTGGTCTTGGGGACCGACGTTGTCGTGTGGGGTGGGGTTCGTTGTCGATGCGGGTGCTGGGTGACCACGGTGTACCGGAGGAGACCGCCCGGGTTGCCCGGGCGGCGTTCCCGAAGGGGAGTCTGACGATCCGTCTGCGGGACGAGCCGGAAGTGCCGTTCCGGAACGAGGAGTTCGCGGACCTGTTCCCGGCACGGGGCCGACCCGCGTGGTCGCCGGGCAGGCTCGCGCTGGTCTCGGTCCTCCGGTTCGTCGAAGGGCTGCCGGACCGGTAGGCGGCGCTGGCGGCGCGCGGCCGGATCGACTGGAAGCACGCCCTCGGCCTAGAGCTGACCGACCCCGGCTTCGACCACTCGGTCCTCAGCGAGTTCCGTGCCCGCCCGGTCGACGCCGACGCCAGCCGGGGCCTCTTCGACCGGATCCTGGAGGTGGCCAAGAGCGTCGGCCTGCTCCGGGCACCGGGCCGGGCCGCAGCGGCTCCACCCACGTCCTGGCCGCGGTCCGCTCGCTGAACCGGCTGGAGTTCGTCATCGAGACCCTGCGCGTGGCCCTCGACTCCCTGGCCACCACCGCGCCGCACTGGCTCGCCGCCAACACCGACCCCGACGCCCTCGCCCACGACACCTGCCGCCCGGAGGAGTACCGGCTGCCCTCGGGCCAGACCAAGCGGACCGAACTGGCCGAACAGGCCGGCCGCGACGGCACCCTACGGAGACGGCCGGGTGCGGTGGCGTGAGCGAGCGGACTGCCCGCCCGGCGCGATACGCCTGGTCAGCCCCTACGACACGGACGCCCGCTCGAGCGTGAAGCGCGACGTCAAGTGGGACGGCTACAAGGTCCACCTCACCGAGACCTGCGACCCCGATGCCCCCAACCTGATCACGAACGTGCTCACCAGCGACGCCACCGTGCAGGACAACCGGGCCACCGACATCATCCACGACGCCCTCGCCGTCAAGGGCCTGCTGCCCGGCGAACACCTCCTGGACGCCGGCTACATCGACAGCACCCGGATCGTCACCGCCGCCCGCGAGCACCGCCTCACCCTCACCTGCCCCGTCCGGGCCGACACCAGCACCCAGTCCACCGGCCCGTACCGCCTGGACGCCTTCACCATCGACTGGGACACCAAGACAGTGACCTGCCCTAGCGGAGCCACGACCCGACAGTGGCGCGACGCCACCTCCCAGCGCGGCGCCCAGGTCGTGCGGATCCGCTTCTCCACCACCGACTGCCGCCCCTGCCCCGCCCGCGCGCACTGCGTCAGCTCCACCCACGCCCAACGACGCGAGCTCACCCTGCGCCCCCGCGCCGAACACGAGACACTCCGCCAAGCCCGCGCCGACCGCGACAGCGCCACCTGGCAGGCACGCTACGCGGCCCGCAACGGCATCGAGGGCACCATCTCCCAAGCCGTCCACACCGCCGGCCTGCGCCGCTCCCGCTACCGCGGACTGGCCAAGACCCGCCTGCAGCACCAGCTCACCGCGACCGCCGTCAACCTCACCCGACTCGACGCCTGGGCAACGGGCATTCCCCAATCCCGCACCCGCGCCTCACCCTTGACGGCGATCACGCCGGCCGCCGCACCGCCCCACCACAGCCTGCCGAAGAGAGCGGATCGCCAGCCGTTCCGTCGTCGCCCAGGCGGCGGAGCGGGCCGGGGTGAACGGCCTGGGTGGTGGGGACGACCGGGTGCGGGTGTGGGCCGAGCGGGCGAATCCGGCAGCCACTCCGCCCTCCCTCCCGGGCAGCGCGCGCTCGGTGGGACAGCATGCGCGCGGTGGGACACCACGCACGGCCATCCGGCCGAGCGCGTGCGGATACCGGCCCGCCGGGCTTCACGCTGCCCCCGTCACACCGTTCCCGGACCGGGACCACGGGCGAGGGGGCGGGACGCCCCGGCGGGCATGTCGACGGGCAGAGTGAACAGTGAACGCGAAAACGATCCTTCGAAGCGTGATGGCGGCGGCCTTGCTCGCCGTCGCGACCAGCGGCACGGGCGCCGCCTCGGTCGCGCACGGCGCCACCGGGAGCGGCAGCGAGGCATGCGACACGCAGTCGTTCGCCGACGAGTCCGTATCGGCCCGGCAGGCCCGGCTCACGACCTGCTTGACCACCGACGGCCGTTACATCACCGCCACTGTGAAAGCTGAGTGCCGATACGACGGCACCGTCGGAGAGCTTCGGCCCGACACCTGGAAGACGTGCGACCGGACGACCCTCGAAGGCGTCCTGGGCCGTACCGGCGCCGAAGGCCTGGAAGCTGACCTCTACGCCTCCGGGTCGGTCCGTTTCGAGTACCCCGGGCCCGGCGAGTACGGGCTCAAGGGCGTCGTCCGGGCCAGCCAGGCCTGGATGTGGTGCTACCAGCAGGACCACGTCCAGCGCAGGGACCCCACACTCCCCAACACCTGCGAGAGCAACGAGGTCCACGCGCAGTTCACGGTCGACCTGAAAGCCGACCTCACGGTCCCGAAGACGCCCAACCTGAGCGGAACCTACACCGAGGAGGTCTTCCAGACCGCGGACGGCAGCCCGGAGACCGAGTACACCTTCACCGTCACCAACACCGGCGATGAGCCCGTCCACGGCGGCGTGCAGGCGAGGCTCAACACCGTGTTCACCGGCCAGGACGAGGACCTCGCGTTCAAGACCGCCGACCCCAGGTGCAGCCTGAGCAGCATCCCCCCGGCCTACGAGAACGCCGTGCTCACCTGCGACCTGGGCACCGTCCCCGGCCACGGCTCCGTGCAGGTCAAGGCACGGACCACAGACGAGGAGCCCCCCAACGCCCATCCCAGGGCCGGGTGCCACCCGTGGTTCACCTGGGGCACCACCACCATCGACGACACGGGCACCCACACCAGCGACACCGATGGCCTCACCAGCTGCGGCTACATCGAGCGCCTCACCAACGCCGACATCGAAACCCCCTAGGGGCACCCGCACGACCCACAACCACCCCAGGCACCACCTGGGCAGCGCAGACGGTGGCCCCCGGCACGTCCCATGACGTGCCGGGGGCCACCGCCGTTGTCCCGAGCTCCCCGCCGGGCCGTCCCCGCCACCACGACCGGACACCGAATTCGCCAACAGCATCCCGGTCGGGGCGAGGCCCCGGCGCCGTCGGCCGGTGCTCGGGCGCAAGGGTTTGCGTCCAGGGACAGAGGATCGCCGGCCGGCCCGTCCGGATGCCATCGTCGGTGCTCGGCCGAGAGCCGCTGCGCACCGGGCGACAGCGGCGCGAACGCGGCCGGAGACGTGGGGGAACGATGAAGAACTACAGGTCCGCTGTGGTCGGCGGCCTGGTGCTGGCCGCCGCCGTGACGGTGGCGGTGCCCGCACCGGCGTCCGCCGCCGGGGGCGGACTCACCAGGCTCGGCAGGCTCGGACAGCTGGTGGACTCGGTGAAGGAGTGGAACGGCGCCTACGCCAACCGGGCCAAGGACCCGTGGAAGTTCGACTGGTCGACCGACGGCTGCTCGCACGTGCCGGACAACCCGCTCGGCTTCAACTTCAAGTACGCCTGCCACCGTCACGACTTCGGCTACCGCAACTACAAGGCCCTGGTCGGCAGGACGACCTTCAACGCGAAGTACAAGGCGCACGTGGACGACGTCTTCCTGCGCGACATGAACACCCAGTGCGTGTTGAGCACGGCACCGGGCTCCAACATGCAGGTGGCCTGCCTCTCGTTCGCCCGGGCCTACTACACCGCGGTGAAGAACCTCGGAAGCTGACAACCCCTTTACAGGCCGGGCGAGTTGGCGCAATGTCAGCTCGCCCGGCCACAGCGGAAGTCCGACCCGCGCGGGTCAGTTGCCCGACGCCCGCAGGAAGGCCCTCCCCGCCGGGGAGAGCCGGTGCAGGACGCGGCGGCCGTCGCGGGTGGTGCGGATCAGTCCGGCCCGGCGCAGGGCGGCGGCGTTCCGGCTGGCGGTGGAGAGCGACGTCTTCAGGGCCCCGGCCAGTTCGGTGGTGGAGTGGGCGGACTGGAGCAGGACCAGGGTCTCCGCCCGGCTGGGGCCGATGAGTTGCCGCAGGCTCCCTCCGTCCGGTGACGGTCCGTGGGAGGAGGCCAGCCAGTGCTCCGCGAGGTCCACGGGGTAGGCCAGCAGGGGAGGCCGGCCGGGATCGGCGACCGCCATGGTGCGTGACGCGAAGAACGAGGGCA
The DNA here is from genome assembly GCF_044452665.1 of Kitasatospora sp. NPDC051853. Classification (NCBI taxonomy): domain Bacteria; kingdom Bacillati; phylum Actinomycetota; class Actinomycetes; order Kitasatosporales; family Streptomycetaceae; genus Kitasatospora; species Kitasatospora sp. NPDC051853. The sequence continues at coordinate 16,770 of NZ_JBITBY010000009.1, read as the reverse complement.
GCAGCGTCATCGGCCGGCCGCCGACCTCGAAGTCGGCCTCCACCGGGCACGGCGCCTCCAGGACGCCGTCCGACCACCTCAGGCCCTGGCGCCGGTAGCCGCCCAGCAGCCCTTCGACCCCTCCTTCCAGCACCGTCCGCGCACGCAGGGCCCGGTCGACGGTGAAGGCGGCCTCCATCTGCGCCGCGAAGGGCCTGATCGCCACTTCGTGGTAGCGGCGCAGCAGTTCACCCAGCCGGCTGACGGCGAGCGGCTCACCGTCGGCGAGCGGCCGGAACCGGGCGGGGAACCGTCGGCCACCGGCGGCGAGTAGGAGCATCTCCTCGCGCAGCCGACGGCGTGGGGTGGACATGAGCAGGTCCAGCCCCGCTTCGAGATCCGCCACCTCATGACCACCCGTCAGGAAGTCGGGCGGGTAGGAGTCCGCCGGGTAGAGCGGGGCGAGCGAGCGCACGGCCTCGGCGAGGCCGGCCGCGCCGAGCCTGCGCCGCACGGTCGTGCGCCACAGCTCGAAGACGGGCGGCACCCGAGGGCCGTGCAGGAGTTGCAGGCTGCAGGCGATGTCCCACAGCGGGTGCGGTTCGGCCGCGACCCGGATGCGCAGGGCGTCGTCGCCGGTGAAGTGGAACCGTAACAATGCTTCCCCCGACTCACCTGTAAGGAAATCCCGTTGAGTGCCCGCGGCGCACCGCTCCGCCGGCGTGCCGGTGCGCCGCCGACGGCCTGCGCGGGAAGTCTCGCCGCTCGCTGACCGCACCGTGAACCTGTGAAGTCATAGGACGCGTCGGCCCGGACGGGACGGCGTCGGCTTCGAGCCAGCGCCCGCTCGGTGCCGGGTCAGGCGGTGGTGTGGTTGCCCGCGCCGTCGCAGGGAAGCAGGGTGCAGGCGGCGGCGACCAGGACCACGGGCAGCATCTTCCGCGTGTGAGTGGCTCCCCCGAGGCGGGACGGGCACCGCGATCACCGCCCAGGGGGGCAGCCGGGAGCCGGGAGCCACGCGCTGCGCATACGGACCCATGAGGCCCGGTTGCTCCGCCAGGAGCAGGTGTGCTGCGTGGCGGTACGGTGCGGGCATCGGGGGCGGAGCGTCACACGCCCGGGACGTTCCCGTCCCCGGCGTCGACGGTTCCTCGGCGGCTGACCGAACGTCAGGCCCCGCACGGGGCCGCTGCCGGACCCGCCCGTCGACCGTCGAGCCGGTGCGGTCCCGTAGGCGTCCTCACACGGGAGCGGGTCCCGGCTCGCCGTGCAGCAACTCGGCCGAGGGGGTGGGGTCGGAGGGCCGAGGTCGGGGGCGGCCGGCACCCCGCCTCGGCGCCTACTGCGGGTTCCTGGGCTGCTCCGCGGGAAGGCCTTCGTTCCGCATCTGGAGGGTGAGGCCGGCGGCCGGTGTCTCGCCGGACGGCACGGCCTTGCCGGTGAGGTAGCCCGCGTGGCTGATCCCGAGCAGGGTGACGAAGGTCGACGAGAAGTCGGGCAGTGACGTCACCGCGGCGGGGTTCGCGGCACTTCGCAGGTGGACGACGGCGGCTCCGACGTACCCGGCCAGTACGACGACGGTGAAGACGAGGTTCTGGAACTTCGCCACGTCGACCAGCCTGTCCGCCAGCGGGCCTTCCTCGACGAGCACGACCTGGGCGAGCCTCGGCGGGTCCTTGAGCTTGCGGCTGCTCGCCGCGACGACATCGGCGCGCCGTACGTCGGCGTTGGTCTTGATGACCTTCGCCGTGACCGCCGAGCCGACGGAGATCCCGAGCACGCCCAGCACCTGGGCTGGCAGCGTCAGGTCGAGCGCGTCCTCGACACCCTCCACGAGCCGGCCCATGACCACTCCCGCGATCAGGGACACCACCACCAGGGTCCACAGCACGACCTGCAGGTGCGTCAGGCTGTAGCGGCCGCGCCGGTCGATGAGGATTCCCAGCGGACCACGGCCGATGGTCACACCGAGGCCGATCGCCAGGAGGACGCCGAGGGCGGCGGAGATGACCCACGCCAGGTACACAGGAGCCATGAGGGAGTCGCACCTTTCGGATGGCCGGGCCTCAGCTCGGTGGCCGACCCTCCGTCAACCGGCGCCGCGGGCACGGCACTTCGGTCTCCGACCAGGGCCCCACGCTTCGCGACGAGCATAGGGGCTCCCGGTGCGCACCGGTCGTCAGGCTCGCCGGGCTACCGTCAACGGAGCCCGTGAGAAGGGGCCGCGGAACGGGGACGAGGTGGCTCGAACACTGCCCTCTGCCGAACGGCCGTGCGCGCGTCCGTGGTCCGACCGGCTCCCCCCGGAGCTGTGCGGACCCACGCCGGAGACGGTCGGGCTCCGCCGCCGGGGCCCGCATCTGCCGTGACGCGGCGTCAGCCGTGCGGCCTAGACTCACCGGAATGAACACCGCGATCCCCGCCGAAGCCGATCTCGCCCTCCTGGTCGACGTGCTGCTGACCACCTCCGGATCCGCCGGCCACGACCGGGCCGGGTGGGAGCGGCTCGCCCGCGACGCCTTCGCCGCCGAACTCCCCCGGGAGCAGCCCGACCACTGGTGGCTGGCGGTGCCGGGCGCGACGTACGAGGCCGCCTTCGAGGTGCTGGGCCTGCACGACCGGATCCCGGTGACGGTGCGGTACGGGCAGGAGACGCAGCAGGAGGACACCAAGTACGCGCCGGACGCGGTGCACCGGGTGTTCGTCACCCCCGAGTACGCGGGCTGGCGGCTGATCTACGCCAACGAGCCGCTGGGGACGACGACTTGGGGGCCGCACGAGGTGATCGAGCGGCTCAGCGAGGCGTGCGGCCGGGCCCAGGTGTACTACCAGGACCCGTTCGCCGACGCGGTGATCTGGGCGGCGGCCGAGGACGGCGAGGTGGTCCGGGGCTACTGGCGCCACGAGGACGGCGAGTGGACCGGTACGCCGCTGCCCTGGGAGAGCGTGCTGACCGAGGCGGAGTTCGCGGACGACCCGGACGAGTACGAGTCCTACGCCGAGGACCCGGGCCGGGCGGAGACCACCGACGTCAACGCCGCCGCCGCGCACCTGTCGGTGGACCCGGCCGCGATCGACGCCGACACCCCCGTCCGGGGCCACGGCTGGCTCGCCCTGACGGCGGCCGGCGCCGGCCACGACGGCTTCGACGAGTACCCGGAACTCTGACCCGGCCCGCCCCGGTCGGGGTGGTCGGCGGCTGTGCGGGCCGGTCGGTGCGGGCGCCGTGGGAGGGCTCCGCCCAAGCGTTGCTCGGCCACCGCCTGGCCCGCCAGGCCGCGGTGGCCTGCTTGCGCAGCAACTCACCCACCGCGACGCCGGCCCCGGCCTGCCGGTCCGGTCGGAGGCGGACCGGGTGTCAGGCCGCCGCGCGGGCGGCCTTGGTGCGGGCGGCGTCGAAGACGGCGGCGGGGTTGCCGTAGTAGACCCACGGACCGGCGATCTCCCGGCCCATCCTGCGGAAGAGGTTCAGGGCCTGTGCCGGACGGCCGTTCTCGATCAGACCGTGGGCGATCCAGCCGCTGGTCGGGACGATGCCGAGGTGGGCGGGGTCGGCGGCCGCGAGGTCGGCCAGGGCCGCGTCCAGGGCGGCCGTGTACTCGGCGGAACGGTAGAGCGAGGCCGCGGACTTGTCGCGCAGGACCTGCTCCCAGTACGCGCGCAGCTTCAGCCCCGTCAGCAGGCTGCCCGCCGGCGCCGCGGCGATCGCCGTGTCCGCGAACTCGTGCATCAACTCGTTGCTGCCGAGCCACTTCTCGCACCAGTACTGCAGTGCGGCGACGTGCGCGGCGAAGTGATGGGGCTCGCGGGCCACGATCTCCGCCCACAGCGCGCGGTAGCGCTCGCGCGACCAGCCCTGGCCCATCGCGATCGGCAGCTGCACCACCCAGGCGTTCGGGTCGCCGGCCGGGGCGAGCCGGATCGCCTCGTACGACGCCTCCAGCGCCTGCTGCAGCACCTGGTGGAAGCCCATGGCCTGCTCGCGGGACACCTGCGAGGCGTAAGCGCCGGTGCGGATCTGCCACGCCCGCCTGACCAAGGCGTCCGTCTGCACCTGGGCGGCCACGTGGTTGTCCGGCTCTTCCTTGCGCCACTGCCAGAGCCAGATGTCGTCGGTGGCGGCGAGTTCACCGAACGGGTTCATCCGGGCGTAGCGGATGCTCCAGTCACCGTCACCGTCCGAGAGGTGGGCGGCTGCGGGCCGCCAGTTGCCCGCCTTGGCCGCGTCCAGCGCGGCCCGTGCCGCCGGGTCGGTGGGTTCGCTGCCCACTTCGACCAGTTCGGCGCGCGGCACCAGGCCCGCCGCGGGTGCATCGTGTCCTGCGGTGGTCCTGCGGCGCTTGTTCAGCCACAGGCCCAGTCTGATGAGGAGGACGAGGACGGCAATGATGGCGAGCGGGTGGGTCATGAACCTGCTTTTCTACGGAACTTCGTCGCACAGATGTGCATGCGGCGAAGATCGTATCGTTCGGCCGCGGAACCGCGAACAGGATTTGTGCGCGCGTGGCGGCCGAGCCGGACAAGACGTTCGCCGGCTCACCGGATCCCGCCCAAAGATGACCCAACTGTCGATTCTTACCCGGGAGTTGACTTTCCTCGCCACGCCCCGCACCACAACGGCCACGCCGGCTTCGCCCCCCTCCGCCACCGCATCCCCCTCGCATGACGCCGTCGCCCACCGGCATGACCAGGAAGCGGGTCGGCGGCCATGAACAGTGCGTGAAGCGGACGGCGGGCCGGGCGGGGTGGTGTCAGGGTGGTCGGGTCCGGGGTGCCGGTCCGTGGTGCCCAGCCTGGTCAGTGCGGTTGGTGGAGGGTCGTGCTCGTGTCCGACAAGCCCAGTGTCCTGTTCGTGTGTGCGCACAACGCGGGGCGGTCGCCGATCGCGGCCGCGTTCTTGCGGGAGTTGGCGGGGGACGCGGTGAGCGTGGCCTCGGCGGGCCCGGTGCCGGGTGAGCGGGTGAACCCGCTGGTGGTCGAGGCGATGGCGGAGGTCGGCATCGACGTGTCCGGACACGTGCCGCGGCAGCTCACCGACGCGGCGGCGCAGGCCAGTGATGTGGTGGTGACGACGAGCGGGCCGCTCGGCCTGCCGGGGCGTGCGGGCCAGGTCGTGGAGGACTGGCCGGTGGAGGATGTGGCGGGTAAGGACCTGGAGGGGGTGCGGGCGATCCGGGACGACATCCGGGAGCGGGTGGAGCGCCTGGTGGCCGGCCTCGTCGAGCAGCGGGACCGTCCGTAACGGCAGCGGGTCCGGACGGTCGTGAGGGGCGGGGACCCGGAAGGGGTGCCCGCCCCTCACCGTTGTCGTCAGCGGGTGACGGTGATGACGGAGACGCTGTGCGAGCCGGTGTTGGTGACGTACAGGTAGGTGCCGCCGGGGCCGGACGCAGTCCAGCGGGGGTCGTCGCCGACCGGGACCGAGCCGAGGATCTTGTTGGTGCGGGTGTCGAAGACGGAGACCGTGTCGGAGCCGGAGTTGGCGACGTAGGCGATCCGGTTGCCGCGGAAGAGGTTCAGGCCGCGGGGGTTGGCGCCGGTGGTGATGGTGTCGGTGACGGTGTTGGTGCGGGTGTCGATGACCGAGACGGTGCCGCCGATGGTGTTGGAGATGTAGACGGTGCGGGCGTCGGGGGCGATCAGGACGCCGCGCGGCTCGTCGCCGACGGGGACGGTGGCGGTCACCGTGCCGGTGCGGGTGTCGATGACGGAGACGGTGTCGGAGTCGGAGTTGGCGACGTAGGCGGTGCGCCCGTTGGGTGTGAAGGCGATGCCGCGGGGGGCCTTGCCGACCGGGATGGTGTTGACGACCGTGTGGGTGGCGGTGTCGATGACGGTGATCGCGCCGGAGCCGGTGCTGCTGACGTAGGCGTAGCGGCCGCTGGGGGCGATGGCGACCCAGCGGGGGGCGTCGCCCACGGGGACGGTCTTGATGACGGTGCGGGTGGCGGTGTCGATGACGGACAGGTCGTCGGAGTCACGGTTGGGGATGTAGGCGAAGGTGCCGCGCACGTCGAAGGCAACGCCGTAGGGGAAGGTGCCGACCGGGATGGTGGAGACGGCGGTGCGGGTGCGGGTGTCGATGACGGAGACGGTGTTGGAGCCGGCGTTGGCGACGTAGGCGTAGCGGTAGCCGGGGGCGAAGGCGACGGCGCGGGGGTTGAGGCCGACGGGGATGGTGTCCAGGACCACCGGGTGCAGTCCGTTGACGGAGGCGGCGGCCACCGCCCCGGAGCCGGACTCGTCGGCCGGGGCGGCGGTGGCCGGGCCGGTGAGCAGGCCGGCGGTCAGCAGGGCGATGCCCGCGGCGGCGGCGATCCGCGTCCGGCGTCCGGCGGACGCGGCGGTGGTGCGGGTGGCGGTCCGGGCGGTGGCCTGGGTGGACATGATCAAGGGTTCCTTTCGGCGGGAAACAATCCGGGGCGCACGTGGCCCCCGGTCGGGTTGGTCGAGGTGGACGGGCTTATTCGGCGACGGCGGCGGCCGCCGGGGCGCCGCTGCGGGTGCGGGCGAGGGCCACGGCGTAGGCGGCGGCGATCAGCAGCAGGGCCGGGGGCAGGACGTAGTCGCCGACGCGCTCCACGAACTGGAACCAGGGCTGCCCGACCAGCGGGCGCAGCAGTTCGGTGATGACCTTCCAGACGAGGATGAATATCACCAGGGATTTGGCCGGCTTGATGAGGACGGCGATGCCGAGGAGGATCTCGAAAATCCCGAAGACGACGAGGAGGTTGTTGTCCTGGACGGCGGCACGGCCGATCCCGAAGTAGTCGAAGAAGGTGTAGAGGAATGCCTTGTCCTCGAATGCGCCGAAACCGCCGTGGCCGATGAGGAGCAGGGCCAGGCCGCCGCGGGCGGCCCAGTGGGCGGTGATCCAGGTCTTGTCCGAGACGGCCCGGGGCGCGTCGGCGCGGGTGAGCCAGCCGCGCACGGACCGGCCGCCGAGGCCGACGATCGCCAGCAGGGCCAGCGGCATGCCGTAGTTGCCGCCGCGCTCCAGGAACTCCCACCAGCCCTCGCCGACGATGGGGCGCAGCAGGGCGGTGAAGACGCCCCAGGCGGTGGCGTGGAGCAGGACGATGCGGGCGGGCCAGAGCAGGACGATGATGCCGACGGTGATGTCGAACGCGCCGGTGAGGTACATCAGGTAGTCGGTGGCGGCCTGGGCGGAGATGCCGAAGAGGTCGTAGTAGGGCAGCCACGCCTTGGAGCGGCTGAGACCGGCCCAGCCGTGGCCGAGGTACTCGACAGCGACACCGATGCGCAGCAGCCAGTACAGCTTGGTCAGCGTAGGGGCGGTCAGGGCTCTCTTCCACGGGCTCGGCCTGCCGGTGGTGCCGGTGGTCTGGGTCGTCACCGATGTGTCTCCTGTTCTCAGTTCGAATACAGCTCCGATGGCCGAGAACTATGACACGGGCAAAGGCTTTGCATAACCCTTCCGATTGTTTCGCCTTTGATAAATCCGAATGCCCCCGAAAAAGGGCGTGCGAAAGCCGACCCTCTGCGCTTCTGGGCACTTCCTGTCCGACGGGGAATGCAATCCTGCCCGAAAGGGCAGTATCGCGTCCGCGCATTCCCCGCACGCGCCGGCGGCGAGGGGCCCGGCGGGATGCGCGGGATGGTGTGGGTGGAGTACGTGGAGGTGTCCGGCGGGAGCCTGGGGCTTGTGCGAGCATCACGCTCGGCGCGCCCCGGCGCGGGCGGACCATCAGGTCAGGCGGCCTCCCCCCGGGGCCGGGCCCGCCGCCGTGGCGGGCCGATTGGACCTCATCCAACAAGTCAACGAGAATTGAGTCAATGGACACTGACCCAACCGGAGTGCGGGAGCGGGCCGCCCGGCACCACGCGCTCGGCGACCCGGCCCGCCTGGCCATCGTCGACGCCCTGGTCACCGGCGACCTGGCCTCCACCGAGCTCGGCCACGCCCTGGGCCTGCCCTCCAACCTCCTCGCCCACCACCTCAAAGTCCTCCAGGACGCCGGCCTGGTCACCCGGGTGCGCTCGCACGCCGACCGCCGCCGCGTCTACGTCCGGCTGAACCCCACCACCCTCGCCACCCTCCTGCCGACCCCGGCGATCACCGCCCCCAGGGTGGTGTTCGTCTGCACCCGCAACGGCGCCCGCTCCCCGATGGCCGCCGCGATCTGGGCCGCCCGCAGCCCGGTCCCCGCCGCCAGCGCCGGTACCCACCCCGGCCCCCGCGTCCACCCCCGCGCGATCACCACCGCCCAGCGCCACGGCGTCCCGCTGAGCCAGCGTCAGACCTTCGACGCCGCCGACCTGCTGACCCCCGACGACCTCGTCATCACGGTCTGCGACAACGCCCACAAGGCCCTCGCGCCCGCGCACATCCACTGGTCGGTCCCCGACCCCAGCCCCGTGGACACCGACGACTTCTTCGACCGGGTCTTCGACGAACTCGACCAGCGCATCACCTGGCTCGCCGCCCTCACCACCACCGCCTGACCACCTGACCCGCGCCTTCCGGCCGCCACCGGACAGCTCCCCCGGACCACCACCGAAAGGCCGCACCCCCGATGAGCACCCCCGCACCGCCGTCCCGAGCCCCTGCCCTCACCCGCCGTCTCGGCGTCTTCGACGCCACCGTCATCGGTCTCGGCTCGATGATCGGCGCGGGCGTCTTCGCCGCCCTCGCCCCCGCCGCCTCCGCCGCGGGCTCGGCCCTGCTGCCCGCCCTCGCGCTGGCGGCCGTCGTGGCGTACTGCAACGCCACCTCCTCCGCCCGGCTCGCCGCCCGCTACCCCGCCTCCGGCGGCACCTACGTCTACGGCCGTGAACGCCTCGGGCCGTTCTGGGGCTACCTCGCCGGCTGGGGCTTCGTCATCGGCAAGACCGCCTCCTGCGCCGCGATGGCCCTCACCGTCGGCTCCTACCTGTGGCCGGCCCAGGCCCACGCCGTCGCCGTGGCGGCCGTGGTCGCCCTGACCGCCGTGAACTACGTCGGCGTGCAGAAGGCCGCCTGGCTGACCCGCGCCATCGTCGCCGTCGTCCTGGCGGTGCTGGCGGCCGTCGTCACCGCCTGCCTCACCAGCTCCACCGCCGACACCGGGCGCTGGGCCGTCGGAACCGACGTCACCTTCACCGGTGTCCTCCAGGGAGCCGGACTGCTCTTCTTCGCCTTCGCCGGCTACGCCCGCATCGCCACCCTCGGCGAAGAGGTCCGCGACCCGGCCCGCACCATCCCCCGCGCCATCTCCACCGCCCTCGGCATCACCCTGGTCGTCTACGCACTGGTCGCCCTCGGCGTCCTCGCCGTCCTCGGCCCCGACCAGCTCGCCCGCACCACCGCACCGCTCGCCGACGCCGTCCGCGCCGCCGGCCTCCCGGGCCTCGTCCCGGTGGTGCGCGCCGGAGCGGCCGTCGCCGCACTCGGGTCCCTGCTCGCGCTCATCCTGGGCGTCTCGCGCACCACCCTGGCGATGGCCCGCGACCGACACCTGCCCCACGCCCTGGCCGCCGTCCACCCCCGCTTCCAGGTCCCGCACCGCGCCGAGCTCGTCGTCGGCGCCGTCGTGGCCGTCCTCGCGGCCGGCACCGACGTGCGCGGCGCCATCGGGTTCTCCTCCTTCGGGGTCCTCGCCTACTACGCCGTCGCCAACGCCTCCGCCTACACCCTCACCGCCGCCGAGAACCGCCCGCCCCGCGTCGTGCCCGCCCTCGGCCTGGCCGGCTGCCTGGTCCTGGCCTTCGCCCTCCCTGTCGCCTCGGTGCTGTGGGGAGCGGTGGTCCTCGCGGCCGGCGCCGCCGTCTACGGCCTGCGCCGGACCGCCACCACCGGCACCTGACCCACCCGAACACGCGAAGCAGCCCCGGCTCGGAACCGGGGCGGCCGGTCCCGTGTCAGGCCCGGCACCGCGTGCGCTGTTCGTCGACGCCGTCCCCGTCCGTCGTGTCCGTCCCCGCCCGCTCACAGGCCGGGGACGAACTGGACCAGCAGGTCGATCAGCTTGATACCGAGGAAGGGCAGCACCAGGCCGCCGAGGCCGAAGAGCCGCAGGTTGCGGCCGAGCAGGTCGGAGGCGGAGGCGGGCTTGTAGCGCACGCCACGCAGTGCGAGCGGGATGAGGGCGACGATGACCAGCGCGTTGAAGACGATCGCCGAGGTGATGGCGGACTGCGGGCTGTGCAGGCCCATGATGTCGAGGTGCCCCAGGCCCGGGTAGGCGGCGGCGAACATCGCGGGGATGATCGCGAAGTACTTGGCCACGTCGTTGGCGATCGAGAAGGTGGTCAACGCCCCTCGGGTGATGAGGAGTTGCTTGCCGATCGTGACGATCTCGATCAGCTTGGTGGGGTTGGAGTCCAGGTCCACCATGTTGCCGGCCTCCTTGGCCGCCATGGTGCCGGTGTTCATCGCCACGCCGACGTCGGCCTGGGCGAGCGCGGGGGCGTCGTTGGTGCCGTCACCGGTCATCGCGACCAGCTTGCCGCCCGCCTGCTCCTGGCGGATGAGGGCGAGCTTGTCCTCGGGGGTGGCCTCGGCGAGGAAGTCGTCCACCCCGGCCTCCTGGGCGATCGCCTTGGCGGTCAGCGGGTTGTCGCCGGTGACCATCACGGTGCGGATGCCCATCCGGCGCAGTTCCTCGAAGCGTTGGCGGATGCCGTCCTTGACGATGTCCTTGAGCTGGACGATGCCCAACACCCGTGCGCCGTGCCGGTCGTGGACCGCGACCAGCAGCGGTGTCCCGCCTCCGGCGGAGATCACCCGCACGATGTCGAAGGCCTGCTGCGGGACCTGGCCGCCGTGCTCGTGCACCCAGGTCGCCACCGCCGCCGCGGCGCCCTTGCGCACCAGGATGCCGATGCCGTCCGGCCAGGTGAGGTCGACACCGCTCATCCGGGTCTGCGCGCTGAACGGGACGAAGTCCATCCGGCCGAGCTCGCCGGGCGCGCGCTCGCGCAGCCCGTGGTGCTCCTTGGCCAGCACCACGATCGAGCGGCCCTCCGGGGTCTCGTCCGCGAGGCTGGACAGCTGGGCGGCTTCCGCGAGTTGACCGCCCGTCACCCCGGCGAGGGCGACGAAGCGCACCGCCTGCCGGTTGCCGAAGGTGATGGTGCCGGTCTTGTCCAGCAGCAGGACGTCGACGTCCCCGGCCGCCTCCACCGCACGACCGGACATCGCCAGCACGTTGCGCTGGACCAGGCGGTCCATGCCGGCGATGCCGATCGCCGAGAGCAGCGCGCCGATGGTGGTCGGGATCAGCGCGACCAGCAGGGCCACCAGCACGGTGGTGCTCTGCTCCGCCCCGGCGTACACGGCCATCGGCTGGAGGGTGACCACGCTCAGGACGAAGACGACGGTGAGCGAGGCCAGCAGCAGGTTGAGGGCGATCTCGTTCGGGGTCTTCTTCCGCTCGGCCCCCTCGACCAGGGCGATCATCCGGTCGATGAAGGTGAGCCCGGGCCTGGAGGTGATCCGCACGACGATCCGGTCGGAGAGCACCTTGGTGCCACCCGTCACCGCGCAGCGGTCACCGCCGGCCTCACGGATCACCGGGGCCGACTCCCCCGTGATGGCGGACTCGTCGAGCGCGGCGACACCGTCCACCACGTCGCCGTCGCCGGGGACGGTCTCCCCGGCCTCGACCACCACGAAGTCCTGCGGCATCAGGTGCTCGGCGGGCACCCGCTCCTCCCGGCCGTGCTCCTGCCCGACCCTCCAGTGCTCCAGCCTGCGGGCGGTGGTGCCGGTACGGGCCTGGCGCAGCGAGGCGGCCTGCGCCTTGCCCCGGCCTTCGGCGACCGCCTCCGCGAGGTTGGCGAAGACCACCGTCAGCCACAGCCACGCGCTGATCAGCCAGGCGAAGACGCTGGGCGACACCACCGCCGACAGCGTGGTGAGGGCGGAGCCGACCTCGACCACGAACATCACCGGGTTCTTCACCATCACCCGGGGGTGCAGCTTGCGCAACGCCTCGGGGAATGCCTCGACCAGCTGCTTGGCGTCGAACAGCCCGCCGGGAGCCCGGTGTTGACGGGCCGCGGGGGCCGGGGCGGACACGGTGACGGGGTCCTTCTCAGGAGCCAGGGGAGACATGCGGCAGACCTTCGGCAGGCGGGCCCGGCGACAGGACCGGAGTGGGCGCCCCCAGCCAACCGTCCGGCGCCGTGCGCCCCCGCCCCCACTGACGGCTTCTTGACGGACCACCAGGAATCCTTGACGCGGCCCTGGCACCGGGATCCGCCGGGATCCGCCGGGATCCGCCGGGATCACGGCGCGGAGTCAGGAAGGGATTCGTCAGGACGTCCCCGCCGGCCCACTTCGGTGGCCCACCGGGATGTTGCCCGCCTCGACCTCTCTCCTGCCCGTCACCCACCTCCTCTCCGAAGCACCCGGAACGGCGGCGGCCGGTGGACCGGCGATCCCGTGTCCCCCCGGGTGCTGCTGGTGCGCTGCGGCCCTGAGCTGCTGCTCCGAGGAACTCCCGGGCAGCCCGACCCGGCGTTCCCGGACCGTTGCGGGCGGGGGCGGTTCACCGCTCCGGAGCGCTTCCTACCCCTTCTCGGACGGGTCTTCAGCGCCATCACCCCGTGGGTACGCACCGTCCACGCGCACACCCGCCCACCGCGCCCGGCCGGGCAGCTGGCGGCCGGCCCGTCAAGAACGCGCTCGGGCTGCGGCCGTGCGCGTCAGCCCTGCGTCAAGAGCGTCAACCGGGTGCCCTCGCGGAGGTCCACTGGAAGGGTCACGACCAGTGTGGAAAGAGGGACCGTCATGGACCGGACAGCCCGGGTCGTCGTCGGGGTCTGCGGGACGCTCAGCGGGCTCGCCGCCCTGCAGCGCGCGGTGGCCGAGGCACGGGCACGAGGCGCGACCCTCGTCCCCGTCACCGTCTGGGAGGTGTCGGAGGCCGACGGCCTGCGCCCGCTCCCCGAGTTGGCGCACGCCGCCTCCCGGCGCCTGGACACCGCCTTCGAGCAGACCTTCGGCGGCTACCCCGAAGGCATCCGCATCCACCCCGTGGTGGTGCGCGGCGAGGCCGGGCCGACCCTGGTCGCCGCCGCCGGCCGACCGGGCGACGTCCTGGTCGTCGGCACCGGCGGGCACCGCCGCCTCCGGCACGTCCTGCACGGCTCCGTCACCCGCTACTGCAAGACCCACGCCCGCTGCCGCGTGATCGTCGCCTCCCCCACGACGCTCCTGCAGAACCTCGCCCTGTCCGCCGGCAACGGCACCGCGCCGGCCGTCCCGGCCGGGGACCGGTCCGTCGCCGTCCCGGGCGGCGCGGCGGGTGCCGGGCACACGAACTGACGGTCCGTCGACCCACGCGCCACCGCCCCGGCGTGGGACGGGCCTTCCGGCTCATCGTCCCGCCCCGGGGCGGTGTGTGGGCTCCCGGTGCCGGTGGCACGCGGCACCGGGAGGTTCAGGGGGTCAGCGGCAGGCGCCGCCGCCGTGGTTGGCCTTCTTCTTGCGGCGGGCCTTCTTCTTGCGGGCGCGCTTGGACATCGTGGTGCCTCCTGGTGGTACGGATGGGCTCAGCTGTTGTGGACGAGCAGGTCGGCGAGCTTGGCGATCCGGCGCTGCGAGCGGTCCTCGTGCACGGCGGCCGCGGCGGGCGCGATGTCCCCGCCGTCGTAGTACTCGCCGTTGGCCAGGCGGAAGTCCGGCAGGCAGAGCTTGACCACGGCCCTCGCGCCCTCGGCGGCGGGCGCGCCACCGCGCCCGTAGAGCGGCAGCAGCGCGGTCTCGCACAGGCCGGGGTTGACGCTCACCGAGGTGATGCCGGAGCCCTCCGGCGCCATGTCCCGGGCGGCCATCGACAGGGCGAGCTGGGACTGCGCGTAGGCGGCCACCCGGGAGTACTTCCTGGCCCGGTTGGGGTCGTTCCAGTTCATCGAGGCGGTGCGGTGCAGGGAGGAGGAGACGTTGACGATCCGCGCGGTGCCGCCGGCCGCCGCGAGCGGTGCCCGCAGCAGCTGCGAAAGCAGGTGCGCGGCCAGGAAGTTGACCTGGAGCGAGACCTCGTTGCCGTCGTCGGTGAGGGTGCAGCGCTCCGGGGCCATGGTGGCCGCGTTGTTGACCAGCAGGTCCAGCGTCGGGAGGGCCGACACCACGGTGGCGGCGAGCACCGCGACCTCGTTCAGGCGCGTGAAGTCGGCTGCGAAAGAGTGGAGTCGGTCGCGGGAGGCACCGGACGCGACCAGGCGCTCGACGGCGTGCTCGCCCTCGTTGGCGGTACGGGCGTGCACGATCACGGTGGCACCGTGCTCGGCGAGCAGCCGGGCCGTCTCCCAGCCGATGCCGGAGGAGGCACCGGTGACCAGGGCGGTACGGGTGGACAGAACTGCGTCGGACATGACCCATCCAAGGGTGACCGGCAACACCGGGGTGCCGGAGCGCGCCGAACGCGCTGACCGGGAGCCGGAGTTGCGAAAGGTAATACTGCGGAATGCCCGCCGGGCGGCGTACGACGCGACTACACCAGCGGGGGTACTACGGCGCGGGCGGGCCGCCTGGGCGGCCCGCCCGCGATACGTCCGGGAGCTGGTTCCGGGAAGGGAATCGCTACCGGGCGTCGGGGACCGCGACAACAGCCAGCGCCCGCGGATGCGGCGGGCGGTCGTGGTGGCGTGTCGAGCGGTTCATGACGCCCATTCAAATCCACCGCGATCGCCCGCGCAACGACACGCCGCACGCTCTGACGCTTCCTTGACGACCGTTCACCCCGGCGCGTCGACCGGGCCGTTCTCCCGTACCGGGGCTGGCATCCCGCCACCGTTCCCACCCTGCCCGTCGACCCTCAGCACACAGGCGCGGGCGGCCCGGCTCCGGCCGTACGGCCGGGGCCCGACGGCGAGGACGGGCAGTGCGCAGCAAGCCGTGAGGGTGCCCAGGGCCCTGAGGTACTGTCGGCGGGCCGGTCAGCGGCAGAGGTCGGCAAGGGACTTCTCGTGGGCGAGGCCGGTGAAGGGGACGGGGCAGCGGGGGCTGCCCGCGCACTTGGTCAGGTCGTCGCAGCCGGCGTCGAGGGCAGCGGTCAGGGCTTCGCGGACGGTGGTCAGGTCGGCGATCCTCGCGTCGACCTCGGCGAGCTTGGCCCGGGCGTGGTCCTGGAGCCCGGTGACCGGGCGGCCGTGGCGGTGGCGGCCGGTCTCCAACAGCTCAGCGACCTCCTGGAGGGTGAAGCCGAGCCGCTGAGCGGCCTTGACGACCCGCAGCACGGTCACGGCCGTCCCGTCGTAGCGGCGGTGCCCGCCCGGGGAGCGGTCCGGTGCGGGGAGCAGGCCGCGGCGCTCGTAGTAGCGCAGGGTCTGCACGTTCACCCCGGCCGCCTCGGCGACCTGCCCCGAGCGCAGGCCCTCGCCGCTCACGACCGGCCCCCGTCCGCCCCGGTCGGCCGTGATGCGCTCGTGGAGGGCGGTCAGCACCTCCTCGTGCGCCGGGTCGACGGCGATCTCCAGGTGGATCCGGCCGTACGCGGCCGGGTCGACGGCGAAGGTGAAGAACGAGCAGCACCCACGCTCCCTCCCGGCCAGGTCGCGCAGCTGCTCCTCGACGGCTCGGTCCCCGGCCAGCACCAGGTGCAGCCGCAACGGGTCCGGCCGGATCACGGTGGTGAGGTGCCCGGCGAACAGCCGGTCCCACTCCGCCACCCGCAGGGGACGCTCCTCGGTCGGCAGCGTGCACGACGCCGGCACCCAGTTCGGCTCGGTCATGGTGTGCTCCTCGGCCCGGTCCGACGCGGTCCGCCGGTGATGCCACGACGGTAAACCCGTACCTCGGTACAGCTTGCAACTCGCGGTGGCCGCACCGAGCACGCCCGCGCGCATCACCGATCCGTAAGTCCAGGATCCTCTGTACCGCCAGGGCGTGCCGGCCCTCACCTCCGAGGTCGAAGTCGAGGTCCTGGCGCGGTTCGGTGCCGAGCTGCTGTTCCAGGTTCTGACGGAGCATGGGGGAACTTCACCTATGATGGCCGACCCCGCGCACCACACTGGCAGGAGGATTGGAACGTCATGAGCCGCGAACCAGACCCCACCGTCCTCTACCCGGACGTGGCCGCCCACGGCAGCCTCGCCGCAGCACTCCAAGCCGAAGCTGCGGCCCAAGGCATGTTCCTTCCCCTGACCGTCACCTCGTCCGATCCACTGCGTCATGCCACGATCACCAGTGTCGTCCCGCATCGCCACTCGTCCTACATCGCGGCGTGGCATCACGAGCGGAACTGGACCTTCTGGGGATCGTCCAATGACCGGCTCATGATCTGCGGCAGCACCAACGACATCCGCGAACTCCCCCAGGTGATCCGAGGCTGGGCCGAGGGGGCCGGCCTCGACGAGATCAGGCAGGCCGCGACCTTTGACCTGCTGACCGGACGTTTCGAGGTCCCCGACAACAACCCCGCCGACGTCATCGCCTCGGAGTGGCAATGTCTGCTGAAGGAGGGCGACCGCGCCGACTGGCCGCAGTACCAGGCGCTCATCGAGTCCGCCCACGCCGAACCGAAGCTCCGCAGGCTCTACCCCTACACCAGCCACTGGGCACTGGGTTTCGCCGAGAAGCCTGACGGCCCGTATTCCACTCCGTCCTTCGTCTCGATCGGCTCACCCCGGGGAACTGGCGACTACACCATCAGAGAGTGGTGGAACGGGCCTGCCCTGCACCACGTCGCCACAGCCGCCGAAGCGATCGCCATCGCCGTCGAACGGATCCCCGCCGACCTGCTCCAGAGGGCCTTCCCCCTGATGTGAGGACACCGGACACTGGATCTTGATGGTTCAGGAGAACGGAGTCCCTGTGGGGATGAAGCACTACCCGCCGGAGTT
>NZ_JBITBY010000008.1:254408-480275 GCF_044452665.1 Kitasatospora sp. NPDC051853 | reverse complement strand
GAGGGCTCCACCGCGGTGCCCGAGCCCCGGCTCGCCAAGGAGCTCTGACCCACACCGAAGGGCCCCTCCCCACCACGGGAAGGGGCCCTTCGGCATACCTGAGCCCGGCGGCCTAGGGGCCCTTCGTCACTGCTGGACGTCCTCTCCCCGCTCCCCCGCGAAGTGGCAGGCCGAGTCGTGCAGCGCCAGCCCCTGGAGCCAGGACCGGGCGGTGAGCGCCGGGACCTCCTCCGCGCACTTGGGCTGGGCCTTCCAGCAGCGGGTGCGGAAGCGGCAGCCGCTGGGCGGGTTGGCGGGTGACGGGACGTCACCGGTCAGCACGATCCGGTCCCGCGACTCGCGGGCGGTCGGGTCCGGCACCGGCACGGCCGACAGCAGCGCCTGGGTGTACGGGTGGGTGGCGTGGTCGTAGATCTCCAGGTCGCTGCCGATCTCGACCATCTTGCCGAGGTACATCACGCCGACCCGGTCGGAGATGTGACGGACGATCGAGAGGTCGTGGGCGATGAACATGTAGGAGAGGTTGAACTCGCCCTGCAGCTGCTCCAGCAGGTTGATCACCTGCGCCTGCACCGACACGTCCAGCGCCGAGACCGGCTCGTCGCAGATGATCACCTCGGGCTTGAGCGCCAGCCCCCGGGCGATGCCGATGCGCTG
Organism: Kitasatospora sp. NPDC051853; assembly: GCF_044452665.1. Classification (NCBI taxonomy): domain Bacteria; kingdom Bacillati; phylum Actinomycetota; class Actinomycetes; order Kitasatosporales; family Streptomycetaceae; genus Kitasatospora; species Kitasatospora sp. NPDC051853. Next base: position 479,618 of record NZ_JBITBY010000008.1, on the reverse strand, counting down.
GCGCTGGCCGCCGGAGAACTGGTGCGGGTACCGGTTGATGTACTCCGGGTTCAGCCCGACCACGTCCAGCAGGTCCTGCACCGCCTTGCGGCGGTCGCCCTTCGGCGCCACCTCGGGGTGGATCTCGAACGGCTCCCCGATGATGTCGCCCACCGTCATGCGGGGGTTGAGCGAGGTGTACGGGTCCTGGAACACCATCTGGATGTTGCGCCGCACCGCCTTCAGCGCCGCCCCGCTCAGCCGGGAGATCTCCTCGCCCTTGTAGCGGACCGAACCCGAGGTGGCCGGCTCCAGGTTCATCAGCACCTTGGCCAGGGTGGACTTGCCACAGCCCGACTCGCCGACGATGCCCAGGGTCTCACCCTGCATCAGGTCGAAGGAGACGCCGTCCACGGCCTTGACCGCGCCGACCTGCTTCTTGAACAGGACGCCCTTGGTCAGCGGGAAGTGCTTGACCAGGTCCCGCACCTCCAGGATCGGCTCGCCCCGGGGAACCTCCTGCTCGAAGGCCACCTCCTCCGGGAGGGCCGCGCCGAGCGCGCTCGCGCCGTTAGGAGGCGTCATCGAGGGTCTCCTTCCAGAAGAAGCAGGCGCTGCGCCGCCCGGGCAGCTCGGCCCCGTCCGGCCCGGTCACCTGGTACAGCGGGGGCACGTCCTGCCGGCAGACCTCCTGGGCCCGGGGGCAGCGCGGGTTGAAGGCGCAGCCCGGCGGGATGCGGAGCAGGTTGGGCGGCAGGCCCTTGATCGCGTAGAGCTCGTGGCCCTTCTGGTCGAGCCGGGGGATGGAGTCCAGCAGGCCGCGGGTGTAGGGGTGGGCGGGCCGGGCGTAGAGCTCGTGCACCGGGGCGGTCTCGACGATCCGGCCGGCGTACATGACCGCGATCTTGTCCGCGACGTCGGCGACCACGCCGAGGTCGTGGGTGATCAGGATCAGGCCCATGTGGTACTCGGCCTGGAGCTCCGCCAGCAGGTCCATCACCTGCGCCTGCACCGTCACGTCGAGGGCGGTGGTGGGCTCGTCGGCGATGATCAGGTCCGGCTCCAGGGCCAGCGCCATGGCGATCATGATGCGCTGGCGCATGCCGCCGGAGAACTGGTGCGGGTAGTCGCCGACCCGTTCCTTGGCGGCCGGGATGCGCACCCGGTCCATCAGCTCGATGGCCTTCTGCTTGGCGTCCTTGCGGGACATGCCCCGGTGGGCGCGGTACATCTCGCCGAGCTGGTGCCCGACGGTGAGCACCGGGTTGAGCGAGGAGAGCGCGTCCTGGAAGATCATCGCGATCTTCTGGCCGCGGATCTGCCGCCGGGCCTCCCTGTCCATGGTCAGCATGTCCTGGCCGCGGAAGCGGATCTCGCCCTGCGGGATCCGGGCCGGCGGCATGTCGAGGATGCCCATGATCGCCTGCGCGGTGACGGACTTCCCGGAGCCGGACTCGCCCAGCACCGCCAGGGTCTCCCCCGCGCTGACGCTGTAGTTCACCCCGTTGACGGCCTTGGCCACGCCGTCCCGGGTCTTGAACTCGACGTGCAGGTCCCGGACTTCGAGCAGTGGGCCCTGGTACGGGGCTTCCCGGGCGGGCTTGTTGGTGTCGACAGCGGTGGTCATCCTGGTCCGCCCTCTCTCAGCGCAGCTTCGGGTCGAGGGCGTCGCGGACCGCGTCGCCCATCATGATGAAGGCCAGCACCGTGAGGCTGAGCGCGGCGGCCGGGAAGAACAGCGCGAACGGCGCGGTCCGGATCACCCGCTGGGCCGAGGAGATGTCCACGCCCCAGGAGATGGTCGGGTCCTGGAGGCCGATGCCGAGGAAGCTCAGCGTGGCCTCGGCGGTGATGTAGCCGCCGAGCGCGATGGTGGCCACCACGATCACCGGGGCGATCGCGTTCGGCAGGATGTGACGGAGCATCAGCCTCGGGGTGCCGGCGCCCAGCGCCTTGCCGGCCACCACGTAGTCGGCCTGCTTGACCGTCAGCACCGAGCCGCGCATCACGCGGGCCAGCTGGGTCCAGCCGAGCACGGCCAGCGCGATCACCACGGACCAGACGGTGCGGGTGGTGAAGGCGTTCAGCAGCACCAGGGCGCCGAGCAGCAGCGGGATGCCGAAGAAGATGTCGATGATCCGGGAGATCACCGCGTCCACCCAGCCGCCGAAGTACCCGGCCACCATGCCGGTCAGGCCGCCGATCAGGGTGACGGCGAGGGTGACGAAGACGCCCACGATGATCGAGGCGCGGGCGCCGTAGATCACCCGGGCGTAGATCGACCGGCCCTGGCCGTCGTAGCCGAACCAGCCGGCCCCGAACACGTCGGCCCAGTCCGGCTTGCGCAGGTAGTTCTGCGCGAGGTCCGCCTGGCGCGGGTCGGTGTCGGTGAACAGGCTCGGCCAGGCCGCCATCAGCACCAGCAGCACGATCAGCAGGGCCGAGACGATGAAGATCGGCCGCCGCCGCAGGTCCCGCCAGGCGTCGCCCCAGAGGCTGCGGGCCTCCTCGCGCTTGACCGGGTCGGGTTCGATTAACGTGTCCTGCTCCACCGCCAGGCCCTGCTGGCCGACGTAGTCCAGGTGGTCGCTGTCGGTCGGCGGGATGTGCCGCAGCGGGTCGTGGTCGTCGGGGAGGTCTTTGCTAGGCATAGCGGATCCTCGGGTCCAGGACGGCGTAGAGCAGGTCCACCAGGAGGCTGGCCACCAGGTAGACGATCACCAGCACGGTGACGATGCCGACCACGGTCGGGCCTTCCTTGGTCCGGATCGCCTTGTAGAGGATGTTGCCGACGCCCGCGATGTTGAAGATGCCCTCGGTGACGATCGCGCCGCCCATCAGGGCCCCCAGGTCGGTGCCCAGGAAGGTGACCACCGGGATCAGCGAGTTGCGCAGCAGGTGGCGGCCGATGACGGTCCGTCGGGGCAGGCCCTTGGCCACCGCGGTGCGCATGTAGTCGGCGCGCAGGTTCTCGCCGATCGAGGTCCGGGTCAGCCGGGCCACGTAGGCGAGTGACAGTGAGGCCAGCACCAGTCCGGGCAGGATCAGTTGGAGGATGTCCGTGGAGTCCTGGACGGTGGCGGTGACCCAGCCGAGGTCGATCGCGAAGATGGTCTGGGCGATGTAGCCGAGCACGAAGACCGGGATCGAGATGACGATCAGGGTCAGGATCAGCACCGCGGTGTCGGCGAAGGAGCCGCGCTTGAGGCCGGCCAGCAGGCCGAGCGGCAGGCCGATCACGATCTCGAAGAAGAAGGCGACCAGGGCCAGCCGGATGGTGACCGGGAAGGCGTCGGCCATGATCTCGGAGACCGGGCGGCCGGTGAAGCTGGTGCCGAAGTCCAGCTGGAAGACGTTGCCGAGGTAGATCAGGTACTGCTTCCACCAGGGCTCGTCGAGGTGGTACTGGTGCCGCAGGTTGGCCACGGTCGCCGGGTCGGCCGCCTTGTCGCCGAACATCGCCGCGATCGGGTCGCCCGGCAGGGTGTACACCATGATGAAGATCAGGAACGTGGCACCGAAGAAGACCGGGATCATCTGGAGCACGCGCCGGAGGACGTAGTGGCCCATCGAACCTCCTTCCGAGGGGGTGACTTGGTGCCCGGGCCCCGCCCTCCCGGGCGGAGGGCGGGGCCGGCGGGGGTGGGTGTCAGCCCTTGACCTCGACCTGGGTCCAGGCCGGGTTGCCGAAGGAGTCGAACTTCACGTTCTGCACCTTGGTGGAGTAGCCGGAGTTGGTCCGGTAGTACCAGAGCGGGATCGCCGGGATGTCCTGGGCGAGCACCGCCTCGGCCTTCTGGTAGTCCGAGGCCGAGTCCTGGATCGAGGCGGCCTGGTCGGCCTGGTTGGCCAGCTGGTCGAACTGCGGGCTGCTGTAGCCGAAGTCGTTCGAGGCGGCGCCGGTCTTGTAGACGTCGGACAGGAAGTTGGCGTTCAGCGGGTAGTCCTGCACCCAGCCGGTGCGGAAGGCACCGTTGATGGTGCGTCCGGTGATGGCCGCGCGGGCGGTCTTGAAGTCGGTCTTCGGGTCGCCGACGCAGTCCACGCCGGTGGACTGGCGGATGGAGTTGCAGACCGCGTCCACCCACTCCTTGTGGCCGCCGTCGGCGTTGTAGGTGATGGTCAGCTTGTTGCCGGGGACGCCGCCGCCCTCGGTGATCAGCTGCTTGGCCTTGGTGGCGTCGAACTTGCAGGAGTCGCCGCAGGTACCGGCCTTGAAGCCCTCGACGCCCTCGGCCACCCAGGAGCTGGCCGGCTTGCGGGAGCTCTGCAGCACGGTCTTGGTGATGGTGTCGCGGTCGATCGCCATCGACAGGCCCTGACGGACCTTCGCCTTGTCCGCCCCGGCCCAGTCGGCCTGGTAGAGGGTGAAGCCGATGTTCTGGATGGCGCCCTGCGGGGCGTCGATCGCCCGGTCGCCGAGGTCGTTCTTGTAGTTGGCCAGCGCGGAGGGCGGCACCTGGTCCATCACGTCGAGGTTGTTGGACTGCAGGTCCGCGTAGGCGGCCTCGGCGGTGGTGTACATCTTGAACACCACGCCGCCGTTCTTCGGCTTGTCCACGCCCTGGTAGTTCGCGAAGGCCTTGGTGGTGATCTGCGCGTTGTGGTCCCAGCTGACGAACTGGTAGGGGCCGTTGCCCACCGGCTTCTGGCCGTGCCCGGCGGGGTCGTTGAAGAAGGAGTCGGGCAGCGGCGAGAAGGCGATGTAGCCCAGCTTGTACGGGAAGTAGGAGACCTTGCCGCTGAGCTTGATGGTGAAGTGGGTGTCGTCCACCACCGTCAGGCCGGACATGGTGGTCTTGGTCGCCGCGCCGCTGGCCGGGTGGACGTCCTTGTAGCCCTCGATGTCGGAGAACCAGGAGCTGTTGATCTGGTTGTTCGCCGTGGTGGCGCCCCAGTTCCAGGCGTCCACGAAGTTCTTCGCCTTGACCGGCGTGCCGTCGTGGAAGGTCCAGCCGGACTTCAGGGTGACGTTGAAGGTCTGCGAGTCACTGGTGTCGATCTTGTCGGCCACCTGCATCCGCAGCTTGCCGTCCGACGGGTCGTAGTCCGCCAGGCCCTTGAACAGGTTCTGCATGATGCGGCCGCCGCCGACCTCGTTGGCGTTGGCCGGCTGGAGCGGGTTCTGCGGCTCGCTGCTCTGGTAGCTGAAGGTCTTGCTGGCGTCGGAGGAACCTCCTCCCCCGCCGCTGCTACCGCATCCGGTGGCCACCAGGGCCACGGATGTCGCACCGACTACGGCCCAGCGGACTCTGGTGGCTGCGGGCATCGAGCTTCCTCCTCAGGGATCTGTGACGCATCACACCCCATTCGAAGGGCACCGGTCGTACGGCGCGACCGTGGTACGGCCGGATGGGTGCCCACCACAACGCCGACGGCCCCACAGCGGGAAGCTGTGGGGCCGTCAGACTGAGTGGGCGTCAGATCGCCCGTGCCTCAGGCCGCGGTGAGCTCGCGCTCGGCGGCGAAGTGGCAGGCCGACTCGTGCGCGGCCGGGCCGTCCAGGGACGGCACCGCGAGCAGCGGCAGCTCGGTGGAGCAGCGCTCCTCCGCCTTCCAGCAGCGGGTGCGGAAGCGGCAGCCGGACGGCGGGTTGGCCGGCGAGGGGATGTCGCCCTGGAGCACGATCCGGTCCCGGTTGGCGCGGGCGGTCGGGTCCGGCACCGGCACCGCGGAGAGCAGCGCCTGGGTGTACGGGTGGGTGGCGTGCTCGTAGATCTCCTCGTCCGTGCCGATCTCGACCATCTTGCCGAGGTACATCACGCCGACCCGGTCGGAGATGTGACGGACGATCGAGAGGTCGTGGGCGATGAACATGTAGGAGAGCTCGAAGTCCTTCTGGAGCTGCTCCAGCAGGTTGATCACCTGGGCCTGGACCGAGACGTCGAGCGCGGAGACCGGCTCGTCGCAGATGATCACCTCGGGCTTGAGCGCCAGGCCGCGGGCGATGCCGATGCGCTGGCGCTGGCCGCCGGAGAACTGGTGCGGGTACCGGTTGATGTACTCCGGGTTGAGGCCCACCACGTCCAGCAGGTCCTGCACCGCCTTGCGGCGGTCGCCCTTCGGCGCCACCTCCGGGTGGATCTCGAACGGCTCCCCGATGATGTCGCCCACCGTCATACGGGGGTTGAGCGAGGTGTACGGGTCCTGGAACACCATCTGGATGTTGCGGCGGACGGCCTTGAGCGCGGCACCGGAGAGCTTGGAGATGTCCTCGCCCTTGTACAGCACCTGGCCGGAGGTGGCCCGCTCCAGGTTCATCAGCACCTTGGCCAGGGTGGACTTGCCACAGCCCGACTCGCCGACGATGCCCAGGGTCTCACCGCGCATCAGGTCGAAGGAGATCCCGTCGACGGCCTTGACCGCGCCGACCTGCTTCTTGAAGAGGACGCCGGCGGTCAGCGGGTAGTGCTTGACCAGGTCCTTCACCTCCAGGATGGGCTCAGCCATGGAGGGTCTCCTTCCAGAGGTGGCAGGCGCTCTTGCGGCCGGCGAGCTCGGCGCCGTCCCGGTCGAGCACCTGGTGCAGCGCGGGGATCTCGCTGCGGCACAGGTCGGTGGCCCGGTCGCAGCGCGGGTTGAAGGCACAACCGGCGGGCACCTTCAGCAGGTTGGGCGGCAGGCCCTTGATCGCGTAGAGCTCCTGGCCCTTCTGGTCCAGGCGCGGGATCGAGCGCAGCAGGCCCTCGGTGTACGGGTGCGCCGGGTTGGCGTACAGCTCGTACACCGGGGCGGTCTCGACGATCCGGCCCGCGTACATGACCGCGATCTTGTCCGCGACGTCGGCGACCACGCCGAGGTCGTGGGTGATCAGGATCAGGCCCATGTGGTACTCGGCCTGGAGCTCCGCCAGCAGGTCCATCACCTGCGCCTGGACGGTGACGTCCAGGGCGGTGGTGGGCTCGTCGGCGATGATCAGGTCCGGCTCCAGGGCCAGCGCCATGGCGATCATGATGCGCTGGCGCATGCCGCCGGAGAACTGGTGCGGGTAGTCGCCCACGCGCTGACGGGCGGCCGGGATGCGCACCCGGTCCATCAGCTCGATGGCCTTCTCCTTGGCCTCCTTGCGGGAGGCGCCCTGGTGCACCCGGAACATCTCGCCGAGCTGGTAGCCCACCGAGAGCACGGGGTTGAGCGAGGAGAGCGCGTCCTGGAAGATCATCGCGATCTTGCTGCCGCGGATCTTCCGGCGCTCCTCGTTGGACATCTTCAGCATGTCCTGGCCGCGGTACAGGATCTCCCCGGAGGTGACCCGGCCGGGCGGCATGTCGAGGATGCCCATGATGGTCTGCGCGGTCACGGACTTGCCGGAACCGGACTCGCCGAGGACGGCGAGGGTCTCGCCCGCGCTGACGCTGTAGTTCACCCCGTTGACGGCCTTGGCGATGCCGTCCTTGGTCTTGAACTCGACGTGCAGGTCGCGGACTTCGAGCAGCGGGGTGCCCGGGACGAGCCGCGGCTCGCCCTGCGTCTTCTCGATGACGGTGGTCATGCTCGCCCCTCTCAGCGCAGCTTCGGGTCGAGGGCGTCGCGGACCGCGTCGCCCATCATGATGAAGGCCAGCACCGTGAGGCTGAGCATCCCGGCCGGGAAGAACAGCGCGAACGGGGCGGTGCGGATCACCTTCTGGGCCGAGTTGATGTCGATGCCCCAGGAGATGGTCGGGTCCTGGAGGCCGATGCCGAGGAAGCTCAGCGTGGCCTCGGTGGCGATGTAGCCGCCGAGCGCGATGGTGGCCACCACGATCACCGGGGCGACCGCGTTCGGCAGCACGTGCTTGAGCAGGATGCGGCCGGTGCCGGCGCCGAGCGCCTTGGCGGCGGTGACGTAGTCGGCCTGCTTGACGGTGATCACCGAGCCGCGCATCACGCGGGCCATCTGGGTCCAGCCGAGCACGGTGAGCGCGAAGACCACGGACCAGACGGTGCGCTCGGTGAAGGCGTTCAGCACCACCAGGCAGCCGAGCAGCAGCGGGATGCCGAAGAAGATGTCGGTCAGGCGGGACAGCAGGGTGTCGATCCAGCCGCCGAAGTACCCGGCCAGCATCCCGACGAAGCCACCGGTGATGGTGACCGCGGCGGTGACGCAGATGCCCACGATGATCGAGGCCCGGGCGCCGTACACCACGCGGGCGTAGATCGACCGGCCCTGGCCGTCGTAGCCGAACCAGTCGGCCTGGAAGAAGTGGGTGTAGTTCGGCGCGCTCAGGTAGTGGTTGCGCAGGTCGCCGGCGCGCGGGTCCACCGAGGTGAACAGGCCGGGCACCACGGTCATCACGACCAGGACCAGGATGAGCGCGGCCGAGATCAGGAAGATCGGCCGACGGCGCAGGTCCTCCCAGGCGTCCGAGCCGAGGCTGCGGGCCTTCTCCGGCTTGCTCTCCGCGACGGTGCCCTGCTGGGCCGGGACCGCGGCGGTCTTCTTCTTCTCGATCAGATCAGGCATACCGAATCCTCGGGTCCAGGACCGCGTAGAGCAGGTCGACGATCAGGCTGGCGACGAGGTAGACGATCACGAGGACGACCACGAAGCCGACGACCGTCGCGCCTTCCTTCTGGTTGATCGCGCGGAAGAGCGCGTTGCCGACGCCCTTGACGTTGAAGATGCCCTCGGTCACGATCGCGCCGCCCATCAGGGCGCCGAGGTCGGTGCCCAGGAAGGTGACCACCGGGATCATCGAGTTGCGCAGCAGGTGGGTGCCGATGACCCTGCGGCGCGGCAGGCCCTTGGCGATCGCGGTCCGGATGTAGTCGGCCTTGATGTTCTCCACGATCGAGGTCCGGCTCAGCCGGGCCACGTAGGCCAGCGAGAGCGAGCCCAGCACGATGGCGGGCAGCAGCAGGTCGATCCACTTGTCCGAGTTCACCGGCACGGTGGGGGTCACCCAGCCGAGCTGCGTGGCGAAGACGTTCTGGAAGATGTAGCCGAGCACCGGGACCGGGATCGAGATCAGCACCAGGGTGAAGACCAGGGTGCCCTTGTCCGCGAGCTTCCCGCGCTTGAGGCCGGCCAGCAGGCCGATCCCGACGCCGAAGACGATCTCGATGGCGAAGGCCATCAGCGCGAGCCGCACCGTCACCGGCAGCGCCTCGGAGATCACGTCGATGACCTGACGGCCCGACATGGTCTCGCCGAAGTTTCCGGTGAACAGGTCGCCCATGTAGTTCAGGTACTGCTGCCACATCGGCAGGTCGAGACCCAACCGGTGCTTGAAGGCTGCGAGTTGGGCCGGGTCCGGCGCCTTGTCGCCCCACATCGCGGCGACCGGGTCACCCGGGAGTACGCGGACCATGAAGAAGATCAGCGCGGTGGTCCCGAGGAAGACCGGGATCATTTGGAGCAGTCGCCTCGCGACAAAGCGCCCCATCGTGCCTCCAATTGCTGCTCTCTGACGGGGCGTCATCCCGATTTCAGAGGTTCTAGGCGTGCCGACGGCCGGTGCCGGACCGCCCTCGTGGGGTGGTCGTGGACACCGGCCGTCGTCGAGTCAGGCCAGTGTGGTGGTGGCCCTGGTTACTTCTGCTTGACCTCGACCTGGGTGAAGACCGGGTCACCGAAGGAGTCGTACTTCACGTTCTGGACGTTCTTCGAGTAACCGGCGGTCGTCTTGTAGTACCAGAGCGGGATGGCCGGCATGTCCTTGGCCAGCTCGGCCTCGGCCTTCTGGTACAGCTCGGCGGTCTTCTCGACCGTGGTCGCCTTGTCCGCCTCGGCGGCGTACTTGTCGAACTCGGCGGAGGAGTAGCCGGCGTCGTTCGCGGCGGCACCGGTGCCGTAGACGTCACGCAGGAAGTTGGCGTTCAGGGGGTAGTCCTGCACCCAGCCGGTCCGCATCATGCTCTGGACCTGCTTCTTCTTGATGATGTCGCGCGAGGTCTTGAAGTCCGGCTTCGCGTCGCCGACGCACTCCACGCCGGTGGACTGGCGGATGGAGTTGCAGACCGCGTCCACCCACTCCTTGTGGCCGCCGTCGGCGTTGTAGACCACGGTGATCTTGTTGTTCGGGACGCCGCCGCCCTCGGTCACCAGCTGCTTGGCCTTGGCCGGGTTGAAGGTGCAGGCCTCGCCGCAGGTGTTGTCCTTGTAGCCCATCGCACCGGGGGCGACCCAGCTGTTGGCCGCCTGGCGGGAGCCGTTCAGCACGGTCTTGGTGATGGTGTCGCGGTCGATCGCCATCGACAGGCCCTGGCGGACCTTGGCCTTGTCGACGCCCTTCCAGCCGTCCTGGTACATCGCGAAGGAGATGTTCTGGATGGCGCCCTGGGCCTGGTCGACCGCGCGGTCGCCCAGGTCGTTCTTGTACGAGGCCAGGTTCGACGGGTCGACCTGGTCGAGCACGTCCAGGTTGTCGGAGACCAGGTCCTTGTACGCGGCGTCGGCCTGCGCGTAGTTCTTGAAGACGATGCCGCCGTTCTTCGGCTTGTCGGTGCCCGCGTACTTGTCGTACGCGGCGACGGTGACGGCCTGGTTGTGCTCCCACGAGACGAACTTGTAGGGGCCGTTGCCGACCGGCTTCTGCCCGTAGGCGGCCGGGTCGGCGAAGAACGCCTTCGGCAGCGGCGAGAAGGCCGTGTAGCCGAGCTTGTACTGGAAGTACGAGACCGGGCCGGTCAGCTTGATGGTGAAGTGGGTGTCGTCGACGACGGCCAGACCGGACATCTTGTCGGTGGTCGGGTCACCCTTCTCCGGGTGGACGGCCTCGTAGCCCTCGATGTCGGAGAACCAGTCCGAGTTGATCTGGTTGTTCTTGGTGTTGGCGGCCCAGTTCCAGGCGTCCACGAAGGAGGACGCGGTCACCGGGGTGCCGTCGTGGAAGGTCCAGCCGGACTTCAGGGTGACGGTGTAGTTCTGCGCGTCGGTGGTCTCGATCTTGTCGGCGACCTGGTTGCGCAGCGAGCCGTTGCTGGGGTCGTAGTCCACCAGGCCCTTGAACAGGGTCTTGATGATGCGACCGCCACCGACCTCCATGGCGTTCGCCGGCTGGAGCGGGTTCTGCGGCTCGGAGCTCTGGTAGCTGAACGTCCCGGCCGCGTTGGCCGCTCCGCCCTCGCTCGACGACGAACCGCTACCGCAGGCGGTGGCCGCGAGGGCGACCGCGACGGCTGCGACGACCCACTTGGCCTGGCTGGCACCGCGCATGGGTGTGCCTCCTGAATCCGTGTTGCATACGTGGAGCGCACCGCAGGGGGACTGGCCGGCGTCATCGCCGTTGGCCAGGCGGTGCTTTCCTCGCTCAGGCTTCGGCGCGCACCCCTGCGCGAAACCCTGGACCCGAGCTCGACTGGCTCCACTATCCGTCACGCAGGGATACGAACTACGCCATTACCGATCTCAATTTGGTCACATGAAATCTCGGTAAACGGACATTCCAGACATACCCAGACAGGTACTAAACGGACAGTTGCCATGAATGACGGTTCGTCACGTCCGATTAACGAACACTTCCCCCCTCCGGCGACTACGCGCGTTGACGACTCACCGTCACAAAAACGGACCGGCCGACACCCAGTGCGGGCGTCGGCCGGTCCGGTGCTACGGGGTGGGTCAGGCCTTCTTGGCGCGCGAGGCGGTGCGGCCGCGCTCCTTGGCGTCCAGGACGACCTTGCGGATGCGCACGGTCTCCGGGGTGACCTCGATGCACTCGTCCTCGCGGCAGAACTCGAGGCTCTGCTCCAGCGAGAGCTTGCGCGGCGGGACGATCGACTCGGCCACGTCAGCGTTCGAGGAACGCATGTTGGTGAGCTTCTTCTCCTTGGTGATGTTCACGTCCATGTCGTCGGAGCGCGAGTTCTCGCCGACGATCATGCCCTCGTACACCTCGGTGCCGGGGTCGGTGAACAGCACGCCGCGCTCCTGCAGGTTGGTCATCGCGAAGGCGGTGACCACACCGGCCCGGTCGGCCACCAGCGAACCGTTGTTACGGGTCGTCAGGTTGCCGAACCACGGCTCGTGGCCCTCGTGGATCGAGTGCGCGATGCCGGTGCCGCGGGTGTTGGTGAGGAACTCGGTACGGAAGCCGATCAGGCCGCGGGACGGCACCACGAACTCCATCCGGACCCAGCCCGAGCCGTGGTTGGACATGTTGTCCATCCGGCCCTTGCGGACGCCCATGAGCTGGGTGACGGCACCCATGTGCTCCTCGGGCACGTCCACCGTGAGGCGCTCGACCGGCTCGTGGGTCTTGCCGTTGACCTCCTTGGTGACGACCTGGGGCTTGCCGACGGTCAGCTCGAAGCCTTCCCGGCGCATGGTCTCGATCAGGATGGCCAGCGCCAGCTCACCGCGGCCCTGCACCTCCCAGGCGTCCGGGCGCTCGGTGTCCAGCACGCGCAGCGAGACGTTACCGATCAGCTCGCGGTCCAGGCGGTCCTTCACCTGACGGGCGGTCACCTTGCGGTCGACCTTGCCGGCGCCGGCCTTGGCGTCGGCGCCCTTGCCGGAACCGCCCTTGCCGACCAGCGGCGAGGTGTTGGTGCCGATGGTCATCGAGATCGCGGGCTCGTCGACCGTGATCAGCGGCAGCGCGATCGGGTTCTCCGGGTCGGCCAGGGTCTCGCCGATCATGATCTCGGAGATGCCCGAGACGGCGCAGATGTCACCGGGGCCGGCCACCTCGGCCGGCTTGCGGGTGAGCGCCTCGGTCATCAGCAGCTCGGTGATGCGGACGTTGGAGATCGAGCCGTCGCGCTTGATCCAGGCCACCGTCTGGCCCTTGCGCAGCTCGCCCTGCTCGACGCGGAGCAGCGCGATGCGGCCGAGGAAGTTGTCGGCGTCCAGGTTGGTGACGTGCGCCTGGAGCGGGGCGTCCTCGTCGTAGGTCGGGGCCGGGACGTGCTCCAGCAGGGTGGAGAAGAACGGCTCCAGGTTCTCCGAGTCGGCCGGCACGGTGCCGTTCTCCGGCTTGGTCAGCGAGGCGACGCCGTCACGGGCACAGGCGTAGACGATCGGGAACTCGATCTGGTCCTCGTCCGCGTCCAGGTCCAGGAACAGGTCGTAGGTCTCGTTGATGACCTCGTCGATCCGGGCGTCCGGGCGGTCCGTCTTGTTGATGCACAGGATGACGGGCAGCCGCGCGGTGAGCGCCTTGCGGAGCACGAAGCGGGTCTGCGGCAGCGGGCCCTCGGAGGCGTCCACCAGCAGCACGACGGCGTCGACCATGGACAGGCCGCGCTCGACCTCGCCACCGAAGTCGGCGTGGCCGGGGGTGTCGATGATGTTGATGGTGATCGGGACCCCGCCGTCCTTGGGGTGGTACTTGACGGCGGTGTTCTTCGCGAGAATGGTGATGCCCTTCTCGCGCTCGAGGTCGTTGGAGTCCATCATCCGGTCGTCCAGCTGCTGGTGGGCGGCGAAGGCACCGGCCTGCTTCAGCATGGCGTCGACGAGGGTGGTCTTCCCGTGGTCGACGTGGGCGACGATGGCAACGTTGCGGATGTCATTACGCGTGGGCATGCTGAGCGGATTCTCCCGGAATCGTGGGTTACGGCGCCCGGCTGCGTCAGACCCCGCCTGCTACTACCGGTCCACCCGCCGGGGCACGACATGCCACGGCTTCCTCCTATCGTACGTGGAACCCCGCAGCGGGGCCGAAACGGGCAGGCCCGTACGGGCTGGATCACGAGTTGGCCACGGTTCTTCCGCCCTCGTTGGCCTGCCGTTAAACCTGGAGCGTGAGTGATCCTTTGCTATCCTTCCTGCTCCTGTACGCGCTCGGCTACCTGATCGGTCTGCAGCTCGAACAGCTGCGGCCGCTGCTCCGGTGCCTGACCCCGTCGGGCGCGTTCGCCGCCGTCGGGATCGGCTACGGACCGCGGATCGCGGGCTTCCGGTGGCGCGGGGTCGACTGGGTGGTCCGGCTGGCTCCGGTGAGCGTGCACGGCCCGGGGTACGACCTGCGCACCCGCTCGTACGTGGCGACGGTCCGGGGGCTCGCCGTGGCCGAGGTCCTGGCCGCCGCCGCCCTGGCCCGGTGGTTCGCCGACGGCAGCGCGAGCGGATTCCCGCTTGCTTCCGGGGTGGTCACCGTGGCCCTGTACTCGCTGGTGCGGGCCGATCTGCCCGGCTCCCTCGGTCACTCCCTCTTCCGCCGCCGGGCCGTCCTCGCCGGGCCCCACCTGACGACCCGGGCCGAGGTCGCGGCCGACCGGGCACTCGCGGACGGGGACCTCGACCGGACCCGGGCGGAGCTGGCCCGGGAAGACCGCCCGACGGCGAACGGGATCAACACCCGGGCCCACCTCGCACTGACCGAGGGGGCGTGGGCCGAAGCGGAGCGGTCCGCCGACTCGGGGCCGCCCGGGGGCGTGCACGAGCGGATCACGGCCCTGACGCTCCGGGCCGTCGCCGTGGTCGGGGCCACCGAGGCCGGGGAACTCTCGTTCGTGGAGTCACTGCCCAGGCTCACGGCCGTCCTGCGGGAGGCCACCGAGGTCCTGCCCGCGGCGGTCCGCTGGGCCCCGCCCTTCGCCGACCTGGCGCGCTGGGAGGGGCGGACCGAGGAGGCGGTGAAGCTGGCCGAGGCCGTGCTCCGGCGGCTCCCGTTCCAGCCGTGGCGGGCCGAGGCCGAGTGCTCGTACGCGGCGGCGCTGCTCGCGGTCGGGCGACGGGCGGAGGCGGTGGCCGCGCTGGGGCGGGCCAAGGCCTGGTGTCCGTCGATGGCGCGGGTGGCGGTGCTGGAGCAGTTGGTGGAGCGGAGCGAGGTGCGGGGCTGACGGAGGGTCAGTCCTCGCGGAAGCCGATGTCCTGGAAGCGCGGGGTGGCGAGGCCGAAGGCGCCCGCGTTGGCGAGGGTGTCGCGGGTGGCGACCAGGTCGGGGCGGGGGTGGAGGGGGACGGAGTGGCCGAGCTGCCAGATGCGGGCGTCGGCCTCGTGGATGAGGGAGCGGCGGGCGGCCGGGTCGAGCTCGGCGGTGGCGCGGGCCAGCAGGCGGTCGATCTCCTCGGTGCCGGTGCGGGCGTAGTTGCGGCCGACGAGCGGGCGGCCGTCGGGGCCGGGCTGCGACTTGGCGTAGCGGACGGCCGCGGCGGCCGGGTCGGGGGCGGCGGGCCAGCCGAACAGGGCGAGGTCGTAGTCGCCGGTGGCCAGGTGGTCGCGGAGGAAGGCGTCGGCCGGGGCGGTCCGGGTGCGCAGGGTGACGCCGGCCCGGGCCAGGGCGGCGGTGAGGGCCTCGGCGGTGCGCCGGGCGGTGGCGGAGCCCTCGGGCAGCAGCAGGGTGAGGGTGAGGTCCTGGCCGTCGTGGCGGCGGACGTTCCCGCTGAGCGGCCAGCCGGCCCGGTCGAACAGGGCGGCCGGGTCCTCCCGGCCGGCCGCCGGGCTGTTGTCCCGGTAGCCGTCCTGATCCGCCGTC
Organism: Kitasatospora sp. NPDC051853; assembly: GCF_044452665.1. Lineage (NCBI taxonomy): Bacteria > Bacillati > Actinomycetota > Actinomycetes > Kitasatosporales > Streptomycetaceae > Kitasatospora > Kitasatospora sp. NPDC051853. Next base: position 464,293 of record NZ_JBITBY010000008.1, on the reverse strand, counting down.
AGCAGGTGGTGGCCGACCGGGACGGCGGGCAGGCCGAGCGGGGCGAGGGCCGCCTCGGCGACGGCCGTGCGGTCCACGGCGGCGGCCACCGCGCGGCGGACGGTCTGGTCGGCCAGCGGGCCGCGGGTGCCGTTCAGGGTGAGCTGGGCGACGGCCGGGGCGGCGGCCCGGTGCAGGTGGACGCCGGGGGTGGTCTCGGCACTGCGCAGCGCCCGGGTGGCGGCCTCGGCCAGCGCGGCGGCGTCCGGCGGGGCGGCGGCGGTCGCTCCGGCGGGGGCGGCGTGGTCGACGGTCTCGGTGACCGGGGCGAGGTCGAGTTCGCCCTTGGCCAGCGCCTCCAGCCGCCGCTCCGGCGGGACGGCCACGAACTCGATCGCCTCGGCCTTGGCCCGGTCGCCCCACCAGCGCGGGTTGCGGACCACGGTGGCCCGGCCGCCCTCGCGGTCGAAGCCGCGCACGGTGAACGGGCCGGCCGACGGGGCGTTGGTCAGCGGCTGCCCGAAGGCGGCCGGGCTCGCGGTGGCGGCGGCCGGGTAGAGCGGACTGAACAGGGTCCGCCAGGGCGCGTACGGCTGCTTGAAGACCACCTTCACCTCGCGCTCGTCCGCGCCCCGGGCCACCGACTCGACGGCCGCGTAGCCCTCGGGCCGCTCGGTGGTGGCGGCCGGGTCGGTGCTGGTCAGCGCCTTCCACTGGGAGGCGAAGTCGGCGACACTCAGCGGGGTGCCGTCGCTCCAGACCGCCTTGGGGTTGAGGCGGTAGGTGACGGTCTGCGGGCCGTGGCCGGGCGGGGTGGACTCGGCGGCGGCGAGGTAGTCCGGGTCCGGGACGGCGCGGGCACGGCCGTCGGTGCGGAAGAGCTGCGGCAGCAGGGCCCCGGCCAGCAGCGCGGTGTCGGGGGTGGCCGCGGGCTGGAAGACGTTGAGGGTGGCGGGGAGGGTGTCCACCGCCCAGCGGACGGTGCCGCCGTCGTGCACCTCGCTCCGGTCGACGACGGTCAGGTCCGTCCCGGCAGGGCCTTCGCCCGGGTCCTGGGAGCAGGCCGCCAGCGGGAGCAGCAGGACGGCGGCGAGGAGTCGGCGGGCGCGCATGCCCCCACTGAACGGGACCGCTCCCCCGCCGCCCGGCCGACACGGCGGCACCTCACCCGCTCGGCAGAGCCGGGGGCCTACGGCGCGGCGGGATGTGCAGGGGGTGAGGAGGCCGGTGGGAGCCGGGGTCGGCCGGTGATTGCACCGGGGGCGCAGCCCGGGGTGACCACCACGCCGCCCCGATGGCCGGTCGGTCTCGGCCGTGACGGTGTGTCAGAGGGCCAGCTCGAACCAGACGATCTTGCCGTTCGGGGTGCGGCGGCTGCCCCAGCGTTCGGCCAGCAGGCTGACCAGCTGGAGGCCGCGGCCGCCCTCGTCGGTCTCCTGGGCGCGGCGCTGGCGGGGCTGGGCGTAGCCGTCGTCCCAGACTTCGCAGACCACGGTGCGGTCGCGCAGCAGCCGCAGCCGGATCTCGCCGTGGCCGTGCCGCAGCGCGTTGGTGACCAGCTCGCTGACCAGCAGCTCGGTGGTGTCCACCAGCTCGTCCAGGCCGCGCACCAGCAGCCAGGAGCAGGCCAGCTCGCGGGCCTTGCCGACCGAGGTGAGCTCGGCGGGGAGCCGCCAGTCGCCCACCGAGTCCTCGGGGAGCGCCTGCACCTTGGCCATCAACAGCGCGATGTCGTCCTCCCCGTGATGGGGGATCAGCTCGTCGAGCACCTCGTCGCAGAGCCGCTCCAGCTCGCGGGAGCCGCCGTTGAGGGCGGTCCGGAAGGCCCGCAGGCCCTCGTCCAGCTGGTGCTTGCGGGACTCCACCAGGCCGTCGGTGTAGAGGCCGAGCACGGCGCCGTCCGGCAGCGTGACCTCGACCTCCTCGAAGGGCTCGCCGCCGACGCCGAGCGGCAGGCCGGGCGGCACCTCCAGCATCCGGGCGGGCTCGTCGGGGGCGAGCAGCACCGGCGGCAGGTGGCCCGCGTTGGCGAAGACGCAGCGCTGCTTGACGGCGTCGTAGACCGCGTAGACGCAGGTGGCGAGGTAGACCTCGACCTCCTCGCCGGGCACGGTGGGCTCGCCGCCGAGGCCGCGGGCGATCTCGTCCAGGGCGGAGAGCACCTCGGCCGGGTCGAGGTCGAGCATGGCCAGGGTGCGGACGGCGGTGCGGAGTTGGCCCATCGCGACGGCGGCCCGCAGGCCGCGGCCCATCACGTCGCCGATCACCAGGGCGGTGCGGCTGCCGGGCAGCGGGATGACGTCGAACCAGTCGCCGCCGACCTCGGTGTTGTTGTTGCTGGGCAGGTAGCGGCGGGCGATCTCCAGGCCGCTGGCGGCCGGCTTGCCCGGGGGGAGCAGGCTGCGCTGGAGGATCAGCGCGCGCTCGTGCTCGCGGCGGTAGAGCCGGGCGTTGTCGACGCAGACGGCGGCGCGGGCGACCAGCTCCTCGGCGATCGCCACGTCCCGGGCGTCGAAGGGTTCGCTGCCGATCGCGCGGGAGAGCTGGACCAGGCCGAGCACCTGGTCGCGGGCGACCAGCGGGACCACCAGGGTGGAGCGCAGCAGCGGGTCGGGGCCGGGCTGCGGGACCACGCTGCGGCCGGTGCGCAGGGCCCGGGCGTGCGGGGAGCGGCGGGGGTAACAGAGCGAGCCGCCGGCCTCGGCGACCGGGACGGCACCCTCGGCGCCCAGCACGCTGGAGGCGCCGCCGACCACGCTGGAGACGGCCACCCGGCGCAGCTCGCCGGAGCCGTCCGAGGCGCCGGGCCCGGCGGTCGGGCCGGAGTCCCCGGAGAGCAGGGCGGTGTACAGGTCGACGGTGGCCAGGTCGCAGAACTGCGGGACGATCACGTCCAGCAGCTCCTTGGCGGTGGTCTCCAGGTCGAGGGTGGAGCCGATGTGGGTGGAGGCCTCGTTGAGCAGCGCCAGGCTGCGGCGCACCCCGGCGGCCTCCCGCTCGGCGATGTGACGGCTCGTCACGTCCAGCACCTGGCCGGCCACGCCCATCGGGTGGCCGTTGGCGCCGTTCAGCCGGTAGAGCGAGATGGCCCAGCGGCGGCCGCCGTCCCGGGACTGCACGGTGGCGGTGCGCGGCACCGCGCCGGTGAACCGCAGGTCGACGATGGGCCCGCCGCCGCTCAGCACCTTGCGCAGGGCGACCATCAGCCGGTCCGCCTCGCCGGGCAGGAAGAGGTCGTACGGGGAGAGGCCGGGCAGCTCGCAGGCGGGCAGGCCGACGGCGGTGGCGAAGGCCTGGTTGACCCGCTGGAGGCGCAGCTCGTTGTCGAAGAGGAAGAAACCGGTCGGGGTCTGCCCGAAGACCGCCTCGGAGGCGGCCAGGTCGGTCTCGATCCGGCGCAGCCGGCCGAGGTCCACGGCCAGGCAGGTGGCGCCGCCGGGGGTGCCGCTGTCCGGCATCACGTAGAGCTCGGCCAGGCCCTCGGCGCCGGTGGCGTCGCGGTACGGGGCGGTGCCGACCCACTCCTCGCCGGCCAGGATGGACTCCATCCTGGCCCGGCCGCGCTGCCAGAGCTCGCGCGGCATCAGGGTGGTGACCGGGTCGGTGCCGACCGCCTCCTCGGCGGGGACGCCGAAGAACTCGGCGGCGCGGCCGCTCCACTGGGTGATCCGCCCGTCCGGGCCGATCGCGAAGGTGGCGACCCGGATGTAGTCGTAGATCGAGCCGGCCTTGCCCTGGACGTCCCAGTCGTCGGCCGGGCGGCCGCCGAGGGACGGGCCCGCGTGCATGCCGCTTCTCGGACCGGCGCCGCCCGCCGTACCGCTGCCCGCACCACCGCTCGGCTGACCGGGCACGGCCGCATGGCCGCTGCCGCTCGACGTCTTCCACGCCGGGATGCTGTTCAACGGTCCGATCCCCTCCAACCCGCGCCCATCCGGATGTCGAGAACACCGAGTATTCATCATCCGGGGGCGGGCGCACACGCCCCCAACATCACAAAACGGCTCAGCCTTCCGCTTCCCCGTCCCCCTTACCCGGGAGCGCCTGTTCGAACCACCCCCGCGGCGGCTCTCCCCGGGCCCGCCCCACCGCGATCACCTGCGACGATGCCCGGCGTCCCGGACCGGTCAGCCGAGGTGGTCGTCCATGGGGTCGAGCTCGAACCACACGACCTTCCCCATGCCCTCGGCGCGTGCGCCCCAGCGCAGAGCGAGACGGCGTACCAACTCCAGCCCCCGGCCGCCCTCGTCGGCCTCCGCCGCGTGCCGCTCGCGGGGCGGATCGGGCAGCGGGTCGGAGATCTCCACCAGCAGGGTGTCGCCCAGGGTGAGCCGGACCCCGATCGGCGCCGAGGCGTACCGGACCGAGTTGGTGACCAGCTCGCTGACCAGCAACTCGGCGGTGTCGGTGAGGTGTTCCACCCCCCAGTCGGTCAGCGCGCCGCGGACCAGCCGACGGGCCCGGGAGACCGCGGTGGGTTCGGCGGGCAGCGTCCAGCCCGCGGTGGGGGTGCCGGACTGGCCCCGGCCCAGCCGGGCCAGCAGCAGCGCCACGTCGTCCGGCTCGCGGCCCTGTTCCATGGTGTCGAGCACCGCCTCACAGGCCTGCTGGATCGACGGGTACGGCTGTTCCAGCACGGTCAGCAACCGGCCCAGCCCGACGTCCAGGTCCTTGTCCCGGGACTCCACCAGGCCGTCGGTGCACAGCGCCAGCAGGCTGCCCTCGGGGATGTCCAGCTCGATCGACTCGAAGGGCACGCCGCCCACCCCGAGCGGGGCGCCGGAGGGCAGGTCGAGCACCTGGCCGACGCCGCCGAGCAGCGGGCTGCCGGTGCGCACCGGCTCCTCGGCGGGCTCCTTGGGCACGATCAGGACCGGTGGGATGTGCCCGGCCTTGGCCGCCACCAGCCGCCGGGTGGACGGGTCGAAGACCGCGTACACGCAGGTGGCGAGCAGCGCCTCGTCCGGGCCCTGGGCCAGGTCGTCGGCCAGCTCGTGGACGTGCCGCAGCAGGATCTCCGGCGGCAGGTCGAGCCCGGCCAGGGTGCGCACCGCGGTGCGCAGCCGGCCCATGGTGGCGGCGGCCCGCAGGCCGTGGCCCATCACGTCGCCGACCACCAGCGCGGTGCGGCCGTCGGGCAGCGGGATGACGTCGAACCAGTCGCCGCCGACCTCGGTGCCGCTGCTGCCGGGCACGTAGCGGTAGGCCACCTCAACCCCGGCCGGCTGCGGCACCTGCTGGGGCAGCAGGGTGCGCTGGAGGGTGAGCGCGGCGGTCCGCTCGCGGGCGTACAGCCGAGCGTTGTCCAGCGAGCTGCCCGCCCGGTCGGCCAGCTCCACGGTGAAGGCCAGGTCGTCCCGGTCGAAGCCCTCGCGGTAGCCGGCCCGGCTGATCGCCAGCAGGCCGATCACGATGCCGCGGGCGCGCAGCGGGACCACCAGCCGGGAGTGCACGCCGAGGTCGTGGCCGGCCTGCACCTTGGGGTCGCCCGGGTAGGTGAGGTCGCTCAACTCCTCGGGATTGGAGAGGAGTTCGGGAACGCCGGTACGGAGTACCCGGCCGAAGGCGGAGTCCTCGGCGAAGGTGATCCGAGCTCCCCGGCGGAGCATCACCTCCACCTCGGGGGAGTCCTGGACGGCGGCGGTGCCGAGCTGGAGCAGCGAGGTGCGGCGGTCGTGGCCGTGCCGGGGCAGGTCGTCCCCGTGTGCCACCGCCTGGAGCAGGATCACCGCCGCGTAGTCGGCCAGCCGGGGCACCACGGCGGTGGCCAGCTCCTGGGCGACCCGGCCGGCGTCCAGCAGGTCGCCGATCCGGGAGCCGAACTCGTTCAGCAGCGAGAGCCGGCGGCGGGCGTGCTCCACCTTGGCCACCGCGCGGTACCGCTCGGTCACGTCCATCACCGTGCCGGAGATGCCCAGCACCCGGCCGGCCCGGTCGGTCATCCGGCTGTAGGAGATCGAGCGGAAGCCCGAACGGGCCGTCACCGGCGAGGCCAGCGTGACGTCCACCACCGGCTCGCCGGTGGCCAGCACCTGGCGCTGGATCGCGGTGATCTCGTCCGCCGCCCGCTCGGGCAGCGTCTCGCCGGTGGTGCGGCCGACGTGCTCCTCGGGCGGCAGGCCGTTCATCTCGGCCATGGTCCGGTTGACGGCGGTGTAGCGCAGGTCGGTGTCCAGGATCACGATGCCCAGCGGGGACTGCTCGAACAGCGCGTCCCGGACCGCCAGGTCGTGCTCCACCGCCTGGAGGGTGGCCGCCTCGGCCAGCGCCACCTGGAGGAAGGGGGTGCCGTCGCCGTCCACCAGCAGCGAGATCCGGGCCTCCACCGGGACCTCGCCGTCGTCCCGGTGGCGCAGCTGGGTCCAGCCGTGCCAGCGGCCGGTTCGCAGGGTCTCCTGGATCGCCGCCTTCACCCGGAGGACCAGGTCCTGATCCTCCATCAACTCCTCGATCCGGCGGCCCACCAGCAGCTCGCTCGGCCAGCCGAGCAGCTCCTCGGCGGCCGGGCTCCACAGCACCACCCGGCCGGAGGTGTCCAGGATCGCGATGGCCACCTTCACCACGTCGAAGAGGCTTCCCTCGGGCCGCTCCCCGGCCCGGGCCCGCTGGTCGGCACCGGGCCCGCCCGGGTACGGGGCGCTCGGCGCACCGCGGACGCCGCCCAGCCGGGGGTCGGCGGGGGGCGCGGGGAGGGGCGGGGCCGGGTGCGGCGGGGCCGACGCGGAGCGCCGGGGCGTCAGCCGGCGGAGCCGGGCCCGGGCCGAGGCGCTGCCGATGCTCCGGGGGCGGGGGGAGCCGCCCAGCCCGCGCCGGGCAGAGCCGTCAGCCGACGGCTGCTCGCCCTCGCCGAATCCCGTGCTCGACACCGACCGCCTCACCTATGGTGACGAATACTGCCGAAAACTGACATACCCATCAGAACGCCCAGGCTACCCCGGCGGGCGGAGCGGCTTGTCCGATTGGCCTACCTGGCCCAACGGACGGGGCGTCAGGCGGGTACCGACGCGGGGGCGGGGTGTGTCAGGTCGGTGCCGTGCGAGGGTCGGTGGCGCGGCAGGGCGGTGGCGTGGCGGGCCGGTGGGGCGGCCGTCAGCCCAGCAGGGCGGCCAGGTGGGGCAGCACCTCGCGGTCGTGCTCCAGCCAGGTGACCTGGTGCAGCTCGGCCGGGCCGAGCCAGCGCAGCTCGTCGTGGTCCTCCAGCGGGCGGGGCTCACCCTCGATCAGCTCGGCCGTCCAGAGCCGCAGTTCGAGCCCGGGGCGGACCTCCCAGCTGCCGGGCAGCCGGACCAGGGCCCGGGCCTCGACACCCAGCTCCTCGCGCAGCTCGCGCTCCAGCGCCTGCTCCTCGGTCTCCCCCGTCTCGACCTTGCCGCCGGGGAACTCCCAGTACCCCGCGACCGCGGCGGGCGCGCTGCGGCGGGCCGCCAGCACCCGCCCCCGGTGGACGAGGGCCCCGCCGACGACGATCCGGATGTCCATGGGCTTCTCCATGGACACCGACCCTACTGACCGTCCGGCTCGACCCAGTACAGCTGCTTGTGACCGCGGGCCTCGAACTCGGCCGCCAGCGCCTCGGCCTCCGGCCGGGTGAGCTCCTGGGCGACCAGGAACCGGTTGCCGTTGTCGTCCTGCCGCATCACCCGGTACGTGCCCTCGCTCCCCATGGGCCCACCCTAACGAGGGCCGCACACCACGGGCCCGCGGGCGCCCCGGTCCGGTGGGGGACGGACCGGGGCGTGGTGCTCCGGGAACGCTACGAGCCGACTGCTACCGGCGGGTACGAGAGCGGTTAACGACAGGTAAGCGGTGCGGACTGAGCGGGCGTCAGCCCGACCACCGGCGCCCCTCCCGCCACTGACGTCACGGGCGCACCACTCCTCGCCGCCCCTCGGGACCAAGGTCGGGCCGGGTGCGGGCCCTGCGGCCCTGCTGCCCCGACCGGCGCCCGGCTAGCGTCGCAGGCACGGAGGCCCGCTCCCCCCGGGCCTCCGGCCGGAGAGGAGTGCCCCTATGCCCGCACCCGTTGTCCGCACCGGCCTGCCCGCCGCCCCGCCCCGCGGCAGGCTGCCGCGCCGCCGCCAGGTGCTGGCCGGGTCGTTCGCCGCCGGGCTGCTCGCGGTCAGCCTGGCCGGCTGCGGCGGGGCCGCCGAGGGGCAGTCGTCCGCGTCCTCCGGCGGGCGGGCCACCGTCCAGCCGAAGGCGCTGCCCGCCGGCGAGGCGACCACGCTCTCCCAACTCCCGGCCCGCCTGGGCGCGGACGGCACCACGGTGGTGGTCGGCGACCCGGACGCGCGGCACGCCGTGCAGGTGTACGCCGACTTCCGCTGCCCGTACTGCGCGAGGTTCGAGGCCGCGGCGGGCGAGCTGCTGGCCTCGGCGGCGGCCCGGGGCGAGGTGCGGATCGAGTACACCCTGGCCTCCTTCCTGGACGGCAGGCTCGGCGGCGCGGGCTCGGTGAAGGCGGCCAACGCCGCCCGGGCTGCGCTGGAGGCCGGGAAGTTCCCGGAGTACCACGCCGCGCTCTTCGCCAACCAGGCGGCCGAGGAGCGCAGCGACGTCTTCACCGACCGGTTCCTGCTCGAACTCGCCTCCGGTGTCCCGGGATTGCGCAGCGACACCTTCGACCAGGCGGTGGAGGGCGTGGCGTACCGGGACTGGGTCGCCGACGCCGGGCAGGCCTTCGAACGGTCCGGAGCCGGCAGCACGCCGACCGTGCTGGTCGACGGGCAGCGGATCACCGACGGCTCCCGCTACGACCGGGCGGCCTTCGCCGGGGTGCTGGAACGGGCCGGCCTCCAGCTCTGACCCGCCCCGGCCCCGGCGCTACTTCTCCTTCCGGGCCAGCAACTCCCCGTGCAGTACGGCGAACCAGCCGTCCGGCTCGGCCGCCCAGCGCCGCCAGCCCCCGGCGATCCGCGCCAGGTCCGCCGCGCTCGCGAACCCGCGCCCCACCGCCGTCGCGGCGGTGGAGGAGCCCTCGGTGCGCTCCGCCCAGGTGTCCCCCCACCACGCGCGCCGCTCCGGGTCGGCGAAGGTCCAGGTGGCGGAGGAGGCGGTCAGCTCGGTGAACCCGGCCTCCCGGGCCCAGGCGGTCAGCCGCCGGCCCGCGTCCGGCTCGCCGCCGTTGGCCCGGGCGATCCGCCGGTAGAGCGCCAACCACTCGTCCAGCTCCGGCAGTTCGGGGTACCAGGCCATTGCCGCGTAGTCCGCGTCCCGGACCGCCACCACCCCGCCGGGCGCCGTCACCCGCCGCAGCTCGCGCAGCACCGCCACCGGATCGGCCACGTGCTGCAGCACCTGGTGCGCGTGCACCACGTCGAACTCCCCGTCCGCGTACGGCAGTCGGTGCGCGTCGGCGGTCTCGAAGACGACGTTCCCCAGCCCCTGCGCCGCCGCGTGGGCGGCCGCCTCGGCCAGCACCTGCGGCTCACGGTCCACCGCCACCACGCCACCGTCCGGACCGACCAGCCGGGCCAGGTCCGCGGTGATCGTCCCCGGCCCGCAGCCGACGTCCAACAGGCGCTGCCCGGGCCGCAGTTCGGGCAGCAGGTAGGCGGCCGAATCGGCGGCCGTGCGGGAGCGGTGCGAGCGCAGCACCGACTCCTGATGGCCGTGGGTGTAGGCGTTCTGACGGTCGTTCACGGGAGGCCCCCTCCACTCCGGGCGGCCGGGCGGCCGCCGTGGCGAGCGTACGACAGCGTCTCGCTCCGCGAGAAGATCCTTCTCTCACTCTGAGACGTCATCCGTAATCCCTGGTACGGAGCGCGCCGCTTCGCGAGAATCGGACCCATGGGAAAGACATACGAACGCATCGACGGCCGCCTGCGGAAGTTCATCGAGGCCCAGCCGGTCTTCTTCACGGCCACCGCCCCGCTCGCGGCCGACGGGCACGTCAACCTCTCCCCCAAGGGCCGCTCCGGCACCCTGGTCGTCATCGACGAACTCACCCTGGCCTACCTGGACTTCGGCGGCTCCACCGCCGAGACCATCGCCCACCTACGGGAGAACGGCCGGGTCACCCTGATGTGGTGCGCCTTCGACGGCCCGCCCACCGTGGTACGGGTGCACGGCCACGGCGAACCGGTCTTCCGCGACGACCCGCGCTTCGCCGAACTCCTCGGCCACTTCCCGCCGGAGGCCGACGGCAGCGCGCTGCGCGCGATCGTGCTGGTGCACGCCACCCGGGTCAGCGACTCCTGCGGCTTCGCCGTCCCGCTGATGGACTACCGCGAGGACCGCGCGCTGCACGCCCAGTACTTCGACCGCAAGACGGACGAGGAGTTCGCGGTCTACTGCGAGGGCAAGCCCTACGTGCCGGTCAGCGTGGACGGGCTGCCCGCCCTCCCGGTGCCGCTGCCGCCGCGCCCGTGAACCTCTCGCCGCCCGGGCCTCCCGGGCGGCGCCCCGTCCCGCCCCTCACCCGATCTCGAGCAGCAGGCCGCCGTCCGCCGTCGCAACGACCCGCACCTGCTCCAGGGTCTCCACGTGCACCGTCGGCCCGAAGGCCGCCGCGCGCGGGCCCACCCCGACCACCCGCATCCCGGCCGCCTGCCCCGCCCGGATACCGGCCTCCGAGTCCTCGAACACCACGCAGTCCGCCGGGTCGGCCCCGAGCCCGGCCGCCCCCTTCAGGAAGCCCTCCGGGTCCGGCTTGCTGGCCCCCACCGACTCCGCCGTCACCATCAGCTCCGGCAGCGGCAGCCCCGCCGCCCCCATCCGGGCCCGGGCCAGCGCGTCGTCCGCCGAAGTGACCAGCGCGTGCGACCGCCCGCCCAGCGCACCCAACGCCGCCAGGAAGACCGCCGCCCCCGGCACCTCCACCACGCCCTCGACGTCCGCGATCTCCTCGGCCAGCATCCGCCGGTTGTCCGCGAGGTTCTCCTCCATCGGACGCTCCGGCAGCAGGATCGACATCGACAGGTGCCCCTGCCGGCCGTGCACCACGCTCATCGCGTGGTCACCGTCGATGCCGTGCTCCGCCGCCCAACGGCGCCAGCAACGCTCCACCGCCGCCTCGGAGTTGACCAGGGTGCCGTCCATGTCGAGCAGCAGGGCACGGGCGGGCAGGGTCACGGGCATGGCGGATCTCCTCCGGACGGGTACGTACCACCAGGCTACAAAACCCGGTCATACGACCACACATCCCCCGCCCTCACCCCAAGAGGTGCGCATTGACCGCCCGTGCCTCCTCGGCCAGCTCCGGCAGCTCCACCACCTCGACGCCCGCCGCCTCCAGCAGCGCCGTCCCCTGACACCCCGTCACGAACAGGTCCGGCTCCCGCCAGGCCACCACCACCCGCGGCACCCCCGCCGCCACGAGCAGCTCCGCACACGTCCGCGGCCGCGAGGCCCGCTCCCCGCACGGCTCCAGCGAGCTGTACACCGTCGCGGTGCGCAGCCGCTCGTCCCCCGCCGCCAGCTTCGCCAGCGCCGCCTCCTCCGCGTGATCGTGCGGCGCCGTCTCCCGGCTGTACCCCTCCGCCAGCACCACCCCGTCGGCCCCGACGACCACCGCCCCCACCGAGAACGCCGTCCCCGACGGCGGACACTTCCGCGACAGCTCGACCGCCCGGGCCAGCCACTCCAGATCCGTCTTCACCGCGTGCCTTCCTCCAGGTGCCACCTGCGGCCCACCGTACGGCGTGAGGATGCCCCGTGCCCGCCCTCGTCGCCGGGGATCTGCACATGGTTGTGAACTGTGCGTCGTGCACCGTCACCTGTACGCCGTGCTGGGCTGCACCGTGATGCGGGGAGTCGAACCCCTGCGCTGCCCTCCGCGCGCCAAGTGGGCCGTACCGCGGCCCTCGGTCTGTGCACGCCTCCGTCGGCGACTACCTGCTCCTCACGCCCGTGCCCTGCTCAGTCGAGCAGGTCGACCTCCCAGTTGGAGCGCTGGACGAGGGTGTCCACCTCGCGGATCTGCTTGGCCAACTCGTCGATCCGCGTGCGGAGTCCGGCCACCGGCAGGGCCGCGTACATCCGCAGCTCCGAGCGCATCTGCCGGTACGCGTTGCTCCCCGAGGCCGCCTCGGCGGCGGAGCTGAGCACCGCGTGCCGCAGCCGCAGCACGTCGCGGCGGGCCAGCGCGTCCGTCAGGGTGCCGCCCTCGGGCAGGACGACGGCGCTGTTGGTCCGGTTGATCCGGCGGATCAGCGACTCCAGCTCGTCCAGCGCCTGCCCGGCCTCGGCCAGTAGTGCGGCCGCGTCCTCGGCGGGCTCCTCGCCCTCCTGGTAGCGCGCGTTGGCCACCACCCGGGACCGCAGCTGTTCGACCCGGCGGGTCGTCTCGGCGCGCAGCGCCAGTGCCTCGGCGAGCTTCATCGCCCTCTTCTTCTTTCCTGGGGACGCGGTCTTCCTGGACCTGGAGGACGACGGTGCCCGGCCGGGGAGGCCGGCCGGGCACCGTCGGAGGACCGGTCAGACGTTGAAGCGGAACTCCACGACGTCGCCGTCCTGCATGACGTACTCCTTGCCCTCGATGCGGGCCTTGCCCTTGGCGCGGGCCTCGGCGATGGAGCCGGTCTCGACCAGGTCCTCGAAGGAGATGACCTCGGCCTTGATGAAGCCCTTCTGGAAGTCGGTGTGGATCACACCGGCGGCCTCGGGGGCGGTGGCGCCCTTCTTGATGGTCCAGGCCCGGGTCTCCTTGGGGCCGGCCGTCAGGTAGGTCTGCAGGCCGAGGGTGTCGAAGCCGACCCGGCCGAGGGTGGCGAGGCCGGGCTCCTCCTGGCCCATGGACTGGAGGAGTTCGAGGGCCTCGGCGTCGTCGAGCTCGATCAGCTCGGACTCGATCTTGGCGTTGAGGAAGATGGCCTCGGCGGGGGCGACCAGGGCGCGCTGGGCGTTCTTGAAGTCCTCGTCGGCCAGCTCGTCCTCGTCCACGTTGAAGACGTAGAGGAAGGGCTTGGCGGTGAGGAGGTGGAGCTCGCGCACCAGGGAGATGTCGAAGCCGGCCTCGAAGAGGGTCTTGCCGGTCTCCAGGATGGCCTGCGCCTCCTTGGCGGCGGCCAGCACCGGGGCGGTGTCCTTCTTGAGGCGGGCCTCCTTCTCCAGGCGGGGGAGGACCTTCTCGATCGACTGGAGGTCGGCGAGGATCAGCTCGGTGTTGATGGTCTCGATGTCGTCCTTGGGCGAGACCTTGCCGTCGACGTGGACGACGTCCGGGTCGCTGAACGCCCTGATGACCTGGCAGATCGCGTCCGACTCGCGGATGTTGGCGAGGAACTTGTTGCCCAGGCCCTCGCCCTCGCTGGCGCCGCGCACGATGCCGGCGATGTCGACGAAGTCGACGGTGGCCGGGAGGATCTTCTGGGAACCGAAGATCTCGGCCAGCTTCTGCAGACGCGGGTCCGGGACGCCGACGACGCCCACGTTGGGCTCGATGGTGGCGAACGGGTAGTTGGCCGCCAGCACGTCGTTCTTGGTCAGGGCGTTGAACAGGGTCGACTTGCCGACGTTCGGCAGGCCGACGATTCCGATCGTGAGCGACATGAAGCGATGTCCCGGGGCTTGGAGGGCGTGGAGCGGCCCGGACGGGCCGGACCGATCCCCCAGTCTACGGGCCCGCGGGAGGGGGTCCTCAGGCCGAGGGGTCGGGCTCCAGGAACTCCAGGCGGTTGCCGAAGGGGTCGGCGGAGTGGAAGCGGCGGTATCCGGGGAAGTTGTCGTCCCAGGTCACCGGGTGGCCGTGTTCGGCGAGGCGGGCGGCGAGGTCGTCGAGGCCGGTCATCAGGAAGCCGGGGTGGGCCTTGGGCGAGGCCTGGTGCTCGCCGACCACGCCGAGGTGGACCTCGACCCCGCCGCCGCCGAACCAGCAGCCGCCGCGGGCGGCCAGCACCGGCGGCTTGGGCAGCTCGGCCAGGCCGAGCACGCCGCTCCAGAACGCGCGGCAGGTCTCCTCGGACCCCTTCGGCACGTCCAGCTGAACGTGGTGCAGACGGGCGAACCCGAACTCGGTCATGCTGCCTCCCCGTTGGGCAACGAACGATCACGAACGGCCCGCAGACTACTCCGTTCGGGGACACGGTGGGAGGTCGCCGCGCCATTACACACTGTGGCGATGATCCGACCGTACGTTGGGCGGGTGGAGCAGAGCATCCGAACCCAGCCGCCAGGGCCCAGACGCCGACCGCCGAGCGGTCCGGGCGGGGCCGCCGTACCGGGACCCGCCGGTTCCCCCGAGGCGAGGGGTGGTGGGGCGAAGGGCGGCGGGGCGATGCGGGTGCCGCTGCGGCTGGCCTCCCGGGCGCGCGGCGGTGGCGGCGGTGGAGGCGGTGGAGGCGGAGGGGGGAAGGGCAGGCCTCCGGCGCGGCTGACCGCGGTCGGGACGGGGCTGCTGGCCCTGGTCGGGACGCTGGTGGCGGCCGGGGCGGACCGGCTGGTGTTCGGCGGGCTGGGGGTGCTGTTCGGGCTCGGGTACGTCGCGGTCTGCTTCCAACTCGCCGTGCGGGTACGGCTGGCGGACCTGCCCGCGGCGCCGATCAGCGGGCCGATCGCGTTCGCGGTGGCACTGCTGGTGCTGGGGCCGGTGTCGGCGCCGGGGGTGACCGGGCAGGTGGTGGGGCTGGCGAGCGGGCTGGCGCTGCGGGCGGGGTGGCTGTTCACCGGGACGGGGCTGGCGGCGGTGATCGTGGCGGCGCGGTTCCTGGCGCAGCGGCGGATCAGGCGGGCGCGGCGGGCTTCTTGAGGGTGCGTCAGGTCACGGCGGGGCAGCGCTTGCAGGTGGTTGTCCGCGCCTGAGTGACGGGTTGTCGCCTTCCGCAGCGCGCAGTTCCTCGCGCCCCCGAAGGCGTGACCTACTCCCCTGCCGAACCGGCGGCGGCCATGGCGGCGCCGACGATGCCGGCGTCGTTGCGCAGGAGGGCCGGGACCACCTCGGCGGGGCGGTCGGTGAGGTGGGGGAGGAACTTGTCGTGCTTGCGGCTGACCCCGCCGCCGATGACGATCAGCTGCGGCGAGAAGAGCATCTCCACCAGGTCGAGGTACTCGTTGACCCGCACCGCCCAGTCGGCCCAGCTGAGTTCGTGGCGCTCGCGGGCGGCCGAGGAGGCGCGGCGTTCGGCGTCCTTGCCGCGCAGTTCCAGGTGGCCGAGCTCGGTGTTGGGGACCAGGACGCCGTCGGAGAAGAGGGCGCTGCCGATGCCGGTGCCGAAGGTGAGGACCAGGACCACGCCGGAGCGGTCGCGGCCGGCGCCGTGGCGGACCTCGGCGAGACCGGCCGCGTCGGCGTCGTTCAGGACGGTGCAGGGGAGGTCGAGCTCCTCGCGGAAGAGGCCGGCCGCGTCGAGGCCGATCCAGTCCTTGGAGACGTTGGCGGCGGTCTGGATGCGGCCGTCGACCACGACGCCGGGGAAGGTGAGGCCGACCGGGCCCCGGTGGCCGAAGTGGTCGACCACCTCGTGGACGGCGGCGAGCACCGACTCGGGGGTGGAGGGCTGAGGGGTCAGCACCTTGTGCCGCTCCTCGGCGAGCTGACCGCCGGTCAGGTCGACCGGGGCGCCCTTGATGCCCGAACCACCGATGTCCACACCGAAAACCGCCGCCACCGTCGCCCTCCAGGGAGTGAGTCCACAGGCCTGTGGACAAACCTAAGGGCGACGGTGGCGGTTCGCGCTACGGATTCCGACGGGCGGAGGTACTACGCCAGCTTGCCGGCGGCCTCCGCGCGCAGGTCGCGGCGGAGCTCCTTGGGCAGCGAGAAGACCAGGTGCTCCTCGGCGGTGCGGACGGTCTGCACGTCGGCGTAGCCGCGCTCGGCGAGGAAGGCGAGGACGCCGTCCACCAGGATCTCCGGGACGGAGGCGCCGGAGGTCAGGCCGACGGTCTCGACGCCCTCCAGCCAGGCCTCGTCGATCTCGTCGGCGAAGTCGACCAGGTGGGCGGCCTTGGCGCCGTACTCCAGGCCGACCTCGACCAGGCGGACCGAGTTGGAGGAGTTCTTGGAGCCGACCACGATCAGCAGGTCGGCCTCGGGGGCGAGCTGCTTGACGGCGACCTGGCGGTTCTGGGTGGCGTAGCAGATGTCGTCGCTGGGCGGGCTGACCAGCAGCGGGAAGCGCTTCTTGAGCTCGCCGACGGTGGCCATGGTCTCGTCCACCGAGAGGGTGGTCTGGGAGAGCCAGACCACCTTGGACTCGTCGCGGACCTGGACGTTGGCCACGTCCTCGGCGCCGTCGACCAGGTGGATCCGGTCGGGCGCCTCGCCCATGGTGCCGATGACCTCCTCGTGGCCCTCGTGGCCCACCAGCAGGATGTCGTAGTCCTCGTCCGCGAACCGGACGGCCTCCTTGTGCACCTTGGTGACCAGGGGGCAGGTGGCGTCGATGGTGGCGAGCTTGCCGGCCTGGGCCTCGTCGTGGACGGAGGGGGCGACGCCGTGGGCCGAGAAGACCACGATCGAGCCCTCGGGGACCTCCTCGGTCTCGTCCACGAAGATCGCGCCCTGCTTCTCCAGGGTCTGCACCACGTACTTGTTGTGGACGATCTCCTTGCGGACGTAGATCGGGGCCCCGTACTGCTCCAGGGCCTTCTCCACGGCGATGACGGCGCGGTCGACACCCGCGCAGTAGCCCCGGGGGGCGGCGAGCAGGACACGGCGCTGCGCAGAGTTGGACATGCGAACCATGGTACGGGCGTGCGGAGGCCGCGCCGACGGCACCCGGATACCGGAGCGGAACGGACAAAAGTGTTCAAATCTGAGCATGAGTGAGCAGGCTGAACGGCCGGGCGAGCTGCGCAGGAGCCTCGGCGTACGGGATCTGATGGTCTACGGGCTGCTGTTCATCGCCCCGATGGCGCCGGTCGGCGTGTTCGGGGTGCTGGACGCCAGGAGCCACGGGGCGGTGGCGGCGGTCTACCTGGCGGCCACCGTGGCCATGGGGTTCACCGCGTACAGCTACGCGCAGATGGTGCGGGCGGTGCCGAGGGCCGGCTCGGTCTTCGCGTACGCCCGGGCCGGGCTCGGCGAGAGCTGGGGCTTCGTGGCCGGCTGGATGGCGATGCTGGACTACCTGCTGATCCCCGCGGTGGCCTACCTGTTCTCCGGGATCGCGCTCAACTCGCTGGTGCCCGACGTCTCCCGCTGGGTCTGGACGGCCCTGGCGGTGCTGGTCACCACCGCGCTCAACCTGCTCGGGGTGCGGACGGCCGCGGCGGTCGGCTTCGCGGTGCTGGCGCTGGAGCTCGTGGTGCTGGCGGTCTTCGTGGTCTCGGCCGTGGTGGTGCTGGTCCGGGACGGGGCCGAGCGCGACTGGCTCAGCCCGCTGACCGGGATCGGCGGCTTCTCGCTCAGCGCGGTGATGGCCGCGGTCAGCGTGGCCGTGCTCTCCTACCTGGGCTTCGACGCGATCGCCTCCTTCGTGGAGGAGGCGGTGGGCGCCTCGGCGGCGGTGGCCCGCGCGGTGCTGTGGTGCCTGGCGCTGGCCGGGGTGCTGTTCGTGGCGCAGACCTACCTGGCGGCGCTGCTCAGCCCGGTGACGCCGGATCAGCTGGCGGCCGACCCGGCCGCGCAGGGCTCGGCCTTCTACGACACCGTGGACGCCTCGGTCGGGCACTGGCTGCAGACCCTGGTGGCGGCCAGCAAGGCGGTCGGGGCGGCCTTCGCGGCACTGGCCGGGCAGGCGGCGGCCGGGCGGCTGCTCTTCGCGATGGCCCGGGAGGGCCGGCTCCCCCGGGTGCTGGCCGCGGTCGACCCCCGGACGGCGGTGCCGCGGCGGGCCCTGCTGACCGCCGCGGCGGTGACCCTGGTGGCGGCGGTCTGGGCGGCGAGCCGGGACGACGGGCTGGACCAGCTGACCTCGGTGGTGAACGTCGGCGCGCTCTCCGCCTTCGGCCTGCTGCACGCCTCGGTGATCGGCTGGTACACCGTCAAGGGCTCGTCGCGGGACTGGTTCCGGCACCTGCTGGTGCCGCTGTTGGGCATGGCGGTGATCGGCTGGGTGCTGGTCGAGGCCTCCCCCACCGCGCAGTGGGTCGGGGCCGTGTGGCTGGCGGTGGGGCTGGTGGTGCTGGTGGTGCAGAGTCCGGCGGTGCGGCGCGGGAGGTGACGGTTACTTGGAGCCGGCGCTCCAGGAGAGGCCCCAGCCGTAGGCCTGGTCGATCATCTGGTGGTTCGACAGCTGCGGGGTGGCCTGGAACCAGCGGCCCTCCCGGTGCACCACCAGGCCCTCGCCGTCGTTCTCCAGCAGCGCGACCACGCAGCTGGTGGCCGGGAAGTCGCAGCCGTCCAGCGGCAGCTCGACCGGCACCCCCGACGCCGGGAAGAGCGTCGCCAGCCCGTTCAGCCCGTTCAGCGGGCGCCCGTCGAAGGCGAAGGCGAAGACCAGCAGGCGCTGGATCTCGGCGGAGCGGTCCAGGTTGATCCACAGGTCCTCGCCGGTGGCCACCGCACCCGTCCGGTCGTCGTTGGCCAGCTGGACGAACGGCGGCTCGTGCAGGCCGCCGAAGCGCTGCCCGATGGCCTGGACGATGCCCGCGCTGCCGTCCCGCAACTGCCAGAGGCAGGCCAGGTCGAGGTCGCGGCTGGCCAACGCGTTGGCGCCCTGGCCCTGGGCGGCGTTGCGGAGCTTGGTCAGCCAGCCGCCGGACTTCTGCGGCTGGGCGGCGGTGGGCGCGGGCTGGGGCGCGGCGGACCAGTTGAGGTTCACCCGGAGCAGGCCGCCGACCGCGCCGTGCTTGCGCAGCGAGAGCTTGGGGGCCTCCTTGGTGAGGGTGATCTTGGAGAGGCTGAGCGGGGCCGCGGGGGCCGCCGGCGTGCCGGGCGGGGCGGCGGGCACCGGCGGGGCAGGAGCCGGCACCGGCGCGGGGTGGCTGGCGGGGGCGGTCACCGGGGCGGGCTCCGCGTCCACCTGGATGCCGTAGTCGGTGGCCAGGCCCGCCAGGCCGGAGTCGTAGCCCTGGCCGACCGCGCGGAACTTCCAGCCCTCGCCCCGGCGGTAGAGCTCGCCGAGCACGAAGGCGGTCTCGGTGGTCGCCCCCGTGTCCTCGAAGCGGACCAGCTCGGCGCCGGTGACGGCGTCCAGGAGGCGGAGGTACAGGCCCGGCAGGGCGCCGAACGGGCCGCCGTCGCTGGAGGCCGCCAGCACCACCGTCTCGACGGCGGGGTCCAGGCCGGGCAGACGGACCGTCAGGCCGTCCAGGACGGAGCCGTCCGGGAGCTGCTGCTTGCCGCCGTGGCGGACGGCACCGGACGGGTCCTGGGGCTGGTTGTAGAAGACGAAGTCGGCGTCGGAACGGACCCGGCCGCCCGACAGCAGCAGCGCCGACGCGTCGGCGTCCGGCACGCCCGGCCCGGCACGCCACCCGAGCTCGACCCGCACCTCGGCCGCCGCCACCGGCACGTTCGCACCCTTGGAGATCGCCATCGCCTCGCCACTCCCCGCAGTTGACACACCGTCGCCCCGGCCAGCGTAACGGCCGACGGAGACGGCCACCCCAGGGGCGCGGGGAGCTGCGCGAATCGGAAGGCGGCCCATCATTGACTGAGGGCGTGCCGGCCAGTTGCACGTGCTGCGGCCCCGACGCAGGGGAACGGCAGCACGTGCAACTGGCTCGCCTGCCCCGACCTCACGCCGGTCCGCCTTCCGCATTCGCGCAGTTCCTCGCGCCCCTGCGGGACGCACCCCGGGAGTCGGTGGGCGGGGATAGCCTCGTCGGTATGGCGAACAGCAGCTCACCCGAGGCGCCGATCCCGGTCGGCAAGGTGTCCGCGCTCATCGGTGGGTGGGTGGACCGGCTGGGGGCGGTGTGGGTGGAGGGGCAGATCACCCAGTTGAGCCGCCGCCCGGGGGCCGGGGTGGTGTTCCTGACGCTCCGTGACCCGGACCGGGACGTCTCACTGACCGTCACCTGCTTCCGGCAGGTCTTCGAGCAGGTGGCCGAGGACGTCCGTGAGGGCTCCCGCATCCTGGTCCACGCCAAGCCGGAGTGGTACGTGGCGCGCGGCACGCTGTCGCTGCGGGCCACCGAGATCCGCCTGGTCGGGCTGGGCGAGCTGCTGGCCCGGTTGGAGCACCTGAAGCGGGCGCTGGCCGCCGAGGGCCTGTTCGAGGCCGGGCGGAAGAAGCGGCTGCCGTTCCTGCCGCACTGCATCGGCCTGGTGACCGGCCGCGACTCGGCCGCCGAGCGGGACGTGCTGGAGAACGCGCGCCGCCGCTGGCCGGCGGTCCGGTTCGAGGTGCGGAACGTGCCGGTGCAGGGGGTCAGCGCCGTGGCCCGGGTGACCGCCGCGGTCGAGGAGCTGGACGGGCACCCCGAGGTGGACGTGATCATCGTGGCCCGGGGCGGGGGCAGCGTGGAGGACCTGCTGCCGTTCTCGGACGAGGGCCTGGTCCGGGCGGTCGCGGCGGCCCGCACCCCGGTGGTCAGCGCGATCGGGCACGAGCCGGACCAGCCGCTGCTGGACTTCGTGGCGGACCTGCGGGCCTCCACCCCGACCGACGCCGCCAAGCGGGTGGTGCCGGACGTCGGCGAGGAGCTGGCCCGGGTGCACCAGCTGCGGGACCGGGCCCGCCGCCACGTCGTCCACCGGGTGGAGCGCGAGGAGGCCGGGCTGGCGGGCGTCCGGAGCCGTCCGGCGCTGGCCTCCCCGTACCGGCTGGTGGACGGCCCGGCGGAGGAGGTGTCCCAACTGCTCGGCCGGGCCCGGAGGGTGCTCGGCCACCGGCTGGACGCCGCCGGGTCCGACCTCGGCCACACCCTGGCCCGGGTGGTGGCGCTCTCCCCGCTGGCCACCCTGGAGCGCGGCTACGCGGTGCTCCAGCGGGCGGACGGCCGCGTGGTCACCGACCCGGCCGCGCTGGCGGACGGCGAGCGGCTGCACGCCCGGGTGGCCGAGGGCGGCTTCGAGGTGACGGTCACTCAGGAGTGACCGCCACCGCCGCGCGGGCCCGCGGTGGGCCCAGCCGCAGTGAGCCCAGCCGCGGTGGGCCCAGCTGCAGTGGGCTCAGCCGCGGTCGATGACGAACTGCTCGGCGGGTGCGGGCATCGCCCTGATGCCGAGCTGGGTGAGGGCCCGCTCGTAGGCCTCCAGTGCCTCCGCCGGGCGGCCGAGCAGCTTCCACAGGTCGCCGGCGTCCCGCCACACCTGGGCGGTGACCCGGGTGATCGGAAGCGGTTCGAGCTGCCGGACGGCCGACTCCAGGGACGCCTGCGCCGCCGCGGTCTCGCCGGACTGGAACTGCGCCCGGGCCAGCAGCACCCGCGCACGGGCCACCTCCTGCTGGCTGTCGTTGCGCAGCAGGCCGAGCGAGCGGCCGGCGTGGGCGAGCGCCTGCTGCGGTTCGCCGCGCCGGAGCTCCACCTGGGCCAGCAGGGCCTCGCTCCGGGCCTGCTCGGTGGCGGTGCCGACCTCCAGCAGGACCAGGTGGGCGCCCTCCAGCGTGGTCTTCAGGTGCTCCAGGTCGGGCGTCTCGTTCTCCAGCACCAGGTAGCCGTAGACGATCTTGAGCATGGCCTGGTGCCGGGAGTTGTCGGTCTCCGCCAGCAGGGCCAGGGCCCGCTCGGTGAGGGCCAGCGCCTCCTTGTGCCGGCCCTGGGAGTAGGCCAGGGTGGCGGCGTTCCAGTAGACGACGCCGCGGGCCACCCGGGAGCCGGTCTCGTCCGCCACGCCCATCAGCCGGTCGGCCAGCAGCCGGGCCTTGGTCAGGTCGCCCCGCCGGTGGTAGCAGCTGATCAGGGTGGAGCCGATCTGCATGTGGTCGTCGGTCACGTCGAGGCCGAGGGCCTCCAACGTCCGCATCGCGCGTTCGCCGATCTCCACGCTGAGCGTCAGGTCGCCGACGTTGCGGTGGCACCGGCAGAGCGCGACCGCCAGCTGGGACCACTCGGCACTGCCGGGCACCGTGCCCGGGTCCTCGAACAGCGGCGTGAGCAGCTGGATCGCCGCCTCCAGCCGCCCCAGCTTCTCCATCGCCAACGCCTGGCCTATCCGGGCCCGGCGCAGCATGGTCTCCCCGAGGAACGGCGCCGAGGCCAGCGCCTCGCTGTAGGACTGGAGCGCCTCGCCGTTGGCACCGTTGCGCACGGCCATGTCACCGAAGGCGATCTTCAGCTCCAGCTCGTGCACCTTGGCGTCGTCGCGACCGGTCCGCAGGTACTCGACGGAGCACCCCACGCGCTCGGCGAGGGTGCGCAGGACCGCCTCGGAAGGCGCGCGCTTCCCGGTCTCGATCAACGACACGTAACTGACCGACAGGTCCGCCGAGGCGAGGTCCTGCTGGTTCAGCCCCTTCTTCTGGCGTAGCTCGCGGAGGCGCTGCCCGATGCTGCCAGCTCCGCTACGTGCTTGCTCCATGGTTCTCCGGTCGCCTGGTTGTGACCCGATGGCCAGCCTTGAGGGATGCCCGCTTGACTGTCGTTTTTACAGAATCTACCAGCCCCCGCCAAGACCGTCGGCTGGCTTTGTTAGGTATCCGTCAGGTGGCGACACCTCCTGTCGATTCGATTGACAAGGACTGTCAAACGGGATTGACTCTGAGAGTCAACAGCAGTCGACCTCACTCGAAGGCAGCCGAGCAGTCATGCGCATGCCCAGGATCCTCGTCCCCGTCGCCCTCTCCGTGGCGACCCTCGCCGGTCTGGCCCTGGCCTCCCCCGGCACTCCCGCCGCCGCACCGCCCGGCACCGGCAGCGGCAGCTCCGCCGTCGTGACCTCCCCTTCGCCCACCCATCCGCTCGACCCGCCGGACTGCTGCTGAGCCGCCGCCCCCAAGGAGAACCCACCATGCGTGTCGACCTTCTGACCAGGCAGTACCCCGCCAAGTCCGACGGCGGCGCCGGCGCCCACACCACCGAGCTGACCAAGGCGCTGCGCCGCCTGGTGGACGTCCGGGTGCGGTGCTTCGACTCCGGGGCGGCCGGGCCGGACACCTACTCGTACCGGGAGCCGGGCAGTCCGAGCGAGTCCTCGGCCCTGCAGTTCCTCAACGCCGGGCTCGGGATGGCGGACGACTGCTTCTCCGCCGACGTGGTGCACAGTCACACCTGGTACACCAACGCCGCCGGGCACGTGGCCGGCCGGCTGTACGGCATTCCGCACGTGATGACCATGCGCAGCCTGGCCACCGACCGGGCCGACGAGTCCGAGCAGGCGGGCGGCGAGCACGCCCTCTCCGACTGGATGGAGCGCGCCTCCGCCGGCGAGGCGGACGCCCTGATCGCCGGGTCGGCGGCGCTGCGGGAGGACATCCTGGCGGCGTACCCGGAGGTGGCGCCCGAGAAGACCCAGGTGATCCACAGCGGGATCGACACCGAGCTGTGGCGCCCGGACCCGCGGACGGCCGAGCTGGAGCAGCTCGGGGTGGACCCGGAGCGGCCGTTCGTGCTCTTCCTCGGCCGGCCGACCAGGCGGCGCGGGCTGGTCCACCTGCTGCGGGCCGCCGCCGAGTTCCGGCCGCAGGCGCAGCTGGTGCTCTGCTGCGAGGGCCCCGGCGCGCCGGAGACCGAGCGTGAAGTGGCCGCCCTGCTGGAGGAGTTGGAGCGGCTGCGGTCCGGGGTGATCCGGATCGACGGCGCGCTCGCCCAGCCGAGCCTGCGTCAGCTCATCGCGCAGGCCACCGCCTTCGTGCAGCCCTCGCTGCGGGAGCCGACCGGTGCGGTGAACCTCAAGGCGATGGCCTGCGGCACCGCCGTGGTGGCGACCGCGGTCGGGGCGGTGCCGGAGATCGTGGCGCACGGCGACACCGGACTGCTGGTCCCCTACGAGCAGCGGGCCGACGGCAGCGGCGATCCGGTGGACCCGCTGCGACTGGCGGCCGACCTGGCCACCTCGGTCAACTCGCTGATCGACGACCCGGAGCTGGCGGAGCGCCTCGGTGCGGCCGGCCGGCGGCGGGCCGCCACCGACTTCCGCTGGGACGACGCGGCGGCGCGGACCCTGGCGGTGTACCAGCGGCTGACCGCGGACTCCTGAGCACCGCCCTGGCCGCTACCGGACGGCGGTTCCGGCCGGCGCCCCCACTGACCCGTCGAACCGTTACCCGGAGCGGCGTCAGCAAGTCAGCGGGGGCGCGGCGGAAATTATCGGCCAGCCCCGATTCCTGGCATATTCCGCCAAGTCCGGGTCCCCTCCCAGGACTCGGGGATTACCGACCACGCCGAGGGTCCCCAGTGAATCATGATGATCGCCATAGGCGAAGCAGCGGCTGGCGTCGAGCCCGAGTTTGGCCATAGCCTCGACGACCGCCCAGGATTTGCTCTCGCCGGCACCGATGGCAATCCGCAGGCAATCCCGCCCCGGCGGGGCCGACTCGGTGGCGTCCTCCCCCCACACGCCGTCGGCGGGGCCGGACAACAGGTCCACCCCCGCCTCGGCGCGCAGCAGGACCAACAGATCACCGGCGCTCCGATGGCTTTCCAGCGCCACTCTGGCGACCTCGAAGGACTCCCAGGAGTTCAGAGCGAGATCGAAAAAAGCCGCGCGCCGAAGGTCTTCCCCCATGTCCCCCACGCCCCCGGTTCTGCTATATGCCGCCACTAGTGGCTGCCCGAAGATTAGCGCACTGGGTGATCAACTGGCCACGGTACGTCTCCCGATTCCACGTGGTGAACGGCATGGCGGTCGCCTAATTCGGCATGAGACCGGCATTCATCCCACGGGGATGAAATTGCCCAACTCCCCCCAACTGGGGTAACGCCACTGTCCAGTCACGAGTCAATCACGACCGGCGAAACCTACCGACCGGGCGGATTTGTCATGGACATACTGTGACCGGAAGGGCCCCCAAGCTGGGCACACGCCCGACGGCCGTCCATGACACGGATATTGACAGAGGGTCAACTCGGCAGTTGACCCGCCGCCCGACCACGGGCGCGCAGCCAGGGAGGGATCCGCGATGTCCCCAGGTTTCACCGAGTTCCTGCTCGCCCTGCAGGACGACGACACCATGCTCCGCCGCTACCGCCTGCAGGACCTGCCCGCCCTGGTGGTGTCCGCCCGGGCCGAGGGGTTCGCCTTCACCGGCGAGCAGGCCCGGTCGGCCGTGCTCACCCTCGAACTGGCGGTGGCGCTGGAGCACGAGCGCAACGGGGTGAACAGCGCCGAGCGCCTCTGGCGGGACCGCTGGGGCACCACGTACCTGGAGTACCTGGTGGACAGCGTGGCGGGCCGGTTCACCGAGCCCGAACTGCACCGGCTGCTGGCCGGGGTGTCGTGACGTCGGCCGCCGGGGCGTCGGCCCCACCGCCGGAGCGGCCCCGTCACTGCCGGAGCAGCTTCGTCCGGGAGAGCGGGATCGAGTGCTCGTGGAAGCCCAGGTCGCGGTAGAGCGGCTCGGCGCCCTCGGTGGCGTGCAGGTCGATCCGGGTGGCCCGGCGGGCGTCGAACCACTCCAGCAGGGCGGCGGTGCAGGCCCGGGCGTAGCCGCGGCGGCGGTGGCCGGGGTCGGTGCAGATGTTGAAGACGAAGCCGAACAGGCCGTCGGGGTGGCCGGGCGCGGGGAGCCGTTGCTCCAGGGTGCCGACGGCACAGGCGGCCAGCCGGCCCGGGCGCCCGGGGTCGTCCACCACGAAGGCGGGCATGGTGAGCTCCTGCGGCGGCGCCGCGAGCCGCTCCCGGAGCACCGTCTCGGCGGTGGCCTCCCACTCCCCCGGCGCCGCGGCTCCGGACATCGCTTCGAACATCAGCGCGCGCAGCCGCACCAGTTCGGCGGCGTCGGCGGGGGTGGCGGTCCGTACGGTGATCATGGCGCGCAGGGTAGTCCCCGACGGGCGGAGCCGGCAGCCGATTGTCGCGACGGGAGCCTAATCTGACGACATGACAGAGTCTGCGGGGAATGACGGCGACAACGGCCTGGGTTACGAGCAGGCGCGCGATGCTCTTCTGGACGTGGTCCGCCGGCTGGAGGCCGGCGGGGTGCCGCTGGAGGAGTCGCTGGCGCTCTGGGAGCGCGGCGAGGAGCTGGCGAAGGTCTGCCAGCGGTGGCTGGACGGCGCGCGGGCCCGGCTGGACGCGGCGCTCGCCGCCGAGGAGGGCTCCGGGGGTGCGCCGGGGGAGTGAGCGGGTGGTGCCCGAGGGGCCACTGTGAACTCCATGTGACACAGGACACCACTGAGTTGCGGAATTGTTTAAGTTTCACCTAACGTTGAACTCGTACGAACGGCGCAACACCGGCTGTTCGCAAGCTTCCGTTGTTCCCTTTCCGCATGAGGTGGACTGCAATGACCCTGGTTCTCGACGCCGCCGCTCAGGACCTTCTGTTCCGCGAGGCCCGCACCGCCAACACCTTCACCGACGAGCCGGTCACCGACGAGCAGGTCCAGGCCATCTACGACCTGGTCAAGTACGCGCCGACCTCGATGAACCAGTCGCCGCTGCGCATCGTCCTGGTCCGCTCGGACGAGGCCCGCGCCCGCCTGGTCTCGCACCTCGGTGACGGCAACAAGAAGAAGACCGAGGCCGCCCCGCTGGTCGCCATCCTGGCCGCGGACCACGACTTCCACGACGAGCTGCCGAAGCTCTTCCCGCACTTCCCGGCCGCCAAGAGCTTCTTCGAGGAGGTCGAGGGCCGCACCGCTTCGGCCCGCTTCAACGCCTCGCTGCAGCTCGCCTACTTCATCATCGGCATCCGCGCGGCCGGCCTGGCCGCCGGCCCGATGACCGGCTACGACGCCGACGGCCTGAACAAGGACTTCTTCGGCGACGGCAAGCACTCCGTGCTGGCCGTGGTGAACATCGGCAAGCCGGGCGAGGACGCCTGGTTCCCGCGTTCCCCGCGCCTGGAGTACGACGAGGTCGTCACCACCGTCTGACCTCCCGTCAGCGGTTGACCGGGTGCACGACACCCGGTGCACGACAGGAGCCCCCGGCCACTCGGCCGGGGGCTCCTCCGTCGTTCCGACGCGGGATCGGTTCCGCGGGACCAGCTCCGCGAGGTCACCCGAGCAGGGTCACCCGGGCGGGGTCACTTGAGCGTGCGGGCGAACCCGGTCAGTTCCTCGTACGTGGCCGTGCCGGTGACCACGGTGGTGGCCCCGCCGGTCCTCAGCACCAGGCCGCGGTAGGACTTGCCCTGGTAGCGCTGCCACTCCTGGCCCTCCACCGAGACCGCGCCGTCGGGCTTGGCGCCCTCGACCACCTCGGCCACCGCCTTGTCCGGCTCGGCGACCCGCTGCTCCACCGCGATGTACTGGCCGGAGGGGGTGACGAAGCCCAGGTGCCAGGCGGCACTGCCCTTGGCCCCGCCGTCGTAGCTGACCGAGGTGGCCTTCCAGTCCGCGCCCAGGCCCTCGGGGGCCAGCACCGGGTACGGGGCGGCGCGCTTGGCCGAGGCCAGCGTGGAGCGGTAGTCCACCGCCTTCATCCCGTCGCCCTCCGAGTGCGGGATGAACAGGTACCCGAAGAAGACCACGACACCGACCGCCAGCATCGACAGGACCATGTCCCGTACCGTCTGCCGGCCTCTCATGCTGCTTTTGCCTGCCACCCCCACATGGTGACCCATGCCCCCCGGACTTCGGACAACCGGGGTGCACTCCGGCGGGTGAACCGGGACGGAACCGGACGGAACACCCGGTCACCGGGGGTGCGCCACAGACAGTCATCTGATGGACGGATACGATCGCAGGACCCTCATCACGGCGTTCGACCAGGCAAGCTGTCGGGCGCTCTGGCCGTCGCGTACAGAGAGGTAACGACGATGACCGCCCCGCACAGCAATTTCCCCAGCTCCCTGGTGGTGGCCCCGGAGGCCCCCGACCGCAACCTCGCGCTCGAACTCGTCCGGGTCACCGAGGCCGCCGCGATGGCGGCCGGCCGCTGGGTCGGCCGTGGTGACAAGAACCGCGCCGACGGCGCCGCCGTGAAGGCGATGCGCACCCTGGTCTCGACCGTCTCGATGAACGGCATCGTCGTCATCGGCGAGGGCGAGAAGGACGAAGCCCCGATGCTCTACAACGGCGAGCGGGTCGGCGACGGCACCGGTGCCGAGTGCGACGTCGCGGTGGACCCGGTGGACGGCACCACGCTGACCGCCAAGGGCATGGCCAACGCGGTCGCCGTCCTGGCGGTGGCCGACCGCGGCACCATGTTCGACCCCAGCGCGGTCTTCTACATGGACAAGCTGGTGGCCGGCCCCGAGGCCGCCGAGTACGTCGACATCACCGCCCCGGTCGCGGTCAACATCCGCCGGGTCGCCAAGGCCAAGGGCACCGCGGTCGAGGACGTCACCGTGATGGTGCTGGACCGCCCGCGCCACGACACCCTGGTCCGGGAGATCCGCGAGGCGGGCGCCCGGATCAAGTTCATCTCCGACGGCGACGTGGCCGGCGCGATCATGACCGCCCGCGAGGGCACCGGCGTCGACCTGCTGATGGGCGTCGGCGGCACCCCGGAGGGGATCATCGCGGCCTGCGCCATGAAGTGCATGGGCGGCGTGATCCAGGGCAAGCTCTGGCCCAAGGACGACGCCGAGCGCCAGCGCGCGCTGGACGCCGGCCACGACCTGGACCGGGTGCTCACCACCGACGACCTGGTCAGCGGCGAGAACGTGTTCTTCGTCGCCACCGGCATCACCGACGGCGAGCTGCTGCGCGGCGTCCACTACCGCTCGGAGACCGCCACCACCAGCTCGCTGGTGATGCGCTCCAAGAGCGGCACCATCCGGGAGATCCACTCCACCCACAAGCTGTCCAAGCTGCGGGCCTACAGCGCGATCGACTTCGACCGCGCCAACTGAGCCCGGTACGGAGCGGAGGGGCGGCGGCTCCCCGGGCACGTCCCGGCGCCGCCGCCCTGACCCTCCGTCAGCCGGACCGCCCGGTCAGCCCGCTATCCGCCGGGCGGCCGGGATCCGGCGCTCGCCGTCCCGGCGGCGGCGCCGGGACAGCACCACCCGGCGCTCGGCGGCGGTCAGCCCGCCCCAGACGCCGTACGGCTCCGGCTGGTTGAGGGCGTGCTCGCGGCACTCCAGCAGCACCGGGCAACGGGCACAGACCTGCTTGGCCTGCTCCTCCCGGGAGAGCCGGGCCGCCGTGGGCTCCTTGGACGGCGCGAAGAACAGCCCCGCCTCGTCCCGGCGGCAGGCCGCGCCGGTGTGCCAGGGGTTGTCGTCCTGGGAGTCGAGCCGCTGCACCACCACCACGGGGGAAGAGGCGGCGTGGGCCGCCACGGAGACGGCTCGGGGGCTGGACTCGATCGGATGCAGCACGGCTTACTCCTGACGAGGCTCAAGACTCGGGGTAAAAGGGCTCCCTGCCCGGCTGCCCCGCAGCGACCCCGCGCACGCGTCGGGTCGGACCCGAACCTCAGCCGCCCCCGGGGTCACAGCCGTACAAGAAACGATGTGCGTCTGGAACTACCCCGCCGTAACCCGGTTCATGCACACCGCATGCGCATGACTACGGACTGCACTCGCCGCGGCGCCGGGTGCCGACCCCACGGGTGACGCCCCGTCGGACCGGCACCGGCCAACTGCCGTGCTCAGCCCTCGAGTTGCTTGCGCACCCACTCCTTGAGCTTCTTGCCGCGGCGCGGCTTGGCGCTGCACCCGCCGAAGATCGCCGCCCCCTTGACCCGGACCACCGGGGCGTACGGGTCGGCCACGGTCTGCTCCTTGACGTCGAAGCCGCCGAACAGGCCGAGCCCGCTGCCGTGCAGCGAGACGTTCTCCGGGACCCTGACGTCCACCCCGCCGAACATCGCGAAGACCTCGATCTCCACCTCGGGGGATTCGAACACCGCGTCGGTGAGGTCGATCTCCACCCCACCGAACAGCGCGACCGCGCGCAGCTGCGAGCCCACCCGCCAGCGGCCCTTCCTGGCCGCGCCGCCGAAGATCGCCACCACGGTGGGCGCCTCGGCCCGGGCCGGGGGCGCCGGCGGGCGCTCGGCGGCCGGCTGCGGCTTGGCCGTGGAGACCTGGGCGGCCGGGCCGGCCGGGGCCGGCAGGTCCCGGGTGAGCGGCACCAGATCGCCCAAGGTCTTGGCGCCGTAAGCGAGTTCGATCCGCTCGGAGTGCTCCTCGACGGTCAGCCGGCCCTCCGCGTAGGCATCCCGGAGCAGCTCGGCGACCCGCTCGCGGTCGGCGTCGGAGGCGCGCAGCTCGGCCTCGGTGACGGGGGCCGGCGAAGGGACGGGTGCGGGTGCGGCGTCCACCGGACGCTTGGTCAGATCGGCCTTGGACGGCTCGGAGTTCTCCACGTTCCAAGCCTAGTCACCGGAGGTCTGTTCGAACCGGCCTTATGACCAAGTCGTAGTGACTCCGGTCACGCAGGCTCACCTGCGCGCACCCACCGCCGCGGGGGCACCTAACCTTGAGGGTGCTTCGTCGACGCAGCCGGATCAGTTAAGGACCTCCCCCATGGCTCCCACGCCAGAGTTCGCCTACTCCGACCTCCTCCCCCTCGGCACGGACCCGACCCCGTACCGCAAGCTGACCTCCGAGGGCGTCAGCGTGGTGGAGGCCGCCGGGCGCCGCTTCCTGCAGGTCGAGCCCGAGGCCCTGCGCCTGCTCACCGCCGAGGCGATGCACGACATCTCGCACTACCTGCGCCCGGACCACCTGGCCCAGCTGCGCCGCATCCTGGACGACCCGGAGGCCAGCCCGAACGACCGCTTCGTGGCGCTGGACCTGCTGAAGAACGTCAACATCTCGGCCGGCGGCATCCTGCCGATGTGCCAGGACACCGGCACCGCGATCGTGATGGGCAAGCGCGGCCAGAACGTGCTGACCTCCGGCGGCGACGAGCGCGCCATCGCGCAGGGCGTCTTCGACGCGTACACCAAGCTGAACCTGCGGTACTCGCAGATGGCCCCGGTGACGATGTGGGACGAGAAGAACACCGGCAACAACCTGCCGGCCCAGATCGAGCTGTACGCCACGGACGGCGACGCGTACAAGTTCCTCTTCATGGCCAAGGGCGGCGGCTCGGCCAACAAGTCGTACCTGTACCAGGAGACCAAGGCCATCCTCAACGAGGCCTCGATGCTCAACTTCCTGGAGCAGAAGATCCGTTCGCTCGGCACGGCGGCCTGCCCGCCCTACCACCTGGCGATCGTGGTCGGCGGCACCAGCGCCGAGTTCGCGCTGAAGACCGCCAAGTACGCCTCCGCGCACTACCTGGACTCCCTGCCCACCAGCGGTGACGCGGCCACCGGCCACGGCTTCCGCGACCTGGAGCTGGAGGCCAAGGTCACCGAGCTGACCCAGAAGATCGGCATCGGCGCGCAGTTCGGCGGCAAGTACTTCTGCCACGACGTCCGGGTCATCCGCCTGCCGCGGCACGGCGCCTCGCTGCCGGTCGCGATGGCCGTCTCCTGCTCGGCCGACCGCCAGGCGCTGGGCAAGATCACCGCCGAGGGCGTCTTCCTGGAGCAGCTGGAGACCGACCCGGCCAAGTACCTGCCGGACACCACGGACGAGCACCTGGACGACGAGGTGGTCCGGATCGACCTGAACCGGCCGATGTCGGAGGTCCGTTCGGAGCTCTCCAAGTACCCGGTCAAGACCCGGCTCTCGCTCACCGGCACGCTGGTCGTCGCCCGCGACATCGCGCACGCCAAGATCAAGGAGCGGCTGGACGCGGGCGAGGGCATGCCGCAGTACATGAAGGACCACCCGGTCTACTACGCCGGCCCCGCCAAGACCCCGGAGGGCTTCGCCTCGGGTTCGTTCGGCCCCACCACGGCCGGGCGGATGGACAGCTACGTCGACCAGTTCCAGGCGGCGGGCGGCTCGATGGTCATGCTGGCCAAGGGCAACCGGTCCAAGCAGGTCACCAAGGCGTGCAACGAGCACGGCGGCTTCTACCTGGGGTCGATCGGCGGGCCCGCGGCGCGGCTGGCGCAGGACTGCATCAAGAAGGTCGAGGTGCTGGAGTACCCCGAGCTCGGCATGGAGGCGGTCTGGCGGATCGAGGTCGAGGACTTCCCGGCCTTCATCGTGGTCGACGACAAGGGCAACGACTTCTTCGCCGAGGTCACCGACGGTCCGTTGATCACCAGCCTGCGGGTGCGTTCGGCGGAATAAACGGCGAGTGCCCCGCCCCACCTGTGAGGTGGGGCGGGGCACTTGACGGAAATGTACGTTACGGGCGGTTCGTGATGTTCCCGAGCGGCTCGTAACCGCCGTCCTTCTTGGGCTTCTCCGCCTCGGGGGCGACCTCGGTCTCGGCGGTGTCGGCCGCCAGGTCCTCCAGCACCTCGAGGAGCTGCGCGTCCGGCTCCACAGCGGTGAGGGTCTGCTCGACGGGGGCGGTCTCGGCCACCGGCTGGGCCTCGGTCTGGGTAGCGGTGGTGGTCTCGGTCTCGGCCATGACGCCGCCTTTCGAATAATCAGATCAGTCGGCCCGGACGGACGGGTCAGGGCGTGCGCCCAGTATCGTAGGGCCCGCTAAATGTCTTATAAACATCCCGAGGCCCGTCCACTTCTCCAACGTTTGCCCGCTTGCTCATAAGCTGGCGCCTCACCTTGGCCATCATCGGGGGAATTCCATGGAGCTTGAGCAGCAGCCACCCACGCTGCGCTTCCAGGTGCTCGGCCCCGTGCAAGCCTGGCGCGGGGAACAACCCCTGTCCCTCGGCTCGCCGCAGCAACAAGCCGTGCTGGTCGCTCTCCTGCTCAACCAGGGTCGTCCGGTCACCACCCAGGACCTGGTCGACGGCCTCTGGGGGGACCGCCCGCCGCCACAGGCCGTCGCCGCGCTGCGGACCTACGTCTCGCGACTGCGCTCGCTGATCGAACCCGATCGCGAGGTGCGTGCCCCCGCCGAGCTACTGATTTCGGTCAGCGACGGGTACGCCCTGCGCATCCCGGGCGAGGCGCTCGACCTCTCGGTCTTCGAGCGCGAGTTCACCCGCGCCGCGCTCGCCAAGGCCGGCGGCGACCACCGGGAGGCGCACCGCCTGCTCGCCGCGGCCCTGGAGCTGTGGAGCGGACGACCGCTGGCCGGCATCCCCGGCCCGCACGCCGAGGTGCACCGCACTCGACTGGCTGAGCGTCAGGTCGCCGCGTGGGAGGAGCGCTGCTCCTCCGCCCTGGAGATCGGACTGCACGCCGAGACCGTCTCCGAGCTGAGCTCGCTCTCCGCCGAACACCCGCTCCGCGAGCGGCTGCGCGAACTGCTGATGCTCGCCCTGTACCGCTGCGGCCGTCAGGCGGAGGCGCTCGGCGTCTACACCGACACCCGGAAGCTGCTGATCGAGGAGCTGGGCGTGGAGCCCGGTGCCGGTCTGGCCGCCATGCACGCCCGCATCCTGGCCGGCGACCCGACCCTGATGCCGGCCCGTACGGCGGCCGGACGGGCCGCCGAGCCCGAGGACGAGGCCGCCGTCTTCGTCCCGCCGGCCCAACTCCCGGCAGACGTTTCGGACTTCAGCGGACGAACCGAGCTGGTGAACGAACTGCGCGACGTGCTGCGCAGCGGTTCCGGTCAGGCCGTGGTGGTCACCTCGCTGGCCGGTATCGGCGGTGTCGGCAAGACCACCCTGGCGGTCCACCTGGCGCACAGCATCCGCTCGGAGTTCCCGGACGGACAGCTCTACGTGGACCTCCGCGGCCCGGGTGCCTCCCCCGCCGACCCGGCCGTGGTGCTCGGCGACTTCCTGTACGCGCTCGGAGTCCCGGAGACCCCGGACACCCTGGAGCAGCGCGCCGCGCTCTACCGCTCGCTCCTGGCCGACCGGCGGATGCTGATCCTGCTCGACAACGCCAAGGACGCCCGTCAGCTGATGCCGCTGATCCCGGGCGTCTCGGGCAGCGCGGTGCTGGTCACCAGTCGGTCCCGGCTGGCCGAACTCCCCGGCGCACACCTGGTGGACGTGGAGGAACTCACACCCGAGGAGGCGCTGGCGCTGTTCTCGGCCATTGTCGGGGAACAACGCGTCATGGCCGAACCCGAGGCCGCGCTGGCCGTGGTGACGGCCTGTGGGTTCCTGCCCCTGGCGGTCCGGATCGCGGCCGCCCGGCTGGCCAGCCGCCCGCGCTGGAGCGTCTCGGACCTGGCCCGGCGGTTAGCGGACCAACGGCGCAGGCTGCACGAGCTCCAGCTCGGCAACCTGGCCGTCGAGACCACCATCGGCCTCGGCTACGGCCAGCTGCTGCCCGACGAGGCCCGTGCGTTCCGGCTGTTGTCGCTGGTCGACTCCCCCGACCTCCCGCTGGAGGCCGTTGCCGCCCTGCTCGGCACCGACGAGGAGCAGGCCGAGCAACTGGCCGAGGCGCTGGTCGAGGCCAACATGCTCGAGTGCTTCACCCCCGGCCGCTACCGGTACCACGACCTGCTCCGGCTGTTCGCCCAGCGGCAGAACGAGAAGCTGCAGGACTTCCCGGAGCAGCACGCCGCCCTGCTCCGGCTGCTCGACGTGCTGCTCGCCACCATGCGGCACGCGGCACGCACGATCGAGCCCGACGACGTGCTCTCCGAGCCCCTGCACCAGCCCGCGTCAGCGGGGGTCCCGCTCGCGGACGGCGCGGCGGCCCGGTCCTGGCTGCGCTCCGAGCTCGCCCTGATGCTGAGCAGCATCGAGGCGGCCGTCCGGGAGCCGCACGAACTGCTGCGACCCGCGGTGGACCTCCTCCTCGTGCTGAACAGCCTGATCGAGGATCCGACGCACGGTCAGCGGATCCGGATCGCGCTCCAGGCGGCCGAGAGCAAGGCCCGCCCGGAGTCCGACGCCGCGGCCATGGCACGCATCCGGCTGGCCCTGGGCTTCCTCCAGCACGTCGCCGGTGAGTACCAGAACGCCGAGCGGTCGCTCCGGCAGAGTCTGGAACTGCAGGGCCCCGACGACCGGACCCACCTGCGGGCCTCGGTGACCAACCTGCTCGCGGTGGTGCTCAGCCTGTCCGACCGGTCGGCGGAGGCGCTGCCGTTCTTCGAGCAGGCCCGGGCCATCAGCCGGACCCTCGGCGCCACCATCAGCGAGGCCAGGTTGCTCGGCAACATGGCGCGGGCCCACCTGGACCTCGGCCAGCAGGCGGACGCGGTCCGCTCCGCCGAGGCGGCGGTCGACGCCGCGCGCCACTCGGGCAACGCGCCGTGTCTGGCCGACACGCTCTACCAACTGGGTGTCGTCCTGCGCTCGACCGGCTCGCCGAGCGAGGCGGCCGCGCACCTGTGCGAGGCGCACAAGCTCTACCAGTCGCAGCAGCACCGCCTCTGGGAGGGGTTCTCGCTCGCACGGCTGGCGCCCTGCCTCCTGGCGAGCAATCAGCTCATCGAGGCGGTCGAGGCGGCCGGCGAGGCGCTGGCGATCGGTCAGGAGCTCGACGCCGCCTACTGCCAGGGCCTGGCCAACGCCGCGCTCGGCGAGGCCCTGCTGAAGCTCGGTCAGCCGGCCCGTGGGCTGGCCTGTCTCCAGGAGGCGCTGGCCGTCTTCACCCGGCTCGGTGTGCCCGAGGTCGTCCCCGTACAGGACCTCATCCAGCAGCAACAGCACACCGAGCCCACCGCACCCCCCGCGCCGTGACGCCTGCCCCCCAGCAGGTCCCCCGTCGTTGCGTCAGCGCTCCCGCAGCCCCCCGGCTGCGGGAGCGCCTCGACGCTTCCCCGGCGCTGAGACCACTCTGGCAGGCCCCGATTGACAACCAATAAACGCCGTCCGCCAGGGCTCCGTCAGGTCCGGGGGCGGACCCCGTCGGAACCTCCCCCGGCTCGCCGCCCCGCCGCGCCACCCGGTCGCGCCACGCGGCGCGGAGGGGGAGCGCGCACCACCCCTTCCTACTCCTGAGTGCTCCCGTCATCCCGGCCAAATTCGCCCCGACCGGAACGAGTTGGCCGGAAATGGACCCTACGGTCGGTTGATCGCGCCTATTCTCGGAGGCCAGCGACGTATTGACGGCGAGCCGACAGAGGCAGAGGGAGCGGCAGGGCGGCGGCGCGGAGCAGGGTGTGACGCGGGAGCGTGACGGACCGTCACGAGCGGTACGCGGGGGGCGACGGAGGCTCCCGGGCACCGCCGGCCGACGGCCAGGGTGAAAGGTGCCTCTCAATCGTGACGACCGGACAGATATCCGATCCCGCCCAGGGTCACGGCTCCCAGCGCGACCCGCACCACCTGTGCCGCCGCCGCGCCGAGCGGGCGCTCCAGGCGGTGGCCTTCGACGCGATCGGCTCCCGGTACATGGAGGCCTTCCCGGCCAAGGCCGGGCAGCTGGAGGCCGGCGAGTGGCTGCTGGAGGAGCTGGAGCCGGGCGCCCGGGTGCTGGACGTGGGGTGCGGGACGGGTGATCCGACGGTCCGTCAGCTCACCGAGGGCGGCCTGCGGGTGACGGCGGTCGACCTCTCGGACGGGATGCTCCGGCTGGCGCGCGCCGCGGTGCCGCAGGCCGAGTACCACCGGATCGACATGTACGACCTGGCCACGCCGCGGGCGGTCCGGGCCTGGGGCGCACCGGAGCTGGGCCCCGAGGCGGCCGGGCGGTACGCGGCGGCGACGGCGTTCTTCTCCCTCATCCTGCTGCCGCAGGACGAGATCCCCGAGGTGCTCGGCCGGATCCGGACGCTGCTCAGACCCGGCGGCCTGCTGGCGCTCGGCATGGTCGAGGCCGACCTGGACCACGCGCCGCTGCCGTTCCTCGGGCACGAGATAAGGATCAGCGGGTACCTGCGGGAGGAGCTGGAGCAGACCCTGCACCGGGCCGGCTTCACCGTGGAGTGCCACGACGGCCACCCGTACGCCCCCGCCTGCACCACGCTGCCGCCGGAGGAGCAGCTGTTCCTCCGCTGTCGCCGCACGGGCTGACGGCCCGTCCGCCGCGCGGCCCCGGCAGTGCCGGGCACCACCGCACCGAGACCGACCACCCGCCCCGCCTCCCGAGACGCCAACCCTCGCAGAACGGCAGCCCGTGCGCGACCTTCCCGAGCCCCGGACGGGGCAGTCACCCGTCGTGCCGCCGCAGCGGCGTCCTCCGCTGCTGCCCGGCGGCCGGGCCCGCACCGCCGAGCGCCTGGCGTACCTGGACAACGCCACCCGGCGGATCAACAGTTCGCTCGACCTCGCCGCCACGCTGCGCAACCTGGGCAAGGTGCTGGTCCCCGCGCTGGCCGACGCGGCCGTGGTGCACCTGCGGGACCCGCTGCCCGACATGGAGCGCTTCTCCGGGAACCCCGCCGCGCTGACCATCCACCACCTGCACGGCACCCGGCTGGGGCGCCGCTCCCGGACCAGGCGGCTGGTGCCGGGCGGGGCGGTGGCCCGGGCGCTGAACCAGCAGTTCCCGACCGGCCCGGTGGTGCTGGGCACCCCCTCGGCGGCCCGGCTGCGGCCGCTGCTGGAGGAGCTGTACGGGGCCCGCACGCTCGGCCGGCTGGCCGCCGGCACGGCCCTGCTGGCGCTGCCGCTGCGCGGTCGCAAGACCGTGCTCGGCCTGCTCCTGCTGATCCGCCGACCCGGCAAGAGCGCCGCCCCGGCCACCACGGTGAGGGCCACCGCGAACAGCGAACTCCCCTCCCTGGAGCGGCAGTTCACCGGCCCGGGCGCCCCGGACGCCTTCGCGCTGACCGCCGCCTACGACGCCGCGCTGGCCTTCGACGCCACCGACACCGCGACCGCCGCCCACCTGGCCACCCAGGCCGGACTGGCGGTGGACACCGCGCTGCGCTACTCCCGCGAGTGGGAGATCGCCGACGAGCTCCAGCGCTCCATGCTGCCCACCCACCTGCCGCAGCGGCACGGCGTCCGGCTGGCCCACCGCTACCTGCCCTGCGAGCGCGGCGCCCAGGTCGGCGGGGACTGGTACGACTCCGTCCCGCTGCCGGGGAACCGGGTCGCGCTGATCGTCGGCGACGTGATGGGCCACTCGCTCACCTCGGCCGCCATCATGGGCCAACTCCGCACCAGTGCACAGACCCTGGCCGCACTCGACCTACCGCCGCACGAGGTGCTCTACCACCTGGACGAGCAGGCCCAGCGGCTCGGCCGCGAGCAGCACCTGGCCACCTGCGTGTACGCGGTCTACGACCCGATCGCCAACCGGGTGGTGCTGGCCAACGCCGGGCACGTGCCGCCGGTGCTGGTCCAACCCGACGGCACCGCCGAGCTGTTGGAGCTCCCCGCCGGGGCGCCGATCGGCGTCGGCGGGGTGGACTTCACCTCGGTCGAGCTGCCCGCGCCGCCCGGCTCGGCCCTGCTGCTCTTCACCGACGGCCTGGTGGAGACCCGGCGCCGCCCGCTGGCCACCGGCCTGGAACTGCTCCGCAGCCGGCTCGGCCACGCACTGCCGCGCACCCCCGACCAGCTCTGCCAGGAGGCCCTGCGCATCCTGCCGCCGGGCGACCGGGCCGACGACATCGCCCTGCTGGCGGCCACCTTCGACGGCATCCCGGCCGAGGACGTCGCCTACTGGTACCTCCAGCCCCGGCACGAGACCCCCGGCCGGGCCCGTCGGCTGGCCGGGCACGCGCTGCGCCGCTGGGGCCTGGAGTCGCTGGTCGACAACACCGAACTGATGGTCAGCGAGCTGGTCACCAACGCGATCCAGCACGCCACCCGGCCGGTCACCCTCCGTCTGGTGCGCACCTCGGTGCTGCGCTGCGAGGTCGGCGACGACAGCGCGCTGCTCCCCCGGGCCCGCCGCGCCGGGCCGGAGGACGAGCGCGGCCGGGGGCTCCAGATAGTCGCCCGCTGCGCCGAGCGCTGGGGCGCCACCCGGCTCGGCGCGGGCAAGGTGGTCTGGTTCGAGCAGCGCCTCCCGGTGGCCCGACCGGTGGCCTGACCGGTGGCCTGACGATCCGTCACCCCTGACTTTCGTCCACCCCGGGCCCTGCCCTTCGGGAGATCCGGCACCGGCCCGGGCTGCCTAGGTTCGTACGCCATGGAAGCCCTTGAACTCCTCACCGAGGCGGCCCTGGTGGGCCTGCTCGCCCTGCTCGCCCTGAGCTGGTGGTCGGCCAGGACGGCCGGTGCCGTCCTGGCCGGCCTCGGCACCGGCCTCGCCTACGGGCTCAGCGAACTGCTCAAGCTGCTGGTCCGGGAGGAGCGCCCGTGCCGGGGCCTGCCCGACTGCCCGCCACCCGGCGACTGGTCCTTCCCCAGCAACCACGCCACCATCGCCTTCGGCCTGGCCGCCGGCGTCCTGCTGCTCCGCCCCAGGCTGGGGTGGCTCGCCGTACCGCTGGCCGTGACGACCGCCGGGCTGCGGGTGGTGACGGGCGTTCACCACCTGCACGACGTGCTGGCCGGGGCGGTGCTCGGGGCCGCCGTGACCGCCGCCGTCCTGCTACTGGCCCGACGCCTCCGGCCGCAGTCCGGCCTCGTGGGCCAGCACCGCCGCGGCGGCCCGGTTGGCCACCCCGAGCCGGGCCAGCACGGAGCTGACGTGGGCCTTCACCGTCCCCTCCACCACGTGCAGGCGGCGGGCGATCCCCGCGTTCGGGAGTCCCGCGCCGACCAGGGCCAGCACCTCCCGCTCCCGGGCGGTGAGCACCGCGACCCGCTCCCGGGCGGCGGCGGCGCGGGCCGCCCCGGCCCCGGCCCCGGTGGCGGCCAGGTGGGCCACCACCCGGGCGGCCACCTTCGGTGACAGGTAGGCGGCGCCCTCGGCCACCGCCCGGACGCCCGCGATCAGCTCCTCCGGCTCCCCGGACTTCACCAGGAAGCCGGACGCCCCGCCGCCCAGCGCCTGCAGGATGTACTCGTCCTCGCCGAAGGTGGTCAGCATCAGGACTCCCGTGCCGGGCACCGTGCGGCGGATCTCGGCCGCCGCCGCGATCCCGTCGGTGCCCGGCATCCGGATGTCCAGCACGGCCACGTCCGGGCGGTGACGCTGCGCCAGCTCCACCGCCGCGTGCCCGTCGGCCGCCTCGGCGACCACCGCCAGCCCGGGGTCGGTGGCCAGCACCGCCCGCACCCCGGCCCGCACCATCGGCTCGTCGTCGGCCACCAGCACCCGGACGGGCGCCCCGGCACTCACCGGACACCCACGGCGGCGCTCACGGCGTCAGCAGGTCGCGGACGACCAGCCGCCCGTCCCGGAAGCACAGCCGGTAGGCGTCCCCCGAGCGGTCGTCGAACCGGTCCGCCGTCACCGCGTAGTACTCGCACTCGATGCCCTCTCCCTCCGGTGCCACCGCCCGTGGGCGGTGCACGGTCTGACGCTCCGGCAGCAGCGGGGCCAGCTCGGCCCGGCGCTGCCCGGTCTCGATCTTCGCCCAGTCCTCCGCCGCCAGCACCGCGCCCGAGGCGGACAGCGTCTCCCACCCCACCAGCCCGGCGGTCAGCACACCGCCGGTGAACAGCGGCAGCAGCACCGCCGCGACCAGCGCCCGGCGCACCCGGCGGCGGGCCCGGTGGTGCTCCGGCGGCCCGTCCCCGGCCACCGGTGCCGGGCGCGGCTCCCCCGTGTACGGGAGCCGGGCGTGCAGCCGGTGGCCGCCCGCGCCGTCCGGACCGTGGGTGAGTACGCCCCCGGCCAGCCGGACCCGCTCGTCCAGCCCGGCCAGCCCGTGGCCGCCGCCGGCGGGGACCGAACGGCCTTGTGTGGCAGGGCCGTTGACCACCTCCACCACCACCTGCCGGTCCGCGTACCGGAGCCGGACGGCGACCGGGGCGCCGGGGGCGTGCCGGGCCGCGTTGGTCAGCCCCTCCTGCACCACCCGCTCGACCGCACGGGCCACCGCGGCGGGGGCC
Source organism: Kitasatospora sp. NPDC051853 (assembly GCF_044452665.1). Lineage (NCBI taxonomy): Bacteria > Bacillati > Actinomycetota > Actinomycetes > Kitasatosporales > Streptomycetaceae > Kitasatospora > Kitasatospora sp. NPDC051853. The sequence continues at coordinate 423,753 of NZ_JBITBY010000008.1, read as the reverse complement.
TCGTCCACCCCCTCGTCCGACCCCTCGACGGTCAGCCCGGCGTCCAGACCGGCCGCCACGGCCTCCGCCACCAGGGTGCCGACGCTCCGTCCGCCCGGCTCCCGGGGCGCCCGGTCGCCGTCGGCGCGGAGCACCCCGATCACCTCGCCGAGCCGCTCCACCGAGGCCGCCGCCCGGGCCCGGATCTCACCCGCCGCCGCCCGGTGCTCCTCGGCCAGGCCCGGCGCCAGCTTGAGCGCCCCGGCGGAGAGGGCGATCAGCGACAGGTCGTGGCCCAGCACGTCGTGCATGTCCTGGGCGATCCGGGCCCGTTCGCGCAGCCGGGCCTGCTCGGCCGCCAGCCGCTGCTCGCGCTCCAGCTGGGCCGCCCGCTCCCAACCCAACCGGGCCAACTCCCGGTACTGGAGCCAGAACCGGCCCACCAGCCAGGGCAGCATGCAGGCCGTCACCAACACCGCGGTCAGCCGGGTGGCGGGCACCGTCCAGTCCGGCAGCACCAGCACCATCACCACTCCGGCCGTCACCGGGACGGCCAGCGCGACGACCGCCGGGAGCACCGGCCCGGGCCGCCGCCCGGCCAGCAGTGCGGCGAGGGCGGCGGGCAGCGCCCAGCCGAGGTGCGCGGTGGAGAGCCCGGCGCAGGCGCTGGCGGCCGCCGCGAGCAGCCAGCCCGGAGCGGTGGACCGGAGGTGGGCGCCCCGGAGGTCGGTGGCCCGGAGGTCGGTGGCCCGGAGGTCGGTGGAGGTCACCCGTTCGACGGTACGTGCCCCGAGGGGCCCTCGGACACCGACGAAAGTTCAGTTCCGGTGCGGACGGGCCGTCAGGGCGTAGAGCGCGCCGGCCGCCTCCGGGCCGAGGACCGCCCCGGCCAGCGGCGGGTTGGCGGAGAGCCGGTGCACGGCGCGGACCACGTCGGCCTGCCAGAGCTGGTCCAGTGCGTCGGCCACCTCGGCGGCGGTGGCGTGGTCCCCGGCCTCGGTACGGGTCAGCCAGTCCCGCAGCAGCGCCTTGACCACCGCGAAGGCCAGCCGCCGCCCCCGGACCAGCTCGGCGCGGGAGTTGAGCGCGAAGACCTCGATGGTGGCCTCGCCCTTGGCGGTCAGGCCCTGGTAGGCGCCGGACTCCAGGTAGAGCAGCAGGTGGTCGGCCGGGTCCTCGGCCGCCGGGTCGATCAGCAGCGGATCGCCGGCCGGGTCGCAGGGGAAGCGGTCGCGCTTCTGGTTGGAGTTGCAGTAGGCGCAGGCCAGCAGGTGGTTGTGCCAGTCGAAGGTGCGCAGCGGGGCGCGGGCGATCGGCTCGAAGTGGTCGATGTCGGTGCCCAGGTTGTCCCCGCAGTACATGCAGCGCAGCAGCCCCGGGGACATCTCGTGCAGCAGCGCGCGCAGCCGGGCCTTCGGCACCCGGGCGGTCCGCCAGGCCGCCCGCCCGCTGGCCGTGGTCACCCCGGCCCGCCGGATCGCCTCCGTCCGCTGCGCCAGCTCGGCCGCCAACCGGTCGTTCAGCGGCGGCCGTTGCAGCGGGATCACCGCCCACCGCCCAGTCTGTCGCGCGCCTCGTCCACCCGGGCCGCCAGCGAGGCGTTCAGCTTGGCACCCAGCTCCCGGTACTCGGCCAGCTCGGCGGCCGAGGCCCGCCCGGCGTACAGCTTCTGCTCCAGCGCGACCAGCAGCCGCCGCTCCGCCTCCGCCTGCGGCGAGTAGACGCTGGGCATGGCGAACAGCTCGGTCAGCGCGGTGTCGTCGCCGCTGCCGTAGACCACCCGCTGGTGCAGGTCCTCGTCCAGCACGTACGGGCCGCGGCGCTCGGCCGGGCCCGGCACCCGGACCAGCCCGCCCGGGTCGGCGGCCTGGCAGACGTACGGACTGTGGGTGGAGACGATGAACTGCAGGCCGGGGAAGTGCGCGACCAGCCAGTCGCCGAGGCGCTGCTGGCCCTCCGGGTGCAGGTGGGCCTCCGCCTCGTCGATCAGCACCACGCCGGTGACCGGGACGGTGGGCGGGGTGCCCTCGACCACCAACTCCTCGTCGGGGTGGGCACGGTGGACCTTGGCCAGCAGGTCCAGGACCAGGCCGACCAGCTCGCCGGTGCCGCCGTCCCCGAGCGGGGCCTCGCGGCCGGCCTCGGCGATCCGGATGCCGTCGCAGTCGATCCGGCCGAGGCGGCTCCCCGCCGGGAGCAGGCCGTCGTCGAGCAACGCCCTGACCCCGCCGACCAGTTCGACGGCACCGGGCTGGCGCTCCAGGGCCAGCAACTGCTGGCCCGTCAGCCAGGCGACGCCCTCGGTGAGGTGGCGGCGGGCCGGGTAGTGGGCCAGGAACCCGAGCGGCCCGTTGCGCCGGCACTGCAGCCCGCCGGTCTCCGTCCTGGTCACCCGCCAGTGCGCGCCGTCCAACCGGACGCCGCCCTCCTCCGCCCCCTCCGGCAGCCAGCCCAGCGGGTCGGTGGGCTCGCCGAGCGCCGCCGCGACGGCGGCCAGCAGGGTGGTCTTGCCCGCTCCGTTGGGGCCGGCCAGCACCGTCCAGCCGGCGTGCGACCCGTCCGGCCTGGTCAGGTCCAGATCGACCGCCCGGGTGCCCCGGAAACCGCGCAGGTTCTCCACCTCGACCCTGGCGACGTACATCCGCCCACCCCCATGTCCAGTGCGATCAGCCTAGGAGTTGAGTACCCGTCAGGACATGATCCGGACCGGCAACTCCACGAGAACCTTTGGGTTGACCGGCGAACGTGGCTACGCCATCGGGGGCGCGGGGAACTGCGCGCAGGGGAACGGCACCACGTGCAACCGGCTCGCCTGCCCCGACCTCACGCTGGTCCGCCTTCCGGACTCGCGCAGTTCCCCGCGCCCCTGGGGCCTTCGGCCCGGGGCCGTCGACCACCGACGCGTCGTCAGGCGACGATGCTGACCGGGAGTTCGGCGAGGACGTCGCGGAGGGCGGCGGCGAAGCGTTCGTACTCCGGGGTGCGGGCGGAGCCGGGGCGGGTGGCGAGGCCGATGCGGCGGCCGGGGGCGGGGTGGGCGAAGCGGACTGCGGAGAGGCGGTCGGTGCGGCCGGTCTCGACGTCGAGGGCGGTGGCCGGGAGGAGCGTCACCCCGAGCCCGCCGGCGACGAGTTGGACCAGGGTGGAGAGGCCGGCCGCCCGGGTGGAGCCGCCGGCGTCGGCGCCGACCTCGCGGCAGAGGTCGAGCGCCTGGTCCCGCAGGCAGTGCCCCTCCTCCAGGAGGAGCACGTCCAGGTCGAGCAGCGCGTCCCGCGGCACGTCGGTCCGCCCGGCGAGCTCGTGCTCGGGCGGCACCACCAGTACGAAGTCCTCGTCGAAGAGCGGGATGTCCCGGGTCGGCGAGGAGCCGCCCGCCGGGAGGGCGAGCAGCAGCAGGTCGAGCCGGCCGGCCGCGAGGCCGTCGAGCAGCGAGGGGGTGCGCTCCTCGTGGACGTGCAGTTCGAGGTCGGGGAAGGAGCCGCGGACCAGCCGGAGCACGGTGGGCAGCAGGTACGGTGCGACGGTCGGGATCACCCCGAGGTGGAGCGGCCCGGTGAAGGGCCGGCGGGCGGCCTCGACCTCCTCGGTGAGGGCGTGCAGGGTGGTGAGCACCCGGCGCGCGTGTTCGGCGACCCGCTCGCCCAGCGGGGTGATGATGACCTTCCGGGTCGTACGCTCGACCAGTTGCGCGCCGAGGGTCTCCTCCAGGGCGGCGACCGCCCCGGAGAGGGCGGGCTGGCTGGTGCCGCTGGCGGCGGCGGCCTCGCGGAAGTGGCGGTGTTCGGCGACGGCCAGGAAGGCCTTCAGCTGGGCGACGGTGGGGGTGCGGGGCGTGCGGGGCCTGGTGCTCACGGTACTGATAGCTCTCTCCGATCAGATGGATCGAGTCTAACGATTTCCCCTATCAGTCCCGGTGTGCGACTGTGGATGTTGTCCGGATACCGGACAAATCCCCTCAGTTTCCAAGCCTGGAGAAGCGAACGTGCTTACGATCGGTGACAAGTTCCCGGAGTTCGAACTCAACGCCTGTGTCGACCTCGACGCCGCGAACGCCTTCGCCGAGATCAACCACAAGTCCTACGAGGGCAAGTGGAAGATCGTCTTCTTCTGGCCGATGGACTTCACCTTCGTCTGCCCGACCGAGATCGCCGCGTTCGGCAAGCTGAACGAGGAGTTCGCGGACCGCGACGCCCAGATCCTCGGCGTCTCCGGCGACTCCGAGTACGTCCACCACGCCTGGCGCAAGGACCACAAGGACCTGCGCGACCTGCCCTTCCCGATGCTGGCCGACGTCAAGCACGAGCTCATGCGGGCCTGCGGCGTCGAGGGCGCGGACGGCACCGCCCAGCGCGCGGTCTTCATCGTGGACCCGAACAACGAGATCCAGTTCGTCATGGTGACCGCCGGCTCCGTCGGCCGTAACCCCAAGGAGGTCCTGCGGGTGCTGGACGCCCTGCAGACCGACGAGCTGTGCCCGTGCAACTGGAACAAGGGCGAGGACACCCTCGACGCCCAGTCCCTGCTGGCGGGCTGACCCGTGGCGCTCGACGAACTGAAGGCGGCCCTTCCCGAGTACGCGAAGGACCTGAAGCTCAACCTGAGCGCCGTGATAGGCAACTCCGAGCTGCCCTCCCAGCAGCTCTGGGGCACCGTGCTCTCCTGCGCCATGGCGACCCGTTCGGCCTCCGTGCTGCGCGAGCTGGAGCCGGTGGCCAAGGCCGAACTGAGCCCGGCGGCGTACAACGCCGCCAAGGGCGCGGCCGCGATCATGGGCATGAACAACGTCTACTACCGGACCACCCACCTGCTGTCCGACAAGGACTACGCGGGCATGCGGGCCGGTCTGCGGATGAACATCATCGGCACCCCGGGCGTCGAGAAGGCCGACTTCGAGCTGTGGTGCTTCGCGGTCTCCGCGATCAACGGCTGCGGCCAGTGCCTCGACTCGCACGAGGGCGTGCTGCGCAAGGCCGGCGTCGACCAGGAGACCATCCAGGCCTCCATCAAGATCGCCGCGGTGCTCCAGGCCGTCGCCTCGGTGCTGGACTCCGAGGCCGTGCTGACCACCGACGCGCTGGTCTGACACCGCGTCAACCGACGAGGGGCCCCTTCCGGGTGAAACCGGAAGGGGCCCCTCGTCGCGTACGGACCCTCAGGAACGCTCGGCCGCCTGCGCGGCCTGGGCCGCCTCCAGCGCCTCGAAGACCTCCTGCCCGGCCGCCGCCCGGCGGCGCAGGTGGGAGACCACCGTGTTGGTCACCGCGATCAGCGGCACCGCCACCACCGCGCCGCCGATCCCGCCGACGATGGTGCCGGCCGCGACGCCGAGCACCACCGCGAGCGGGTGGACCCGCACCGCCCGGCCGAGGATCAGCGGCTGGAGCAGGTGACCCTCCACCTGCTGCACCGCGACCAGCACCACCAGCACCATCAGCGCGGTGAACGGACCCACCGTCACCAGCGCGATCAGCACGGCGATGGCGCCCGTCACCAGCGCGCCGACCAGCGGCACGAAGGCCCCCAGGAAGACGATCACCGCCAGCGGCATGGCCAGCGGCACCCCGAGCAGCTGGATGCCGATCCCGATGCAGAGCGCGTCGATGAAGGCCACGCAGACGGTGCCGCGCACGTACGCGGTCAGGGTGGTCCAGGCCTTCGGGCCGGCCCCGGCCATCGCGTAGCGGGACTGCCGGGGCAGCACGCCGAGCAGCCAGTTCCAAATCCTGGCCCCGTCGTAGAGCAGGAAGAAGGTGGTGAAGAAGGCCAGCACCACGCCGGTGAGCACCTCGACCGCGACCGTCACGCCGGTGAAGCCGGCCGAGGTGATCTGCTCCGAGTTGGTGCCGATGGCGGTGGAGATCTGCTTGGCGAAGTCGGTGATCTGCTGCTCCGTCAGGTGCAGCGGCCCGGTGACCAGCCAGCCCCTCAGCCGTTCGACGCCGGCCTGCACCTGGTCGGTGACGTCGTGCAGGTTGGTGCTCACCTGCCAGACCACGAACCAGCCGACCAGGGCGATCCCGGCTATGCCGGCCAGGAAGCTGCTGGCCGCCGCGAGCGGGCGCGGGACGCCGTGCCGCTTCTGCCAGGAGACCACCGGCTCCAGCAGGGCCGAGACCAGCAGCGCCGCCAGCACCGCGAAGGCCACCAGCCGGAGCATGTCCACCACCCGGAAGACCAGGTAGAGCGCCCCGGCCAGGAGCAGCAGCCGCCAGGTCGACTCGGCCGCCACCCGCAGCCCCCACGGCACCGCCTCCGCCGGGGTGGCCGGGCGGACCGGGTACGGCTCGCGGGCCGGCTCCGGCCGCGGCGGCTCCACCGGGGCCGGGGCCTCGACGAAGACCCGCACCTGCGGGACGGCCTGCGGCTCCCGCGGCACCGGCAGCCCGGCACCGCCCGCCGGCTCCCGCGCCGCGCGGGCGTCCTCGGCGGCCCGCGCCGCCCGCCGCCGCAACGCCGTGCTCAACCGGGCCGCCGCCCGGGACATCCAGAGGCCCTGTGACACCTCGACACCCGCTCCCCGCTCGTGCCGTGGGTCCCGCCACGGCCGTCCGGGGACGACGCTACCGGGCCCTGCGCCGCGGCATCCACGGGTATCCCGGGCCGCTCCGGACAGACCGTGCCCAAGCGGGATGTTTCGGGCGGCACGATCGCGGGGAGGGGCCGGAGTACACGGACCAACTGTCCGCGGACCGGCCCGGAGGCACCAGGACCCCCTCCGGCCCCCGCGTTCGCACCCGGCCGCACCGCCCGCGCGCACGGTCAGCGCATCCGGGCGGCGCGGCCCACCTCTACGGGCGCCCGGAACGACGACGGCCCCGACCTGTGATCAGGTCGGGGCCGCGCGCGTGGTCTGACGTGGTGTCTAGTACCAGTGGTGGGACTGCCAGAACGTCCAGGCCCCACACGGCGAGCCGTAGCGGCTGTTCATGTAGTTGAGGCCCCACTTGATCTGGGTCGCCGGGTTGGTCCGCCAGTCCGCACCGGCCGAGGCCATCTTGGTGCCGGGCAGCGCCTGGACCAGGCCGTACGCGCCGGAGCTCGGGTTGCTGGCGGTGTAGTTCCAGCCGCTCTCGCGCTTCACGATCTGGCTGAAGCACTGGAACTGCGTCTCGTTCCCGACGATCTGGAGGGCCATCTCCTGGACCGAGCCGGGGCTGACGGTGGCCATCACGGAGCGCGCCTTGGCGCGGTTCGCGGCCTCCTCGTCGGCCTTGCGCTTGGCCTCGGCGGCCTTCGCGGCCTTCTCCGCGTCGGCCTTGGCCTGGGCGTCGGCGGCCGCCTTCTGACGGGCCGCCTCCTCGGCGGCCTTCTTGGCGGCGGCGTCGGCCGAAGCCTGCTGAGCGGTCGCCTGGGCGGCGAAGTGGTCGCTGACCGTCTGGGCGTGGGCGCCCACCGGGACGTCCTGGAGCAGGGTGGCTCCCGCGACGTCGACCGTCTGGGTCGGCTTGCCCTCGCTGCCCGAGGCCACACCTACGACCGCACCGACGGCGGTGACGGCGGTGGCGGAGGCCACGGCAACTCCCCGGACCGAGATCCGAGTCACATGGTTTCCTTCCAGCAGCACCCACAGCCGTGACCGTCCGGGTGCACCATGCCCCTGGTCGCTGGCCTCCATGGTGGTGCTCTGGTCACGGGAGACGCGGGCCCGGCACCTCTCCGGCAGGCCGGATCAGCGGTTCGTTCGGGCGGCGTACGGCTCATGGCTGTTCAGTTGTCCACCCGGCGACCGGAGTTGTCGGGTGATATGTGCCGTACGCGGGGCCTGACAGAACCCTCACCATGCCGCACGGGGGCCGGTCAACGCAATTCCCCTTCGCGTGGCAGATGTCACAACCTCCGCCACCAGGGTGTTTGACGGAGCACCGTCCGAATGACAGTCAGATCTGATGACAGCAACGGGACCTGATACTTCGTACCAGGTCCCGTTGCCCCGTCTTGCCCCGTTATGCCCTACCGGCCGGGGCCCTCCGGAGGCCCGCTAGGGGCCGACGTCCTCCAGCATCTCGGTCACCAGGGCCGCGATCGGCGAACGCTCCGAGCGGGTCAGCGTGATGTGGGCGAACAGCGGATGGCCCTTCAGCTTCTCCACCACCGCGACCACGCCGTCGTACCGGCCCACCCGCAGGTTGTCCCGCTGGGCCACGTCGTGGGTGAGGACCACCCGCGAGCCCTGGCCGATCCGGGACAGCACCGTGAGCAGCACGTTCCGCTCCAGCGACTGGGCCTCGTCCACGATCACGAAGGCGTCGTGCAGCGAACGGCCCCGGATGTGGGTGAGCGGGAGCACCTCCAACATGCCCCGGGAGATGACCTCCTCGATCACGTCCGGAGTGGTCACCGCCGAGAGCGTGTCGAAGACCGCCTGGGCCCACGGGCCCATCTTCTCCGCCTCGCTGCCCGGCAGGTAGCCCAACTCCTGGCCGCCGACCGCGTAGAGGGGACGGAAGACCATCACCTTGCGGTGCTGCCTCCGCTCCAGCACCGCCTCCAGACCGGCGCAGAGCGCCAGCGCGGACTTCCCGGTGCCGGCCCGGCCGCCCATCGAGACGATGCCGACCTCCTGGTCGAGCAACAGGTCGAGGGCCACCCGCTGTTCGGCACTGCGGCCGCGGAGCCCGAAGGCCTCCCGGTCCCCCCGGACCAGCCGCACCCGGCCGTCCGCGGTGACCCGGCCGAGGGCCCGGCCGCGCTCGGAGCTGAGCACCAGCCCGGTGTGCACCGGCAGCTCCTCCGCGCCCTCCACGTCCACCGAGGCGTCGTGGCCCGCGCCGAACAGCGCGTCCACCTGGTCACCGGAGACGTGGAGTTCGGACATCCCGGTGTAGCCCGAGGTGATCGCCAGCTCCGCGCGGTACTCCTCCGCGAGCAGACCGACCGAACTGGCCTTGATCCGCATCGGCAGGTCCTTGGAGACGACGGTGACGTCGTACCCCTCGGCCTGGAGGTTGCGCGCGACCGCGAGGATCCGGGTGTCGGCCTCGCCGCCGCCGAGGCGGTAGCCGGCCGGGAGCACCGAGGTGTCCGAGTGGTTGAGCTCCACCCTGATGGTGCCGCCCACCTCCCCCACCGGGATCGGCTCGTCGAGCCGGCCGAAGCGGACCCGGTAGTCGTCCAGCAGGCGCAGCGCCTGGCGGGCGAAGTAGCCGAGCTCCGGGTGGTGCCGCTTGGCCTCCAACTCGGTGACCACGACCACGGGGAGGACGACCTCGTGCTCCTCGAAGCGGGTCATGGCGAGTGGGTCCGCCAGGAGCACGCTGGTGTCGAGAACGTACGTGCGCCGGTCTGGTGTCCGGCGGCTCTTGGTACTGACCACTAGGCCTCCAGAGCCGGTCCCGCGACCCGGGTGGCCGGGTACCGGTCATGGTGGGTCTATTCCCTCGCCGATGACCCGGCGAACCCCCCTGGAGATCATCCTCTTGGTTAACTTTCGGTGCGTCAGCTCTCCTGCGGGACCGTGGTCCTGCGCCCGTGGGACCACAGCCCCATCCGACGGTTCCTCAGCTGACTGCGTCACTGCGGGGGCCGACCCCCGCACCCCCAGCCGCCCGTCCCCGCCCGCCGTTCCGACGCACCGGCCCTGCCGACCGGCCCGCCTCAGAGACCCATGCGCCGGTTGCGCAGCTGGAAGTCGCGCAGCGCCCGCAGGAAGTCGACCTTCCGGAAGGCCGGCCAGTACGCCTCGCAGAAGTAGAACTCCGAGTGGGCGCTCTGCCAGAGCAGGAAGCCGGACAGCCGCTGCTCGCCGGAGGTGCGGATGACCAGGTCGGGGTCGGGCTGGCCCTTGGTGTAGAGGTGCTCGGCGATGTGCTCGACGTCGAGGAGTTCGGCGAGCTCCTCGATGGAGGTGCCGCGCTCGGCGTGCTCCTGGAGCAGCGAGCGGACCGCGTCGGCGATCTCGTGCCGGCCGCCGTAGCCGACCGCGACGTTGACGGTGATCCCGTTGACGTGGGCGGTGGCCTCGGCGGCCTCCTTGAGGGTGGAGGAGGTCCGCTCGGGGAGCAGGTCCAGCGCGCCGACCGGGTGGACCTTCCAACGGCCGTCCGCGGCGAGGCGGCGGACGGTGTCCTCGATGATGCCGAGCAGCGGCGTCAGTTCGGCCGGCGGGCGGGAGAGGTTGTCGGTGGAGAGCATCCAGAGGGTGACCACCTGGACGTGCGTCTCCTCGCACCAGCCCAGGAACTCGCTGATCTTGTCCGCACCGCGCTGGTGGCCGTCCACGGTGGTGCCACCGGTCGCCTTGGCCCAGCGGCGGTTGCCGTCCAGGATCACGCCGATGTGGTGCGGGGTGTTCTCCAGGTAGACCTCGACCCGGCGGCCGTACAGCCGGTAGGCGTTGTCCAGCAGGGTGCGGAGACCCGGCGTGCGCTCGACGACGTCGCGCAGACCCAATGTAGTTCGGTCCCTCCGTGCTCGGCCCCCGGGACGGGTACCGAAAAATACCCTGCGCAGCCTACTCCGGCACCGGTCCGCACGGTAAAGCCGCAGGTACCGACCGCGTCACGACTTGACGGCCCCACCGTGACCAGGGACACGGAACGGTCTCCTGTTCCTTAAATATGGCGTAAGCCGACCGCCGACTCCTTGACGCTTGCCATTGGTCTAGTCCAGCTTTTGACCGAGAGCAGCGGACGCCCCACCGGCCGCCGCACTCACCGGAACCACAGCGGACCTTCCCTCCCCCACACGGAGCCGCCGCGCCCCCCACCGCGGCGGCTCCTCCCTCCTCCCCACAGGAGCGCATCCATGGCTCGTACGCTGTCGCAGCCGTCCCACCGGCGCCGGCGCAGCCCCGTTCCCGCCCTCGCCGCGGGCGGCACCGCGCTCGCGCTGGCCGCCACCGGCCTGGCCCTGTTCGCGGGCGGCGCCAACGCCGCCGTCGGCAACCTGGTGACCAACGGCGGCTTCGAGGCCGGGAACCTCTCCGGCTGGACCTGCACCGGCACCGCCTCCGCCGTCGCCTCCCCGGCGCACTCCGGCTCGTACGCGCTGAACGCGGCGCCGAGCAGCGCGGACACCGCCGAGTGCCGGCAGACCGTCAGCGTGCTGCCCAACACCAGCTACGCGCTGGCCGGTTGGGTGCAGGGCCCGTACACCTACCTCGGGGTCCGCGGCACCGGCGGCACCGACCCGTCGGTCTGGTCGAGCCAGTCCAGCTGGAACCAGCTCTCCACCACCTTCACCACCGGGGCGAACGTCAACAGCGTCACGCTGTACGTGCACGGCTGGTACGGCCAGGCCGCCTACCAGGCGGACGACATCACCCTGACCGGCCCGGGCGGCACCGCCTCCCCGACGCCGACGCCCACCCCGACCCCCACGGCCACCCCGACGGTCACCCCCACGGCCACGCCGACGCCGACCCCGACCGTCACGCCCACGCCGACGCCGACCCCCACGCCGACGCCGACGCCCACCCCGACCCCCACGGCCACCCCGACCGGCCCGGTCACCGACCTGCCGAAGCACGTGCTCACCGGCTACTGGCACAACTTCGACAACGGCGCGACCGTCCAGAAGCTGAGCGAGGTGCAGAGCGCCTACGACATCATCGAGGTGTCGTTCGCGGACGCCGTCCCGACCAGGACCGGCGCGATCACCTTCCAGCTCGACCCGGGCCTGTCCAGCAAGCTCGGCGGCTACACCGACGCGCAGTTCCGCGCCGACGTGAAGGCCAAGCAGGCGGCAGGCAAGAAGGTCGTCCTCTCCATCGGCGGCCAGAACGGCGCCATCACGGTCAACGACGCCACCGCCGCGACCGCCTTCACCGACACCGCCTACTCGGTGCTGAAGGACTACGGCTTCGACGGCATCGACGTGGACCTGGAGAACGGGCTCAACCCGGAGCACCTGGGCAACGCCCTGCTCAACCTCCAGGCGAAGATCGGCCCGAAGTTCGTCCTCACCATGGCGCCGGAGACCATCGGCGTCTACTCCACCGAGGGCGCGTACTTCAAGCTGGCGCTCAAGACCAAGTCCATCCTCACCGTGATGAACACCCAGTTCTACAACTCCGGTGGCATGAACGGCTGCGACGGCAAGGTCTACACCCAGGGCACCATCGACTTCATCACCTCCCAGGTCTGCACCCAGATCCAGGGCGGTCTGCGGCCCGACCAGGTCGGCATCGGCGTCCCGGCCTCGACCAAGGCGGCCGGCGGCGGCTACGTGGCCCCGAGCGTGGTCAACAACGCGCTCAGCTGCCTGGCCACCGGCACCAACTGCGGCTCCTTCGTCCCGCCGGCCAAGTGGCCGACCATCCGCGGCGCGATGACCTGGTCGACCAACTGGGACGCCAACAACGGCAACGCCTTCTCCAACACCGTGGGCCCGTTCGTCCACTCCATGCCGTAACACCTCCCCCGGTGCGCGCCCTATGAGGGTGGGGTCGCGCACCACCGAGGCCCGTCACGCCGCTCCGGGCGTGGCGGGCCTCTTGTCGTTTTTCGCCACACCAGTCACACCAGTCACTGTGGTGCGCTTCACGTTTCGGCCTCCACTCCGTGGCATATGCCCCCTGACGGTCCGTCAGGCGGGGCCGCCCCTCCGGATTCCGGACGGTCCGGGGCGACATGACAAGGTCTTGTGATGGCCGGTTAGCCCCCTAGGCCGGTCGGTTGGCGCGCATAGGATCGAATTGTTGCGAGCGGATGAATTCCACCGCACCGCGATGAACAGTTCGGCAACCTTTCATCCTTATTCCGAGGAGTGGGAATGCGAGCTTTCAAGAAGGCCGTCATCGGTTTCGTCAGCGCGGCCGCGCTGACCGTCGGCATGGCGGGCGCCGCCTCGGCCGCCAGTTACGACGGGGTCTGCGACTCGTCCGGCGGCGGTGAGGCGTGCCTCTACTTCAACTACAACTACACCGCACCGTTGTACGACACCCTGTACAGCAAGCCCAGCTACGGGACCAGCACGTTCTACGGCTCGGGCATGAACATCAACAACAACGTCGGGTCGGTCTGGAACCGCGACCCCGACTCCTCGCTGAAGCTCTACACCGGTGACAACTACACCGGCAGCCGGAAGGTCATCGCCGGCGGCGGCAAGTTCAACACCTACGGCGACGCCACCTTCCAGAACACCTTCAGTTCGCACTGTTTCTCGTCCAACCCGGGCTGCCCGGCCTGATTCACAGCGTGAGGCGCCCCGACGTCACCGGGGCGCCTCACCGGAATTATCCGAGCCGATTCAGGAAATTCGAGGAATTCACCGTGCCCAGCCCCGTCCGCTTCCGGATGCTCGCCGCTCCCCTGCTGCTCGCGCTGGCCGGCTGCCAGTCCGGTGGCGCGACCGCACCGAGCGCGTTCTCCGGCGCCCTGCCGACCAGGGCGGTGGCCGGTGCCACGGTGCCCGTGCTCCCGCTGGACGCCTACCAGCTGACGACCGATCAGCAGGAGCGGCTCCAGCAGGCGGCCGACCGGCTGGCAACGGCCTGCATGCGGGCCAAGGGGCTCGACTGGCCCGCACGCCCCGTCGCCGTCGGCCAGGAGCACGACGGCAACGAGCGGCGCTACGGCGTGAGCGACACCCGCACGGTCGAGACGCTCGGCTACCGGCTGCCGCCACCCGCCGGGGCGACCGCCGCCCAACTGGCCGACCGGAAGCAGCAGCTGGAGAACCGGAAGGCCGCCATGGCCGGTGCCGCGCTCGCCGCGTACACGGGCGAGAAGCCGGGGGCCACCACTCCCGACGAGGCCGGCCGCGGTGGCTGCCGCGGAGAGGCCGCGCAACGACTCGGCCTTCCGGCCGGAGCAGCCGACGGGGCCGACGCGGTCGACGAGGCGGTGCAGGAGGGCTGGCAGCGGACCGTCGCCGACCCCCGGGCCAAGGCCGCCGACGCGGCGTGGAGCAGTTGCATGCAGGAGGCCGGCCTCAGTTACCCCGACCCCCACCAGGCCGCGGGCGACCCGGCCTGGCGCCCCGGTGCCCCCGGCCTCGGCGCCACCCCCGACGCGCGGGAGATCAGCACCGCCCGGCACGACCTCGACTGCAAGCGCCGCACCGGCTACCTGACGGTCTGGCAGACGGTGGAGACCGAGCAGCAGAACGCCCTGCTCAAGGAGCGCGGGCCGCAGCTGTCGGCCGCCGCCGACGGCTGGCGCCGGGCGCTGGCCGCGGCCGAGGAGCTACTGCGCCAGTAGCACCGCGGCCAGCGTGCCGAGCAGCAGCGGCGGCCCGAAGGCCAGGTCGTCCCGGCGGCCGGCCCGGCGGGTGGCGAGCAGGGCGACCGCCCAGAGGCCGGCGAACAGGACGGCGAGGAGCAGGCCGGAGCGCACGGTGGACCAGCCGGTGACGGCCAGCAGGGCGCCGAGGCTGGGGGCCAGCTTGGCGTCGCCGAGGCCGATCGGGACCAGCAGGGCGAGCAGGGCGAAGCCGAGCCCCAGGGCCAGGGCCGCGAGCAGGCAGCGCAGCAGTGACTGGCGCTCCGTCAGGACCAGCAGGGCGGCGGTGCCGAGGGCCAGCGGGAGGGTGAGCACGTCGGGCAGGCGGTGCACCGAGGCGTCGATCAGGCCGAGCGGCACGCCGAGCAGGGCCAGCCAGACTAGCACCGGCCAGCCCGGCGCCCCGTACCCGTACCCGACCGCGGCTCCCACCGCCACCGTCACGGCGGCCTGCGCCGGCAGCGGCACCGGCCGTGCCGTCTCCCCTTCGTAGGGCACGGCCCAGCGGAGCACCGCCCAGCGCACCCACACCACCGCGGCCAGTCCCGCCAGCGCCCCGCCCAGAATCGCCGTCACGGTCCACAGCCTTCCAGAACACGTGACGCTGTGGGCAAGACCACTGCGGAACCGGGGCCTCCCGCCCGTAGCATTACCGAGCATGCAGGTCATCCAGTCCAGCAAGCTCGCCAATGTCTGTTACGACATCCGCGGCCCGGTGCTCGACGAGGCGATGCGACTGGAGGACCAGGGCCATCGCATCCTCAAGCTGAACACGGGCAACCCCGCCGCCTTCGGCTTCGAGGCGCCGCCCGAGATCCTCCAGGACATCCTGAAGAACCTCTCCTCCGCGCACGGCTACGGCGATTCCAAGGGCCTGCTCTCGGCCCGCCGCGCCATCGTGATGCACTACGAGGACCGCGGCCTGCACGGCCTCACGGTGGAGGACGTCTTCCTCGGCAACGGCGTCTCCGAACTGATCCAGCTGGCCATGACGGCCCTGCTGGACGACGGCGACGAGGTGCTCGTCCCGGCCCCCGACTACCCGCTGTGGACCGCCTCGGTCTCGCTGGCCGGCGGCACCGCCGTGCACTACCGCTGCGACGAGCAGTCCGAGTGGTACCCGGACCTGGCCGACATCGAGGCCAAGGTGACCGACCGGACCAGGGCGATCGTGGTGATCAACCCGAACAACCCGACCGGCGCGGTGTACCCGCAGGAGGTGCTGGAGGGGATCGTCGAGATCGCCCGCCGGCACAAGCTGGTGCTCTACGCGGACGAGATCTACGACAAGATCCTCTACGACGACGCGGTGCACGTCCCGCTGGCCACCCTGGCGCCGGACCTGTTCTGCGTGACCTTCAACGGGATGTCCAAGTCCTACCGGGTGGCGGGCTTCCGCTCCGGCTGGATGGTGCTCTCCGGCGACCGGCACCGGGCGGCCAGCTACATCGAGGGCCTGACCGTGCTGGCCAGCATGCGGCTGTGCGCCAACATGCCCGCCCAGCACGCGGTGGCCGCGGCGCTCGGCGGCCGACAGTCCGTCAAGGACCTGCTGCTGCCCGGCGGCCGGCTGCTGGAGTCCCGGGACGCGGCGTACGAGCTGCTCAACCAGATCCCGGGGGTCAGCTGCGTCAAGCCCAAGGGCGCGCTCTACGCCTTCCCCCGGCTGGACCCGCAGGTCTACAAGATCAAGGACGACGCCAGGATGGTGCTGGACCTGCTCCGGGCCAAGCGCATCCTGATCGTCCAGGGCACCGGCTTCAACTGGCCGGAGCCGGACCACTTCCGGCTGGTCACCCTGCCCCGCCCGGAGGACATCACCGACGCCGTGACCCGGATCGGCGACTTCCTCTCCGGCTACGTGCAGCCGTAGCGCGCGTCCCGGAAGCACGGCAGAACGGCCGGAGCCCCGCCCGGACGATCCCCAGAGGGTTGGGATCGTACGGTCGGGGCTCCGGCCGTTCGGTGACGCCGCGTCAGCTCACCCGGGCATCAGCCCAGGCGCTCGACCAGCGCCTCGTACTCGTCCCAGAGCGCCTTCGGCGTGTGCTCGCCGAACAGCTCCAGGTGGGCGGGGACCAGCGCGGCCTCCTTGCGCCAGATCTCCTTGTCGACCGAGAACAGCAGGTCGAGGTCGGCGTCGGCGATGTTCAGGCCCTTGAGGTCGAAGCCCTCGACGGTCGGCAGCACGCCGATCGGGGTCTCGACGCCGGCGCCGGTGCCCTCCAGGCGCTCGACGATCCACTTCAGCACGCGGCTGTTCTCGCCGTAGCCCGGCCAGACGAAGTCGCCGCCGGCGTTCTTGCGGAACCAGTTGACGTAGTAGATCTTCGGCAGCTTCGAGGCGTCGGCCTCGGCGCCGAGCTTCAGCCAGTGGGCGAAGTAGTCGCCCATGTTGTAGCCGCAGAACGGCAGCATCGCGAACGGGTCGCGGCGCAGCTCGCCGACGGTGCCCTCCTGGGCAGCGGTCTTCTCGGAGGCGATGTTGGCGCCCAGGAAGACGCCGTGCTGCCAGTCGAAGGACTCGGTGACCAGCGGGACGGCGGTGGCCCGGCGGCCGCCGAACAGGATGGCCGAGATCGGCACGCCGCCCTGGTCCTCCCACTCCGGGGCGATGGTCGGGCACTGCGCGGCCGGGACGGCGAAGCGGGCGTTGGGGTGGGCGGCGGGGGTGCCGGACTCCGGGGTCCAGTCGTTGCCGCGCCAGTCGGTGAGGTGGGCCGGCGGCTCCTCCGTCAGGCCCTCCCACCAGACGTCGCCGTCGTCGGTGAGCGCGACGTTGGTGAAGACCGTGTTGCCCCAGAGGGTGTCGATCGCGTTGGCGTTGGTGTCGGTGCCGGTGCCGGGGGCGACGCCGAAGAAGCCGGCCTCCGGGTTGATGGCGTAGAGCTGGCCGTCGGCGCCGAAGCGCATCCAGGCGATGTCGTCGCCGATGGTCTCGACCTTCCAGCCCGGGATGGTCGGCTGGAGCATCGCCAGGTTGGTCTTGCCGCAGGCGGACGGGAAGGCGGCCGCGATGTACTTGGGCTCGGCGCCGCTCGGCGGGGTGAGCTTGAGGACGAGCATGTGCTCGGCCAGCCAGCCCTCGTCGCGGGCCATGGTGGAGGCGATCCGCAGCGCGTAGCACTTCTTGCCGAGCAGGGCGTTGCCGCCGTAGCCGGAGCCGAAGGACCAGATCTCGCGGGTCTCCGGGAAGTGCGAGATGTACTTGGTGGTGTTGCACGGCCACGGGACGTCCGCCTGGCCCTCGGCCAGCGGGGCGCCGACGGTGTGCACGGCCTTGACGAACTCGCCGTCCTCGCCGAGCTGGTCCAGCACGGCCTGGCCCATCCGGGTCATCACGCGCATGGAGACGGCGACGTAGGCGGAGTCGGTGATCTCGACGCCGTACGCGGCCAGCGGGGAGCCGACCGGGCCCATGGAGAACGGCACGACGTACATCGTGCGGCCCTTCATCGCGCCCTTGAAGAGGCCCTCGGCGCCGGTGAACAGCTCCCGCATCTCGGCGGGGGCCTTCCAGTTGTTGGTCGGGCCCGCGTCCTTCTCCTGCTCGGAGCAGATGTAGGTGCGGTCCTCGACCCGGGCGACGTCGGTCGGGTCGGAGGCGGCGTAGTAGGAGTTGGGCCGCTTCTCCGGGTTCAGCTTGGTGAAGGTGCCCTGGGCCACCAGCTGGTCGGCGAGGCGCTGGTACTCCTCCTCCGAGCCGTCGCACCAGACGACGGCGTCCGGCTGGGTCAGCTCCGCGATCTCGCTCACCCAGGCGAGCAGGCGCTTGTGACGGGTCGGCGCGGTTGCGCTGAGCGCAGAGATCTCGTTCGACACGATCGCTCCGTTTCACGCCATCTCGTCGGGGAGGCGGCGTCGCGGTGGTTGAGGGTGTCTACACCGTAGCTCCGCCCTCAAGGCCGGGACACGGCACAGAGGCGTGATTGGCGGAATTTTTACGCCTTCTTGTCCAAGTACCGATGGGTAACAAGGCTTCGGCGTCCCTCCTTGGACCCCCGAGTGCCACCCTCGAACACTCCAGAACGTACAAAGGTGGCGATCATCACTTCCTACACGTCGGTAACCTACGGGACCGTAGGTAGGATCTGGCCATGACGGATGCTCTGACGCAGGCCCTGGCCGAGATCAAGCCCAAGTGGCGCGGATGGCTGCACGCGGGGATGTTCCCGGCCTCGGTGGCCGCCGGAATCGTGCTGATCTGTCTGGCCGGCTCGACCCAGGCCCGGATCGCCTGCACCGTGTACTCGATCAGCGCGTGGATGCTGTTCGGCGTGAGCGCCGTCTACCACCGCTTCGACTGGGGCCCGCGCGGCGACGCGATCCTGCGCCGGCTCGACCACGCGAACATCTTCCTGATCATCGCGGGCTCGTACACCCCGTTCACCATCCTGCTGCTGGACGGCGGCCGGCAGCAGGTGCTGCTCTGGCTGGTCTGGGGCGGAGCACTGGCGGGGATCGCCTTCCGGGTCTTCTGGGTCGGCGCGCCGCGCTGGCTCTACACCCCGTGCTACCTGGCCCTGGGGTGGGCGGCGGTCTTCTTCCTGCCGGACTTCCTGCGCACCGGCGGGGTCGCGGTCCTGGTGCTGATGCTCGTCGGCGGCGTGCTCTACAGCGTGGGCGGCGTGGTGTACGGACTCAAGAAGCCGAACCCCTCACCGCGCTGGTTCGGCTTCCACGAGGTCTTCCACGCCTTCACCCTGGGGGCGTTCATCACGCAGTACGTCGGGGTCTCCCTGGTCGCGTACAGCGTCGCCCACTGAGGGGCCGTCAACGGGCGGGCCGGCCCTCCAGCCGCCGCCGGGCCCGGGCGCACTGCTCGCAGTGGTCGGCCTCCGGCCGGACGGCCGCTCTGCGGTGCATCGCCCGCACCTTGAACCGGCGGGCCACGTCCATCATCACCAGCGCCACCTCGGCCGCCGCCACGATCCAGACCATCCTCGGTCCGCCCAGCACGTAGGCCAGCACGACGGCCAACGCCGCCGCGATCGCGACCAGCGCCCCCGTGTACCTCACCGCCATCTGCTCCCCTCTCCTGAACCCAACGGGACTCCGACGGCACACACGGTGACATGCCGGACCGGCAGGAAGGCGAACGAGGGGTCAACGCTTCGTCAAATAAGACCGACCGGCAGTTGGGGGGTGGGTCAAGGAGCGCCCGCCGCGTCAGCGGCTGATGTCCGCGTGGGGTGCGTGGCTCGGCGGCGTCGAGAAGGGGGTCCCCCCGGCCGGAGGCTGGGGGAGAGTCCATGCGGAGCATCGGCGACCGACGAGAAGCCGGCGAAGGGCCCCTCCTGCCCGTCGGCGGGCAAGGAGGGCGCGTGCCCCAACGCCGCGACGCCGCCCCCCAACTGCCGGTCGGTCTACGACCGAGGACGCGGTGCCGGTTTCCCGGCCCCGCGCCCTCGGTCGTACCCGTTCCCCGGCCCCGCTACCCGCGGGCCCTGCGCCGTGCCCGCAGTCCGAGGCCGGTCAGGGCGGTGGCCAGCAGGGCCGCGCCCGCCGTGCCCGCCGTCAGCAGCGACGGGCCGTCCGGCTCCGCCACCGGAGCGGCCTGGTAGCCGCCGCCCTTGCCCTGCCGGTCGTAGACCGAGCCGGGCAGCTTGTCGCCGTAGCGCTGCTTCACCTGACGCTGGTAGTCGGCCAGGGTGACCCCGGCGCCGACCGCCGTGCGGGCGTCCTCGTCCAGCGGCAGCACCCGGCCCCCGCGCAGCACGTACCAGGCGTCGATCTGCGGCTCGCGGAAGGCGGTGCCGCCCCCGCCCGCCGCGGCCTGGGCCACGTAGTCGGTCTCGTCGCCGCCGGTGGCGATGTTGACGACCCGCCAGCCCGCGCCCTGCTTCGCCGTCCAGACCGAGGCCACCTGGCCGTCGGCCGCCACGGCCTTGCTGGCGGTGAACTCCAGCCGGGCCACCGGGGCGCCCGGGGTGCCGGCCACGAAGCCCGGGTCCAGCAGGTAGACCGGGACGGTGTCACCGCTCAGCCGGGGTTCGGCCTCGGCCGCGGCCCTGGCCTCGTCGGCCGGGGAGAGCGCCAGCGACCGGTTCGGCGGGACGCCCTTGCGGGCGAAGAACCGGCCCAACTGCTCCAGCACGGCCGGGGACTGGGCCGCGCCGCGGGCCTCGCTCAGCTCCGTGGGGGCGAGCTGGGCGGGGGCCGCACCGGGATCGTCGGCCTGGGCCGACGGGGCGGCGGCCAGGCCGAGGGTGGCGGCCAGCACGGTGGCGGCCGCGAGGCGGGAGGCTTGCTTGCGGATGGTGTCGGTCATGGTCGTCTCCTCAGGCGCCGATCCGGTAGAGGGAGTGGGTCCAGGAGAACGTGTCGTTGTTGACGTAGTAGTTGTAGTCCGCCCAGTTGTAGCGGTAGCTGGAGGGCCACGGGTCGCCCCAGTAGACCCAGTTGTTGCCGGTGTCGTAGCCGTAGAGCACGTGCATGTGGCCGCCGCCGGAGGACCACTGGATGCGGGTCTCGACCGGCCGGTTGGCGTCGATCTCGGTCTGCACCGTGCTGTAGCGCAGGTAGCCCGTGACGTACGAGCCGGGGTTGATGCCGATGTAGCGCAGCGCCGTCTGCACGTTCCCCAGCGTGGCCTGGTTGTTGGGGCAGCTGGAGTTGACCGAGCGGTTGAACGCGGCGTTGCAGAACTGGTTCTGGCTGTAGGTGTAGCCGTAGTAGGTGGCGATGGTGTTGCCGCTCGCCGCCCAGCACCAGTTGGTCTGCTGCTGTTGCTGCATGGTGAGGTTGAGCTTGCGCACCCCGAGCGCCGTGACGGCACCGGGCGCCTGGGCGGCGGCCGGCCTGGCGAGGGGGGCGGTGGCGGCCACCAGGGTGGGGGCGAGGACGCCCAGCGCGAGTGCGGCGACCGCACGGCGCAGGCGGGTACGGGAGATCTGCATGGGCTTCTCCTCCTTGCGTTCCCGCAGGAGAGGGGATGTGGGGGCACCGCGATGGGGCGCGGTGCAGTGAGCATCGGCCCATGACGGGAGCCGGTCAACGCACCTCGTCGGGGCCCGGGCAGGGGTGTGAACGGGGCCCCGCACGGTGTGAACGCGGCCGGCGCCCGCCGCACGTCAACACGTCCCAACCGGTGACAACTCGCCACCGGCGTGTGAATATTCACGGTCAACCTGACAGACGGGAGCCCGTCGTGCAGCAGACCGTCCAACCCGAGCTCGCCACCGCCCTCCGCACCGGCCCGTTCCACCTCGCCCTGCGCGCCGCCATCACCGCCCGCGGCCTCGCCCTGCACCGCCTGCGGCTGCACCTGGCCCAGCGCGGCGTCCAGGTCGGGGTGACCAGCCTGAGCTACTGGCAACAGGGCCGACGACGGCCCGAACGGCCCGAATCCCTGCGCGCGGTACGGGTGTTGGAGGAGGTGCTGGAGCTACCGGAACACTCGCTGACCCGGCTGCTCGGCCCCCGCCAGGCAGCACCGACCGAGGTGGCCGGGCCCGCCACCCGGCCCTACCGCGACCTGATCGCACCGGCGGTGGCCGTCGACGGACTCCTCGCCACCATCGCCTCGCCGCCCGACACCGGCCTGCACACCGTCACCCACATCGAACGGGTCCGGATCGGCGCCGACCGGCAGATGGTCCGCCGCGACTCCCAGCACGCCCTGCGCGCCCACCGCGACGGCATCGACCGCTACCTGGCGCTCTACCAGGGGGATCCGGGGTGCGACATCGGGGCGGTGCGGGTGCGGGGGGAGGAGAACTGCCGGCCGGGGCGGGTACGGCGCGACCCGGAGGCCGAACTGCTGGTCGCGGAGCTGCTGTTGGACCGCCGCCTGCGGACCGGGGACACCCACCTGCTGGGGTACGGGTTCGACGACGCGCCCGCCGCGCAGCCCTCCACCGAGTACGTCCGCGGCTTCAACTCCGGTGCCGGGCAGTACGTCCTCCAGGTCACCTTCCACCCGGCCGCCCTGCCCGTCCGCTGCCACCGCTTCGCCAGCCGGGCTCCCGGCGAACCACCGTACGAGACGGAGGAGTTGACCCTGGACGGGCACCACTGCGTGCACCTGGTCGCCAGCTCGCTCAGCCCCTGTCTGCTCGGCATCCGCTGGGACTGGGAGTAGGGCCCGGCAAGGGGTGCCCCGCAGGGGCGCGGGGAACTGCGCGCAGGGGAACGGCAGCACCTGCAACCGGCTGACGGCGGCTCAGTTGCCGGTGAGCCGCCTCCCGACTCGCGCCCCGCGGCGGAGCCGCAGATCAGCAGAGCCTCGCGCCCCCGGTGGAACCACTTCCGTGCCCGGCGCCGCTCAGACGAAGTCGATGGAGACGCAGTCCTCGACGGGCCGGTAACCGAGCTTCTGGTAGATGGAGTTGCTGGTGGGGTTGGCCAGGTCGGTGTAGAGCAGGACCTCGGCCGCGCCGGAGGCGAGGGCGTGGGCGGAGCCGGCCGCGACCACGCCGCTGGCGTAGCCGTGGCCCCGGTGCTGCGGCGGGGTGTAGACGGGCCCGATCCGGGACATCCCGGCGATGACGTCGCTGACACCGGCGAAGGAGACCACCCGGCCCTCGTGCTCCCAGACGTGGAGGCCGCCGCGGGCGATCCGCCGCTCGACGGTGGGCCGGTGGTTCTCGCCGGGGATGCCGACCTCGGCCTCGGCGACGAAGGCGGTGAACCAGTCCACCAGGAGATCCGCCTCCGCCTCGGTGGCGAGCCGCACGGAGCCCCGGGGCAGCGGCGAGGGGTCGGTCAACTCGCCCAGCCGGTAGAGCCGTTCGTTGCTCTTGACGGCGCTCGCCACCCCGGTCTCACGCTCCCAGGCCTCGGCGAAGGTCCGCGCCGCGACGGTCCCGCCGCCGACGGCCGGCACCTCGCGCCCGGCCTTCGCGAGCGCCGTGGCCAGCTCGGCCGCCGCCTCGGGCGGCATGGCGCTGAGCCGCAGCGGGAACGGCGGCGTCCGGCAGAAGGCGCCGGCCACCGGTGCGTCCGGGGCCGGGCGCCACCAGCCGAACCACGGGTCGGCCTCGCCGAAGACGTGCAGGCCGCTCTGGGCGAGGTTGTGCACCAGGGTCAGCAGGACGGTGTTCTCGGCCGGATGGGCCGCCAGGAACTCGCCGGCGTGTGTCCGGAAGTCGTCCAGGGAGGAGGAGAGGGTCCAGTTCATGCCGCATCCTCCCTGATCAACGCCCCTTCACGCACCTCCATTACGGTCGGTCCGCGCCCCCACCTTGGCCGCCAGCTCCGCCGCCTCCGCGACCGGCGCCTCGCACACGAAGTGGTGGCAGACGTAGGCCCCCGCCGCCCCGCCCACCAGCGGCCGCCCGGCCAGCAGCGGCACCTCGGAGGTGCTGGGCTCGCCGACCGCGACCACGGCGCCCGGGGCGGTGCCGAGCAGCGCCGTCCGGTGCAGCAGCGCCCGCCCGGGGTCGCCCTCGGCCCCGACCACGGCCACCTCGCGCGGCCCGTCGGCCAGCGCCTCGGCGGCGGCCAGGCCCCAGCCGACGAACCGCGGCGCCCGGGTGCCCAGCGCGCCGACGATACCGAGCGCCCGCTCGGCCGCCGTCCGGTGCCGCTCGGAGCCGGTGTACGCGGCGTAGGTCAGCAGGGCCTGGGCGGCGGCCGTCCAGCCGGAGGGGGTGGCGTTGTCGGTCGGGTCCTGCGGCCGGCGGATCAGCTCCTCGGCGTCGTCGGCGGTGTCGTAGAGCGCGCCCGACGCCTCGTCGCGGAAGTGCGTCAGCACGGTGTCCAGCAGTCCGCCGGCCAGGCCCAGCCACTCGGCCCCGCCGGTCACCGCGTACAGCGCGAGGAAGCCCTCGGCGGTGTCCGCGTAGTCCTCCAGCACGCCCGCGTTGGCCCCGGCCCGGCCGTCCCGGGAGGTGCGCAGCAGTCGGCCGTCCTCGCCGAGGTGCACGGTGATCAGCAGGTCGGCGGCGCGTTCGGCCGCCTCGACCAGGTCGGGCCGGTCCAGCAGCGCGCCGGTCTCGGCCAGCGCGGCGACGGCCAGGCCGTTCCAGGCCGCCACCACCTTGTCGTCCCGGGCCGGGGCCGGACGCTTCAGCCGGGCCTCGTACAGCGCCGCGCGGATCCGCTCGTAGGCGATCTCGTCCACCGGGTCGGAGAGCAGCTGGAGCACCGAGCTGCCGTGCTCGAAGGTGCCCTCCGCGGTGACCTCGAAGAGCGTCGCGGCCACCGCCGCGTCCTGCTCCCCCAGCACCTCGGCCAACTGTTGCGGGGTCCAGGCGTAGTACGCGCCCTCGGCGTTCTTGCCGCTGGCCTCGTCCAGGCTGTCCGCGTCCAGCGCGGAGGCGAACCCGCCCTCGGGGGTGCGGAGTTCGCGCAGCATGAAGTCGGCCGTCTCCAGCGCGATCCGGCGCGGCAGCTCCTCCCCGGTGGTCCGCCACAGGTGCAGGTAGACGCGGAGCAGCAGCGCGTTGTCGTAGAGCATCTTCTCGAAGTGCGGCACCACCCAGCGGTTGTCCACCGCGTACCGGGCGAAGCCGCCGCCCAGCTGGTCGTAGATGCCGCCGCGGGCCATCGCCTCGCAGCTGTGCCCGGCCATCGCCAGCGCCTCGGCCGATCCGGTCCGGGCGTGGTGGCGCAGCAGGAACTCCACCGCCATCGACGGCGGGAACTTCGGCGCCCCGCCGAACCCGCCCCACTTCTCGTCGTACGTGCGGCCCAGCTCCGCCACCGCCGCGGCCAGCCCCTCCGCCCCGGGCACCTCGTGCACCCCGCTGCCGACCCCGTACACCGAGGCCCGCTCCGCCAGGTCCGCCCTGATCCGGGCGGCCACCTCGCCGACCTCGTCCCGGCGGTCCCGCCAGGCGGCGTTCACGCCCTCCAGCACCTGCCGGAAGCCGGGCATGCCGTGCCGCGGCCGCGGCGGGAAGTACGTCCCGAAGTAGAACGGCTCCTGATCGGGCGTCAGGAACACCGTCATCGGCCACCCGCCCTGCCCGGTGGCCGCCTGCACCGCCTCCATGTAGACCGCGTCCACGTCCGGCCGCTCCTCGCGGTCCACCTTCACGGCCACGAAGTGCTCATTGGTGTACGCCGCCATCTCCTCGTCCTCGAAGGACTCGTGCGCCATCACGTGGCACCAGTGGCAGGCCGCGTACCCGACGCTCAGCAGCACCGGCACCCCGCGCCGCCTCGCCTCCTCGAACGCCTCGGGCCCCCAGGGCCACCAGTCGACCGGGTTGTCGGCGTGCTGCAGCAGGTACGGCGAGGTCGCGTCCGCGAGACGGTTCGGCATGGCCCCATCCTTGCGCATCGAGCGCCTCAGGTCCCGTACACCGACTCCAGCAGGCCGTGGACGAAGGCGTCCACGTCGTCCAGGCCCGCCGCGGCGAGGGCTCCGGCCCCGCCGCCCAGCAGCTGCGGGATGGCGCCGTGCAGGGCGAGGGTGACGGCGGCGGCGCGCCCGGGGGTGACGGGGAGTCCGGCGGCGCGCTGCGCGTGTTCGAAGCCGGCGAAGTCGGCGGCGACGACGGTGGCGAGGATGTCGGCCAGCCAGGGGCGGCGGGCGGCCTCGGTCTGGAGTTCCAGGTAGGCGAGCATCCGGGGGGCGCCGGGGCCGGCCACGTTGCGGAGCAGTCCGGCCAGCAGGGCGGCCAGGCCGGCCCGGTCGACGGGCCGGGCGCCGGAGGCGACCAGTTCGGCGGTGGTGCGCCGGTACTGCTCGACGATCCGCTCGGCGGTGGCGCGGAGCAGGGCGTCGCGGCTCGGGTAGTAGTTCTTGGCGGTGCCCAGCGGCAGCCCGGCGGCGGCGTCCACGGCGCGGTGGGTCAGCCCGCGACCTCCCGCTTCGGCCAGGACGTGGATCGCGGCGTCGCGCAGCGCGTCCCGTCGGTTCCCACTCACCGTCAGTTCTCCTTGCTCGTCCGTGCGTTGCCCAAGGTACCCCAGGCGTGGTACCACAGGTGTGGTAGGCACCGACGGACACGAACGCCGGGGGGCGTGATGACGGGTACGGCCATCGTGGTGGGGGCGGGAGTCGGCGGGCTGGCGACCGCGATCGGGCTGCGCCGGGCGGGCTGGCGGGTGACGGTGCTGGAGCGCCGCACCGAGGTGGAGCGCTACGGCACCGCCTTCGCGCTGACCCCCGCCGCGCAGGACGCGCTGGACGAGCTCGGGGTGGGCGGGGCGGTGCGCCGCCGGGCGGTGCCCTACCGCTCCGCGCAGATCCGCCGGCCGGACGGCCGGGTGCTGGCGAGGCTGCCGCTGGACCGGGTGGAGAAGAAGGCGGGCAAGCCCGAACTGCTGGTCTCCCGCCCGTACTTGATCGACGCCCTGCTGGCCGGGCTGGAGTCCTTCGGGGACGTCGCGGTCAAGCTGGGCGAGCCGGTCACCGAGGTGGACGCGGTGCGGACCGGGCACGACCTGCTGGTCGGGGCCGACGGGATCCGCAGCGTGGTGCGCCGGCGCTGCTTCGGCGACGCGAGCGGGCCCGAGCCGATCGGCTCGGTGGCCTGGATCGGCATCGCCGACTTCGAGAGCGGGCTGCACGGCGAGACCTGGGGCCGGGGCCGCTTCTTCGGCCTGACGCCGGTCGAGCCCGGCCGCACCAACTGGTACGCGGCCGTCCCCGAGGGCACCACCGCCGCCGACCTGCCCGGCCTCTTCGAGGGCTGGCACGACCCGATCCCCCGCGTCCTCACCGGGACGGACCCGGCCGGCTGGCTCCGCTACGAGATGCGGCACCTGCACCCGGCCCTGCCGAGCTTCGTGCACGGCGGCCGGACCGCCCTGGTCGGCGACGCGGCGCACGCCATGACGCCCAACCTGGGCCAGGGCGCCTGCACCGCGATCCTGGACGCCGGGGCACTGACCCGGGCGGTGGTGCGGCACGGGCGCACCGGCCTGGCGGCCGCGCTGCGCGACTACGACCGCGAACGGCGGCGCACCGCCCAGCGCACCGCCTTCGTCTCCCGCACCCTGCACCGCTTCGTCTCCACCGAGCGCACCGCGCTCCGGGACGGGCTGGCCCGGCTGCTGCCGGGCTGAGCCGTCGTCAGTCCTTGGCGGGCTTGGCAGGGGCGGCGGCGGTCTCGGGCTCCTCGACGAAGTTCACCCGGCCGAACTGCTTGTTCATGGACTTGACCAGGAACCAGGTGGCCACGCCGAGGGCGGCGAAGACCACGAAGCCGAGCAGGCCGGGGGTGACCTTGGCCTTGTCGTAGGCGAGGGCCGCGGTGGCGAGGTCGGTGAGGTGCATCGGGGTGCTCATGTCTCCAATGGTGGCCCGGCCCTACACGGGCCGGGCCACCGGGGTGGAATGTGTCGCGCCGTCAGGCGTCGCCGTCAGGCCGAGGCGGCGCTACCGGCCGGGGTGCGCAGGCCGGCGAACAGGTCGTCCTCCGGCAGGTCGGTGTCGACCAGGGAGCGGGCCAGCTCGAAGTCCTCGGTCGGCCAGACGGCCTTCTGGACCTCCAGCGGCACCCGGAACCACGGGCCGTCCGGGTCGATCTGGGTGGCGTGCGCGATCAGCGCGCGGTCCCGGGTCTCGAACCAGTCGTCGCAGCGCACCCGGGTGGTGATCTCCCGGTCCTTGCGGCCGCTCTTCTCCCAGCCGGCGATCCACTCGCCGTACGGGGACTCGATGCCGTGCTCGGTGAGGTAGGCGTGCATGGTCTTGATCCGGTTCATGGTGAAGCCGTTGTAGTACAGCTTCGAGGGCTGCCACGGCTCGCCCAGGCCCGGGTACGCCTCCGGGTCACCGGCCGCGTCCCAGGCGGCCATGGTGATCTTGTGGGTCATGATGTGGTCGGGGTGCGGGTAGCCGCCGTTCTCGTCGTACGTGGTGATCACGTGCGGGCGGAACTCGCGGATCAGCTTGACCAGCGGCGCGGCCGCCTCGGCCACGTCCTGGAGCCCGAAGCAGCCCTCCGGCAGCGGCGGCAGCGGGTCGCCCTCCGGGAGGCCGGAGTCGACGAAGCCGAGCCAGGCCTGCTTGACGCCGAGGATCTCCCGGGCCGCGTCCATCTCCTTGCTGCGGACCTCGTGGATGTTCTCCTCGATCCACGGGTCCCCCTGGAGCTTGGGGTTGAGGATCGAGCCGCGCTCGCCCCCGGTGCAGGTGGCGACCAGGACGTCCACCCCCTGCGACACGTACATCGCCATGGTGGCGGCACCCTTGCTGGACTCGTCGTCCGGGTGCGCGTGCACCGCCATCAGTCGCAACTGCTCAGTCAACGCCTGGTTCCTTCCGGGAATCATCCGGTTCATCGGGCCGCTCCCCCGCCGCCTCCGGCGCGGACGGACCACTCCTATAGTGACTGACCGAAGGGCTCGTCCATTCCCTCCGCAGACCGGCGGCCCCTCCGCGAAAGGACTGAGCCGCCATGGACTCCGGACGTACGACCACCCCCACCGCCCCCGCCGCCGCGCCGCAGGGCCGCTACGGCCGCTCCTCCGACCGGGAGGCCGACCGCAGGCTCAGGACCGTCGGCGTGGTCTGCGGCGCGCTGGGCCTGGCCCTGGTCGGCTGGCTCGGCTGGTCGTACGTCAGCAAGGGCTCGGAGATGAACGGGCTGCTGCCCGGTTTCCAGGTGGTCTCCGACAGCGCCGTGCAGGTGCAGCTCTCCGTGCACAAGAGCGACGGGAAGGCCGGGGTCTGCACCGTCCGGGCCCAGGCCGAGGACGGCGGCGTGGTCGGGCTGCACGACTTCCAGGTGCCCGCCGAGGGGTCGGAGTACGACGAGGTGGTCACCCTGCGCACCACCGCCCGGGCCACCAGCGCACAACTGCTGGGCTGCGCCCCGGCGAAGTAACGCCTCCCTTTCGTCGGTGGAACTTGTTAGGCTCGTGGTTTCGCCCCTTCCGTGCCTCCTGCCCGGAAGCCGGGCGTTGCTTTGTAGTACGACACCGTTCGACTGCTGACCCAACCCTCAGCGCGACCCTGCACCTACGAGGAGCACCCGTGACCCAGACCAGCGAGAACGTGACCTGGCTCACTCAGGCCGGCTACGACAAGCTCAAGGCTGAGCTGGAGTACATGACCACCACCTGGCGTTCCGAGATCACCCAGAAGATCGAGGCCGCGCGCGAGGAGGGTGACCTCAAGGAGAACGCCGGTTACCACGCCGCCCGCGACGACCAGGGCAAGGGCGAGCTGCGCATCCGCCAGCTCACCCAGCTGCTGGAGCGGGCCCAGGTCGGCGAGGCTCCCGCGGGCACCGACGCCGTGGCCCCCGGCACCGTGGTCACCGTCGCCTTCGACGGCGACGAGGACGACACCATGAAGTTCCTGATCGGCTCCCGCGAGATGGCGGGCACCACCGACATCGACGTCTACTCGCCGCAGTCCCCGCTGGGCCTGGCGATCGACGGCAAGAAGATCGGTGACGAGGCGCACTACGAGCTGCCCAACGGCAAGCGCGCCATGGTCAAGATCGTCGCGGTCGAGGCCCACGCCGGCTGACGCGCCCTCAGCACGTACGAGAGCGGCCGCCCCCTCCTGGAGGGGGCGGCCGCTCTCGTACCGGGAGTCACCCCACGGCGGAGCGGTACTTGCGCACCGACAGCCAACCGAACAGCCCCAGGATCACCAGCGACCAGAGCACCGAGACCAGCACGGCGTTCTCCATCGGCCAGCCGCCCTGCACCGGGCCGAGCTGGTTGCCGAACAGGTCGCGGCAGGCCTGCACGGTGGCGCTGAACGGGTTCCAGTACGCGATCGGCTGGAGCCAGCCCGGCATCGAGCTGATCGGCACGAAGGCGTTGGAGACGAAGGTCAGCGGGAACAGCCAGATCAGACCGGCCGAGGTGGCCGCCTCGGGGCTGCGCACCGAGAGGCCGATCAGCGCGCCGATCCAGGAGAAGGCGTAGCCCAGCAGGAGCAGCAGCGCGAACGCGCCGAGCGCCTTGAGGAAGCCCTCGTGGAAGCGCCAGCCGACGATCGCCGCCACGACCGCCAGCACCAGCAGGGTGAAGGCGGTCTGCACCAGGTCGGCCAGGGTGCGGCCGACCAGCACCGCGGAGCGGGCCATCGGCAGCGAGCGGAAGCGGTCCACCAGGCCCTTGGTCATGTCCTCCGCGATGCCGGCCGAGGCGCCGGCCACCGCGAAGGTGACGGTCTGGGCGAAGATGCCCGCCATCAGGAACTGGGTGTAGGTGTCGGTGCTCGCGGTGGCACCGGGGATCTGGATCGCGCCGCCCATCACGTAGGTGAAGAGCAGCACGAACATCACCGGCTGCATCAGGCCGAAGACCACGATCTCCGGGATGCGGGTCATCCGGCGCAGGTTCCGCTTGGCGACCACCCAGGAGTCGTGCAGCATCGCCGCGAGGCCGTGCTTGGGGTGGGTGACGGCGGAGCCGATGGCTTGTTGCGGGTTGGCCGTGGTCATCAGGCGTCCTTCCCGTGGCTCTTGCGGCCCTTGGCCGGCTTCTGCCCCTCGCCCGACTCGTCCTCGTCCTCCTCGACCGTGGCCCGGCCGGTGAGGGAGAGGAAGACGTCGTCCAGGGTCGGGCGGCGCAGGCCGATGTCGTCGATCTCGATCGAGCGGGCGTCCAGCTCGCGGATCACGTCGGCCAGCACCCGGGCGCCGCCGCTGACCGGGACGGTGATCTTCCGGGTGTTCTTCTCCAGCGCCGGGTCGCCCTTGGCGTACGGGCCGAGCGCGGCCATCGCCTCGGTCACGTCGTCGCCGCGGTGCACCACGACCTCGATCCGCTCGCCGCCGATCTGGGCCTTGAGCTGGTCGGCGGTGCCGCGGGCGATCACCTTGCCGTGGTCGACCACCGCGATGTCGTGGGCGAGGCGGTCGGCCTCCTCCAGGTACTGGGTGGTGAGCAGCAGGGTGGTGCCCTGCTCGACCAGGGTCTCGATGACCTCCCAGAGCGCCAGCCGGTTCCGCGGGTCGAGGCCGGTGGTCGGCTCGTCCAGGAACATCACCGGCGGGCGGACCACCAGGGCGGCGGCCAGGTCCAGGCGGCGGCGCATGCCGCCGGAGTAGGTCTTGGCGGTGCGGTCGGCGGCCTCGGTCAGGTTGAACCACTCCAGCAGCTCCTTGGCCCGGGCCTTGGAGTCGCGGTTGCTCATCTGGTACAGCTCGCCGACCATCTCCAGGTTCTCACGGCCCGTCAGGTACTCGTCGACGGCGGCGTACTGGCCGGAGAGGCCGATCAGGCTGCGCACCCGGTTGGGGTGCTTGAGCACGTCCACCCCGGCGACCACGGCGCGGCCGGAGTCGGGGCGGAGCAGGGTGGTGAGGACCCGCACGGTGGTGGTCTTGCCGGCACCGTTGGGGCCGAGCAGCCCCAGCACCGTGCCTTCGGGGACGTCCAGACTGACGCCGTCGAGGGCGCGTACGTCACCGAAGGTCTTGACCAGGTTCTCGGCTTGGATGGCTGGCGCCATGAGCCTTCCTCATCTCGTCTTGCGGAATGACTTGCACAGGATGATCTGTCCGTTTTATCCCACGGCGGTACCCGGCGCACCGGGATTCGTGCCGCGGAACGGCGCTGACACCCTCTCAGCTACCGCTGACAACCGCCCCCGGTTTTCCCGCTCAGCGGCTCACCACGTAGTCCGCGTCCCGGAGTTCGCCCACCACCAGGGCGCAGTGCTCCGGCCCCTTGGTCTCCAGGTGCAGGTCCACCTCGACCTCGGTCAGCCCCAGCTGCGGGTCGATCCGCACGTGCGCCACGTCCAGCACGTTGGCATCCACCCGGGTGAGCACGGCCAGCAGGTCGGCCAGCGCCCCCGGCTTGTCGGTCAGCCGCACCCGCAGCGAGAGGTAGCGCCCGGCGGCGGCCAGGCCGTGCCGCAGCACCCGCTGCATCAGCTGGGGGTCGATGTTGCCGCCGGAGAGCACCGCCACCACCGGGCCGCCCCGGAAGTCCTCCGGGTGCTCCAGCAGGGCCGCCACCGGGCTGGCCCCGGCTGGCTCGACCACCATCTTGAGCCGCTCCAGGCCGACCAGCAGGGCCCGCGAGAGGCTCTCCTCGGAGACCGTCCGGACGCCGTCGGCCAGCGTGTTCACCACCTCGAAGGGGATGTCGCCGGGGCGGCCGACCATGATGCCGTCGGCCATCGTGGCGAAGCGCTCCAGCGAGACCGGCCGTCCGGCGGCCAGCGAGGGCGGGTACGCGGCCGCGCCGGCCGCCTGCACCCCGACCACCCGGACGTCCGGCCGCAGCGGCTTCACCGCCGCCGCGATGCCCGCCAGCAGCCCGCCGCCGCCCACCCCGACCAGGATGGTGCGCACCTCCGGGCACTGCTCCAGGATCTCCAGGCCGACGGTGGCCTGGCCGGTGACCACGTCCCAGTGGTCGAAGGGGTGGATGAAGACCGCGCCGGTGGCCTCCGAGTACTGCTGGGCGGCCCGCAGCGCCTCGTCCACGGTCGCCCCGTGCAGCTTCACCTCGGCCCCGTAGTCACGGGTGGCGGCCACCTTGGGCAGCGGGGCGGCGCGCGGCATGAAGACGGTGGCGCGCACCCCGAGCAGCGAGGCGGCCAGCGCCACGCCCTGCGCGTGGTTGCCCGCGCTGGCGGCCACCACGCCGCCGGCCCGCTGCACCGGGGTCAGCCCGGCGATCCGCACGTAGGCGCCGCGCAGCTTGAAGGAACCGGTGCGCTGGAGGTTCTCGCACTTGAGGTGGACCGGCGAGCCGATCAGCCCGGAGAGGTACCGGCTGCTCTCCATCGGGGTGACCCGGGCGACCCCGGCGAGCATCTTGTGCGCACCGCGGACGTCGTCCAGGGTGACCGGCCAGTTCTGCATGGTTCCTCAGGTGCCGTGTGCCGTACGGGAGTTGGCGAAGGGGCGCGCGCCGC
The DNA here is from genome assembly GCF_044452665.1 of Kitasatospora sp. NPDC051853. Lineage (NCBI taxonomy): Bacteria > Bacillati > Actinomycetota > Actinomycetes > Kitasatosporales > Streptomycetaceae > Kitasatospora > Kitasatospora sp. NPDC051853. The sequence continues at coordinate 390,873 of NZ_JBITBY010000008.1, read as the reverse complement.
ACGGCGCGCGCCCCCGGGTGGAGCAGGATCAGCCGAGCGCCTGGGTCAGGTCCGCCAGCAGGTCGTCGATCGCCTCGATGCCGACCGAGACCCGGACCAGGTCGGCCGGGACCTCCAGCGCGGAGCCCGCGACCGAGGCGTGGGTCATCAGGCCCGGGTGCTCGATCAGCGACTCGACGCCGCCCAGCGACTCGCCCAGGGTGAACAGCTGCGCCCGGTTGCAGACCTCGACCGCCGCCTGCTGGCCGCCCGCGACGCGGAACGACACCATGCCGCCGAAGGCCTTCATCTGCTTGGCCGCGATGTCGTGGCCCTGGTGCTCCGGCAGGCCCGGGTAGTAGACCTGGCTGACCTTCGGGTGCGAGAGCAGCAGCTCGGCCACCTTCTCGGCGTTGGAGCTGTGCCGGTCCATCCGGACGCCCAGGGTCTTGATGCCGCGCAGCACCAGCCAGGCGTCGAACGGGCCGGAGACCGCGCCCATCGCGTTCTGGTGGTACGCCAGCTCCTCGCCGAGGCCCGCGTCGGCCGCGACCAGCGCGCCGCCGACCACGTCCGAGTGGCCGCCCATGTACTTGGTGGTGGAGTGCACCACCACGTCGGCGCCGAAGGAGAGCGGCTGCTGCAGGTAGGGGCTGGCGAAGGTGTTGTCCACCACCAGCAGCGCGCCCGCGGAGTGCGCCACCTCGGCCAGGCCGGCGATGTCGGAGATGCCCAGCAGCGGGTTGGACGGGGTCTCCACCCAGACGGCCTTGGTGTCCGGGCGGATCGCCGCGCGGACGGCGTCCAGGTTCTGGGTGTCGGCCACCGAGAACTCGACGCCCCAGCGGCTCAGCACCTTGGCGAACAGGCGGAAGGTGCCGCCGTAGGCGTCGTTCGGGATGACGATGTGGTCGCCCGGCTTCAGCACGGTGCGCAGCAGGGTGTCCTCGGCCGCGAGGCCGGAGGCGAAGGCGAGGCCGCGGGCGCCGCCCTCGATCGCGGCGAGGCACTCCTCCAGCGCGGTGCGGGTCGGGTTGGCGGAGCGGCTGTACTCGTAGCCGCCGCGCAGCCCGCCCACTCCGTCCTGCTTGTAGGTGGACACCTGGTAGATCGGCGTGACGACGGCCCCGGTCTGGGGGTCTGCTTCCTGGCCCGCGTGGATGGCGAGGGTCTCGAAGCCCTGGGGAAGAGGGTGCTCGGTCATGGTCCGAGCCTAGACCGCGAACGGGACCAAGGGGGTCAGAACGTCCTCCGGTCGGACCGTCCGTCAACTTCCGCGCGGGGTGCGGCTACGATCTGCACGCTCCGTACACCTGTCCGACCCGGGCGGAGCACGTCGGACCGCCCTGCCGCGCGCCGCCGCACCCGTCGTCCGACCCACCGTCAGTTCCCCCGTGAACCACCGGAGTGCCCCGTGCTGTTCCTGACCATCGCGGTCGTCATGCTGCTCTTCACCCTGGGCAAGTCGCTGCTCGCCCGCCGGGCCGCCCGCCCGGCGGCCCCGCTGGACGAGGCCACCGCCCAGCGCTTCGGCCTGGTCCCGGACCGGGGCCTGGTGCTCGGCCACACCACCCTGGACGACCGCGGCCGGGCCGCCCTGGAGGCGGCCGAGCGCGGCGACTGGCGCCCGGCCGCCGAGTACGTCGAGGCCGCCGGGACGGACTGGGACGAGCGCTACGACCGGATCGACCTGCTGGTCGACCTGGCCGGCCGGCACCACGCGTGGCTGGAGGCCTGGCGGCAGGAGCGGCCGGAGTCCTCGGACGCCGCCTCGATCCGCACCGCCGCGCTGGTGCACGCCGCCTGGGCGATCCGCGGCTCGGGCTACTCGGACACCGTCACCGACGAGATGCGCAAGGGCTTCCAGGCCAAGCTGGCCGAGGCCCGCGAGGCCGGCGCCCGGGCCGCCCGGCTCGCCCCCGCCGGGGACCCGACCCCGTACCTGGCCCAGCTGGCGCTGGCCCGCGGCCAGAACTGGTCCAACGAGGAGTTCCGCGCGCTCTGGTCCGAGGTCTCCTCCCGCGCCCCGCGGCACTGGGACGGCATCTGGCAGGGCAAGGAGTACTGGACCCGCAAGTGGCACGGCAGCCACGAGCTGATGCACGCCTTCGTCGACGCCACCGTCGCCGCGGCCCCGATCGGCAGCCTGCTCACCGTCTACAAGCTGGACGCCTACACCGAGCAGTACGGCGACGGCGCGGCCGGCCTCGGCACCCCGGAGCTGCGGGCCGCCGTGGACGCCCTGCTCGCCGACCTGGCCGCCGCCCGCCCGGACCACCCGCAGCTGACCACCGCCCGCGGCTGGGCCGTCCGCTTCCTGACCGGCCAGGGCCGGCACGCCGAGGCACTGGCCCAGTTCCAGGCCCTCGGCCCGGTCATCCCCCGCACCTTCCTGCGCTCCTCCCAGGGCCCGGACGAGTTCACCGACCTGCGGGCCCGCACGGTGGCCGCGTTCGCCCGCGGCTGAGCTCGCGGCTGAGCCCCCGTCAGCCCCCGTCGACCTGCGGGCCCGTCCGGAATGCCGGGCGGGCCCGCGGCGTTGTGACGGTCACCCCCCGATGCCGAACCCCGGGAGCAGGCCGTGCTGTTCAACCGTCACAAGAGCGAGCTCGTCACCCCCGAGCAGGCCCTGCCCGGCCGGGCCGAGCCCCGGTCCGTGCCGGCCGGGCCGCACACCGTCCTCGGCACCCCGCTCACCGGCCCGTACCCCGACGGCCTGGAGACCGCCGACTTCGCGCTCGGCTGCTTCTGGGGCGCGGAGCGCACCTTCTGGCGCCTGCCCGGCGTCTGGACCACCCTGGTCGGCTACCAGGGCGGCCACACGCCGAACCCGACGTACGAGGAGGTGTGCAGCGGCCTGACCGCGCACACCGAGGTGGTCCGGGTGGTGTACGACCCGCGGCTGGTCTCCTACGAGACCCTGCTGAAGACCTTCTGGGAGTCCCACGACCCGACCCAGGGCCACCGCCAGGGGAACGACCGGGGCACCCAGTACCGCTCCGCCGCCTACACCCACTCCCCCGCCCAGCTGTCCGCCGCACTGGCCAGCAAGGACGCCTTCCAGCCCGAGCTCACCGCGATCGGCCTCGGCCCGATCACCACCGAGATCGCCCCGGCCGGCCCGTTCTACCCGGCCGAGGAGTACCACCAGCAGTACCTCTCCGACGCCAAGAACCCGAACGGCTACTGCGGCCTCGGCGGCACCGGCGCCAGCTGCCCGATCGGCGTCGCCAAGGCCTGACGGCCCGGGCACGACGGAGGCCCCGCCGCTCCCCTGGAGAGGGGGAGCGGCGGGGCCTCCGTGCTGATCCGCCGTCAGCCCGCGACGGCGGCCTTGAGCTGGTCGTAGGTCATGCCGGTCTGGGCGAGCAGCTTGATCTGCGCCTCGGGCACGCCACCGAGCGCGGCGAGCTCCTTGATCTGGGCGTCGGTCAGGGTGCTGGTGCCGGCACCGGGCTTGGTGCCCGTGGTGGTCTTGCCGCCCGGGGTCTTGCCGCCCATCGCGGCACCCATGACGGCGCCCATGACGTCCTCGAAGTCCTTCTTGGTGAAGGCGGTGGCGCCGGCCGGGGCCTTGGGGGCCTCGGCGTCCTTGGTGAAGGTCACCTTGATCGGCATGTGGGCGTCGGCCGGGGCGTCCTTCTCGAACTGGGCCAGGTCGAGGGAGATCCCGGAGAGCGCGCCGTCCTTGATGTAGACGTCGACGCCGACCTTCTGGTCCGGGAAGTCGGACGGGACGGTGCCGGGGAGCTCGTCGAAGCCCGGGATGTCCTTGGCCAGCGGCTTGATGCTCTTCAGCAGGTCGTCGGCGAAGGCCTTGGCGGGGGCGGCCACGTAGATGTGGTCGGCGCCCTCGTGCTTGCCCTTGTCCTCGAAGGTGACGTTGCGGGAGATGACGTCCTTGACGGTGTTGACCAGGTTGGAGGCGACCTTCGGGTCCACCGACGGGGCGGCCGAGGGGGCGGTCTTGGTGCCGGACGCCTTGGTGGCCTCCTGCGCCAGCTCCTTGAAGGTCTTGGTGTCGACCGAGACCCACTTGCCGCCGAGGGCGTCCTGGATGACCTTCGGGAACATCGCGGCGCCCTGCTTCAGCTCCGCGGTGTCCTCGCCGGCGATCTTGGCGATGCCCTCGACGTCGGCCTTCGCGTAGAAGGTGCCGTCGACGTAGCGCAGGTCGGCGAGGGCCCCGTCCTTGCCGGTGACGGCGTAGGCGAAGTCGTAACCGAGGTCGTCCGGAATGGAGTTGAAGTCGGTGATCTGGCTGCCGTCCTTGAGGCCCGCCACGTCCTTCAGCGGCTTGTCGGAGGCCACGGCCACCGAGAGCTTGATGCCGGCCATCAGCTCGGCGGTCTTGCGGTCGAGCTGCTCGCTCTTCTTCTTGCCCTTGGTCATGGCCTTGTCGAAGGCCAGGATCTGGTCCGCGGTCGCGTCGAAGCCGACCTCGGCCTTGAAGCTCTTGCCCTCGGAGACCTTGCCGAAGGCGTCGGAGACCTTGTCGGCGGCGGACAGCTGCTTGACGGTGCCGCAGGCGACCAGGCCGCCGGCCAGCACGACGGAACAGGCGGTGGCGGCGACGGCGACACGCGCCGTCCGGCGCAGGGTGGTGTTGATGGGACTACTCCCCCGTGAAAGGCACCCGGACTGCTCCCCGGGCTGCAACGCTCGACTCTTGGTAACGCCCCCAGGCAAGCAGCTTTCGCCCACCGGGTCATCCCGTTTTCGGCACTCGTGGCCGAACCAGGACACACCCGGTAACTTATCCCGTTCTTATGACGTTCCGTCCGCAGGGTCAGACCGCGCTGCCCGCCTTCCAGGCGCTCCAGTCCATGTTCCAGCCATTCAGGCCGTTCGACGGACTCACCGTCCTGTCGCCGGAGTTGATCACCTCGACCACGTCGCCGACCATCGAATTCGCGTAGAACCTGGCCCCGTTCGTACCCGGATCCCCGGCCCCCTTGACGTCCCGCAGGGCGATGCAGCCGTGGCTGGTGTTGGCGTTGCCGAACTGTGACGCGGGGGACCAGTAGTTGCCGTGGATGAAGGTCCCGGAGGTGGTCAGGCGCTGGGCGTGCGGGACGTCCGGGATGTTGTACTCGTCGCCGAGGCCGACGGTCTGCGAGTCCATCTTGGTCTGGGTGTACTGCTCGGAGATGACCATCTTCCCGGCCCAGGTCCGGTGCTCCGGGGAGCCGCCGATCACCGGGTAGGTGGCGGTCACCTGGCCGTCGGTGGTCACCGTGAGGGTGTCCTTGGACAGGTCCGCGACGCTGACCTGACTGCGGCCGATGGTGAAGGTCACGTCCTTGGACTGGGTGCCGTAGACGCCCTTGGCGCCCTCCACGTCCTTGAGCCGCAGCTTGAGGGTGACCTTGGTGCCCTTGGCCCAGTACTGCTCGGGGCGGAAGTCGAGCCGGGTGCTGGAGTACCAGTGCCCGACGACCTCGACGCCCGGCTCGGCCGTCACCGTGATCGCCTGCTGGACGGCCTTGCGGTCGGTGACCGCCTTGTTGAAGTTGATCGAGACCGGCATGCCGACCCCGACGGTGGAGCCGTTCTCCGGGGTGAAGTAGCCGACGAAGGTGTTGGCCGGGGAGGCGGTGGCGAACTCCGCGTTGGCGTCCGCCTCCAGCTCGTCCTTGTCGTGGGCGACGGCCGCGAGGGCGTACTTGCTGCCGCTGGCCAGCGGCCCGGTGGACTCCCAGCTCGCGCCGTCGGCGGCGAGCTGCCCGGGTATCTCCTTGCCGTCCTCCGCGGTGAGCTTCACCGAGGCGAGCTTCCCGTCCACCACCGCGACCCGGACCGGCCGGCTGAACGGGGCGTCGGTGACGCCGTCCGCCGGGGAGACCGTGATCTTCGCGACCGAGGTCTTCGGCGAACTGCTGCCGCCGCCCCCGCCTCTGCCAGCACCGCCGCCACCACCGGACGGCTTGTCGTCGTTGCAGGCCGCCAGCAGGAGGACGGGGGCACCGAGCATCCCGGCCAGCACGCCACGCCTGGTCCAGCGCGGCTTCTCGGTCTGCGTCACGGCGGTTCTCCCTGCTCTTCACCTACGGGCGTTACGTACCAAATCAACGCGATCCGGGCGGAAGCGGTTCCATCACCAAACGGTTGAGATCGTACGAGAGTACTGAAGATGCCGCCAGAACGGACAAATCCCCCACCCGGGGCTCCGGGCGGGGGATCGTCGCGCTTGCCTACTGGTCCGCGTACTCGGTCCAGGTCTCCTCGTCCGGGTCGTAGTCGATCCGGGCCGACTCCCAGGTGGCCGAGGTCAGCTCGGTGCCGGGCACGCCGCCGAGCAGCGCCACCGGGTCGATGAAGTGGGCGAGCGAACCGGACGGGTCCAGCTCGATCGCCTCCACCGACTGGCCGCGCTCCTCGTCGTCCAGGTACTCGTCGGCCTCCACCTGGGCCAGGGCGGCGGCCTTCAGGGCCTGCTCGTCGGTGATCTCGGCGACGATCTCGATGCTGAGGCGTACGTAACGGGGGGCGTCCTGCTCGGGCAGGTCAGTGCTGGTCATGGGGCGAGCCTAGGCGAGGCCCGGCCGCCGGGGAAACGGGTGAGGCCGGCCCCCTCGGAAGGGGGCCGGCCTCGCCGTCTCCGCCCTGGTTCCCCCACCCGGGAACCGCGGAGCGCGCCTTGCGGCGCGGTAGGTGCCGCGGGGGCCACCGCACCCTGCGCCGGCCTGGGCCGGGCAGGGGCGGGACGACGGCAACCCCCACGGGCGGGACACGGAGGGCCGGGTCAGGGCCGACCGACGTGTCCGTGGTGACCACGGTGCGGGGAGCCGCTCCCGCGTCCGCTGTCACCTGCTTCGGCGTCTCGCCGTTGACCACTACAGTGCACGACCCGTGTTAACCGCGTGATGCGCGCAGGTGACGCCGGTGTACCACTTCGTGCGAGGAGCGTTCCGTCAGCCGCCGCACCCCGTACGGCGGCTGACGGCGGGTCAGTGACCGGCCCGGTTGGCCAGGTAGGCCAGCAGGTCCTGGCTGGTCACGATGCCCTGCGGCTTGCCCTCGACCAGCACCACGGCGGCGTCGGCCTTCTCCAGCACCGTCATCAGGCTGGTCACGGTCTCGCCCGAGCCGACCACCGGCAGCGGCTTGGACATCACGCTGTCCAGGGTGTCGGTGAGCGCGATCTTCTGGGTGAACAGGCCCTCCAGCAGCTCCCGCTCCACCACCGAGCCGATCACCTCGCCGGCCATGATGTCCGGGTGCCCGGCGCCCGGCGAGACCACCGGCATCTGCGAGACGCCGAAGTCGCGCAGCACCCGGATCGCCTCGGCCACCGTCTCGTTGGGGTGCATGTGGACGAACTGCGGGACGCCCTCGTGCTCCAGCGCGTCCTTGCGGGCCAGCACCTCGCCGATGTGCGCCTCGTCGGTCTCCGAGGGCAGGAAGCCGTAGTCGGCCATCCAGTCGTCGTTGAAGATCTTCGACAGGTAGCCGCGGCCGCCGTCCGGCAGCAGCACCACGACCACGTCGTCCGGGCCGAGCCGCTTGGCGACCTCCAGCGCGGCCACCACGGCCATCCCGCAGGAGCCGCCGACCAGCAGGCCCTCCTCCTTGGCCAGGCGGCGGGTCATCTGGAACGAGTCCTTGTCCGAGACCGCGACGATCTCGTCCGCCACCTCACGGTCGTAGGCGGTCGGCCAGAAGTCCTCGCCGACGCCCTCGACCAGGTACGGACGGCCGGTGCCGCCGGAGTAGACCGAGCCCTCCGGGTCGGCGCCGATCACCTTGACGGCGCCCTTCGAGGCGTCCTTGAGGTAGCGGCCGGTGCCGGAGATGGTGCCGCCGGTGCCGACGCCGGCCACGAAGTGGGTGATCTTCCCCTCGGTCTGCTCCCAGAGCTCGGGGCCGGTCGAGTGGTAGTGCGAGGCCGGGTTGTCCGGGTTGGAGTACTGGTCCGGCTTCCAGGCGTTCGGGGTCTCGCGGACCAGGCGGTCGGAGACGTTGTAGTAGGAGTCCGGGTGCTCGGGCGCGACGGCGGTCGGGCAGACCACCACCTCGGCGCCGTAGGCCCGGAGGGTGTTGATCTTGTCGGTGGAGACCTTGTCGGGGCAGACGAAGATGCACTTGTAGCCCTTCTGCTGGGCCACGATCGCCAGGCCGACCCCGGTGTTGCCGGAGGTGGGCTCGACGATGGTGCCGCCCGGCTTGAGGGCGCCCGAGGCCTCGGCGGCCTCGATCATGCGCACCGCGATCCGGTCCTTCACCGAGCCGCCGGGGTTGAAGTACTCGACCTTCGCCAGCACCGTGGCGCTGATCCCCTCGGTGACCTTGTTGAGCTTCACCAGCGGCGTTCCGCCGACCAGGTCGATGATCGAATTGTGGTACCGCACGGGGGTCCTCCCGGTCTGGGGCAATGCGACGGCTGTGAGTACCTCAAAGCCTAGGGCGTCTCAAGGGGTGGACGGGCACGTGCGGGGCGGGCGGGGCGCGGGCGCCGGTCGCGCGGCGCGCCGCACCTGACGTTCTCTCCCCGGATGGACGAGGGTGCCCGGTAGGCCGCGCCGTCGTTGGGTACCCAGAAGGGGACAGAAGGTACCGCCCCGGTGAGGGGCCCGGTGGACGGAGGGGGTACGGGGTTGACGCGGGAGTCACGGGCCCGGGCGGCCCGGCGGATCGCCACCGCGGCCGCGTACGGCGGCGGCGGGCTGGGCCTGCTCGGGGTGGGTTTCGTCGGGCTGCTGGTCACCGAGAGCCGGCTGGCGGTCCGCGCGGTCGGACTGCTGGAGGGCGACCCGCCGCGCGCCGACGGCGTGTACGGGGCCGCCTTCGCCGATCCGGCGGGTGAGCAGGAGCCGCTGGTGCTGGGCTTCCTGGGCGACTCGACGGCGGCCGGGCTCGGCGTGCGGCGGGGCCACGAGACCCCGGGCGCGCTGCTGGCGGCCGGGCTGGCCTCGGTGGCCGAACGGCGGGTGCGGCTGGCGAACGTGGCCCGCTCCGGCGGCCGCTCCGCCGACCTGGCCGAGCAGGTGCTCCAGGTGCTGCCGCACCGCCCCGAGCTGGCCGTGATCATCGTCGGCGCCAACGACGTCACCAAGCGCACCCCGCCCGCCCTGGCGGTCCGTCAGCTGGGCGAGGCGGTCCGGGCGCTGCGCGAGGCCGGCTGCCAGGTGGTGGTCGGCACCTGCCCGGACCTGGGCACCATCAAGCCGGTGCGCCCGCCGCTGCGCTGGGTCGCCCGGCGGCTGAGCCGTGAGCTGGCCGCCGCGCAGACCATCGCGGTGGTGGAGGAGGGCGGCCGGACGGTCTCGCTGGGATCGCTGCTGGGCCCGGAGTTCGCGGCCCGCCCGGAGATGTTCGCCGCCGACCGCTACCACCCCTCCGCGCAGGGCTACGCGACCGCCGCGATGGCCCTGCTGCCCTCGCTCTGCGCCGCCCTGGACCTCTGGCCGGACGAGCACGAGCCGGCCGCCCCCGGGGCAGAGCAGGTGCTGCCGGTGGCCGTCGCCGCGGCGGCCGCGGCGGGCCGTTCGGGCACCGAGGTGACCGCCGACGAGCGGATCGGGGACTTCGGCCGCCGGTGGGCGCAGGTCAAGCTGCGCCTGCGGTTCGGCCTGCCGGACGCGGCCGACTCGACGCCCGAACCGGCGTCGGCCAACTCACACACGGGGACGGGTGACGACCGAGCTACCAAGCGGTAACTTTCTTCCGGGCCGTCCGCCGCCGCCCCCGCGCGGCCGCACCCGGACGCCCCGTCAGCCCGGACACCCAGCGAGGAGCCCACCATGCCCGAAGCCGTCATCGTCAGCGCCGCCCGTTCGCCGATCGGCCGGGCCTTCAAGGGTTCGCTCAAGGACATCCGCCCGGACGACCTGACCTCGCAGATCATCGGCGCCGCGCTGGCCAAGGTCCCCGAGCTGGACCCGCGCCAGATCGACGACCTGATGCTCGGCTGCGGCCTGCCCGGCGGCGAGCAGGGCCACAACCTGGGCCGGATCATCGCGGTCCAGATGGGCATGGACTACCTGCCCGGCGCCACCATCACCCGGTACTGCGCCTCCTCGCTGCAGACCACCCGGATGGCACTGCACGCCATCAAGGCGGGCGAGGGCGACATCTTCATCTCGGCCGGCGTGGAGACCGTCTCGCGCAGCGTGAACGGCACCTCGGACGGCATGCCGGGCACCCAGAACCCGCTCTTCGCGGACGCCGTGGCGCGCACCGCCAAGCGGGCCGCGGAGGGCGGCGGCGAGTGGCACGACCCGCGCGAGGACGGCCTGCTGCCGGACGCCTACATCGCGATGGGCCAGACCGCCGAGAACCTGGCCGCGCTCAAGGGGATCACCCGCGCCGAGCAGGACGAGTTCGGCGTCCGCTCGCAGAACCTGGCCGAGGCCGCCATCAAGTCCGGCTTCTGGGCCCGCGACATCACTCCCGTCACCCTGCCCGACGGCACCGTGGTCTCCGCCGACGACGGCCCGCGCGCCGGGGTCACCCTGGAGGCCGTCTCCGGCCTCAAGCCGGTCTTCCGCCCGGACGGCACCGTCACCGCCGGCAACTGCTGCCCGCTGAACGACGGCGCGGCCGCCCTGGTGATCATGTCCGACACCAAGGCCCGCGAGCTCGGCCTCACCCCGCTGGCCCGGGTGGTCTCCACCGGCGTCAGCGGCCTCTCCCCCGAGATCATGGGCTACGGCCCGGTCGAGGCCAGCCGCCAGGCGCTCAAGCGGGCCGGTCTGACCATCGACGACATCGACCTGGTCGAGATCAACGAGGCCTTCGCGGCCCAGGTCATCCCCTCCTACCGGGACCTGGGCATCCCACTGGAGAAGCTGAACGTCAACGGCGGCGCGATCGCCGTCGGCCACCCCTTCGGCATGACCGGCGCCCGCCTCACCAGCACCCTGATCAACTCCCTCCAGTGGCACGACAAGCAGTTCGGCCTGGAGACCATGTGCGTCGGCGGCGGCCAGGGCATGGCGATGGTCATCGAGCGCCTGAGCTGAGCGGGACACCCGTTCGGAGTGACGTTGCGTAACTGAGGGCCGGATCACACTCTTTGAGCGATCCGGCCCTCGGCGCACCCTCCGGAGGCCGTTTTGTCGACGCCCTGGAATCGGCCAACTCCGCAGCGTAGAGCGGGACTACCTAACAATTTGAGGACAAGGACGAAAGTCACGGACAAATCGGACATCTGCCACTGCAGCATCAGCCGCCCATGCGGCACTGTGGAGACGTAACCCCGTTCCGCTCCTCCCTAGGAGTACGTTCCGTGAGCGTCGTGTACACCATCCTGCTGCTGGTCCTGATCGCCCTCTCCGTCTGCCTGCTGGTCCAGGCGCGCCGCATCTCCCGCCGCCTCGCCGAGCAGACCGCCGCCGCAAGTGCCGCCGCCCCCGCGGTGGTTGACGAGACCGTGATACGCCGGGCGGTGCACGAGGCACTGGCCGCCGACCGTGAGCGGGAGATCGCCGAGGCCCGCGCGTTCTGGGCCGAGCAGGAGGCCCGGGCCGCCGAGGACGCCCCGATCTTCGACTCCCCGTTCACCAGCGCCCAGGAGGAGTGGCCGCTCTTCTTCCCGCGGCCGACCGGCCCGCTGGACGCCGCCGACCAGGCGGGCACCATGGACCCGGAGTTCGGCGAGGCGCTGCGCAGCGCCCTGGAGGACATGATCAACGAGGACGGCGGCACCGCCGTCCCCCGCCCGGCGGGCGCGCACCCCTCCGGCGGCCACCCCGCCGAGAGCGCCGGGGAGATCCGGGCCCGCCGCGAGGCCGACCTGCTCGCCACCGGCCTGGAGGCCGGCCTGCTGGACGCCGAACCGGCCGCGGACGCCGAGCCGGTGGCCGCCCCCGACCCGCGCCGCCACCCCTCGCACCCGGACTTCGTGCCCAGCCCGACGCCGTCCCGCGAGTGGACCGACACCCGCCTGGCCACCCTGGCCGACGAGGGCGTCGCGCTCACCGACGTCCGCCCCGGCCCGCTCGGCACCCTGGACGTGTACGCCTTCGCCGACGGCACCACGCTCTGCGTCGCCCCCGGCGACCGGGAGGCCGCCTACCGCCTGATCGACGCCGTCCGGGCCGGCGAGGACGTCCGGCTGCTCGGCGGCTCGCGGTTCTCCGGCTCCTACTCGCTGACCTTCTCCACCGACGAGGAGGCCGTCTACGTGCTGGCCGACCGGGTGGTCGCCAGCATCTGATCCACCGTCAGCAGGCCGACGGCCGGCCGAGTCATCGGGGTTACCGACTCGGCCGGCCGTCGGCGTGTGTGCGTGCGGGCAGGCGGACGGTCAGGCGGTGAGCTCGTCCGCCGACCGCACCGCGTCCAGCGCCTGGGCCAGCACCTCGGGGCCGGCCACCGCGGCCAGCTCCCGCCCGGCGACGGCCAGTTGGTCGCCCACCGCGAAGGCCCCGGCGTCCGGGAACTCCCGCGGCGGCTCGCCCGCCAACTCCAGCGCCCGCCCGGCCGAGTCGGCCGCCAGGGCCAGCACCGCCGCCGCCCGGCTCGGGTACCCGGGCACCGGGGCCAGCAGCCTGCTCTGCGGCATCGAGCGGAAGCGGTCGGCCAGCCGGTCCACGGCGGCCAGGAAGGTCTGTGCGTCTGCCATGCGGCCGAGCCTATGCGCTGCCGGGAACGGCGGAAGCCCGCCCCGGTGCGAACCGGGGCGGGCTTCCAGTGGATCGAGCCGGGATCAGTCGTCGCCGCGCAGGATGGCGATCAGGCGCAGCATCTCCAGGTAGATCCAGACCAGCGAGAGGGTGAGCCCGAAGGCGGCCCGCCAGGCCTCCTTCTCCGGGGCGCCGCCCTGGATGCCGGCCTCGATCTCGGCGAAGTCCAGCGAGAGGAAGAAGGCACCGATGCCGATGCCGAGGATGCCCACCAGGATGCCCAGCGGGCCCGAGCGCAGGCCCATGTCGGCGCCGAACATCGAGGCCACCAGGTTGACCAGCATCAGCAGCACGAAGCCCATGGCGATCGCGATGCCGATCCGGGTGTAGCGCGGGGTGACCCGGATCCGGCCGGACTTGTAGGCGATCAGCATGGCCGCGAAGACCGCCGCGGTGCCGAGCACCGCCTGCACCACGATGCCGTTCCACATGGACTCGAAGGCGTGGCTGATCGCGCCGAGGAAGAAGCCCTCCAGGGCCGCGTAGGCGATGATCAGCGGCGGGCTGACGCTCCGCTTGAAGCTGATCACCATGCCGACCACGAAGGCGGCGAACGCGGCGCCGACGGCCGGGCCGAAGGAGGTGGCGGGCAGCGCGAACCAGGCCACCGCGCCGGCCGCGACCAGGGTCAGCAGCGTGATCGCGGTGCGGGCGACCACGTCGTCCATGGTCATCCGGCCGGTCTGCAGCGGGCCGGCCGAAGGCGCCTGGTACATCTGCGTCAGCTGCTCGTCGGTCAGCTGACCGGGCTGCGGCTGGGCGTAGGGGTTGTTGCCGTACGGGTTGGTGCCGTAGGGGTTCCCGGCCTGCGGCGCCCCGGCCTGGGGCTGCTGGGCCGTGTTGAATCCCGCGTAGCCGGTGTCGCGGGTGAAGGACCCCTCCCGCGAGAAGACCGGGTTGCTGCTTCTCATGTCATTCCCTCCGGGGCGGCGTGGTGCCGCCCGCACCGCTCCAGGGTAATGCCTTGGCAAAGGAATGAGCCTCAGCCGCGAGGATGATCTCGCACACGCGCGCCACCTGCGCGGAGTCTGTGGTGCCCGGGGCCGGACTCGAACCGGCACGGCCTACGGCCAAGCAGTTTTAAGCTGCCCGTGTCTGCGTTCCACCACCCGGGCGGGACCTCTCCGCCCCTCGTACGGGCTTCCCCCTGAGACTAGTCGCCCAGAGCACTCTTTCGCACACTCTCAGGCAGGCAATTTGTCATGTTTCCTTGACATCTGACGAATCGTCTGGAAATCGGCCACCCCTCGGCGCGATCCGGCCATCCGCCCCGGCTCGGGGTCGGTGTCATACCGCAGGAGGAGAAGCCCGCGTTCCGCCTACGCCCAGCGGCGGTGGGTTCAACCGTCCCGGGGAGCGACGGATTCCATGATCGTCCAGCGGAAGATGGTGTAGCGGCCGGGCCCTGCGTCCGGCCTCCCACGACCCCCTCACGTCCGCAAGGAGTTCCCCCGTGATCACCAAGCCCGCGTACGCCGCCCACACCGGCCAGGCGGCCGCCCGCGCCACCGGCCTCAACAAGGTCTACGGCGAGGGCGAGACCAGGGTGGTCGCGCTGGACAACGTCAGCGTCGTGTTCCCGCAGGGCCAGTTCACCGCCATCATGGGCCCCTCGGGCTCCGGCAAGTCCACCCTCATGCACTGCATGGCCGGTCTGGACACGGTGAGCTCCGGCTCCTCCACCATCGGGGACACCGAGCTGGTCGGCCTGAAGGACAAGCAGCTCACCAAGCTCCGCCGGGACAAGATCGGCTTCATCTTCCAGGCCTTCAACCTGCTGCCGACGCTGACCGCGCTGGAGAACATCACGCTGCCGATGGACATCGCCGGCCGCAAGGTCGACCAGCCGTGGCTGGACCGCGTGGTGGAGACGGTCGGCCTCTCCGGCCGGCTCTCGCACCGCCCCTCGCAGCTCTCCGGCGGCCAGCAGCAGCGCGTGGCCTGCGCCCGCGCGCTGGCCAGCAAGCCGGACATCGTCTTCGCCGACGAGCCGACCGGGAACCTCGACTCCCGCTCCGGCGCGGAGATCCTCTCCTTCCTGCGCAACTCGGTGCGCGAGCTGGGCCAGACCGTCGTGATGGTCACCCACGACCCGGTCGCCGCCTCCTACGCGGACCGCGTGGTCTTCCTGGCCGACGGCCGGATCGTGGACGAGCTGACCGGCCCGACCGCGGACAGCGTGCTGGACCGGATGCGCCGCTTCGACGCCAAGGGCCGGACGAGCTGACGGCCTGACGGCCCGTCACCGCCCGCCCGCCCGCTCCCACTCCCCCAGGACGACATCCGATGTTCCGCACCGCACTGCGCAACGTGGCGGCCCACAAGGGCCGGCTGCTCATGACGGTCCTCGCCGTCATGCTCGGCACCGCCTTCGTGGCCGGCACCATGGTCTTCTCCGACACGCTCGGCAAGGCCATGACCAACAGCTACTCCAAGAGCTACTCCGACGTCTCGGTCCAGGTCACCGACGCCTCGGCCTCCGCCTACGCCCGCGCCTCCGAGAAGACCGGCGGCGACGCCGAGCTCACCAAGGCCACCGTCGACCAGCTGGCCGCCCTCCCGGGCGTGGAGCGGGTCCGCGGCGTGGCGGCCGGCTTCACCGCCGTGGCCGACCGGAAGGGCGACCTGATCGGCCAGGCGTACAGCGCCTACGGCGCCAACTGGGCCCCGGCCGCCGACGGCAAGGACCCGCGCTACCCGATGGTCGAGGGCCAGGGCCCGAAGAAGGCCGGCGAGATCGCGCTGGACCGCGCCAGCGCCGACAAGGCCGGGTACAAGGTCGGCGACACCGTCCGGGTGGCGGGCAACGGCCCGGCCCAGGACGTGAAGCTGACCGGCGTCTTCACCACCGACGACCCGCAGATCACCGCGGGCGCCACCCTCACGCTCTTCGACACCGCCACCGCGCAGCAGTTCCTGCTCTCGCCCGGCCGCTTCTCGGCCATCGACGTCCAGGGCAAGCCCGGCACCTCGCAGACCGCGCTGCAGGAGGCGGTGATCGCCAAGCTGCCCAAGGAAGGCGCGATCACCGCGAAGACCGGTGACCAGCTGACGGCCGATCAGACCAAGATGGTCGAGCAGAGCACCAGCGGCATGAAGACCATGCTGCTGGCCTTCGCCGGCATCTCGCTCTTCGTCGGCATCTTCATCATCGCCAACACCTTCACCATGCTGATCGCCCAGCGCACCAAGGAGCTGGCCCTGCTCCGCGCCATCGGCGCGGCCCGCGGCCAGATCACCCGCTCGGTGCTGGCCGAGGCGCTGCTGATCGGCCTGACCGCCTCGGTGGCCGGCCTGGTCACCGGCATCGGGATCGGCGCCGCGATGCAGGCCGGGATCGCGAAGCTGGCCGAGGGCATGCCGACCGGCCCGCTGGTGATCGCCCCGGCCACCGTGATCACCGCGCTGGTGACCGGTGTCCTGGTCACCGTGGTCTCCGCGCTGCTGCCGGCCCTGCGGGCCTCCCGGATCGCCCCGGTGGCCGCGATGGCCAGCGGCGACGCCCCGGCCACCCAGAAGAGCCTGATCGTCCGGAACGTCATCGGCTCGCTGCTCACCGCGGCCGGCTTCGCGATGATCCTCGGCGGCGCCTCCAAGGGCGGCGAGACCGGCCGCTACGTCATCATGGGCGGCGCCCCGGTCGCGATGATCGGCATCTTCGTCCTGCTGCCACTGCTCTCCCGTCCGGTGATCGCGCTGGCCGGCCCGCTGCTGGCCGCCGTGGCCGGCACCCCCGGCAAGCTGGCCCGCCGCAACGCGGTGCGCAACCCGCGCCGCACCGCCACCACCGCCGCCGCGCTCACCATCGGCCTCACCCTGGTGACCGCCATGACGGTGATGGGCGCCTCGGTCAGCGGCGCGGTGGACCGGATCGTCACCAAGGGCGTGGTGGCCGACTACAAGGTCTCCAGCGCCAACCGGATGAGCCTCTCCCCCGAGCTGGCCGAGAAGGTCGCCAAGGCCCCCGGCGTGGCCGCCTCCAGCGCGCTCACCAACGCCTACTGGGACCTGGACGGCAAGGACGCCGCGGTCTCCGGTGTGAACCCGCAGAACCTGCCCAAGCTGCTCGACCTCACCATGGACGCCGGCTCGGCGGACACCCTGACCAAGGGTCAGGTCCTGGTCGAGGCCGGGATCGCCAAGAAGCGCGGCCTGACGGTGGGTTCGACGGTCAAGGCCGACTTCCTGGACGGCACCACCGGCGCCCTGACGGTCGGCGGCGTCTACCAGTCGCTGGACCTGCTCTCGCCCTTCGTGGTCGCCGACTCGGTGATGGCCCCGCACGCCAAGGACGCCGACATCCGGGACATCCTGGTGAAGGGCACCGACGGCGCCACCTCCACGCTGGCCAAGTCGGTCAAGGAGGCCACCGGCAACAACCCGGTGATCGAGGTCAAGACCCAGGCGCAGATGAAGGAGGAGTTCAACCAGATCATCTCCTTCGCGCTCAACATGATGTACGGCCTGCTGGCCATGTCGGTGCTGGTCGCCGTCCTCGGCGTGGTCAACACGCTGGCGATGTCGGTGTTCGAGCGGAAGCGGGAGATCGGGATGCTGCGGGCGATCGGCCTGGACCGGCGGGGCATCAAGCGGATGGTCCACCTGGAGTCGGTGGTGATCTCGCTCTTCGGCGCCGTCACCGGTGTGCTGCTCGGCTCCTTCCTGGCCTGGGCGGTCAACTCCACCCTGGACTCCGCCATCCCGGGCCTGGTCACCGAGCTGCCCTACGGCCAGCTGCTGCTCTTCCTGCTGATGGCCGGTCTGGTCGGCCTGGTGGCCGCCCTGTGGCCCGCCCGCCGGGCGTCCAAGCTGGACATCCTGACCAGCATCAAGACCGACTGACGGCCCGTCCGGAGCACGCGGAAGGCCCCCACCGGGAGATCCGGTGGGGGCCTTCTGCGGTTCCAACTGCTGTACTCCGCCCGGTCGTGGGACCGGCTGAGCACCACGGAGGTCGTGGTCCGGCGACACTGCCGGGCGGAGAGCCTCCGACTCATACCCCGGGAGCGGTCAACTCCCGGGGCCAGTCGCTCACTTGCTGGCCAGCTCCTTGGCGGGCTCGGCGGCGGGGGCCGGGACGGCCGCCTTCGGCGCGGGGCCGGTGGCCTCCTGGAACGCCTCGAACGGCTTCTCCATCTGGGCCAGGCCGACGGTCTCGCGCTTGAGGAACATCGCCAGCGTCCAGTCGGTGAAGACCCGGATCTTGCGGTTCATGGTCGGGACCATCGCGCCGTGGTAGCCGCGGTGGAACCACCAGGCCAGGCGGCCCTTGAGCTTGACCTTGCCGAAGAGGATGGCCACGCCCTTGTGCAGGCCGAGGCCCGCCACCGCGCCGAGGTTCTTGTGCTTGTACTCGGTCTGCGGGAAGCCGCGCATGCCCGAGATGACGTTGTCACCGAGGACGGCGGCCTGGCGGACGGCGTGCTGCGCGTTCGGCGGGCACCAGGCGCCCTCGCCGGCGGCGAGGTCGGGCACCTGGGCGTTGTCGCCGGCGGCCCAGACGTAGTCGAAGCCGGTGACCTGGAGGGTCGGCGCGGCGTCCACGTGGCCGCGCGGGCCGAGCGGGAGGCCGAAGTTCGACAGCACCGGGTTCGGCTTGACGCCCGCGGTCCACACGATGGTGGAGGCGTCCATCTCCATGCCGTTCTTCAGCACCACGTGCTGGTCGACGCAGGAGTCCATGGAGGTCTCGATGTAGACCTCGATGTTGCGCTCCTCGAGCTTCTCCTTGGTCCACAGACCGAGGTCCGGGCCCATCTCGGGGAGGATGCGGTTGGCGGCCTCGACGACGATGAAGCGCATGTCGTCGCGGCTGACGGTGCGGTAGATCTTGGCGGCGTCGCGCGCCATGTCCTCGATCTCCGCGATGGTCTCGATGCCGGCGAAGCCGCCGCCGATGACCACGAAGGTGAGCGCCTTGCGGCGGATCGCCTCATCCGTGGTGGACTCGGCCCGGTCCAGCTGGGCCATCACGTGGTTGCGGAGGCTGATGGCCTCCTCCACGGTCTTCATGCCGATGCCGTGCTCGGCCAGACCGGGGATCGGGAAGGTGCGGGAGACCGAGCCGGTGGCGACGACCAGGTAGTCGAAGGACAGCTCGTAGGAGTCGCCCGCTGCGGGCTGGATGGTGGCGACCTTGCGGGCGTGGTCCACACCGGTGACCGCACCGGTGAGCACCTCCGCCTTCTTGAGGGCGCTGCGCAGCGGCGCGACGAGGTTGCGAGGCGCGACGTTGCCGCCGGCCGCCTCGGGAAGGAAGGGCAGGTACGTCATGTACGACCGCGGGTCGACGACCGTGACGGTCGCTTCGCCGTAGCGCATCTTCTTGAGAATGCGCATCGCGGCATACAGGCCGACGTAACCACCGCCGACGATCAGGATGCGAGGACGCTCCGTGGTGCTCATATCCGAAAGTATCCACCCCCGTTCGGGGGCACCTTCGTGAGGCCCGTCACAAGCCTCTGGACACCCTCTGCTACACTGCGCGGCCACACGAAGGGCCCTACGGTGTCACCTCACCCGCACCCGACGCCGTTCCCGGACGGCTCGAACGGGACCGGTGCGACACCCCGTCGCTGAGCAGCAACGATCCCGATCCGCTCCCGGTTCCCGGCCCGTTGTTTCGATTCCACTACCCAGCTCGACGCCTGCCTTCGAACCATCGGACAGGGCCCGCCGGGGGCCTTCGGTCCCGCATATCGGACAGACCGGACTGCTGAGTGCGACGAAAGGCTGGTTCGCCATGTGAAGAAATTCACGAAGGTTCTTGCGACACCCGGTGCAGCAGGCGGCCCCGGGTGCCGTCCAGGCACTCCGGGGCCGCTCGGAAGGGCTTCCGGCAGGGGTGTCAGGAGACCAGGCTCCAGGCGACGCCGTCCAGGATGTCGTGCTCGCTGACCACCAGTTCGGCGGCCCCGGTGCGCTCCAT
This sequence comes from Kitasatospora sp. NPDC051853, assembly GCF_044452665.1. Classification (NCBI taxonomy): domain Bacteria; kingdom Bacillati; phylum Actinomycetota; class Actinomycetes; order Kitasatosporales; family Streptomycetaceae; genus Kitasatospora; species Kitasatospora sp. NPDC051853. The sequence goes on along the minus strand of NZ_JBITBY010000008.1, from coordinate 371,337 downwards.
GATCTCCAGCAGCACCAGCGCCCCGGCGCCGATCACGTCCACCCGACCCGGGTGCATGACCGGGATCGCGGCCCGCTCGGCGTGGTCCATCGCCAGCAGCCGGCGGGCGGTCTCGCGGACCTGCCCGACCGTCAGCCGGGCGTGGTGGATCCGGGCCGAGTCGTACTCCGGGAGCTCCAGCGCGATGCCCGCGACCGTGGTCACGGTGCCCGCCAGGCCGACCAGGGTGGCCGCCGTGGTCAGCGGCACCACCTCGGCCGCCCGGTCCAGCGCGGCCTCCACGTCGGCCTTCGCCCGGGCGATCTGCTCCTCGGTCGGCACGCCGGCGCCGCCCTCGAAGTGGCGCTCGGTCAGCCGGACGCAGCCGATGTCCACCGAGCGGGCCGCCTCGACGCCCTCCCCGCCGAGCACGAACTCGGTGGAGCCGCCGCCCAGGTCGAAGACCAGGTACGGAGAGGGGAACTGACCGCCCGTCAGCTCCTTGGTGGCGCCGGTGAAGGAGAGCCGGGCCTCCTCGTCGCCGCTCACCACGGTCGGCTCGACGCCCAGGATCTCCTTGACCCCGGCCACGTACTCGGCGCTGTTCTCGGCGTCCCGGGAGGCGCTGGTGGCCACGAACCGCAGGCGGTCCGGGCCGACCCCGTGCTCGGCCAGCACGGCGGCGTACTCGCGGCAGGCGGCGAAGGTGCGCTCCAGCGCCTCGGGGGCCAGCCGGCCGGTGCGGTCCACGCCCTGGCCCAGCCGGTTGATCACCATCCGGCGGTCCAGGTCGGTGATCTCGCCGGTCTCCGGGTCCAGGTCGGCCACCAGCAGCCGGATGGAGTTGGTGCCGCAGTCGATGGCACCCACCCTGGTCACGCTCACTCGGACTCCCCCTGCTCGGCCTCGGCGGCGGCCTTCTTGGCGGCCCGCTCGGCGGTCAACTGCTCCTTGGCGGCGATCACGGCCGCGTGGTCCTGGTCCTTGGCCCGGTTCCTCAGGACCCGGGCGCCGGCCTCCTCGACCTCGGCCGGGGAGACGCAGGGGCCCTTGGCCCACCAGTCCTCCAGCATGCCGATGGCCTCGTCGCCGAGCGGGTTGACGCCCTCGCCGGCCGCCAGCGAGTGGCCGACCAGCACGTGCAGGCACTTCACCCGGTCCGGCATGCCGCCGGCGCTCGGGAAGCCCTCCAGCACCTCGATGGCGTCGCGGCGCGCGATGTAGTCCTCGTGCGCCTTCTGGTACGCCGCCGCCAGCTCCGGGTCCTCGGCCAGCCGGGCGGTCTGCTCCTTCATCACGCCGTCCGCCTCCAGGGTGCCGATCAGCGAGGCGGCCTTGGGGCAGGTCAGGTAGTAGAGGGTGGGGAACGGCGTGCCGTCGGGCAGCCGGGGCGCGGTCTCCACCACGTCCGGGTTGCCGCACGGGCAGCGGTGGGCCACGCCGCGCAGGCCGCGCGGCACCCGGCCGAGCTGGGCCGCGATGGCGGCGACGTCCTGGTCGTCGACCAGGGGGGTGTCAGTGGAGGGGGTGTCAGTCATCGGGTGTGTGCTGCCTCTAGCGGGGTGCGGGTGTGGTGTCGGCCTGGTCGACCGAGTCCCAGACGCTGGCGTACCAGGGCTGGGCGGCCTTGGCCTGCGGGGCTGACGCACCGTCGGCCGAGGAGGACTTGGTGGCCGGCGCTGCCGGGTCCACCGAGATGAACGGGGTCTCGCCGGGCATCGCGTAGTGCAGCCGCTGGCGGGCCTGGGCCTTCACGAACTCCGGGTCCTGCCAGCGGGCCTTCTCCCGGCTGAGCTTCTCCACCTGGGCCCTGGCGTGCTCGGCCCTGGCCCGTTGGGCGTTGATCTCCGAGCGCTGCGCGATGTACTGCCGGGTGGGGTAGGCGAGGATCGCCACCAGCGAGCAGAGGACCAGCACCAGCACGGTGGCGCGGCTGGTGAAGCGCGGTCGCGCCGCCAAGCCCGGAATCTTCCACATCGCCGGTACCCCTCCTCCAACAAGCCGGTGCCCCGGCCCACCACCCTACGGGGTGGGAGCCGGGGCACCGGTCACGGCGACTGGGTGTCAGCCCTCAGAGCTTTCAGCCCTCGTGCTTGAACCGCGGGAACGCGCCGCGGCCCGCGTACTCGGCGGCGTCGTCGAGGATCTCCTCGATGCGCAGCAGCTGGTTGTACTTGGCGACGCGCTCGGAGCGGGCCGGGGCACCGGTCTTGATCTGGCCGCAGTTGGTGGCGACGGCCAGGTCGGCGATGGTGACGTCCTCGGTCTCGCCGGAGCGGTGCGACATCATGCAGCGGTAGCCGTTGCGCTGGGCCAGCTCGACGGCGTCCAGGGTCTCGGTCAGCGAACCGATCTGGTTGACCTTCACCAGCAGCGCGTTGGCGGTGCCGGTCTCGATGCCGCGGGCCAGACGGGCCGGGTTGGTGACGAACAGGTCGTCACCGACCAGCTGGACCTTGTCGCCCAGCTTGTCGGTCATGGCCTTCCAGCCGTCCCAGTCGGACTCGTCCAGCGGGTCCTCGATGGAGACCAGCGGGTACGCGGCGACCAGCTCGGCGTAGTAGTCGATGAGCTCGGCGGAGGTGATCGCCTTGCCCTCGAACTGGTAGGCGCCGTCCTTGTAGAACTCGGAGGCGGCCACGTCGAGCGCCAGCGCGACGTCCTTGCCCGGGGTGTAGCCGGCCTTCTTGATGGCCTCGGTGATGAGGTCCAGGGCCTCGCGGTTGGAGTCCAGGTTCGGCGCGAAGCCGCCCTCGTCGCCCAGGCCGGTGGAGAGGCCGCGCTCCTTCAGGACGCCCTTGAGGGTGTGGTAGACCTCGACGCCCCAGCGGACGGCCTCGGAGAAGGACTCCGCGCCGATCGGGGCGATCATGAACTCCTGGATGTCGACGTTGGAGTCGGCGTGCGACCCACCGTTCAGGATGTTCATCATCGGGACGGGCAGGACGTGCGCGTTCGGGCCGCCCAGGTAGCGGAACAGCGGCAGGTCGCTGGCCTCGGAGGCGGCGTGCGCCACGGCGAGCGAGACGCCCAGGATGGCGTTGGCGCCGAGCGAGGACTTGTCCGGGGTGGCGTCCAGGTCGAGCATGGCCTGGTCGATGAGGCGCTGCTCGGTGGCGTCGTAGCCGACGAGCTCCGGGCCGATCTGCTCGATGACGGCCAGGACGGCCTTCTCGACGCCCTTGCCGAAGTAGCGGTTCTTGTCACCGTCGCGGAGCTCAAGCGCCTCGAAGGCGCCGGTGGAGGCACCCGACGGGACGGCGGCACGGCCGGTGCTGCCGTCGTCCAGGCCGACCTCGACCTCGACCGTGGGGTTGCCACGGGAGTCGAGGATCTCGCGGGCTACGACGACATCGATGGACGGCACGAGGCATCTCCTTGCGGAAGCGGGATGTGTGGTCGTTACGTCCAGAGCCTAACCGCACCGGGGCCCGGGACCACGCTGACCTTGGTCCCGTCTCACCTCGTGGCCTTCCTACCGGCCGGTAGCCCACCTGGACGGACACGGAGGGCCCGCACCGGATCGTGGTGCGGGCCCTCCGTGGTGACGAGGCGTCGGATCAGCCCAGCTGCAGGACCTGGCCGGGGTAGATCAGGTCGGGGTTGCCGCCCACGACCGACTTGTTGCCCTGGTAGACCTGGTGCCAGTCCAGACCCTTGGCGGCGGCGATGCCGGACAGGGTGTCACCGGACTTGACGGTGTAGTTGCCGGTGGCCTGGGTCTTCGGCGCGGCGTGCTTCGGGGTGCTCACCGTCGGCGCGGCGGCCTTCGGGGTCTCGACCTTGGGCGCCGGCTTGGTGGTCTCGACGGCCTTGGGCGCGGCCTTCGGGGTCTCCGTCTTCGGAGCGGCCTTGGGCGTGGCGGCCTTCGGGGTCTCGGCCTTCGGCGCGGTCGTGCGGGTCTCCGAACGCGAGGCCTTGGCCTCGGAGTTGGTGTCGACCTGGGCGGCCGCGCCGCCCTTGGTCAGACCCGCCTTGACGGAGCAGACCGGCCAGGCGCCGGGGCCCTGGGAGGCGAGCACCTTCTCGGCGATGGCGATCTGCTGGCCCTTGGTGGCCTGGTTGGCCTGCGGGGCATACGCCTTGCCGCCGAAGCCGGCCCAGGTGCTGGAGGTGAACTGCAGGCCGCCGTAGAAGCCGTTGCCGGTGTTGATCGACCAGTTGCCGCCGCTCTCGCACTGGGCGACCTTGTCCCAGGTGGAGACCGGGGCGGCCTGGGCGCCGGTGGCGGCCATCAGCGGCAGGGCGATGCCGACGCCGGCGACACCCGCGACGGCGATGGCCTTCTCGGCCTGGGTACGACGACGATGACGGCCCGAACCAGTGAACAGCATGAAGAAATCCCTCTCCGCACGCCTGCGAGGTGAGCTGTCGGGTTCGGACCGGGAGGTGGCCCGGCCGCCGTGAGGCGGCTTCACCCCAAGCCGTGGGGGACGGCGACGTACGTGTGGGTCCCCCGCCCCTGCCCAAGGGTCTGGTCGGTGTCCCGGCGGCGCGGCGGGCAGGATTCGGCGTTCCGCGCGCGGGGTCCGCAGCTGCGGACTCCAGGGAGGGTAAGCAGATCAGCGGATGGATCACAAGCTTATGTCGAACACATCACACCGGAATCACACAGTGCTGTGGGTCGTCCACAAACCGTGTCCAAGTGGCTTGATTGATACGCATTCAGATCACGAACGATCAGATTACGCCGACACGCCGATCACTGACGTCCGCTCAGCTCAGGGCAGTTGGCGACTCGGGCGTGAAGGCCACCGGCAACTCCCGCAGACCGCGCATGATCAGGCCACCGCGCCAGCGCAGGGCGGCGGGGTCGGCGGCCAGTTCCAGGTCGGGCAGCCGGGTCAGCAGGGTGGCGAGCGCGAGCTGCCCCTCCAACCGGGCCAGCGGGGCGCCGATGCAGTAGTGGATGCCGTGGCCGAAGCCCAGGTGGGGGTTGTCCTGCCGGGCCAGGTCGAGGGTGTTCTCCGCGGCGAACCGGGCCGGGTCGCGGTCGGCCGCGGCCAGCACCACCAGCACCGGGTCACCGACCGGGATGTCCACTCCGCCGATGGTCAGCGGGCTGGTGGCGAAGCGCCAGGTGGCCAGCTCCACCGGCCCGTCGTAGCGCAGGAGTTCCTCCACCGCCGTCTCCAGCAGGGCGCTCTCGCCCCGGCGCAGCGAGTCCTGGAGCAGCTTCCGCTGCTCCGGATTGCGCAGCAGCGCGTAGGTGCCGTTGCCGATCAGGTTGATGGTCGTCTCGAAGCCGGCGAACAGGAGGATGAAGGCCATCGCGGCCGCCTCGTTCTCCGTCAGGTGCTCGCCGTGGTCACTGGCCCGGATCAGCCCGGAGATCAGGTCGTCGCCGAGATCGGCCCGCTTGCGGTGGATCAGCTCCAACAGGTAGGCGCGGATCTTCTTCACCGCCCGCCCGACCCCGCCGCGCTGGCCGCCGTGGTGACGGATCATCGCGCCGGCCCAGTCCCGCAGGTCGTCCTGGTCCTCGGCCGGCACGCCGAGCAGGTCGCAGATCGCGTAGATGGGGAGCGGGAAGGCGAACTCGTGGATCAGGTCGGCCTCGCCGCGGGCCGCGAAGCCGTCGATCAGGCGGTCGGTCAGCTCCTGCACCCGGGGCTGGAACTCGGCGACCCGGCGCGGGGTGAAGGCCTTGGAGACCAGCCGGCGCAGCCGGGTGTGGTCCGGCGGGTCGATGTTCAGCAGATGGGTCATCAGGTCGGCCTGCCGCTCCCCGGGGATGCCGACCCGGCCGGTGCGGTGCGCCTGCTCGCTGTGGTGCGCCGGGTTCTTGGAGAGCCGGGCGTCGGCCAGCGCCTGCCGGGCGTCCGCGTACCGGGTGACCAGCCAGGCGTCCACCCCGCTGGGCAGGGTGGTGCGGTGCACCGGGGCGTGCTCGCGCAGCCAGGCGTACGCGGGGTACGGGTCGGCGGCGAACTCCCAGGTGAAGAGGGCGGGCTGGGTCGGGGCGGGGCTGTCCGGCATGGTGTGAACGGTAACCCGCCCGAGGAGGAGTGAGCCTGGTCACCTGGGGGGTAATTGCTCTTGCGGAGGAACGGCCCGTGCTTACGATCCTCCGATACGGACTTGGAGGGACGCCGGTGCGGCGCGTCCCGCCGGGCGCGGCTCAAGGAGGAGCAGTCCCATGCGAGTAACCGGGGCAGTGGTGGTCATCGCGGTACTGGACGGCGGTTCGGGTGCCGGGCTGGCCCGGCGGTTCGCCGCGGCCGGCGCGGCCGGCCTGCTGATCGCCGACCAGCGGCCCGGCGTGGCCGAGGACCTGGCCACCGAGCTGGACCGGCCGGGCTGCCCGGTGGTCGGGGTGGGCGCCGACGTCCGGCAGCCCTCCGACGTGGCCGCCCTGGTCGCCACCGCGGTCAAGCACCTGGGCCCGATCGACCTGTTCTGCGTCTGCGGCCCGGACGCCGAGCGGATCCTCCCGATCGCCGAACTCCCCGCCACCCTCGGCCCGCTGGCCGAGCTGATGGCCCAGGTCGGCGAGGCGATCGGCGAGGTCCTCGCCCCCGCCGTCGCCGCCTGAGCCGGTCCCTGCCGGGGGAGGCGTCCCTCACTCCGCCGCCCGGACCTCGTCCCGGTAGGCGCGGGTGGTGGCGCGCAGCGCCTGGTCGATGTCCAGGTCCTGGTCGTACGCCCGCTGGGCGAGGGCCAGCAGCAGCCTGCCCAGGCTCTCCTGGTCGAGCTCGGCGGGGAGTTCGTACGGGGCGTCCGGGACGGCGGTGAAGCCGGCCCGGCGGACCCGGGAGACCAGCTTGGCCGCGTACGCCAGCGCGGGCAGCCCGGCCGGGACGCCGTCCAGGATCGAGTCGCGCTGCTTCTCGGCGGCCTTGAGCTGCTCCCAGTTGGCCTCCACCTCGGCCGCGCCGGCCGCCTCCACGTCCCCGAAGACGTGCGGGTGACGGTACATCAGCTTCTCGACGATGTCCCCGGCCACGTCGTCGACCGTGAACGGGTCCTCCGGGTGCTCCTCGGCGATCCGGGAGTGGAACAGGACCTGGAGCAGCACGTCGCCGAGCTCCTCGCGCAGGGTGACGCGGTCCCCGTCCTCGATCGCCTCGACCAGCTCGAAGGCCTCCTCGACCAGGTACTTCACCAGCGAGGCGTGGGTCTGCTCGGCGTCCCAGGGGCAGCCGCCCGGGGACCGGAGCCGGTCCATCACCGAGACCAGGTCCAGCAGCCGGGCGCCGGGCAGGTCGTAGGAGCCGGGCAGCAGCTCGATCTCGGGCGCCTCCCCGGCCCGCTCGACCGCGATCCGGGCCAGCGCGTCGGTCAGCCCCGGGTCCCCGTCGGGGCTGCCGAGCCAGAGGGTCACGCCCTCCTTCTGCTCGGTCAGCAGCCGGGCCAGCGCGGGCGCGGTGGAGCGCTCGACCAGCCCGACCGTGACGCCGGCCTGCCGGACGGCCGGGAGCTGGGGGTGGGCCGGGTCCCCGGCCAGCACCCGGGCCGCCCCGCGCAGCGCCTCCCAGGCGGGCCAGGAGAGCAGGCCGGGGGCGACCCGGTGAGTGGTGGTGAGCAGGATCAGCTTCGGAGTGTCCACACTCCGAACCTACCCGCTCAGGCGGTGGCGGCGGGCTGCTTGATCCAGTCCGCAGGGGCCGTCACCAGGCCGATCTGCTGGACGTCCCAGCGGCCGTAGCGCGGGTTGACCTCGATCTTCAGCTTGGCCCCGGCGTCGGTCAGCGCGGAGCGGATCGCGGCGTCGCCCTCGGGCGTGCGGGGGTCCTTGCCGGCCGCCAGCTTCTGGATGCCCAGCTGCTGCCGGTAGAAGGAGTCCACCGCGTCGGCCGGGACGTTCTGCCGCACCAGCAACTCGCGGGCCAGCTCGGCCTCGCCGCCCATCATCCTGGCCTGGCTCTCCTTGGCCTCGGCGATCTCCCCGTCGGTGACCGTCAGTTGACGGTCCACCAGGGCCTGCGCCACCACCCGGTCCAGCACCAGGTCGACCACCGTCCGGCGGACCAGCCCGGCCCGCTCGGCCTGCTGCCCGCCGGTCTCGGCCGCCACCCCCTGGCGCACCTCCCCGACCCGGGCCTCCACGGCCGCGATGCTGATCCTCTCGCCTCCGACCACGGCCGCCGACCCCTGGTGGGGCGGCTGGCTCCCGCAGGCCGCCAGTGCGGCTCCGGCGAGCAGGACTCCGGCGGTGGTGCGGAGGTGGCGGATCACGTGGGGCCTCCCGGGAGTTGTGGGGCGCGCGTGGTTCTGCTGACGGTGCACCAGTCTCACGGCCCGGAGGCGTTTGGCCAAGGGTGCCGACGTCCACGGAAGGCTGGTGTCGCGGTGGCGGTGGGGGGCACGGGAACGCGTTCGACGGCGCCCCTATGATTCGTGCGCACGTTCATTGCACGGTATTTGCACAACTGGGGGAACCCCAAAATGAAGCTGCCCCGCGTCTCGGCCGTCCTCACGGCCGCCGCGCTCGCGCCGGCGATCCTCTTCCCGTCCACCGCCTCGGCGGCCGACAACCCGCCCGCCACCCCGGGCGTCTCGGCCACCGACAGCCAGACCGACGAGCAGAACAAGACCCTGATCCGGGCCCTGCTCGCCGACCCCGACGAGGGCACCACCGTGCACGAGCGGGCCCAGCAGGCCCTGGACGGGACCCCGGAGGACCGGGCCGCCTTCCTGGCGACCGGTCAGCACCTGGCCCGCGAGACCGACGAGCGGGTCCGCGCGACGCAGCTCCTCAGCGCCGGTGGCCCGGCCGTCAAGAAGGCCGCCACCACCGCCCTGCGGGCCGACCGCAAGGCCGTCCAGGAGTTCCTGCGCACGGGCTACCGGGAGGCCGTCGGCGACGACATGGTGGAGGCCGCCCGGATCGCCGAGGTCGCGGGCCCGCTCGTCGAGAAGGCCGCCTCCGACGCCCTCCGCAGCGGCTACCCGAAGGTCGCCGCCTTCCTCAACTCCGGCCGGGCCGAGGCCGAGAGCGCGGAGCGGGTCCTGGTCGCCCAGATCTCCGAGCGCGGCGGGCCCGCCGTCCGCGCCGCGGCCGACGCCGTCTTGGGCAGGCCCTACCCCGAGGTCGCCGCCTTCCTCAACACCGGCCGGGCCAAGGCCGAGAGTGCGGACCGGGTCGCCGTCAGCCGGATCGCCGAGACCGGCGGCCCCGCCGTCCGCAAGGCCGCCCTCGCCGCCCTGGAGGGCGACTACCCGGCCGTCGCCGCCTTCCTCAACACCGGCCGGGCCGAGGCCGAGGCCGCCGACGAGGCCGCGGCGAAGAAGGCCGCCGAGGACAAGGCCGCCGCCGAGAAGGCCGAGCGCGAGAAGGCGAAGGCCGGGCAGGACAAGCCGGCCGCCGTCACCCCCGTGAACGTCACCACCACCCCGGCACCGGCCGCCACGCCGACCACCGCGCCGGCCGCTCCCCGGGTGACCGCCGACACCACCCAGCGCCTGGCCTCCACCGGCGGCGGCACCGACCTGCCCTGGCAGGTCGGCGGCGGTGCGGCCGCCCTGGCCGCCGGTGCGGCCCTGGTCGCCGCCTCGCGCCGCCGGGGTACCGAGGTCTGACCCCCGTACGGCCCGGGGCCCGTCCGTCCGCGCGAGCGGAGGGGCGGGCCCCTCGCCGTGCACCGACGGGCCGTCAGCCTCGGGGGCCGTCCCCCTGGTGGGGCCGGCCGTGACGTCGTGCGGCTCCGCCGCGCGGGCGCCGACGAGGAGCGGGCACCGTCAAGGAGACAGCCCCTCGGCGTACGGGTTGCCGCGGACCGGGGTGGGCGGCGGGGTGGCCGGGCCGATCGCGGCCAGGTGGGTGCGCAGCCGGAGCACGTCGGGGTGGTGCGGGCCGTGGCTGCGCTCGCGCTCCAGCAGGAGCTCGGCCACCTGCTGCCAGGCGGCCCGGCGTTCGCCCTGACGGGCCAGCAACAGGCCGATCTGCTCCCGGAGTTCGAAGGACCGCTCCGGCTCGCCGGCCGCCCCCGCCAGCAGCTGCCGGTACTCGGCGAGCGCCTCCGGGTAGCGGCGCTGGGTCTGCAGGGCCCGGGCGTGGATGGTCCGGACGGTGCGCACCAGCGGTGCCGTGTCGCCCAGTTCGGCCCGGGCCCGGGGCAGCAGCCGGCCCGCCAGCTCGGTGACCTCGGCGTACCGGCGGGCCGCCACCAGGTCGGAGAGCTGGTCGCAGACCGCCGTCAGGTCCTCCACCGCGGTCGGCGGCACCGCCACCGACGGCAGGATGGCGGGCCCCTCGACCGAGGCGTCCGGGGCCGGCGGCGGAACGGCGCCGGGGCCGGGCAGCGGCTGGTGCGGGTAGCGGTAGGGCGCGGTCGGATCGGGCAACGGGCCCGGCTCGGACCGGAGTTCGGCCCGGGCCGGCGGGAGCAGCGGCAGCAGCCGGGCGTAGACCGCACGACTGTCCGCCGGGCGGTCCTCGGGCCGCTTCGCCAGCAGCTCCAGCACCAGTGCCTCCAGCGCCGCCGGCACCTCCGCCCGCAACTCCCGCAGCGGGGTGGGCGGTTCGTCCACGTGGCGGCGGAGCACCCCGAGCGCGCTGGGCGCCCGGAACGGCGCCTGCCCGGCCAGCATCTCGTGCAGCAGGCAGCCCAGCGCGTAGAGGTCGCTGCGCCGGTCGGTCCCGGCCGCGAGGGCCTGCTCGGGCGCCATGTACGCCGGACTGCCGATCGGCACGCCGGTCAACGTGAGCCGGGTCGCCGCCGGGTCCAGCGCGGTCGCGATGCCGAGGTCCAGCAGCACCACCCGGCCGTCCTCACGGACCATCACGTTGCTCGGCTTCAGGTCCCGGTGCACCACGCCGGCGGCGTGCACCGCCCCCAGTGCCCCGCACAGCTGCGCCGCGACGGCCGCCGCCCGCTCCACCGGGAAGGGGTCCTGCCCGTCGATCAGGTCCGCCAGGCTCAGCCCCGGCACCCGCTGCATCACCAGGTAGAGCTCGCCGCCGTCCTCCCCCGCGTCGAAGACCGTCACCAGCCCCGGGTGGTCGAGCCCGGCCGTCACCCGGCACTCGCGCAGGAAGCGCCGGCGCAGCGACCCCTCCTGGTCCGCGGCGGGCCCCTCCGCCGGGCCGAACCGGTCCGCACGGAGCAGCTTCACCGCGACCGGCCGCCCGAGGCGTTCGTCCGTCCCCGCCCAGACCTGGCCCATCCCGCCCTGGCCGATCCGCTCCCCCAGCCGGTACCTCCCGCCGACCAGCCGGGCGTCCCTCACGGACGGCCCTCCTGCGCCTGACGGCGCAGCAGCTCACCCAGCTGCTGGAGGTCGTCCTGGGTCGCCGGGCCGGCCTGCGGGGACCGCGGGGCCTGCGGGGCCTGCGGGTACGGCTGCTGCGGGTACGGCACGGCCGGCGGCGGGTACCAGGGCGCGGGGGCCGGGGCGGGGGTCTTCGAGCGCCACTGGGCCTGGGTGTCCATCACCAGGTAGTGCACCGGGCCGCCGAGCCAGAGCGCGAACAGGGCGAGCCCGCCCGCGAGGTCGAGCCCGCTGGCGGTGTCCGGGTCCGGGTCGGTCAGCCCGATCGCGACGTAGACCAGGAGCTGGAGCAGCCCGGCCACCACCGCCGCCACCACGTCCGCCGCCCGCTTGCGCCGCAGCGCCAGCACCAACGACGGCACCATGCCCAGCAACCCGAGCGACAGCAGCGGCACCAGGGCGAGCAGCACCTTCCCCCCGGCCCCGAGCGGGCCCGCGTTGCTGCCGTACTGCTGACCAGCCATGGGTACTCCCGTACGAGCGCCGCCAAAACTCCCGGCACACCGTACCGCCCCGGGTGGCCACCCCGGGGGCGCGGGCAGCGGCCGCCCCGGGGCGCGGGCGGTAGTGGTCACCCCGGGGGCGCGGGGAACTGCGCGAGGCGGAAGAGGCTGACCCGTGTGCCGGGTACGGAGTTCCACTTGCACGTGAGTGTCCGTACCCGGCACACGGGTCGTCGCCTCCCGCAGCGCGCAGTTCCCCGCGCCCCCGGGGTGACCGCCATCCACCGCGCCCATGCGGCAGTTCCCCGCGCCCCGGGGTGACCACTTTCCGCGCGCCCGCGTGAGGTCAGTTCTTGGAGCCGGCGAGGTCGTCGAACATGGTGGTGAGGAACTCGCGGCACCAGGCCAGCAGTTCGCGCCCGACCAACGGCTTGCCGCCGATCCGTCCGGTGGACGGCCGCGGCACCAGGAGCTGCTGCGCCGTCGCCTTGACCTGGCTGCGCGGGTAGAGGCGGTTGAGCCGCAGCTGCTGGGACTCCCGCAGGTCGACTGGCCCGAAGCGGACGAACTGCCCCTGCAGGGTGATGTCACCGATGCCGCACCGCCGCGCGTACAGCCGCAGGGCGGCGACCAGCAGCAGGTTCTCCACCGGCTCCGGCAGCTTGCCGTAACGGTCCGTCAGCTCCTCCCGGACCTGGACGATGTCCTCCTCGGAGTTGACCGCCGCGATCGAGCGGTACGCCTGCAGCCGCAGCCGCTCGCCCGGGGCGTAGTCGTGCGGGACGTGGGCGTCGACCGGCAGCTCGATCTTCACCTCCAGCGGCTCCTCCTCCGGCTCCGCGCCGCCGTTGGCCAGCGACTCGCGGAACTCGGCCACCGCCTCGCCGACCATCCGCATGTAGAGGTCGAAGCCGACGCCGGCGATGTGGCCGGACTGCTCGCCGCCGAGCAGGTTGCCGGCGCCGCGGATCTCCAGGTCCTTCATGGCGACGTACATGCCGGCGCCCATCTCGGTGTGCTGGGCGATGGTGGCGAGGCGCTCGTGGGCGGTCTCGGTGAGGGGCTTCTCCGGCGGGTAGAGCATGTAGGCGTAGCCGCGCTCGCGGCCCCGGCCGACCCGGCCGCGGAGCTGGTGGAGCTGGGAGAGGCCGAAGGTGTCGCCGCGCTCGACGATCAGGGTGTTGGCGTTGGAGATGTCGATGCCGGACTCCACGATGGTGGTGGAGACCAGGACGTCGAACTCCTTCTCCCAGAAGTCGACCACCACCTTCTCCAGCTGGGTCTCGCCCATCTGCCCGTGCGCGGTGGCGACCCGGGCCTCGGGCACCAGCTCCTTGATCCGGGCGGCCGCCTTGTCGATCGACTCGACCCGGTTGTGGATGTAGAACACCTGGCCCTCGCGCAGGAGTTCACGCCGGACGGCGGCCGAGATCTGCTTCTCGTCGTACGGGCCGACGAAGGTCAGCACCGGGTGGCGCTCCTCCGGCGGGGTGGTGATGGTGGACATCTCCCGGATGCCGGTGACGGCCATCTCCAGGGTGCGCGGGATCGGCGTCGCCGACATCGTCAGCACGTCGACGTTGGCCCGCAGCTTCTTGAGCTGCTCCTTGTGCTCGACGCCGAAGCGCTGCTCCTCGTCGACGATGACCAGGCCGAGGTCCTTGAACCTCGTCTCGTTGGAGAACAGCCGGTGGGTGCCGATCACCACGTCCACCGAGCCCTCGAACAGGCCCTCCAGGACGGCCTTGGCCTCGGAGTCGGTCTGGAAGCGGGAGAGCGCCTTCACGTTCACCGGGAAGTTGGCGTACCGCTCGGCGAAGGTGGAGAAGTGCTGCTGCACCAGCAGCGTGGTGGGCACCAGCACCGCGACCTGCTTGCCGTCCTGGACGGCCTTGAAGGCGGCCCGGACGGCGATCTCGGTCTTGCCGTAGCCGACGTCGCCGCAGATCAGCCGGTCCATCGGGACCGACTTCTCCATGTCGGCCTTCACCTCGGCGATGGTGGTCAGCTGGTCGGGCGTCTCCGCGTACGGGAAGGCGTCCTCCAGCTCGCGCTGCCAGGGGGTGTCCGGGCCGAAGGTGTGGCCGGGCGCGGCCATCCGGGCCGAGTAGAGCTTGATCAGGTCGGCGGCGATCTCCTTGACCGCCTTCTTGGCCCGCTGCTTGGTCTTGGCCCAGTCGGCGCCGCCGAGGCGGTGCAGGGTGGGCGCCTCGCCGCCGACGTACTTGGTGACCTGGTCGAGCTGGTCGGTCGGCACGAACAGCCGGTCGCCGGGGTGGCCCCGCTTGGCGGGGGCGTACTCCAGCACCAGGTACTCGCGGGTGGCGCCCTGGACGGTGCGCTGCACCATCTCCACGTACCGGCCGACGCCGTGCGCCTCGTGGACGACGTAGTCGCCGGCCGCCAGGGCCAGCGGGTCGATCGCGTTGCGGCGGCGGGACGGCATCCGGCGCATGTCCTTGGTGGAGGACTTCTGGCCGGAGAGGTCGGTCTCGGTGATGACGGTGAGCTTGAGGGACTCGTCCACGAAGCCGTGCTCGATCGAGCCGCAGGAGACGTGGACGACGTCCCGGGTCGGCGCCTGGTCCAGGTCGGCGACCAGCCGGGCCGGGATGCCCTCGCCGCTCAGCACCTCGGCCAGGCGGGAGGCCGGGCCGTGCCCCTCGGTCACCATGACGACCCGCCAGTCGGCGTTCAGCCGCTCCTTGGCGTCGGCGATCGCCCGGGCGGTGTCGCCCCGGTAGGCCTCCACGGCGTGCATGCCGAGGGTCAGCGTGTTGGCATCGAACTCCAGGACCTCCGTCACCGACGAGTCGCTGGTGGCGAACGGGCTGACGGACCACCAGGGCAGCCCGATCTCCGCCGCGTGCTCGCGGACGTCGGCCAGCGACCGGAGCGAGGCCGCCGAGACGTCGATCATCTCGATGTCGATCGGCCGCTCCCCGCCCGCCGCGGCGGCCACCCAGGAGGCGTGCAGGAACTCCTGACTGGTCGCCACCAGGTCGGCCGCCCGGGTGCGGACCCGCTCCGGGTCGCAGACCACCGCGACGGAGCCCTGCGGCAGCACGTCCAGCAGCAGCTCCATGTCGTCCACCAGCACCGGGGCCAGCGACTCCATGCCCTCGACCGCGATGCCCTGGGCGATCTTGTCCAGGATCTCGGCCAACTCCGGGTGCCGCTCGGCCAGTTCGGCCGCGCGGAGCCTGACCTCCTCGGTCAGCAGCAGCTCGCGGCAGGGCGGTGCCCAGAGGCCGTGCTCGGCGATCTCCAGCGAGCGCTGGTCGGCGATCTTGAAGAAGCGGATCTCCTCGACCTCGTCGCCCCAGAACTCGATCCGGAGCGGGTGCTCCTCGGTCGGCGGGAAGACGTCCAGGATGCCGCCGCGGACCGCGAACTCGCCGCGCTTCTCGACCAGTTCGACCCGGGAGTAGGCGGCGGCCGCCAGCCTGCGGGACACCTCGCCGAGGTCGTGCTGCTCACCGCGCCGCAGGGCCACCGGCTCCAGCTCGGCCAGCCCCTTCACCTGCGGCTGGAGCACCGAACGGACCGGTGCCACCACCACCTGGACCGGACCGGCCGCCGGGTCGTCGCCGCGCGGGTGGACGATCCGGCGCAGCACGGCGAGCCGGCGGCCCACCGTGTCCGAACGCGGCGAGAGCCGCTCGTGCGGCAGGGTCTCCCAGGCCGGGAACTCGGCCACCGCGTCCGGCGGCAGCAGCGAACGCAGGCTGGCCGCCAGGTCCTCGGCCTCCCGGCCGGTCGCGGTCACCGCCAGCACCGGCCGCCCCCGCTCCCCGGCCGCGCCGGCCAGCGAGCGGGCCAGCGCGGCGATCGCGAACGGGCGGGCGGCGGGCGGCCCCACCAGGTCGAGGTGCTGCCGCTGTCCGGCAGCGGCCGCCTCGATCGCCTCGGCGAGGGCGGCGTCGCGGACGACGACGTCGAGCAGTCCGGACAGACTCATGCTTCTCGGCTCCACGGCTGGAGTGCCCGGGCGCCGGAAAACCCCGGCCGGGCAACGCGAACGACCCGGAACGCGGAGCGCCCGGGGGTGTCCAGCCTACGCCGCCACCCGCCCCGCCGCCGTGATCATCGGGCCGGCCGGCCCGTCCGGGCGGACACCCGAACCCGCTCACAGATCACGAACTCGACATATTGCCGACACTGCCCGTCCATGGTGGTCGCGCAGCATGGTGTTCGTGCCCGCCGCACCCAACCGTGGGGGATGGCTGTGGTGGCACGGACGCACCTCCGATGGGGGTCGGGAGTGCGTGGCCGGGCGGCCCTGGGTGGGGGCGCCCGTGCCCAATCGCGGGAGCCGTGGTGCCCCTTCCTGGGGGGCGCCGCGGCCCCTGGCGTTTCCGGGCCCGTCCCAACAGGCGCTCTCCGTACCACTCTTCGACCACTTTGCCCGAACTCCGGCGCGGCCGGTCGGGGCTCCGTACCCTCTCGTGTGAAGACGGTGTGGGGACACCGTGCGAACCGCAACGGAGGGGGTACTTCGTCATGCGCGTGGTCATCGCGGGCCAGGGCTACGTAGGGCTGCCACTGGCCGTCCGCGCGGCGGAGGTCGGGCACCAGGTGGTCGGGTACGACGTGGACGAGCGGCGGATCAAGCGCCTGGCGCTCGGCGAGTCCTACGTCGAGGACATCCCGGCAGAGCGGCTCCGCCCGCTGCTGGACGACGGGAGCTACCAGCCGACCGCCGACCCGGCCGAGGTGGCGGGCTTCGACGTCGCGGTGATCACCGTGCCGACACCGCTGCGGGACGGCGTCCCGGACCTCTCCTACATCGAGTCCTCGGCCAGGCTGCTGGCCGAGCACCTGCGCCCCGGCGCGACCGTGGTGCTGGAGTCCACCACCTACCCCGGCACCACCGAGGAGCTGCTGGCCCCGATCCTGGAGCAGGGCTCCGGGCTGACGGCCGGTCAGGACTTCCACCTCGGCTACAGCCCCGAGCGGATCGACCCGGGCAACCCGACCTGGAAGCTGGAGAACACCCCCAAGGTGGTCTCCGGCACCTCGCCGGAGGGCCTGGCCGCCGTGGACGCCTTCTACTCCGAGCTGATCGAGCGCACCGTGCCGGTCTCCTCCTGCAAGGAGGCCGAGCTCACCAAGCTGCTGGAGAACACCTTCCGGCACGTCAACATCGCGCTGGTGAACGAGCTCGCGATGTTCGCCCACGACCTCGGCATCGACGTCTGGGAGGCGATCGACGCCGCCTCCACCAAGCCCTTCGGCTACCTGCGCTTCACCCCGGGCCCGGGCGTCGGCGGCCACTGCCTGCCGATCGACCCGTCCTACCTGTCCTGGCGGGTGGAGCGGGCGCTGGGCCAGTCCTTCCGCTTCGTCGAGCTGGCCAACGACGTCAACAGCCACATGCCCGACTACGTGGTGCGCCGCCTCGGCGAGGCGCTGAACGACCGTCACCGCTCGGTCCGCGGCTCCCGGGTGCTGCTGCTCGGCCTGGCGTACAAGAAGAACACCGGCGACGCCCGGGAGACCCCGGCCGCCCGGGTGGCCGAGCTGCTGCTGCGGATGGGCGCCGAGGTGCGGGCCGCCGACCCGCACGTGGTCACCGGCGTGCACGTGGCCGAGCCGGTCATCCCTGGCCAGCGGGCCACCGAGCCGGAGACCCCGTTCAGCTCGGTGATCCGGGTGGAGGCCACCCCCGAGGAGCTGGCCGCCGCCGACGCGGTGGTGCTGCTCGCCGACCACGACGACTTCGACTACGAGGCCGTCACCACCCACGCCTCCTACGTGCTGGACTGCCGCCGCCGCCTCAGCGGCCCGGCGGTCGAGGTGCTCTGACCCCGGGGCGAACGCCGGAGGCCCCGTCCACAGCGTGTGGACGGGGCCTCCGGCGTTCCGGACGGGGCGTCAGCCGCGGCGGATGACCTCGCTCGGGTACTCGTGGCCGTCGTCCACGATCACGATCTTGGGGATGATCCGGGTCTCCGCCTCGGGGACGGGGGCGGCCGTCGCGTCAGGGGTCGCCTCGGCCTTCTGGGCGGCCGGCGGGGCCGGGGGCTTGGGCGGGAGCGGCGCGGCCGGCGGGATGCTCGGCAGCGGCGCCGTCGGGGCCTCCTCGGCCGCCGCGGGAGCCTTGGGCGCGAGCGCCTCGGGTGCGGGAGCCGGCGGCGCGGCAGCTGGCGGCGCATCGACGGCGGGCGCGGGCGCGGCCGCCTCGATCTGGCCGACCGCGGCGCCGGTGAGGGCGGCCAGGGTCTGCTTGATGTGGTCCAGGTGCTGCTGCACCTGCTCGTACTTGGCGGTGAACTCGCGGTGCTCGCGCTCGCTGGCGGCCTGGATCTTCTCCGCCTCCCGGCGGGCCGCCTCGACCAGGGCGTCCGCCTCGGAACGGGCCTCCGCCTCGGCCTGCTTGATCTTGGCCAGCACCGACTCGCGGTGCTGCTCGGCCTCGCGTACCTTGCGCTCGGCGGTGGAGGAGATCTTGGCGTCCTCCGCGTCCGCCTTGGTCTCGACGGCGGCGAAGGTCTCGTCCGCCCGGCGGCGCAGCTCGGCCAGCTTGGCCTCCGCCCGCTCCTGCGCCTCCGCGGAGGCCACCCGGACCTTGGCCGCGTCCGCGGTCGCCGAGTCCCGGATCGCCCGCGACTCCCGGTCCGCGGTCGCCCGCAGCTGCTCGGCCTCGGCCCTGGTCCGCTCGTCGGTCCGGCGGGCGGCGGCGTCGGCCTCGTTCCGGGTCGCCACGGAGTGGTCGCGGGCGGCGTTGGCGGCCTTCTGGCCGTTCTCGTACGCCTCGTCCCGGGCGTCCTCGGCGGCCTGCTGGGCGGCCTCCCGGATCGCGGTCGCCTCGGAGTCGGCGATGGCCATCAGCTTCACGGCCTGCTCGCTCAGCACCGAGTAGTCCGGCTCCGGGGCGTCGGCGGCGGCCTGCCGGAT
Organism: Kitasatospora sp. NPDC051853; assembly: GCF_044452665.1. NCBI lineage: Bacteria > Bacillati > Actinomycetota > Actinomycetes > Kitasatosporales > Streptomycetaceae > Kitasatospora > Kitasatospora sp. NPDC051853. The sequence goes on along the minus strand of NZ_JBITBY010000008.1, from coordinate 352,801 downwards.
CTCGGCCAGCCGGCGCTCCATCTCCCGGACTCCGGAGCCCAGCACGCTGAGCTGCTCCCACGCGCTGTCGCGCTCGGCCGTCAGCACGACCATCGCGTGGTCGACCTGCTCGGGGGCGTAGCCCCGGCGGGTGACGATGAAGCCGTGCTGGGAGACTGCGTCGCTCATGGTCTCTTCCCCTGTCGGTGCCGGTCGAGGCAGGCGTGGATAGGACCGTCCTCTTGACCTATTTTGCGCAAGTGGGATCGAAACCCAAACAAGGCCGTGCCGGGGCAGCCGGGTGAGGAGCCCCCTGCCGGGAGCTCGCGGTGGCGGGGCCTGCTGGGGCGGGACACGGCCGGGGTGGCCGGGCGAGGGGCCCTGCCGGGTCCGGAGGACCCGGCGTGCCGGTGAGGGGCCCGCCCGCGGTGTGACGAGCCCCTCACCGGTGACCCGTCGTCACATCAGGCCGTCCCAGAACTGCTCCAGGAGGACCGACCACCAGGTCTCCGGCCCGGCCAGGGCGGCGGGGTCGACGGCCTGGAGCTGGGCCTGGAAGTCGACCGTCCAACGGCCGGCCTGATCGGGCGTCAGCCCGTACCGCAGGCGCCACATCCGGCCGAGCAGGGCCAGCGAGCGGACGAACTCCGGGACGCCGCTGTTGACGAAGCGCGGGGCCTCCGCGCCCGGCCGCTCCAGGTCGACCGCGACCACCGCGGCCGTGCCGTACTGCACGCACAGCTGGCGCCCGTAGTCGTTGCCCAGCACCAGGTAGCCGCCGAAGTCCGGACCACCCGGCAGGCCGCGCTCGGCGGCCAGCTCGGCGAGGGTCGGGATCGGCCGCCCCTCCTGGGCCTGGGCCCAGAAGAACGGTGCGAAGTCGCGCGGCAGACCGGCCCAGATCAGCATCTGGGCGACCTGCTCCGGCACGCCCTGGCGGGACACCGCACGCTGCTCGAAGCGGAACACCGAGGGCCCGAAGACCTGCGCGAGCTCACCGCCCAGCTGCTGCGGGTCGGTGGGCGGCAGCGGCACCGCGCCGGCCGGCGGCGAACCCGCCGGGGGCAGCGGGACCCGGACGGTGCGCGGGCGCTGCGGGCCCGCGGCCAACTGGTGGAGCTGGTCGAGGTGGTCCAGCAGCACCGCCATGCCGGCCTGGCGGGCCTGGTGGTCCCGGCCGTACCCGGCGGTGTGGCTGATCCGGACGTTCGGCCAGGCCGCGCGGACCATCCGCAGGCAGTAGCCGCCGGGCAGGTCGCAGGGCTCCAGGTCGGTGTGGAGTTCGAGCACCTGGTCCGGGGGCACGTTGAGGCGGCGCAGCTCGGCCAGCACCTTCACCTCGGGGTGCGGGGTGCCCGGCTCGCTGCGCTGCATCACCGTCTGCTCGGAGCCGTCCGGCCCGCGGTAGCGGACCACGGCGCTGCTGCCCGGGCCGACCGAGGGCTGGCCGGGATTGGCCGGCGCCTGCGGGGCCGGGGCGGCGGCCGCCGGTTCGGCGGGGGCGGCGGGGGCCGGGGCACCGGCCGAGGCCGCGTCCGGGTAGCCGTAGCCGACCGGTGCCGCGCCCGGGAGCGGACGGGGGCCGGGAGCCCCGGTGCCGTCGCCGCGCAGGTCGGCCGGGGGCGGCGGGGGCGGGGCGGTCGGAGTCCGGCCCGGCGCCTGGCCCGGCGGTACGGGCGGGGCACCGGCCGGGCCGCGCAGGTCGGCGGGCGGCGGGGGCGGCGGCGCGGTCGGACCGCCCCGGCCCGGGGCGCCCGGCAGGCCGCTCAGCCCGGGGACGTCGGAGGCCAGCAGAGTCGGCGCCTGCGAGGGATCGGCGGCCGGGCCCGCACCGGGCCCGCCGGGCGGGGGCGCGAGCAGGGTCGGCGCGTCACCGGCCGGGCGGCCGGAGTCCGGCGGCGCGGCGAACACCGGCGGCGGGAAGCCGCCGGGAGCCTGCGGCGGCATGCCCGCCGACGGACCACCGGGGAACGGGGCCCCGGGCGCACCGGGGGCTCCCGGCGGCGGGAACGCACCGTGCGGCGGCACGCCGGGACCGGCGGGCGGAGGCGGGAACGGACCGGCTCCGTGCGGAGGCGTGCCAGGGCCACCCGGCGGCGGGAAGCCCCCGGGCCCGGCACCGTACGGCGGCGCACCCGGCCCACCCGGCGGCGGGAACGGACCCCCACCCTGCGGCGGCGGGAAGCCGCCGGGAGCCTGCGGCGGCATGCCAGCTGACGGACCACCAGGGAACGGGGCACCGGGCGGCGGGAACCCACCCGGCGGCGGCATCCCCGGACCGGTGGGCGGAGGCGGGAACGGACCGGCCCCGTGCGGAGGCGTACCGGGACCACCCGGCGGCGGGAAGCCCCCGGGCCCGGCACCGTACGGCGGCGCACCCGGCCCACCCGGCGGCGGCGGGAACGGACCCCCACCCTGCGGCGGCGGGAAGCCGCCGGGAGCCTGCGGCGGCATGCCGGCTGACGGACCACCAGGGAACGGGGCCCCGGGCGCACCGGGCGGCGGGAACCCACCCGGCGGAACCGCCGGACCGCCGTCCGCGGGGGCCGCCCCCGGTCCGGCGGCCTGGTCCAGGGAGCCGCCCAGGGCGAAGGCCAGGGCGGCGTCCAGCCCTTCCGGCTCCGCCGGGGCGCCGGACGGCCCGGCGGCGCGGGCACCGTCGGGCGACGGCGCGCCCGCCGTGCCGGGGGCGGCGGTCGCCGCCGCGACCGGCCCCGCGTCGGCGGCACCGGGCTCGGGCAGACCCGTGCCCTGCCCCGCGGGGGCTGCCGTACCGGGACCGGGCAGCGTGGCGCCCTCCCCGGCGGGAGCGCTGCCGGGCCCGGGCAGGGTGGCGTCCGGACCCGCGTCGGCCGCCGCCGCGTCCGGCTCGCCGCCGAGGCGGGCGCGTTCGGCCGCGATGGCCGCCTCCCCGGCCTCCTGGAGCCACTGCGGGGGGCTGAGCAGGAAGGAGGTGGCCTCCACCCGGCCCGGGGCCGGCTTGGCCGCGCCCGCCGGGTTGGGCTCGCTCGGGGTGCCGTAGGCGGCCTCGTAGCGGGCGACCACCTCGTTGACCGGGAGGGCGGGCCACAGGGTGCTGGCGCCGGTGTCGCGGGCGATCACCAGCCGGGGGCCGGGGGCCGCGCCGGGGTCGGCGGACGGGGCGTCAGCGGCCTCCTCCGCCCAGCAGACGTAGCCCAGGTCGAACTCCCGTACCCGGACCTCGCGTTGCCGCGAGCGCGGCACCCCCGCGTTGATCCAGTCCTCGGCCGTCTCGCGGGCCTGCGCGTACGTCACCACGCCTGCCGCACCCCTTCCGCACTCACCGGGACGGCGCGCGCGAACCCGCCGTCGACCATCATCGCCGCCACCGTCTCCAACTCCTGGGGGCTGCCCGCCAGGCGGAGCAGGAACTCGTCGAAGTCCGCTCCGCAGGGCAGCAGCAGCCGGGCCACCCGCTGCTCGGGCGTCTCGTCCGGGTCACCGGTGTCCCGGGCGTCGTCGTACGGGCAGAACCAGACCGTGCCGAGGTCCTCGCCGCGCACCTTGAGGGCCAGCAGGCCGCCCTGGAGGTAGGCGACGCCCAGGTAGTCCTTGGTGAGGTGGTCGCGCAGGCACTTGTTGGCGTACACCAGGTCCTGGACGCCGTACTCCTCACTGAGGGTCAGGAACGGCTGGTCCACCAGCAGCCCGAGGCCCACGTCCAGCGCGACGCCCACCGGGGCGCGACCGCCGGCCAGCTTGAGGAAGTCGCGGTAGGCCGGCGGCAGCGGGTGGCCCAGGCGCTGCTCGGCGCGCTGCGCCAGGTCCTCGGTGACGGCCAGCGGGTCGCCGCCGTCCAGCGCGAGCGGGAAGTGCGCCGGGCGCTGCTCCTGGAGCGGGCGGGTGCCCCGGCGCTCGTGGTCCGCGCCGGAGTGCGCCAGGCCGCCGTGGTGGCGCAGCAGCGCCTTCACCTCGACGGGCACCAGCTCCATCCGCCGCCAGCCGGGCTGCGCGCCGCCGCTGACGTGGTGCCAGGTCCAGCCCGCCGGGGTGGCCACCGCGGTCGGGAGGTCGGCCCAGAGCTCGTGGCCCTGGGTGTAGAGGGCGGCGTTGGCCGAGACGTAGTCGGTGAGCCGCATCTCGTCCACGCCGAAGCCCTCCGGCGGGTCGGCCACCTCGGCGGCGGCCACGGCGTACGGGGAGAAGACCGGCAGGCCGTCCTCGTCCACCCGCACCCCGGCCGGGTACTTCCCCGCCCTCAACGGGTCGGGAAACTGCACCACCTGCCCCGCGTACGCCCCGTTGGGCGCGGCGGTCCCGGGCCGGCCTGTCGTCATCTGGGTGCCCCCACTGGCTGCTGCGACGGATTGCTGCCCACAGCCTATGGGTACTCCCCGCCCGGTCCACCAGGTCCGAGCGGACTTGACGGACCGTCGACAGGTCCCCCGTCACGGGAGCCACCCACCCGGGCCCGGTAGGTTCGCGGCGACCACACGCCCATGAGCGAACGGGGGGACGCGACACCCATGGACCGAGAACTGGACCTCGTACGGTGCTTCGAGGAGGAACGCGAGCACCTGCGCGCGGTCGCCTACCGGATGCTCGGCTCGCTGAGCGAGGCCGACGACGCACTCCAGGAGGCCTGGCTGCGGGCCGCCTCCGCCGACGTCTCCGAGGTGCAGAACCTCCCCGCCTGGCTGACCACCGTGGTCGGCCGGGTCTGCCTCAACCTGCTGCGCACCCGGCGGACCCGGCGCGAGGACCCGCTGGAGCACGGACCCGAAGGCCCCGACCGGGCACTGGAACGCGGCTCCGGCGCCGACCCGGAGGAGGAGGCGCTGCTCGCCGACTCGGTCGGCCTGGCGCTGCTGGTGGTGCTCGACGCGCTCACGCCGGCGGAGCGGCTGGCCTTCGTGCTGCACGACATGTTCGCGGTCCCGTTCGACGAGATCGCGCCGATGCTGGAGAAGACACCGGCGGCGGTGCGGCAGCTGGCCAGCCGGGCCCGCCGCCGCGTCCGGGGCGCCTCGCCCGCACCCGACCCGGACCTGAGCCGGCGCCGGCAGGTGGTCGACGCCTTCCTGGCCGCCACCCGGGGCGGGGACTTCGACGCCCTGCTCGCCCTCCTCCACCCGGACGTGGTGCTCCGGGCCGACCGCATGGTCATCCCCACCCCCGAACCGGTCACCGTCTCCGGGGCCCTGCCGGTGGCGCAGGGCGCGATGGCCGCGATGGCCCGCGCCGCCGCGACCGAGGTCGCCCTGGTGGACGGCGCGCTCGGCCTGGTGATGGCCCCCTTCGGCCGCCTCACCGTCGTCCTGCGGTTCGCCTTCGCGGCGGACGGCACCGTCGACGGCATCGAGGTCATCGCCGACCCGGCCGTCCTCGCGGGCCTGGAGATCCGGCTGCCCGAGTAGGGGGCGGCGTAGGTGCGCCCCGCAGGGGCGCGAGGAACTGCGCGCGGGGGAACGGCAGCACCTGCAACCGGCTGACGGAGCCTCAGTTGCAGGTGGGCCGCCTCCCGAAGCGCGCAGTTCCCCGCGCCCCCGGAGGCATCACCTCGTTCCCTAGAGGGCCTTGGCCAGGGTCTCGGCCACGTAGGTCTGCTGGTACTCGGTCAGGTGGGGGTGCAGCGGGAGGCTGAGGAGTTCGCGGGCGGCCCGTTCGGCGACCGGGAAGGTGCCCTCGGGGTGGCCGAGGTGGTGGAAGGCGGGCTGGAGGTGGACCGGGACGGGGTAGTGGATGCCCGCGCCGATGCCGGCGGCGTTGAGGGCCGCGAGGACCTCGTCGCGGCGTCCGCCGTCGATCCGGACGGCGTACAGGTGCCAGACGTGCTCGTTGCCGGGCATGGTCAGGGGCAGCGTCACCCCCGCCAGCTCGCCGAGCAGCGCGTCGTAGCGGGCGGCCGCCGCGCGCCGGGCCTCGTTCCACGCCGGGAGCCGCCGCAGCTTGGCCCGCAGCACCACCGCCTGGACGGTGTCCAGCCGCGAGGTGAAGCCGAACCGCTCGTGGACGTACTTGCGGCTGGACCCGTGGTCCCCGATCTCCCGCACCGCGGCGGCGAGTTCCGCCGAGTCGGTGACCACGGCACCGGCGTCGCCGTAGGCGCCGAGGTTCTTGCCGGGGTAGAAGCTGGTGGCGGCGAGCACGCCCCAGGAGCCGGAGACCCGGCCGTGCCGGGTGGCGCCCTGGGACTGGGCGCCGTCCTCGACCACCGGGCGGCCGTCGGCGATCTCCAGGACGTGCTCCACCGGGGCCAGCTGGCCGTTCAGGTGGACCGGCAGGTAGGCCTCGGCCTCGACCGCCGCCGCCCGTTCCGGGTCGATCAGCAGGTGCTCGGGGTCGGCGTCGACCAGGACCGGCCGCAGGCCGGCCCGGACCACCGCCTCGACGCTGGCCACGAAGGTGTTGGCGGGGATCACCACCCGGGCACCGGGCGGGAGTTCGAGGGCGCGCAGGGCGATCTCGATGGCGTCGGTGCCGTTCGCGGTGCCGATCGCGTGGCCGACGCCGGAGTAGGCCGCGTACTCGGCCTCGAAGGCGGCCACGTCCGGGCCCTTCACGTAGGCCCCGGAGGCGAGCACCCGGTCGATGCCCTCCCGGACCTCCTCGGCTACCTCGGCGTGGGCGGCTTGCAGGTCCACGAGCGGGATCGGGTTCATCGGACTGGCCCTTCCAGGGTCGGTTCGAGCAGGGGTTCGTCAGGAGTCGCGGCGGCGGGTTCGACGCGCAGCGGGAGGGTGCCGCCGGAGAGGCAGCGGCCGGTGCGGGCGTCCCACCTCCAGTGGTGGCGGGGGCACTCGATCACGCCGTCGGCGACCTCGGCGTGCGCCAGGTCCTCCCCGGCGTGCGGGCAGTAGCGCTGGAAGCGCAGCCCGTCCCGCTCGACCACGGCGTCACCGGCGCCCTTCCGTTCCCGGACCAACTGCCGGGTCTGGGCGGGCTGGTGGCCGTAGCGGAGCAGGCTGAGCAGGGTGAGGTCGAAGACGTCCGGGTCGCGGTGCAGGGTGAGCCGCATGGAGAGCAGCGCCTCCTCCCAGCCGGCCCGGCCGTCCAGGACGGCCCGCAGCGCCCGGGGCGGGACCCGGATGGTGTAGCCGGGGTCGACCGGTTCGTCCTCCAGCTCGACCCGTTCGGCGAGTTCGCCGAGGCCGACGCCCCAGGCGGCGCCGTCGGCCTCCAGCCGCAGGCCCTGCCGGTAGCCGTCCAGCAGCGGGCGGTTGAGCCGCTGGAGCCGGTCGAAGTGTCCGGCCACCTCGGCGGTACCGATCTCCGGTTCCGGGCCGCGGTGGTAGGCCTCCCACTCGTCCCGGCGGCGCTCCCGGTAGGCGGCCAGGTACCCGGGCTGGTCGGTGGCCCAGCTCCCGGGCGCCGAGGGGGCGTCCACGGTGTCGCCGGGGGCGGTGCGGACCACCTCGACCTCCGGGCAGGCCGCGGCGAACTCCCCGGCCACGTCCTCCCAGTGCGGGAAGATGGTGGCGGCCCGGTCGTTGAACCGGTCCAGTTCCGGGTCGAGGAAGCAGGCCGGGCCGGCGGAGGGCAGGTAGGCCCGGGCGCCGGTCAGCCGGACCTTGCGGACCAGGGTGTCCAGCAGGTCCGCCCGGACGGCCGCGGTCTTGCGGGCCATCTCCCCGGGCGGGTAGCGGTAGGCGTTCGGGTACCACATGGCGCCCGAGTACTGGGCCGCCAACAGGTCGATGCCGGAGGGCAGTTCGGACAGCGGGGTGTTGCAGTCGTTCAGGTCCAGGAAGCGGTACCCGCCGAGGTCCAGCAGCAGGCCGCTGTCCTCCTTGTGACTGGTGTCCAGGTACACGGTGGCCACCGCGTCCGGCCCCAGCCGGTGCGACTCCCGGTGCCCGAGCAGCACCTGCTGCCCGAACCCCATCCGGGCCAGCCGGCGCCGCAGCGACTGCGAGCGGTACCGGGGCACCAGCACCGTGACCTCGCGGGAGAGCTGCCCCAGCAGCCGCTCGTCGAAGTGGTCCTCGTGGGTGTGCGAGACGTACAGGTAGTCGTACCGGCCGCCGACGACCTCGGGCAGCAGCGGCCGATTGTCGGGGTACGGGAACCAGGCGTCCAGGAACGCCGGGTGGAACCACGGGTCGATCAGGATCCGCAGCCCGGCGTGCTCGACCACGAAGCCCGCGTGGCCGAGGTGCCTGATCACCGTCACCCGACGATCTCCCGCAGGGCCGCGACGACGGTGTCCTGCTGCTCCTCCGTCAGCGAGTGGTAGAGCGGCAGGATCAGCGAACGGCCGGTCAGCAGCTCGGTGGTGGGCAGCTCCACCCGGGACGCCCCCTTGTACGGCAGCTCCAGGTGGGCCGCCATGATCCCGCGCCGGGCCGAGATCCCCTTCTCCGCCAGCCGGGCCAGCACCTCGGTGCGGTCCGGGGCGTCCTCGGGGAGCAGCAGCCAGCAGGCCTGGAAGTTGGAGCTGCCGTGCGGCGGGTCGGCCACCAGGCGCTCGCCCAGCGGGCCGAGCAGCTCGCGGTAACGCGCCGCCAGTTCCCGACGGCGGGCGACCATCGCCGGCAGCTTGCCGAGCTGCACCAGGCCGATCGCGGCCTGGATGTCGGTCATCCGGAAGTTGTAGCCGACCTCGTCGTACGTCTCCACCACGCTGGCCCCGCCGCTGGCGGCGTGCCGGTCGGCGGCCGAGACGCTCATCCCGTGCTCGCGCAACCGCCGCAGCCGGGCGGCGAGTTCGCCGTCCTGGCAGGTGACCATGCCGCCCTCGCCGGTGGTCAGCAGCTTGCGCGGGTGGAAGGAGTACGCCGCGATGGCCGCTCCGCTGCCCACCGGACGGCCGTTCAGCAGCGACCCGGCGCCGCAGGCGGCGTCCTCGACGACGGTGATGCCGCGGCCCGCGACCAGCGCCTCGACCGCGGGCAGGTCCACCGGGACGCCGCCCTGGTCGACCACGATCACGGCCTTGGTGCGGTCGGTGAGCAGCGGCTCCACCGTCCCCGGGGTGAGGTTCCCGCTGGAGAGCTCCACATCGGCGAAGACCGGGACGGCACCCAGGTAGGTGACGGCGTTGGCGGTCGCGATGAACGAGAAGGACGGCACCACCACCTCGTCCCCCGGGCCCACCCCGGCACCGATCAGCGCGAGTTGGAGGGCGGTCGTGCAGGACGAGACGGCGATCGCGTGCGGCACGCCGAGGTACTCGGCGAACGCCCGCTCGAACTCCGCCACCCGCGGCCCTTGGGCCACCCAACCGGAACGCACCGCCTCGGCGGCGGCCAGGGCTTCTTCTTCACCGAGCCAGGGGATCATCACGGGAATGCTGGACAACGGAGATCGCTCCCTCAGGGGCGCGAGGAACTGCGCGCAGCGGTAGGCAACGCGCCGTTCGGTCGCTTCGAAGTGGTTCAGTTGCAAGTGCCGCGATCTGACGGCGAGTGGATGGCTGGGCGCGCAGTTCCTCGCGCCCCCGGTCACTTGGCCGATTGCCACCAGCCGACGAGCTTGCGGAGTCCGTCCTCCAGGCCCAGCTCCGGCTTCCAGCCCAGGTCCCGCTCGGCGGCCGAGATGTCCGCCAGCCGCCGCGTCACGCCGCCCGCGGTCTCCCGCGCGGGCCCGTGCTCGACGTCCAGCTCGGAGTCCATCGCCGACAGCAGGGCGTCGGCCAGCCCGCGCAGCGAGACCTCGCTCGCCGAGGCGATGTTGTACACCCGGTCCGTCACCGGCGCGGCGGCGGCCAGCAGGTTGGCCCGGGCGATGTCCTCGGTGTAGACGAAGTCCATGGTCTGGGCGCCGTCGCCGAAGATCAGCGGGGGCTGCCCGGCGGTGATCCGCTCCATCCAGCGGATGAAGACCTCGGTGTACTTGCCGTGGACGTCCATCCGGGGGCCGTACACGTTGAAGTAGCGGAGCGCGACGTAGTCCAGCCCGTACATGGCGTGGAAGGACCGCAGCAGGCCCTCGTTGAAGACCTTGGCCGCCCCGTACAGGGTGTCGTTGTTGTAGGGGTGCTGGGTCTCCGGCGTCGGGAAGACGTCCGCCAGGCCGTACACCGAGGCGGTGGACGAGGCGATGACCTTCTTCACGCCGCACTCGGCCGCGGCCTCGACCACGTCGAAGGTCCCGTCCACCATGATCTCCAGCGCCAGCCGCGGCTCGGTCGCGCACTGGGTGATCCGGATCGCGGCCAGGTGGAACAGCAGGTCGGTGTCGCTGCCCAGCAGCTCCCGCAGCAGCGCCCGGTCCCGGATGTCGCCGTCCACCACCCGCAGTTGGCCCGGGGCGGCGGCGGCCTCGGCGTCCGCCAGGTTGGCCATCCGGCCGCGGACGAAGTTGTCCAGCACCACGACCTCGCGGGCCCCGGCGGCGATCAGCTGGTCGACCACGGTGGAGCCGATGGTGCCGGCACCTCCGGTGACCAGGCAGCGGGAACCCTCGATCGGTACGGCGTTCATCGGGCGGTGGCCCTCTCCTGTGCGGTGATCAGTTCTACGTCGGAGGAGTCGTCGGCGTTCACCGGCACGGTGGCGCCGCCGAGTTCCAGGCTGCGCGAGGCGGCGTGCAGCAGCTTGAGGACCCGCAGGCCGGAGCGGCCGTCGGTGAGCGGGGCCCGGCCCTCGGTGATGGCGGCGGCGAACTCGGCCATCACGTTGCGCAGCGCCTCCTGCTCGACCAGCGCGGGGGCGACCATCTCGCCGACCCGGTAGGAGATCAGGGCCTGGTGGCGGATGGCGTCGGTGAGCTCGTCCGGCGGGGTGAGGTCCACGCCGCGGTCGTGCACGGCCAGGCGGGCCTGCGGGTTGAGGTCGTCCCAGACCAGGGTGCGGCGGGAGCCGCCGATCATGGTGGTGCGGACCTTGGTCGGGGAGAGCCAGTTGACGTGGCAGTGCGCCAGCGCGCCATTGGACAGACGGACCGTCAGGTACGCCACGCAGGCCCGGCCGGCCCCGATCGGGTCGGCGCCCTGGGCGCTGACGCCCACCGGCTCGACGCCCGGGGGCAGCACGAAGTCGAGGATGGAGAGGTCGTGCGGGGCGAGGTCCCAGAGCACGTCCACGTCCGGCTGGACCAGCCCGAGGTTGATCCGCACCGAGTCGAAGAACTGCACGTCGCCGATCTCGCCGCCGTGCACCAGCTCGCGGATCCGGCGCACCACCGGGGTGTAGCAGAAGGTGTGATCGGTCATCAGCACCAGGCCGCGCTGCTCGGCCAGTTCGCAGAGCTCGGCGGCCTCCTCGACCGAGGTGGTGATCGGCTTCTCCACCAGCACGTGCTTGCCGGCCTCCAGCGCGGCGCGCACCAGCTTGTAGTGGCCGGCGGCCGGGGTGGCGATGGCCACCGCCCGCACCCGCTCGTCCGCCAGCACCTCGTCGAAGGAGGTGGTGGGCCGCACCGTGCTGTACTCGCCCAGCACCCGGCGGGACCGGGCCTCGTCCAGGTCGCACAGCCAGTGCAGCCGCAGGGCGGCGGTCTGCTGCGCGTTGCGGACCAGGTTCGGCCCCCAGTAGCCGGCGCCGACCACGGCCATGCCGATCCGTTCGGCGGCCCGCGGCCCGGGCACGCCCGGCGTCTCCACGTGCTCGCCCGGCGCCTCGTGCGCTTCCTGGCCTGCTGCGTTCGTCATCGCAAGACCCCCCTTGCCCGACAGTGAAGAGGGCACTCGTCGTGGCCGCGCACCGATACCCCCGGCGGACGGCGGCCCGGCCCTGCTGCGGAACGCTAGCGGCTGCCATCGGCGTCCGTGGGGCGAATCGGGAAACCGTGTGGGAATGGTGAAGCGTGGCGGGGCGCGCACCCCCCGGCGTCTGCCGTGTCGGCGGCATTTGGCAGGCTTGGTGCCTAGTGTGGTGCACCGGGGCACCACCCGCCGAGGGGCGGACGGCCAGGTGAGGAGCAGTCATGGAGCAGTCCGAGCAGGCCCCGACGCTGCGCCACCACCGGGACAGCCTGCTGCCCGCGGTGGCCGCCGCGCTCTCGCTGAAGAACGGCACCGTACACACCCTGGCCGGGCACAAGCCGGACGGCCTGCCCGAACTGCACCCGCTGGTCGGGGAGTTCCTGGCCGGGCTGCCGATGGACCAGCGCGAGCGCTTCCTCGGGCGCTGCCCGGAGGCGGTGCTGCTCTCCCGGTACCTGACCGAGGTGGACACCACCCGCTCCAAGCGGGCCTCCCGCAAGCCGCTCGGCCTGCACGACGCCCGCAAGGCGCTCAAGGGATCCCGGCTGACCACCGTCCGGATCCGCGAGGAGGGCGATCCGGCGCACGGCACGCACGCGCCGCCCTGCCGGTCCTGCGAGCCGCTGCTGGCCCACTTCCAGGTGGCCAGCGTGGCCGTCGGCCCGGCCGCCCCCTGAGTCCCCCACGTCCCGTCAGTCTGGAGCCCGCACTGAACTCCGCCCTCCGCACCCAGCCCCGCTTCCCCGCCGACGTGGCCGCCGAGCTCAAGCAGGCCGGTTGGCACCCCGGCCGCTGGCAGATCCGGCAGGCCGAGGAGTGGGCCGACGCGCTGGTCGCGCACGGCGACCCCCAGGGTGTGCAGCACTCCGTCTTCCCGGCCGCGATCGAGGCCTGGGCCGAGTTCGGCGGCCTGGCCTTCGACCTCTCCGGGGCCGGCCGGGAGATCGCCCGCACCCCCTTCCTGCTCGACCCGCGCCGCGGGCTGCACCAGCCGCGCACCCTGGCCGACCTGGGCCGGGCACTCGGCCGCCGGGTCGCCCCGCTGGGCGAGGAGGCGTACGGGCAGGCCCTGCTGGCGCTGGACGAGGACGGCCGGGTCTACAGCCTGGACCACGCCGGCGAGTGGTACCTGGGCCGCTCGGTGGACCAGGCGGTGAACACCCTGGTGCTCGGCCTGCGGCCCGAGCGCCTGCTCCCCTGACCCTCCGGCACCGTCCGGCGGCACGTGCCACTTCGGGCATTCCCTTCCCACCGGCGCTCCCCAGCCCCCACACTTTCCCCACACATCTGCACCAGGGGGCCCGGTGGAACGTCAACCACTCTTCGACAACGCCAAGTTCGCGGCGGTCGCGCTGGTGGTCTGCGCCCACACCTGGATGCCGCTGCTGGCCGCCGACCGGGTGGTCGGCGCCGTGGTGCTCACCGTCGCCGCCTTCGCCATGCCGGTCTTCATCACCCTGTGCGGCTACTTCGCGCAGCCGAGGCCCGGCCGGCCGCAGGTGGACGGCGCCCGGCTGATCGCCCAACTGGTGGTGCCGTACCTGGTCTTCCAGGTGCTCTACAACGTGGTCGGCATGGTCCTGGAGCGGAAGCTCGGGCCGATCCCGCTGCTGGAGCCGCGCTGGCTCACCTGGTTCCTGCTCTCACTGCTGCTCTGGCGGCTGAGCGTGCCGCTCTGGACGGCGCTGCGCCACCCGCTGCCGGTGGCGGTGCTGATCGCGCTCGGCTCCGGCGCGCTGCACGCCTTCCCGGCCGAGCTGGCGCTCGGGCGCACCCTGGGCTTCCTGCCCTGGTTCGTGCTCGGCCTGGTGCTGCGGCCCCGCCACTTCGAGCTGCTGCGCCGCCTGGCCGTCCGCCGGCTGGCCCCGTTCGGCCTGCTGCTCACCTTCGCCGCGGTCTGGGCGGCGCACCCCTACCTGCTGGACGCGGGCTGGCTGGAGTACACCGGGACGGCCGCCCAGCTCGGGGTCGGCTACCCGGTCTGGCTGACCGTCAGGATCGCCCTCGGCCTGCTCTCGCTGCTGGCCGCCGCCTCCTTCCTGGCCGTGCTCCCGGCCGGGCGGCTGCGCTGGACCTCGCTGGGCGCCGCCTCGCTCTACGTCTACCTGCTGCACGGCCTGCCGCTGAAGGCGCTCCAGGCGAGCGGGGTCTACCACGCCCGGGTGCTGCGGCACGCCTGGACGGCGCTGCCGCTGTACGGCGCCTTCGCGCTCGGCCTCGCCGTCCTGCTCGCCCTGCCGCCCAGCGTCCGGCTGCTGCGCCCGCTGGTGCAGCCGCCGGTGGAGCGGCTGCTACGCCAGCCTGGTGTCCTGCACCGCGAGGCGTGACGGGAGCACCGCCTCGACCCGGAAGCCGCCGTCCGGCTCCGGCCCGGCCGCGAAGGTGCCGCCCAGCGCCAGCACCCGCTCCTCCATCCCCACCAGCCCGTTGCCCCCGCTCGGCAGCCCGGCCCGCTTGGCCGCCCCGCCCGGGCACTCGTTCAGCACCGCGACCCGCACCCCGTTGGGCACGTACGCCAGCAGCACGGTGACCCGGGCTCCCCCGGCGTGCTTGTGCGCGTTGGTCAGCCCCTCCTGCACCACCCGGTACGCGGTCTGCTCCGCCTCGGTGGTGTACGGCAGCCGGCTGCCGCTCACCGTCAGGGTGACCAGCATCCCGGCCGCCTCCGACTGCTCGACCAGCCCCGGCAGCCCGGAGAGGTCGTCCACCGACATCGCCCGCTCCTCGGACATCCGCAGCACCCCGAGGATCTCGCGCAGCTCGTTCAGCGCCTGCCGCCCGACCTCGCCCATCAGCTTGGCGCTCTGCTGCGCCTTCTCCGGGTCCTTGGCGACGATCCGCTCCAGCGCCCCCGCGTGCACCACCATCAAGGAGACCCGGTGCGCCACCACGTCGTGCATCTCCCGGGCGATCCGGGTGCGCTCCTCCAGCCGGGCCCGGCGGGCCCGCTCCTGCGCCTGCTCGGCCAGCAGGCCGAGCTCGGTCTCCAGGCCCTGCGCCCGGTCCTTGAGGCTCTCCACCAGCCGCCGCCGCGCCCCCAGGTAGAGGCCGGTCACCACCGGCGGCACCGTCACGCCGACCGAGACCAGCACCGCGATCAGCACCAGCACCCAGACCGGCGGGGTCGTCTCGTCCGGCGGCACCGGCTCGAACATCCCGAACAGCACCACCGCGACGGTCTCCGCGAAGGCCAGCGCGGACAGCGAGATCACCCGCCCCCGTCTGGACGGCCACTCCCAGGTGGCCGCCAGGGTGTACAGCGACACCACCAACAGCACCACGCCGAAGGACCCGGGCACGAACAGCAGCGCCAGCACCACCGGCACGGCCGGCCAGCGCCGCCGCACCACCAGCGAGGCCCCGCAGAGCGCGCCCACCACCGCACTGGCCACCGCCAGTGGTGTGGACCAGTCGAACTTCTGCACCGCCGTGGCGTAGGCCCCGGCGGCACACTCCAGGGCGGCCAAGGCGGCCAGCCCGACATCCAGCACCACGCTGCGGCGCCGCTCCCACCACCAGAGTGATCGGCCCGGCCCGCCCCCGTCCGGCGAGTTGCTCATGCCGCTCAGCCTATGGCAGCGCCTCGGCGCCGAGCACCCGAGTAACGGCCGATCACCGGACGGTCCGTCAGCGGGGCGACCTGACAAGGTCGGCCACGCTCCGTACGGTCGGGGCACGTGCGGGGCCGACCATCCCCTCAGGAGACCGACCCGGACCAGCCCGGGACACCCGTGCCCGGCCACCCCCGAGTGTCCGACATTCGGTTACCCGGGTGAGACGGCACCGGGTGCCACCTATGCTGGTCGCGTCGGACAGCGAGGTCCGCGCGAGCCGTTGCCGAACCCCACCACCACAGGGAGCCAGCCGTGACCGCTCCGGTCCCCACCTCGGCGGAGAACCCGAATCCGATCGCCGACAACGCCGCCCTGCGCGCGGACATCCGCCGCCTCGGCGACCTGCTGGGCGAGACCCTGGTCCGCCAGGAGGGCCCCGAGCTGCTCGGGCTGGTCGAGCAGGTGCGCCTGCTCAGCCGCACCGACGGCGAGTCCACCGCCGAGCTGCTCTCCGGGATCGACCTGGAGACCGCCGCCAAGCTGGTCCGGGCCTTCTCCACCTACTTCCACCTCGCCAACGTCACCGAGCAGGTGCACCGCGGCCGCGAGTTCGCCGCCCGCCGGGCCAAGGAGGGCTCGCTGCTGGCGCAGACCGCCGACCAGCTGGCCGAGGCGGACCCCAAGCACCTGGAAGACACCCTGGCCAACCTCGCGGTCCGCCCGGTCTTCACCGCGCACCCGACCGAGGCCGCCCGCCGCTCGGTGCTCAACAAGCTGCGCCGGATCGGCGAGCTGCTGGAGCGCATCCACCGCGAGCACGTCGCCTCCGGCCTCGCCGCCACCGACCCGGCCCGGCACACCTCGGCCAAGCGCCAGGCCGACCGCCGCCTCGCCGAGGTGATCGACCTGCTCTGGCAGACCGACGAGCTCCGGATCGCCCGCCCCGAGCCCACCGACGAGGCCCGCAACGCCGTCTACTACCTGGACGAGCTCTACCGCGAGGCCGTCCCCGAGGTGCTGGAGGAGCTGCACGAGGAGCTGGCCCGGGTCGGCCTCACCCTCCCCGAGGGCGTCCGCCCGCTGACCTTCGGCACCTGGATCGGCGGCGACCGCGACGGCAACCCGAACGTCACCCCGGCCGTCACCTGGGACGTGCTCAACCTCCAGCACGAGTACGGCATCAAGGACGCCCTGCACGCCGTCGACGACCTGCGCAGCTCGCTCTCCACCTCGGTCCGGCTGGCCGGCGCCTCGGAGGAGCTGCTCGCCTCGCTCGACGCCGACCTGCGGGTGCTCCCCGAGCTCAGCCCCCGGTACAAGCGGATGAACGCCGAGGAGCCCTACCGGCTCAAGGCCACCTGCGTCCGGCTCAAGCTGGAGAACACCCGCGAGCGGCTGGCCGCCGGCACCCCGCACATCCCCGGCCGCGACTACCTCGGCACCCGCGAGCTGGTCGCCGACCTCAAGCTGATCCAGGACTCGCTGCGCGCCCACCGCGGCGGCCTGATCGCCGACGGCCGCCTGGCCCGCGCCATCCGCACCGTCGAGGCCTTCGGCCTGCAGCTCGCCACCATGGACGTCCGCGAGCACGCCGAGGCCCACCACCACGCCCTCGGCCAGCTCTTCGACCGGCTCGGCGAGGAGGCCTGGCGCTACTCCGACATGCCGCGCGAGTACCGCCAGAAGCTGCTCGCCAAGGAGCTCCGCTCCCGCCGCCCGCTGGCCCCCACCCCGGCCCCGCTGGACCCGGCCGGCACCAAGACCCTGGGCGTCTTCAGCACCATCCGCGAGGGCTTCGAGCGCTTCGGCGACGAGATCGTGGAGAGCTACATCATCTCCATGTGCCAGGGCGCCGACGACGTCTTCGCGGCCACCGTGCTGGCCCGCGAGGCCGGTCTGATCGACCTGCACGCCGGGATCGCCAAGATCGGCATCGTGCCGCTGCTGGAGACCACCGACGAGCTCCAGCAGGCCGACCGCATCCTCGACGAGATGCTCTCCGACCCCTCCTACCGCCTGCTGGTGTCGCTGCGCGGCGACGTCCAGGAGGTCATGCTCGGGTACTCGGACTCCTCCAAGTTCGGCGGCATCACCACCTCCCAGTGGGAGATCCACCGCGCCCAGCGCCGGCTGCGCGACGTCGCCCACCGCTACGGCATCCGGCTGCGCCTGTTCCACGGCCGCGGCGGCACCGTCGGCCGCGGCGGCGGCCCCTCGCACGAGGCCATCCTGGCCCAGCCCTGGGGCACCCTGGAGGGCGAGATCAAGGTGACCGAGCAGGGCGAGGTCATCTCCGACAAGTACCTGCTCCCCTCCCTCGCCCGGGAGAACCTGGAGCTCACCATCTCGGCCACCCTGGCCGCCTCCGCGCTGCACACCTCCCCGCGCCAGGCCCCCGAGGAGCTGGCCCGCTGGGACGCCGCGATGGACCAGGTCTCCGAGGCCGCGCACACCGCGTACCGCAAGCTGGTCGAGCAGGAGGACCTGCCGAAGTACTTCTTCGCCGCCACCCCGGTCGACCAGCTGGCCTCGCTCCACCTGGGCTCCCGCCCGTCCCGCCGCCCCGACTCCGGCGCCGGCCTGGACGGCCTGCGGGCCATCCCGTGGGTCTTCGGCTGGACCCAGTCCCGGCAGATCGTGCCCGGCTGGTACGGCGTCGGCTCCGGCCTGGCCGCCGCCCGCGAGGCGGGCCTGGGCGACGTGCTGGACGAGATGCACGGCCAGTGGCACTTCTTCCGCAACTTCCTGTCCAACGTCGCCATGACGCTGGCCAAGACCGACCTGCGGATCGCCCGCCACTACGTCGAGCAGCTGGTCCCGGCCGAGCTGCACCACGTCTTCGACCAGATCGTGGCCGAGCACGAGCTCACCCTGCGCGAGGTGCTCCGCCTCACCGGCGAGTCCGAACTCCTGGAGCACAACGAGGTGTTGAAGCAGACCTTCCAGGTCCGCGACGCCTACCTCGACCCGATCTCCTACCTCCAGGTCGCCCTGCTCCGCCGCCAGCGCGAGCTGGTCGCCCAGGGCCGCGACGAGGACCCGCTGCGGGCCCGCGCGCTGCTGCTGACCGTCAACGGCATCGCCGCCGGCCTGCGCAACACCGGCTGACGGCGGGTCACGCACGAGGGGCGGCCCGGGAGTCCTCTCCCAGGCCGCCCCTCCGCTGTTCCACGATCAGTGGACGGTCGGCTGTCCCGCCCGGCGTCGCCGCAGCCACATCGCCGCACCGCCGGCCGCGACCACCAGGCCACCGCCGACCGCGTACAGCCCGGAGCCGCCCTCCAGGTCGACGTCGTTCGGCCCGGGGAACTGGGCCGCGGCGGGCTCGGGCGTCGCCACCGGCCCCCCCGTCGGCTCGGCCGCCTGCGCCACCGGCGCGCTCAGCGCGGTGACCAGCAGTGCCGTCCCGCCGACCACTCGACCGACCCGCACCCGCTTCGACCGAACCACGTGCCTTACCCCCTGTACCGACCCCTCAACCCTGTGCACGGGTCGACGCTATCGGATCGGACGGGTCGTTCCCACACCGTTTTCGGAACGATCAAGCAAGCGTTGTACGACCGTTGCGCAAACCAGGCCCGCTTCTTGACGGACCGTCAGGAGTTGTACGTGGACTGGGCCCGCTCCAGACCCTCCGTCAGCAGCGCCTCCACCGCGTCGGCGGAGCGGTCCACGAACCAGTCCAGCTCCTTGCGCTCGGTGGACGAGAAGTCCTTGAGCACGAAGTCCGCCACCTCCATCCGGCCCGGCGGGCGGCCGATGCCGCAGCGGACCCGGTGGTAGTCCGGGCCGAGCGACTTGGTGATGGACTTCAGGCCGTTGTGCCCGTTGTCGCCGCCGCCCAGCTTGAGCCGCAGGGCCGCGTAGTCGATGTCCAGCTCGTCGTGGACCGCCACGACCGCCCCGGTGGGCACCTTGTAGAAGTCCCGCAGCGCGGTGACCGGCCCGCCGGAGAGGTTCATGAAGGTCATCGGCTTGGCCAGCACCACCCGCCTGCCGCCGATCCGCCCCTCGGCGGTCTGCGCCCGGCTCTTGTGCGCCTTGAACTTGGCGCCCATCCGCCCGGCCAGCAGGTCGGCCACCATGAAGCCGATG
This sequence comes from Kitasatospora sp. NPDC051853, assembly GCF_044452665.1. NCBI lineage: Bacteria > Bacillati > Actinomycetota > Actinomycetes > Kitasatosporales > Streptomycetaceae > Kitasatospora > Kitasatospora sp. NPDC051853. Next base: position 333,565 of record NZ_JBITBY010000008.1, on the reverse strand, counting down.
TTGTGCCGGTTCCGGGCGTACTGCTCCCCCGGGTTGCCGAGGCCCACGACCAGCCAGGGACCGTCGTAGTCGTCCATGTACCGCTCCTCCTGATTCGCTTCGGCCATCATCCCGGACGCACCGCTGCCCCGGCCGCTCCGAACGGAGCGACCGGGGCAGCGGTCAGGTGCGGGGAGAGGCTCAGGCCTCGGTGCCCTCGGCGGCCTCGTCGGCGGCCGGCTCGGCGGCCTGGGCGCCGATGACCTGCAGCACGACGGCGTCGGCGTCGACGGCGAGCGCGACACCGGCCGGCAGGGTGATGTCCTTGGCCAGGACGGAGGCGCCGGCCTCCAGGCCCTCGACCGAGACGGTGACGGCCTCGGGCAGGTGGGTGGCCTCGGCCTCGACCGGCAGGGCGTTCAGGACGTGCTCGAGCAGGTTGCCACCGGCGGCCAGCTCACCCTCGGTGTGCACCGGCACCTCGACGGTGACCTTCTCGCCGCGCTTCACCAGGAGCAGGTCGACGTGCTCGATGGAGCGCTTGATGGCCTCGCGCTGGACGGCCTTCGGCAGGACGTACTCGTCCTTGCCGTCGATCGGGACGACCAGCAGGGCGTTCGGGGTCTTGAGGGCCATCATCAGGTCGTGGCCGGGCAGGTTCAGGTGAACCGGGGCGTGGCCGTGGCCGTAGACGACACCGGGGACGAAGCCGGCGCGGCGGGCGCGACGGGCGGCACCCTTGCCGAACTCGGTGCGGGACTCGGCGGCAAGGCGGATCTCGGACACGTCTGCTCCTCGTGAAGGTCCGGGTGCAGACAAGCGAAAACCGCCGAAGCCACACCCACAAATACGCTGGGGGTTCCGCTCGGCGGCAGACGACGGGCCGTGAGGCCAGCGCGTCGATCACGGACGCGGCACCGTTTGGGCGCACAGCATCCCTCGCCGAGCAGTCTCACGAGTCTAACCGGGAAGCTCGTCAACCGTGAAATCGGCCCCCCGCTGTGAACAACGGGGGGCCGATTGTCGCTGACGGTGCGTCAGCAGGGACGTTTCTCCGGGATCAGTGGACACCCTCGAACAGGCTGGTGACCGAACCGTCCTCGAAGACCTCCTTGATCGCGGCGGCGATCGAGGGGGCGATGGAGAGGGTGGTCACCTTGTCCATCTGGAGCTCCTGCGGGGTGGGCAGGGTGTTGGTGAAGACGAACTCGCTCACCCGGGAGTTCTTCAGGCGGTCCGCGGCCGGGCCGGAGAGCACGCCGTGGGTGGCGGCCACGATGACGTCGGCGGCGCCGTTGTCGAACAGGGCGTCGGCGGCGGCGCAGATGGTGCCGGCGGTGTCGATCATGTCGTCGACCAGGACGCAGACCCGGCCCTTGACGTCACCGACGACCTGGGCCGACAGGATGGTGTTGGCCTGGGTCAGGTCGCGGCGCTTGTGGATGACGGCCAGCGGGGCGCCGAGGCGGTCGCACCACTGGTCGGCGACCTTCACGCGGCCGGCGTCCGGGGAGACGATGGTCAGCTTGGAGCGGTCGGTGACCCGCTCGCCGACGTAGTCGGCCAGCATCGGCAGGGCGAACAGGTGGTCCACCGGGCCGTCGAAGAAGCCCTGGATCTGCGCGGTGTGCAGGTCCACCGCCATCAGGCGGTCGGCGCCGGCGGTGCGCAGCAGGTCGGCGATCAGGCGGGCCGAGATGGGCTCGCGGCCGAGGTGCTTCTTGTCCTGGCGGGCGTAGCCGTAGAACGGGAGGATCGCCGTGATGGAGCGGGCCGAGGCCCGCTTCAGCGCGTCGATCATGATCAGCTGCTCCATGATCCACTGGTTGATCGGAGCCGTGTGGCTCTGCATCACGAAGCAGTCCGCCCCCCGGGCGGAATCCAGGAAGCGGACGTAGATCTCGCCGTTGGCGAAGTCGAGGGCCTTGGTGGGGACCAGGTCGGTGCCGAGCTCCCGGGCCACCTCCTCCGCCAGCTGGGTGTGGGCACGGCCGGAGAAGAGCTTGAGCTTCTTCTCACCCGACGTCGTGATCCCGCTCACTGAACCGTCTCCTCGCGTTGCTGCCGCATGGCCTCGCCGCACCGCACCCGGGCGCAGGCCCGGGCGCGGTGGTCGACGAGTGGATGGGGGTACGCCCAGAACACGGGCCAGGGAGCCCAGTGGCGCACGTATGTACTCCAGGTTACGCGCTGGCCCGGGAAGCGTCCGCCCCGGGACCACCCTTCAAGATCCCCGGTGGGCCGTTCGGGTCCCTCAGGACTCCTGCGTCCCGGTGGCCTCGGCGGCGGCCCGGGCCGAGTCGGTGCCCGGGCGCTTGCGGGCCACCCAGCCCGCGATGTTGCGCTGCTGGGCGCGGGAGACGCCGAGTGCGCCGGGGGGCACGTCGTTGGTGATGACGGAGCCGGCGGCGGTGTAGGCGCCGTCACCGACCGTCACCGGGGCGATGAACATGTTGTCGGATCCCGTGCGGCAGTGGGCCCCGATGGTGGTCCGGTGCTTGTTGACGCCGTCGTAGTTGACCGTGACGGACGCCGCACCGATGTTGCTGTGGGCGCCGATGGTGGCGTCCCCGATGTAGGAGAGGTGCGGCACCTTGGCGCCCTCGCCCAGCTCGGAGTTCTTGATCTCCACGTAGGTGCCGGCCTTGGCCTTGCGGGCCAGCTTGGCGCCGGGGCGCAGGTACGCGTACGGGCCGACCTGGGCCAGCTCGCCGATCTCGGCCCCGACGGACGTGGTGTTGCTCACGGTGGCGCCGGCGCCGACGGTGGTGTCGGTCAGGGTGGAGTTCGGGCCGACCTCGCAGCCCTCGCCCAGGTGGGTGGTCCCGTACAGCTGGGTACCGGGCAGCACCACCGCGTCGGGCTCGTACGTCACCTGGACGTCGAACCAGGTGGTGGCCGGGTCGACCACGGTGACCCCTTCGCGCATCGCGCGCTCGACCAGACGGGCGTTCAGGATCCGGCGGGCCTCGGCCAGCTGGACCCGGTCGTTGATGCCGAGCACGTCGCGGTGGTCGGCGGCGACCACCGCGCCGACCCGGTGGCCGGCCGTGCGGAGGATCTCCAGGGTGTCGGTGAGGTACTCCTCGCCCTGGGAGTTGTCGGTGGTGACCTTGGCCAGGGCCTCGCCGAGCAGCTCGGCGTCGAAGGCGAACACCCCGGAGTTGATCTCCTTCACGGCCCGCTGGGCGTCGGTGGCGTCCTTCTCCTCGACGATGGCCGCCACCGCGTCGGAGGCGTCCCGCAGGATGCGGCCGTAGCCGGTGGAGTCGGGGACCTCGGCGGTGAGCACGGTGGCCGCGTTGCCCTGCTCCGCGTGGGCGGCGGCCAGGGCGGCCAGGGTGGCGCCGGTGAGCAGCGGGGCGTCGCCGGTGGTGATCACCACGGTGCCCTCGGGGCGCTCGCCGCGGGCGGCCAGCTCGGCCAGCGCGGTGCGGACGGCATGGCCGGTGCCGTTCTGCTCCAGCTGCACGGCGGTGGAGACGCCGGGGTACTGCTCGGCCAGGTGGGCCTGGACCAGCTCGCGCTGGTGGCCGACCACCACGACCAGCTGCCGGGGCGTCAACTCCTGGGCGGCGGCGACCGCGTGGCCGACCAGGGTCCGGCCGCAGATCGGGTGCAGCACCTTGGGCAGCTTCCTGGACTTCATCCGCGTCCCGCCGCCGGCGGCGAGCACGATCACGGCTGCAGGGGTGTTGGCACTCACGCGGGAGGCTCCTCGGGTCGACAGGGAGGGGTTGGTGCCCCTGGGTCGGCACTCCGCACGGCCGCACCCGGGCTGCTCAGAGACTATCGGGACATCCTGGCTGAAAACCCGTCAGCCTCCGGCCGGGGCACCGGCCGGAGGCTGACTGAACGGCTCCCGGAGGAGGATTCGAACCCCCATAAGCTGGACCAAAACCAGCTGTCCTGCCCTTAGACGATCCGGGAAGGGCGCGCACCGCGCCGGTGTCCCGACGCGCGGTCCACAGCCTACGGGGTGCGGCGCCGCACATCCACCACCTTCGCGGCCCCCGAGCCGCCTGCGGGCCGCCCGCGGGCCGCCCGCGACACGTCTTCCCATCCGGGGCGGCAGTACTTACGATGCCGTAGGTTACGGCTACGTAGGTAGCCCCTTCCCTCGAGGACCCTCATGACGATCCAGGCCAGCGAAGCGCCCCCGGGGGCAGCCGCAGTCGCCGCCACCCAGCTGTCCGCCACCCGGGGTGGTGAGCAGCAGGGTCTCGCCGAGCGGATCACGCTCGGCCTCTTCATCGGCGTGCCGTTCCTGGCCCTGCTGGCCGCCGTTCCGGTGGCCTGGGGCTGGGGCCTCGGCTGGACCGACCTGGCGATCATGACGGTGATGTACTTCGTGGCCTGCCACGGCATCACGGTCGGCTTCCACCGCTACTTCACGCACGGCTCGTTCAAGGCCAAGCGGCCGCTGGTGGTGGCGATGGCGATCGCCGGCAGCCTGGCCATCGAGGGCCCGCTGGTGCGCTGGGTGGCCGACCACCGCAAGCACCACCGGTTCAGTGACAAGGAGGGGGACCCGCACTCGCCCTGGCGCTACGGCGAGTCGGTGCCCGCGCTGATGAAGGGCCTCTGGTGGGCCCACATGGGCTGGCTCTTCGACGAGGAGCAGACCCCGCAGCTGAAGTACGCCCCGGACCTGGTCAACGACCCGGTGATAAGGGCGATCTCCCGGCTGTTCTGGCTCTGGACGCTGATCTCGATGCTGATCCCGCCGGTGATCGGCGGCCTGGTCTCGATGAGCTGGCAGGGCGCGCTGACCGCCTTCTTCTGGGGCTCGTTGGTCCGGGTGGCGCTGCTGCACCACGTGACCTGGTCGATCAACTCGATCTGCCACGCGGTCGGCGAGCGCCCGTTCAAGTCCCGGGACCGCTCCGGGAACGTCTGGTGGCTGGCCGTGCTCTCCTGCGGCGAGTCCTGGCACAACCTGCACCACGCCGACCCGACCTCGGCCCGGCACGGGGTGCTCCGCGGCCAGGTGGACTCCTCCGCCCGGCTGATCCGCTGGTTCGAGCAGCTCGGCTGGGCGCGGGACGTCCGTTGGCCCGACGAGGCCCGGATCGCCGCCCGCCGCACCGCATGACCCGACGTCTACAGCATGATGTAAGGGTGAACGGGAGCAACGGAGACAGCGCAGCCGACCGGACCGACCGAGCGGAGGCCGCCGCGGGCGCGCCCGCCGCGCGCGCCCGGGCCGCCGCTCCCGCCGCCCGCACCGCCCAGGCCCGCACCGCACCGGCCCGGCCGGCCCCCGCCCGCAACGGCAAGGGCGGCCGGGTCCGGATGACCGGCAAGCAGCGCCGCGAGCAGCTGCTGGACATCGGCCGGACGGTCTTCGCCGAGCGCGGCTACGACGGCACCTCGGTGGAGGAGATCGCCGAGCGGGCCGGGGTCTCCAAGCCGGTGGTGTACGAGCACTTCGGCGGCAAGGAGGGGCTCTACGCGGTGGTGGTCGACCGCGAGATGCAGCTGCTGCTGGACATGGTCACCGGCGCGCTGACCGGGGGGCACTCCCGGGAGCTGCTGGAGCAGGCCGCGTTCGCGCTGATGGACTACATCGACACCTCGACCGACGGCTTCAAGATCCTGGTCCGGGACTCCCCGGTGGCCCAGTCCACCGGCTCCTTCGCCTCGCTGATCAGCGACATCGCCACCCAGGTCGAGGACATCCTGGGCCTGGAGTTCAAGTCCCGGGGCTTCGACGCCCGGCTCGCCCCGATGTACTCGCAGATGCTGGTGGGCATGGTGGCCCTCACCGGCCAGTGGTGGCTGGAGGTGCGCAAGCCCGGGAAGGCCGAGGTCGCGGCCCACCTGGTGAACCTGGCCTGGCACGGGCTGGAGGGCCTGGAGCGGCACCCCAAGCTGGTCGGCGACCGGCAGCTGTGACCTCCGGCTGACCTGAGGGTGTCCGAAGTCTTGACGTCAAGAGGCTTTATATCGACACACCCGTGGATACACTGATCCACATGGAGGACGAGGTCGACCGGCTGGTCGCTGCATGGCGCCGAGAGCGCCCCGACCTCGACGTGGAACCGCTCGAGGTGCTCAGCCGGGTCAGCCGGCTCGCCCGGCACCTGGACCGGGCCCGCCGGACGGCCTTCGCCGAGCACGGTCTGGAGCCCTGGGAGTTCGACGTCCTCACCGCGCTGCGCCGGGCCGGTTCGCCGTACCAGCTCTCCCCCGGGCAGCTGCTCACCCAGACCCTGGTGACCTCCGGCACCATGACCAACCGGATCGACCGGCTGACCGGCAAGGGCCTGGTGGTCCGGCTGCCCGACCCGGACGACCGGCGCGGCGTGCTGGTGCGGCTCACCGAGGACGGGCAGGACCGGGCGGACCAGGCGCTGGCCGGGCTGCTGGCCCACGAGCGGGCCCTGCTGGCCGAGCTGACCGGGCCCCAGCGGTCCGAGCTGGCCACCCTGCTGCGCCTGCTGATCGCCCCCTTCGACCGGGCCTGACGGCCCGTCGGCGGAAGCCGCCGACGGGCCGACCGCTCCGTACCGTCAGAAGCCGTCCGGGTAGGGCGTGCTGAGCGCCGGGACGGGCTGGGGCTCCGGGGTGGTGTAGCCCGGCAGGATGGCCCCCAGCTGGCGGCGCACCTCCGCGTCGGAGTTGCCCGCGGCCGCCGCGTACAGCGCCGTCAGGGAGCCCGCCAGGTCCTCCGGGCCGGCCGAGTGGTCGGCCACCGTGGCGTAGATCCGGGAGTGCGCGGTGGGCAGCCGCTCCTCGCCCTCGGAGAACAGCGCCTCGTTGAGCTTCTCCCCGGCCCGCAGGCCGGTGTAGCGGATCTCCACCTCCTCCGCCTCCAGCTGCACCTGGCGGGCGAAGTTGTGCACCAGGTCGACGATCCGGACCGGCTCGCCCATGTCGAGCACGAAGACCTCGCCGCCGTGCGCCATCCGGCCGGCCTCCAGGACCAGGCCGACGGCCTCCTCGATGGTCATGAAGAAGCGGGTCACGTCGGGGTGGGTGATGGTCACCGGGCCGCCGCTGCGCAGCTGTTCGGCCAGCACCGACAGGAGCGAGCCGCGCGAGCCCAGCACGTTCCCGAAGCGGACGGCAGAGAAGACGCCGGTGCCGAGGTTGCGGGCGTCCCGGGCGTTGGCCTGGACGATCAGCTCGGCCAGCCGCTTGGAGGCGCCCAGCACCGAGGTCGGGTCGGCCGCCTTGTCGGTGGAGATCAGCACGAACCGCTCCACACCGGTGGCCAGCGCGGCCTCCACCAGGTTGTCGGTGCCGAGCACGTTGGACTTCACCGCCTCGCTGGGGTGGCGCTCCAGCAGCGGCAGGTGCTTGTGCGCGGCGGCGTGGAAGACCACCTCGGGGCGCAGGTCGCGGAAGATCTGCTGGATCCGCGGCCGGTCCCGGATGTCGGCGATCACCAGCGAGTCGTCGGTGAGCAGCGCCTCGCCCCAGATCTCCAACTGGAGCCGGTGCAGGTTGGACTCGTCGTGGTCCAGCATGTAGAGCTCGGACGGGCCGAACGCGTGGACCTGGCGGCAGAGTTCGCTGCCGATCGAGCCGCCGGCGCCGGTCACCAGGACCCGCTTGCCCTCGATCACGGCACGGACGTCGGAGGAGACCACGTGCACCTCGTGACGGCCGATCAGCCGGTTCACGTCCAGCGAGCGCAGGTCGGAACCGACCACCTCGCGGCGCAGCGCCGCCAGGAAGGACGGCAGGTAGCGGACGGCCGCTCCGGCCGCCGCGGCGGCGGTGGCCAGCGCGCGGACCTTCTGGTGGGCCAGCCCGGGGATGGCCAGCACCACGACCTGTGCCTTGCTCTCCACGGCCAGCTCGGTGAGCTCGGTCAGCGTGCCCAACACCGGGACGCCGCCGACCAGTTCGCCCGCCTTCAGCGGGTCGTCGTCGAGCAGTCCGACCGGGACCAGCCCGAACTCGGGCGTCCGGCCCAGGTCACGGACCAGCGCGGAACCGGCCGCGCCGGCCCCGACCACGATCGTACGCAGACCCTGCCCGCCGTCCCCTGATGACGGGTCGAGCGGATTCAGGCGTGCGGCATTGCTGTACGGCGACATGGGTGTCCTCCGGATTCCCTGACCTGACGGAGTCGGTACCTGGGGCATTGGGGGGCCGGTCAGCCGGCGCCGGGGCCTGCGGTCGAGGCGACGGTTGGGGTGGATGGTGTGGTGCGCTGGGGAGGCCCGGACGGTTCGGACGGGCTGACGCCCGCCCGCCGGGCCACGGCCACGGCGGCCAGGGTGGAGTGCACCCCGAGCTTGCCGAGCACGTTCTGCATGTGGGTGCGGACGGTGTGCGGGGAGAGGTAGAGCCGCTCCGCTACGGCCTGCCGGCCGAGACCGGCGACCATGCAGCGGAGCACCTCCTCCTCGCGCGGAGTCAGTGTCTCCACCAGCCGTTCGCTCTCCGTCCGGTCGCGCCGGGCGGCGGTCAACTCCCGTACCACGCCGGTGAGCAGGGTCGGCGGGAGATGCGTCTCACCGCGCAGGACGCCGCGGATCACGGCCATCAGACGCGGCAGGGAACTGTCCTTGGCGACCCAGCCGCCGGCGCCGGCCTGCAGGGCCCGGACCGCACGGCGCGGATCGTCCTCGGTGGCCAGCACCACGGCCCGCAGCTCCGGATGGCTCCGGCCGGCCCGGGCCAGCAACAGCAGTCCGTCCGGCGCGGGGCCGGCGGCGGGGCGGGGCACCACGGCGAGGGGCTGTGACCCCGGCGGCCTCCGGGGTACCGGGGCGTGGCCCGGCGGGGCCTCCGGCTCCGCCGGCTGGCGCGACCGCCGGGCGGCGGCGCCGAGGTCGGCGTCGACCAGGATGACGTCGAAGGGACGCCTCTCGGCGGCCGCCCGCTCCAGGGCGCGCTCCGCCCCGGCCGCACTGCCGGCCACACCTACCTCGACATCGGGCTCGGCGGCCAGGGTGGCCGCCAGTGCCTCGGCGAAGATGCGGTGGTCGTCGACCACCAGGACGCGAACCCGCCCCATCGTCGTACCCCCCTGCTCAGGTGCCGACCCCCACCGGTACCGGACTCAGCGTACGGAAGTGGGGGGCGGGTCGGTGGGGGTTTCGTGAAGTTCCGTGGGGCACGGGGGCGTTGCGCGGCGAACGTACGTGGTTACCCCGGGGGCGCGGGGAACGTAGGTGGTTACCCCGGGGGCGCGGGGAACTGCGCGCTTCGGGAGGCGGCTCACCTGCAACTGCATCGCCGTCGGCCAGTTGCAGGTGCTGCCTTTCCACAGCGCGCAGTTCCTCGCGCCCCCGGGGTGGCCACTTTCGCGAGCCGGGTGCTGCCTGGGTCAGGACAGGCGGCGGGCGCCTGCCGAGGGGACGGCGGTGAAGGTGCGCGGTTCGGCGTACCCGGCCGCCTCGAAGGCGGCCCGCACGGCTGCCTCGACGGCCGCCAGCTCCTGCTCGCCGACCAGGGCGATGACCGAGCCGCCGAAGCCGCCGCCGGTCATCCGGGCGCCGAGCGCGCCGGCCTCGACCGCGGCCGAGACGGCCAGGTCGGTCTCCGGGCAGGAGACCCGGTAGTCGTCGCGCAGCGAGGCGTGACCCGCCGTCAGCACCGGGCCGAGCCCGGCGAACTCGCCCGCGTCCAGCAGTGCGACGGCCTGCTCGACCCGGGCGTCCTCGGTCACCACGTGGGCGACCAGCGGGGCCAGCTCGTCCGGCAGCCGGTCCAGTGCGTCGGCCAGGTCCTCCGGCGCGAGGTCCCGCAGGGCGGCCAGGCCGAGCAGTTCGGCGGCCTTCTCGCAGCCGGCCCGCAGCTCGGCGTAGGCGCCGTCGGCCAGGTCGTGCTTGACCCGGGTGTCGATCACCAGCAGGCGCAGCCCGCGGGCGGCCAGGTCCAGCGGGACCTGGCGCTGCGTCAGGTCCCGGGTGTCCAGCACCAGGGCGTTGCCCTCGGAGCAGCACATCGAGGCCATCTGGTCCATCACGCCGCACGGGACGCCGACGAAGGCGTTCTCGGCGTACTGGGCGAGCTGCGCCAGGTCGGCGTTGCCCAGCGGCAGGTCGTACAGGTCCCGGTAGGCGGTGGCGACCACGCACTCCAGTGCGGCGGAGGAGGAGAGGCCCGCCCCGCCGGGCACGTCGCTGTCGAACCAGAAGTCGGCGCCGCCGACCAGGTAGCCCGCCTCGCGCAGCGCCCAGACCACGCCGGCCGGGTACTTGGCCCAGCCCTCCACGGAGCCGGGGGCGAGCCCCTCGACCTCCAGCTCGGTCACCTGACCGTCGCCCTGCTCGCTCCAGAGCCGGAGCAGGCCGTCGGTGCGCAGCCGCACGGCCGCCTTGGCGGCGTGCGGGAGGGCGATCGGGAGCACGAACCCGTCGTTGTAGTCGGTGTGCTCGCCGATCAGGTTGACGCGGCCGGGGGCCGCCCAGACCCCGGTCGGGGCGGCTCCGTGGACGGACTGGAAATCGGTCATGCCTGCTTCTTCTCCAGGGTGAACTGCCAGGCGTCGCGGACGATCTCGTCCAGCTCCGGGCGGCGGGGGGTCCAGCCGAGCGCCTCGTGCGCACGGGTGGCGGAGGCGACCAGGACGGCCGGGTCGCCGGGGCGGCGGTCGGCGACCACGACCGGGATCTCCCGGCCGGTGACGCGCTTCACGGACTCGATCACCTCGCGGACCGAGAAGCCGCTGCCGTTGCCGAGGTTGCAGATCAGGTGCTCGCCGGGCTTGGCGGCGGCGATCGCCAGCAGGTGGGCCTCGGCCAGGTCGGCGACGTGGATGTAGTCGCGGACGCAGGTGCCGTCCGGGGTCGGGTAGTCCTCGCCGAACACCGCGATGTGCGGGCGCTGGCCCAGCGCGGCCTGGAAGACCAGCGGGATCAGGTGCGACTCGGGGTCGTGCCGCTCGCCGTACGCGCCGTACGCCCCGGCCACGTTGAAGTAGCGCAGCGAGACCGCGGCCAGGCCGTGGGCGATCGCCTCGCTGGTGATCAGGTGGTCCACCGCCAGCTTGGTGGCGCCGTAGGCGTTGGTCGGCGCGGTGGCGGCGGTCTCCTTGATCGGGACCTCGGTCGGCTCGCCGTAGGTGGCGGCGGTGGAGGAGAAGACCAGCTTGCGGACCCCGGCCTTGCGCATCGCGCTGACCAGCTCCAGCGAGCCGGCCACGTTGTTGCGCCAGTACTTCTCCGGGTCCGCGACCGACTCGCCGACCTGCGAGGAGGCGGCGAAGTGCAGCACGCCGTCGTAGGAGGAGTCCAGCACCTCGGCCGCGTCCTGGATCCGGCCCCGGACGAACTCGGCACCGGCCGGGACGCCCTCCAGGAAACCGGTGGAGAGGTCGTCGAGCACGGTCACCTGGTGACCGGCCTCCAGCAGGTGCGCGCCGACCACGCTGCCGACGTATCCGGCGCCACCCGTGACCAGGTACTTACCCATGTGTTGCGACCTCCCGCAGGCGGTGTGCCGCCTGTTCCGGCGACACGTCGTTCATGAAAGCGTCCATACCGGATTCGGTCCCGGCCAGGAACTTGAGCTTGCCTACCGTACGACGGATCGTGAAGAGCTCCAGATGCAGTGCCAGCTCGTCCCGGTGTCCGGCCGGTGCCTGGTGCCAGGCGGAGATGTACGGAGTCGGCGCGTCCGTGTCGAAGAGACGGTCGAAGCGGCGCAGCAGTTCCAGGTAGATCCCGGGGAACTCGGCCCGCTGGGCCTCGTCGAGACCGGTCAGGTCCGGTGTGCGGCGGTTGGGGTAGAGGTGCACCTCGTACGGCCAGCGGGCCGCGAACGGGACGAAGGCCGTCCAGTGCTCGCCCGCGAGCACCACCCGTTCGGGGTGGGCGAGCTGATCGGCGATCAGGTCCTCGAAGAGGTTGCGGCCGGTGGCGGCGCGGTGCGCGGTGGCGGCGGCGGCCGTCTTGACGGTGCGCGGGGTGACGAACGGGAAGGCGTACACCTGGCCGTGCGGGTGGGCCAGCGTCACGCCGATCTCCACGCCCCGGTTCTCGAAGCAGTAGACCTGCTCGATCCCGGGCAGCGCGGAGAGCTCGGCCGTCCGGTCCGTCCAGGCGTCCAGCACCAGCCGGGCCTTCTGCTCGGTGAGGCTCGCGAAGGAGGCGTCGTGCTCCGGGGTGAAGCAGACCACCTCGCAGCGGCCCGCCCCGGGCACCGTCTCGTGGAACGCGGTCCGGTCGGTGGCCACGTGCTCGGCGGCCCCCAGGGCCAAGGACGGGAAGCGGTTCTCGAACACCGCCACCTGGTACTCCGGCGCGGGCACCTCGCTCAGCCGCCCGTCCCTGGACGGACAGAGCGGGCACTCGTCGGCCGGCGGGTGGTAGGTGCGGCCCTGGCGGTGCGCGGCGACCGTCACGTGGTCGCCGGTGACCGGGTCGCGGCGGATCTCGGAGAGCGCGGTGGTGGGCTCCAGCGGACGCAGGTCGCTGTAGTTCCGATCGGCGGCGGTGCCGTCCGCGTCGAAGTAGATCAGCTCACGGCCGTCGGCAAGCTTGGTGGTGGTCTTCTGCACGGCAACATGGTCGAACAGATTCCAACAAGAGTCAACAGGCCGGGGCAGTCGACGACGGAAGGCGGTGATGCCGGGGCGCGAGGAACCGCGCGCAGGGGAAAGGCGGTCGAACGACCGAGGGAACGTCAGGAAGTCGCAGGTGCTCCGGGACCCGTGATCCGGTCGAGCAGCCCCGTGCGGGCCGCCGTGGCCGTGGCCTCCAGGCGAGTACGGGCGCCGAGCTTCATCAGGACCCGCTGGACGTGGGTACGGGCCGTGCTGGGGGCGATCCCCATGCCGTCCGCGATGGCGCCGGTGTCCTGCCCCTCGGCGATCCGCAGCAGCACCTGGACCTCACGACGCGTCAGCGCCCGCAGCAGCCGCACCGCGTCGTCGTCCGGCTCCGCCACCGGCCGCAGCAGCCGCTCGAACGCCCCCTGGAGCACCTCGACCGCGACCGCCGCCTCCCCCGCCCGCACCCGGGCGATGGCCCGCTCGACCACCTCGATCCGTTCGTCGCTGCGGACGTACCCCGCGGCGCCCGCCGCGAACGCGGCCGCCACCCGCCCGGGTTCACCCACCGGACCGAGCACCACCACGGCGATCTCCGGTCTGTCCCGCCGCAGTCGCCGCACCGGCTCGAAGGCGTCCGGGCCCCCCGGGCCCGCCACCCCGACCAGACAGACCTCCGGGCGCCGCGCCGTCACCAGCTCGCACACCGACCGGGCCGGCGAGCCGATCGCCAGCACCCGGTGCCCACGCAGCTGCAGGGCCGAGGCCAGTGCCTCGGCGAGCAGCCGGTGGTCGTCGACCACCACGAGCCGAACGCCCATGGCGCCCTCCCAGTCCATTGACGCACCATCACAGCGCATCCGGCCCCGGCCCGCCAGAGTGCGGGCGGCCTCGGAGCCCCGGGAAAACGAAGAAGACCCCCGCCGTGAGGCGGGGGTCTTCCTGTCCGAGCCCCCATGCGGAATCGAACCGCAGACCTTCTCCTTACCATGGAGACGCTCTACCGACTGAGCTATAGGGGCTTGCCGGTCTTCGTTTCCTTCTGACCGGGCCGGTCGAACGAGGAAGACATTACACGGTGATCGCCCCGCATGTGAAATCCGCTCAGCCGGCCTCGGCCACGAGCTTCCCGGGGCGCACCGTCGCGAGGTCGCGCCCCCTGGTCTCGGGCAGCGCCCGGAGCGCGAGCAGCGACACCACGCCCATCCCCGCGGCGTACCACCCCACCGGGACGGCCGTCCCGTACTCCGCCGTCAGCCGGGTCGCGACCAGCGGCGCCGTCGCCCCGCCGACCACCCCGCCGAGGTTGTAGCTCAGCGCCACCCCCGTGTACCGCAGCCGGGTCGGGAACAGCTCCGGCAAGTAGGAGGCGATCGGCCCGAAGTGCAGACCCAGCACCGCCATCGACCCGATCAGCGCCACCGCCACCAGCGCCGGGCTCCGCGTCTCCAGCAGCGGGAAGAGCAGCAGCGACCAGCCCGCGGTGAGCGCCGTCGAGACCAGCAGCGTCAGCCGCCGCCCGTACCGGTCCCCCCACCCCGCGCTCAGCCAGACCGTGCCGGCCTTCGCCGCCGTCCCGGTCAGCAGCGCCCCCAGGACCATCCCGCTGGCCAGCCCCAGGTCCACGGTGGCGTGGGCCAGGGCGTAGGTGGTGGTCAGGTAGAAGACCGTGTAGCCCACCATGATCGACAGCCCGCCGAGCACCACCTCCCGGCCGTGCCCGCGCAGCAGCTCCACCACCGGCACCCGGGGGCGCTCCGGCTGCTCGGCGAAGAGCGGCGACTCCGCCACCTTCAACCGGACGAACAGCCCGAACGCCACCAGCACGGCGGAGGCCAGGAACGGCACCCGCCAGCCCCAGGCCAGGAACGCCTCGCGGCTCAGGCCCTCGGAGAGCAGCAGGAAGACCGCGTTGGCGAGGAAGAACCCGGCGCAGGGCCCGAGTTGGAGGTACCCGCCGTACCGGCCGCGGCGCCCGCTCGGCGCGTGCTCGGCCAGCAGCAGCGCGGCCCCGCCCCACTCCCCGCCCAGGCCGATCCCCTGACAGAACCTCAGCACCACCAGCAGCGCCGGCGCCCACATCCCCCACGCCCCGTACCCGGGCAGCAGCCCCACCAGGGCGGTGGAGACCCCCATCAGGAGGAGCGAACCGACCAGGGTGGTCTTGCGGCCGAGGCGGTCGCCGTAGTGGCCGAACAGCACCGCCCCGACCGGGCGGGCCAGGAAGGCGACCGCGTAGACGGAGAAGGCGGCGAGCAGGGAGCCGGTGGTGCCGAGGCCGGGGAAGAAGACCTGGCCGAAGACGAGGGCGGCGGCGGTGCCGTAGATGAAGAAGTCGTAGAACTCGATCGTGGTGCCGACCAGCGCGGCGGCGGCGACCCGGCGCAGCGCGGGGGCCTGAGTGGGCGTCATGGACACCACCCTGGCGGGACCGTGACACCGACGGCCATCGGGCAACCGGGTGATAGATGGTCATGCCGGGGGCGCGAGGAACTGCGCGTGGGGGAGCGGCAGCGCGTGCAACTGGCTGACGGTGCATAAGTTGCAGGTGAGCCGCCTTCCGATTCGCGCAGTTCCTCGCGCCCCCGGGGTGACCGATGCTCCTGGGGTAACCCATAGGCTGGCGTCGTGCGTGAGCAGGTGTCGGTCTCGTGGTGGGCCCATGCGGCCAGGGCGGGGCGGCCGCCGGTGCCGTGGGGGCTGATGGTGCGCGGGGCGGCGGGGATGGGGACCCCGTTGGCGCTCGGGCTGGTGACCGGGCGGCTGGACCTCGGGGTGTACGCCGGGCTCGGGGCGATGCACGCGACCATGAACGACCGGGACGAGCCGGCCGGGCTGCGGGTGCCGAGGATCGCCGGGGCGGTGGGGGCCTCCGCGCTGGGGATGCTGGCCGGCGCCGCGCTGCAGCACTTCGACGCCTCCACCGCACTGGCCGCCGTGGTCCTGACCCTGCTGGCCTTCGCCTCCGGCGCCCTGAGCGCGACCGGCCCGCGCGGCTCCGGCGCCGGGATGCTGCTGCTGGTCTCGGCCACCCTCGGCGCCGGGATGCCGCTCGCCACCCCGTGGTGGGCCGCCGCCCCGACCATGCTGGTGGGCGCCGCGTTCGTGGTGCTGCTCGGTGCCCTCCACCACCCGTCCCGCCCCGCCGCGGACCCGCGCCGCCGCGCCCTGGCCGCCGCCTTCACCGCCCTCGGCACCACCCTCGCCGACCTCGGCACCCCACGCGGGGCCGACTCCCGCCAGGTCCTCACCGCCCGGCTCAACCAGCTCCAGGACCTGCTCCCGCCCGCCCGGACGGGCCGTCAGGAACCGGAGCGGGTACGGCGCCTGCGCACCCTGTACGAGGCGACCCTCGCCGTCACCGAGACCGCCAGCGGCCTGCTCTGGGCCTGGCGGCCGGTGCCCGCCGAGGTGGCCGGACTGCCGGGGCGGCTGGCCGCCGCCGTGCTCGGCGACGCCCCGCCGCCCGGGTACCCGGACTGGGAGCCCGGCACCCCGTCACTGCGCGCCCTGGACGCCGCCCTGCGCGACCTCACCGACGCGGTGGCCGGCCGGCCCGTGGTCCTGGGCACCGCACCCGCCCCTCCCCCGGACCCGTGGCGGCTGCGGGCCGGGCTGCTCTCCCCCGCCTCGGTCCGGTACGGGCTGCGGGTGGCGCTCTGCATCGCGGTGGCCTCGCTGCTCACCGCCGGGGTACCGCTCAGCCGGGGCTACTGGGTGCCGATGACGGTGGCCTTCGTGCTCAAGCCGGACCTGGGATCGGTCTTCCAACGGGCCGTCAGCCGCTCGGTCGGCACCGTGCTGGGCGTCGCGGTCACGGCCGGACTGCTCTCGCTGACCTCGTCCGAGTGGGCGCTGGCGGCGATCGCCGCGCTCTGCGTCGCGCTGCTGCCCTACTCCCTGGGCGTGCACTACGGGCTGAACGCGGCGGTGATGACGCCGATGGCGCTGATCCTGGTGCAGTTCGGCGGCGAGCCGGGCACCGAGGAGCTCTGGCCCCGGGTCCTGGACACCGCGCTGGCCAGTGCGATCGTGCTGGTCTTCGGCTACCTGCTCTGGCCCGAACGGCCGCAGCACCGGATCGAACCCCGGCTGGTCGCGGCCGCCACCGCCGTCCGGGCCTACCTGGCCTCGGTGGTGGACGACGGGCCGCCGGTGGCCGAGGTCTGGCTGCGGCGCACCGCGTACCGGGCCCTGGCCGACGCCCGGCAGGAGGTCCAGCACGGGCTCACCGAACCACCGCCGAACGGACGCCTGGCCGCCCAGTGGCTGCCGGCCACCGCCGCCCTGGAACGGCTCTCCGGCGCGGTGGCCGCGTACGGCGCCCAGATCCGCTACGGCGGCCGGGCCCCCGACCTCACGGAGGCGGCCCGCGTCTTCGACGCCCTCGACCGCCTCACCGCCGCCGCCCGCCACCACCGCCCCCCGGGCGGCCTGGCCGAACGGCCGACTGCGCCGCACGACCCCGCGCTCAGCGCCTTGGCCCGCGCGGCCAACGAACTGGACGCGCTGCTTCAGGGGCGCGGGTAGTGGTCACACCAGGGGCGCGGGGAACTGCGCGCAGGGGAACGGCAGCACCTGCAACTGGTTGACGGAGCCTCAGTTGCAGGTGAGCCGCCTTCCGGACTCGCGCAGTTCCTCGCGCCCCTGGGGTCGCTGCCCGGCCGAACCCCTTGCTCAGACCTCTTCGGCGAGCTCCAGCCAGGCCATCTCCAGCTCCTCCTTGTCCTCGCGGACCTTGCGCAGCTGCGCGTCCAGCTCGGCGACCTTGGAGAAGTCGGCGGCGTGCTCGGCCAGTTGGGTGTGCAGCTTGGACTCCTGCTGGTCCAGCTTGGCGATCTGGCGCTCCAGCTTCTGCATCTCCTTCTTGGCCGCCCGGGTGTCCCCCGCCGGCTTGGCGGCGGCCACCGGGGCCTGGACGGCCGAGGCGGCGGCGGCCTGCTCGGCCATCCGGGTGCGCCGCTCCAGGTACTCGTCGACGCCGTTGGGGAGCATCCGCAGCCGCTGGTCACCGAGCAGCGCGTGCACGGTGTCGGTGGTGCGCTCGATGAAGAAGCGGTCGTGGGAGATCACGATCATCGAGCCGGGCCAGCCGTCGAGGAGGTCCTCCAGCTGGTTGAGGGTCTCGATGTCGAGGTCGTTGGTGGGCTCGTCGAGGAAGAGCACGTTGGGCTCGTCCATCAGCAGCCGGAGCAGCTGCAGACGGCGCCGCTCACCACCGGACAGGTCGCCGACCGGGGTCCACTGCTTGTCCTTGCCGAAGCCGAACTGCTCGCAGAGCTGACCGGCGCTCATCTCCCGGCCCTTGCCCAGGTCGACCCGGCCCCGCACCTGCTCGACGGCCTGGAGCACCCGGGTGGCCGGGTCCAGCTCGGCGATCTCCTGCGAGAGGTACGCCAGCCGGACCGTCTTGCCGACCTTGATGACGCCCGAGGCGGGCTGCACGTCGCCCTCGGTCGCGTACGCGGCCTGCATGGCGCGCAGCAGCGAGGTCTTGCCGGCGCCGTTGACGCCGAGCAGGCCGATCCGGTCGCCGGGGCCGAGGTTCCAGGTGAGGTTCTCCAGCAGCAGCTTGGGGCCGGCCTTGACCGTCACGTTCTCCAGCTCGAAGACCGTGCGGCCGAGGCGCGCGTTGGCGAACTTCATCAGCTCGCTCTTGTCGCGGGGCTCCGGCACGTCGGCGATCAAGGCGTTGGCCGCCTCGATCCGGTAGCGGGGCTTGGAGGTGCGGGCGGGGGCACCGCGACGCAGCCAGGCGAGCTCCTTGCGGGCCAGGTTCTGCCGCTTCTGCTCCTCGGTGGCCTCGATCCGGGAGCGCTCGGCGCGGGCGAAGACGTAGTCGGAGTAGCCGCCCTCGTACTCGCGGACCTCACCGCGCTGGACGTCCCACATCCGGGTGCAGACCTGGTCCAGGAACCAGCGGTCGTGGGTGACGCAGACCAGCGCGGAGCGGCGGTTCTGCAGGTGCTGGGCGAGCCAGGCGATGCCCTCGACGTCCAGGTGGTTGGTGGGCTCGTCGAGGACGATCAGGTCGTGCTCGCCGAGCAGCAGCTGGGCCAGCGCGATCCGGCGGCGCTCGCCACCGGAGAGCGGGCCGATCACGGTGTCCAGGCCGTCGGCGAAGCCGGGCAGGTCCAGGCCGCCGAACAGGCCCTGGATGATGTCGCGGATGCGCGCGTCGCCGAGCCACTCGTGGTCGGCCCGGTCAGCGATCACCTCGTGCCGGATGGTGGCCTTCGGGTCCAGCGAGTCGTGCTGGGTGAGGACCGCCATCTGCAGGCCGCCGGAGTGGGTGATCCGGCCGCTGTCCGGCTCCTCCAGCTTGGCCAGCATCCGGATCAGGGTGGTCTTGCCGTCACCGTTGCGGCCGACGACGCCGATCCGGTCGCCCTCGCTGACGCCGAGGCTGACCCCGTCGAGCAGGGCCCGGGTGCCGTAGACCTTGCTGACGGACTCGATGGTGGCGAGGTTGACGGCCACTGCTGCGCGCTCCTGAGCTAGATGGGCCCGGGAAATGCTCCCCGGGCCGGTCCAGCGTAGTCGAGGGCCCCTCAGTGGGCGGCGTCCAGCTCGGCCCGCTGATCCTCCGTCAGCTCCAGGTCGAGGGCCGCCAGGCTCTCGTCCAACTGGGCCACCGAGGAGGCGCCGGTCAGCGGGATCACCGGGAGCTCGCCGCCGAGCAGCCAGGACAGCACCACCTGGTTGTGGGTCGCACCGGTCTCCTTGGCCACCTGGTCCAGCACCGCGCTCCGGGCCCGGGTGCCGGCGTGGTCGAAGGCCTGGTCCAGCGGCTTGGCCGCCTCGTTGCCGTAGCTGCCGCCCAACAGCGGGGAGTAGGCGACCATCGCCAGCTCCGGGTTGGCCCGCAGGTAGGAGAGCAGGTCGCCGACCACCACGCCCGCGTCACCGTCCGGCGAGAGTGGGCTGGGCCGGTCGGCCCGGCGGCGGAAGTAGCTGTGGCTGTACTGGAGCACCTCGTACCCGGCCAGCCCCGCCCCGGCCGCCAGGTTGCGGGCCCGCTCCACCTGCCAGGACCAGTGGTTGCTGACGCCCAGCAGGCCGACCGTGCCCTCCGCCACCAGCTCGCCGAAGGCGCCGACCGTCTCGGCGAGCTCCACCGTCGGGTCCTGGACGTGGGCGTAGAGCAGGTCCAGCTTCTCCACCCCGAGCCGCTGCCGGCTCTCCTCCGCCTCCTGCCGGATCGCCGCCGCCGACAGGCCCTCGCGGTTCTCCACGTACCCGGTGCCGGCCGCCTTCGGGCGGGCGCCCAGCTTGGTGGCGATCACCACCTCGTCGGTGATGCCGCGGCTGCGCCGCCAGTTGCCGAGCACCCGCTCGCTGGCACCGCCCCGGCTGCCGTCCAGCCAGTAGGCGTAGTTGTTGGCGGTGTCGACGAAGGTGCCGCCGGCCTCGACGAACCGGTCCAGCACCGCGAAGGCGGTGGCCTCGTCGGTACGGGTGCCGAACAGCATCGCGCCCAGGCTGAGGACGCTGACCTCGCGACGGTGCTGCGGGTCGGTGCCGATGGTGCGGTAGCGCATGGCGGAGCTCTCCCCGTTCTCACGGCCCGTCAGCTGCGGGCCCGTGGGAACGAGTCTGGAATCTGGAGCGCGCTCCAGGTCAACAGGCGGAGGTCAAGCAGAGGTCTGGACCGCCGCGCCCGGCACCGGGCCGTGGGTGACGTGCGCGGCCCGGCAGGTGCCCGACGCCCGGAGCGCCTGCGCCACCGTCTCGGCGGACTCGGCGTCCTTCACCAGGAAGGCCGTGGTCGGGCCGGAGCCGGAGACCAGCGCGGCCAGCGCACCCGCCTCGGTGCCCACCCGCAGGGTGTCCGCCAGGGACGGGCACAGCGAGACGGCGGCGGCCTGGAGGTCGTTGGCCAGCGCCTCGGCCAGCGCCGTCGGGTCGCCCCCGGCCAGCGCGGCCAGCAGCGCCGGGTCGGCGTCGGGGGTGGTCACCTCGTCCTCGGTGAACCCCGTACCGGCCTCGGCCCGCAGACGGTCGCACTCGCGGAACACGGCCGGGGTGGAGAGACCGCCGTCCGCCACCGCGAAGACCCAGTGGAAGGTGCCCGTCACCAGCAGCGGGGTCAGGATCTCGCCCCGCCCCCGGCCCAGCGCGACCCCGCCGAGCAGTGCGAACGGCACGTCCGAGCCCAGCTCGGCGGCCAGCTCGTGCAGCACCTCGGCGGGCGTCCCCAGGCCCCACAGCGCGTCGCAGGCCACCAGCGCGGCGGCCCCGTCGGCGCTGCCGCCGGCCATGCCGCCGGCCACCGGGATGGCCTTCTCGATGTGCAGCGCGACGTTCGCCTCGATGCCGTGGTGGGCGGCCAGCGCGTACGCCGCCCGGGCGGCCAGGTTGCTGTCGTCCAGCGGCACCTGGTCCGAACCGGGGCCCTCGCAGGTCAGCGTGACGCCCTCGCCCTGACGGGCCGTCACCAGGTCGCCGAGGGCGACCGCGAAGAACACGTTGGCCAGGTCGTGGAAGCCGTCGGGGCGCAGACCGCCCACACCCAGCTGCACGTTGACCTTGGCGGGGACCCGTACGGTGATCACTGGGCCGCCTCGGCCTTCGGCTTGTGCTCGGCGATCGCCGCGAACTGTTCCACCGTCAGCATCTCGCCGCGCAGGGTGTGGTCGATGCCCGCCCCCCGCAGCGCCTCCTCGGCGGCGGCCGGCGAACCGGCCCAGCCGGCCAGCGCGGCCCGCAGGGTCTTGCGGCGCTGCGCGAAGGCCGCGTCCACCACCGCGAAGACCTCCTGCCGGGTGGCGGTGGTCTTCGGCGGCTCGCGGCGGATCAGCGAGACCAGACCGGAGTCGACGTTGGGCGCGGGCCAGAAGACGTTGCGGCCGATGGCACCGGCCCGCTTCACGTCCGCGTACCAGTTGGCCTTCACCGAGGGGACGCCGTAGACCTTGTTCCCCGGCTTGGCGGCCAGGCGGTCGGCGACCTCGCTCTGCACCATCACCAGGGTGCGCTCGATGCTCGGGAAGGTGGCCAGCATGTGCAGCAGCACCGGCACGGCCACGTTGTAGGGCAGGTTCGCCACCAGCGCGGTGGGCGGCGGGCCCGGCAGCTCGGTGACCTCCATCGCGTCGCTCAGCACCAGGTCGAAGCGGTCCGCCCGCTCCGGCATCCGGGCCGCGACGGTCGTCGGCAGGTGCTGCGCCAGCAACGGGTCGATCTCCACCGCCGTGACGTGCTCCGCCACTTCCAGCAGCGCCAGCGTCAGCGAGCCCAACCCGGGCCCGACCTCCACCACCGCGTCCTCGGCCGTCACCCCGCCCGCCCGGACGATCCGCCGCACGGTGTTCCCGTCGATGACGAAGTTCTGCCCGCGCTGCTTGGTCGGCTTCACCCCGAAGGCGGCGGCCAGCTCGCGGATGTCCGCGGCGCCCAGCAGATGGCTGTTGTCAGGGGCGGTGGGTTCTTCGGTGCTGCTCACCCGGCAAGGATAAGGGGCGCTCAGTAGCCGAAGGCGCGAGCGGTGTTGGCGGCGATGGCCGTGGCGAGTTCGTCCTCGTGCAGGCCGAGGGTCTCGGCCATCGAGCGGAGGGTGACGGGGATGAGGTACGGGGCGTTGGGGCGGCCGCGGTAGGGGTGGGGGGTGAGGAAGGGGGCGTCGGTCTCGATCAGGACGCGGTCGAGGGGGGTGGCGGCGAGGGCGTCGCGCAGGGGCTGGTTGGCCTTGAAGGTGACGGGGCCGGCGAAGGAGAGGTACCAGCCGTGCTCGGCGCACACCTTGGCCATCGCGGCGTCGCCGGAGTAGCAGTGGAAGACGGTCCGCTCGGGGGCGCCCTCCTCCAGGAGGACGGAGATGACGTCCTCGTGGGCGTCGCGGTCGTGGATCACGAGCGCCTTGCCGTGCCGCTTGGCGATCTCGATGTGGCGGCGGAAGGACTCCTTCTGGATGTCCACGCCCTCGGGGCCGGTGCGGAAGTAGTCCAGGCCGGTCTCGCCGACGGCGAGCACCTGCGGGAGGGCGGCCAGCGCGTCGATCTCGGCCAGGGCGGCTTCCAGGGCGGGCGAGCCGCCGGGGGCCCGGCGTTGGCCGGACCACCCGTCGGGGTCGCCGAGGACGAGGCGGGGTGCCTCGTTGGGGTGCAGCGCGGCGGCCGCGTGGACCTGCTCGAACTCCGCCGCCAGCTCGGCGGCCCAGCGGGAGCCGGGCACGTCGCAGCCGACCTGCACGACCGTGGTCACCCCGACCGAGGCGGCCTTGGCCAGGCCCTCGGCGGGGGTGCCGGACTGCATGTCCAGGTGGGTGTGCGAGTCGGCCACCGGCACCGCGAGCGGTGCCGGCAGCGGCGGCGGGGTCGAGCGGTCGTCGGCCATCAGGCTGCGGGCTTCTCTTCCAGGCGGGGGAACAGGATCTCGCCCTTGACCACGGTGGCGCCGGCGGGCAGCCGGCCCCAGTCCGCGACGGTGGCGATGGTCTGCGAGGCGAGGGTGCCGAGCGACTCCTCCGCGCCGAGCGAGTCCCAGAGCTTCTGGGCGGTGGTCGGCATCAGCGGGTTGAGCAGGACGGCGGTGGCCCGCAGCGCCTCGGCGGCGGTGTAGAGGATGGTGGCGAGGCGCGCCTGGCCCTCCTCGGAGGTGTCCTTGGCGACCTTCCACGGCTCCTGCTCGGTGAGGTAGCCGTTGACCTGCTTGATGAACTCGAAGACGGCCGCGATGCCGCCCGCGAAGTCCAGCTCCTCGCCGATCTTCCGGTCGGCGATCTGAGTGGCCGTCACCAGCCCGGCCGCGACGGCCGCTTCGGCCTCGCCGGCCGCCGTGGCGGCGGGCAGCTTGCCCTCGAAGTACTTGCCGACCATGGCCGCCACCCGGGAGGCCAGGTTGCCGAAGTCGTTGGCCAGCTCGGAGGTGTACCGGGCGGAGAAGTCCTCCCAGGAGAACGAGCCGTCGGTGCCGAACGGGATGGCCCGCAGGAAGTAGTAGCGGTAGGCGTCCACGCCGAAGTGCGAGGTCAGGTCCTGCGGGGAGATGCCGGTCAGGTTCGACTTGGACATCTTCTCGCCGCCGACCATCAGCCAGCCGTTGGCGACGACCCGCTTGGGCAGCGGCAGCCCGGCGGCCATCAGCATGGCGGGCCAGATCACCGCGTGGAACCGCAGGATGTCCTTGCCGACCAGGTGGACCGAGGCGGGCCACAGCTCGGCGAAGCGCTCGGGGTCGGAGCCGTAGCCGGCGGCGGTGATGTAGTTCTGGAGGGCGTCCACCCAGACGTAGAGGACGTGCTTCTCGTCCCAGGGCAGCGGGACGCCCCAGTTGAAGGTGGAGCGGGAGATCGACAGGTCCTTGAGGTCCTGCTCGACGAAGCGCAGCACCTCGTTGCGGGCCGAGGCCGGCTGGATGAAGTCCGGGTTGGCCGCGTAGAACTCCAGCAGCTGCGGGCCGTAGGCGGAGAGCCGGAAGAAGTAGTTCTCCTCCTCCAGCCACTCGACCGGGCGCTTGTGCACCGGGCAGAGCTTCTCGTCCTCGGTGGCACCGGGCAGCAGCTCGCCGGGGAGCTTGTACTCCTCGCAGCCGACGCAGTACGGGCCCTCGTAGCCGCCCTTGTAGATCTCGCCCTTGTCGAACAGGTCCTGGACGAACTCCTGGACCCGGTCGGTGTGGCGCTTCTGGGTGGTGCGGATGAAGTCGTCGTTGGCGATGTCCAGGTGCTGCCAGAGCGGCTTCCACTCCTGCTCGACCAGCCGGTCGCACCACTCCTGCGGGGTCACGCCGTTGGCGTCCGCCGTCCGCATGATCTTCTGGCCGTGCTCGTCGGTACCGGTCAGGTACCACACCTTCTCGCCGCGCTGGCGGTGCCAGCGGGTGAGGACGTCCCCGGCGACGGTGGTGTACGCGTGGCCCAGGTGCGGGCGATCGTTCACGTAGTAGATCGGGGTGGTGACGTAGTAGGCCGAGTTCGGTGCCTCGGTGGTGCTGTGCTCTGCAGTGGCCGCCATGGCCGAAATCTTAGCGGCGCGAAGGAACCACCCTCGACTCGTTAAAGCCGGGGGTGGTTCCGGAAGGGGGACAGCGGCGGAAGGCTCAGGCGGCGCGGCCGAAGAGGGAGCGCAGCCAGGTGCGGAAGGAGCGGTGCGGGAGCCTGGTCACGGTGCGCTCGGGTTCGGCGTGGGAGGCGTAGCCGGGCGAGGAGTGCCAGTTGTGCTCGGCGGTGGCCACCCGGCCCTCGCGCATGATCCGGACGGTGTGGCCGCCGCAGCCGGGGCAGGTGGGCTTGAGCAGCGGGGACGGGACCCGGACCCCGTTGGCGTGGTACTCGATCAGGGTCGAGCCGTCGCGCGCGGTGTGGTGCTCGATCCGGTACCCCTGCTCCCAGCCGTAGCCGCAGCTGAGGCAGGCGAAGGAGTACGCCTCGTGGACGACCTCCACGGGGACGTGCTTGCTGGACAGCGCGCTGGCCGGGGTGGTGGTCGGGGTGCCGATCGTGTCGCTCATGGCCGTCTCCCAGCGCCCGCCGGGTCGCTCGCCCGGCTCGGGTCTTTCCATCCCAGGGAATGCCCGGGGCTCGCGCTCCGCCAACCGGCTTGCCGAACCTTGGTGCCGAATTGGGGAGCCTTGTACGACAAGCGGGTGAAAGCTTCAACGAGGCTTGGCTTTACTCAGTGCTCCCTCCAAGGTACGCGCTCGTGAACCTCCCTGCTCAGCCGTCGTTTGCGCGCCTTTCGCGCGCCCCCCGGCGCTCGCCGCGGGCGCCGTTCAACCGGCGTGCTTGGCGGCCACCACGGCGTCGAAGACCTCCCGCTTGGGCAGCCCCAGCTCGGCCGCCACCGAGGCGATGGCCTCCTTGCGGCGCTCCCCGGCGGCCTCCTCCCGGAGGGCCACCAGCCGGGCCAGCTCGGCCGGGGTGTGCTCCTGCGGCGGGGCCGGCGGGGCGCCCGCCACCACCACGGTGATCTCGCCCTTGACGCCGTCCGCGGCCCAGGCGGCCAGCTCGGCCAGCGGGCCGCGCTTGACCTCTTCGTAGGTCTTGGTGAGCTCGCGGCAGACCGCCGCCGGGCGGTCGGCGCCGAGTGCCTCGGCCATCGCGGCCAGTGCCTCGGCGATCCGGTGCGGGGCCTCGAAGAAGACCATGGTGCGGGGCTCGGCCTTGAGCTCGGCCAGGGTGCGGGCCCGGTCGCCGTTCTTGCGGGGCAGGAAGCCCTCGAAGGTGAAGCGGTCCACCGGCAGGCCGGAGAGGGCCAGCGCGGTCAGCACGGCCGAGGGGCCGGGCACCGCGGTGACCTTGATGCCGGCCGCCACCGCCGCGTCCACCAGGCGGTAGCCGGGGTCGGAGACCGAGGGCATCCCGGCGTCCGTGACCAGCAGCACCCGGGCGCCGCCCTTGAGCGCCTCGACCAGTTCGGGCGTGCGGCCGACCTCGTTGCCCTCGAAGTACGACACCACCCGTCCGGTGGGCTCCACGCCGAGCGCCTGGGTCAGCCGGCGCAGCCGCCGGGTGTCCTCGGCGGCGATCACGTCGGCCGAGCCGAGCTCGGTCAGCAGCCGGGGCGGAGCGTCCGCCACGTCGCCGATGGGGGTCCCTGCAAGCACCAGTACGCCAGTCACCCGCCCATCCTCCCAGACCCGGGGAGAGCGGTCAGGAATGGAGAAGCACCGGCGGGTGCCCGGCCCGTAGCGTGATGACCACGGCAAGCAACACCGGCCCCCACCAAGGAGAAACCCCATGAAGGCTCACGTCAGCTCGATCCTGCTCGGTGTCCGCGACCTGGACCGGGCCAAGGAGTTCTACACCGAGGGCCTCGGCTGGAAGATCCAGAACGACTACGGCATCTCGGTGTTCTTCGAGTCGGACGGCGCCTCGCCGGTCGGCTTCTACGGCCGCGAGGGCCTGGCCGGTCTGGTCGGCACCGAGGCGGAGGGCAGCGGCTTCAGCGGGCTGGTGCTGACCTACGTGGTGCGCAGCGAGGCCCGGGTCGACGAGGTCATGGCCGAGGCCGCGAAGGCCGGCGCCACCGTCCTGAAGCCGGCCGGCGCGCTGCCCTGGGGCGGCTACGGCGGCACCTTCGCCGACCCGGAGGGCTACGTCTGGAGCCTGGGCTACAGCGCCCAGGGCTCCGACCAGCCGTACGCCGAGTAAGAAGCCGGACCGCAGGACCCACCCGACACCAGGAGGAAGACCGTGAAGTTCCGTACCCAGGTCGAGCCGCCCGAGCCGATGCGCGGGCTGGAGGTGCCGCCCGAGGTGGTGGCGGCGCTCGGCGGGGGTGCCCGGCCGCCGGTGGTCATCACGGTCGAGGGGCACTCCTGGCGCAGCCGGGTGGCCGTCCTGCGCGGGCGCCACCTGCTCGGGCTCAGCAACGCCAACCGGCGGGCCGCGGGCGTGGAGATCGGCGAGGAGGTCGAGGTGGAGCTCGCACTCGACACCGAGCCCCGGACGGTCGAGCTGCCGGACGACTTCGCCGCGGCCCTGGACGCCGAGCCGACGGCCCGCGCCGCGTACGAGCTGCTCACCGACAGCCGCAAGCGCGAGCACGTCCGGGCGGTCGAGGGCGCCAAGAAGCCCGAGACCCGGCGGGGTCGGATCGAGAAGGCCGTCGCCATCCTGCGCGGCTGAGGGCCGCCCCTTTATTTGGTGACGAATCGGGCAGCTTTGCGGCGGGCCATTGTCTTGGTGGGGGGCGCCCCTACGATGTGGCGGGTGAGCGGCGAGAAGGGTCCCGAGGGACCGGTTGGCGTAGACCACTCGGAGGCGGGCGCGGTTGCGCTGCTGGACGAGGCGGTGGCGGTACCGGGGCCCCGGGACGGCGAAGAGGGCACGTCGGGCTGGCGCCGGGCGCTGGAACGGCTCGGACACCGGGCGGCGGAGCCGGCCCCGGTGGCCGAGCGGCTGGTGCCGCCGATGCCGGACGGCCCGAAGGTGACACCCCGTCGGGTGGCGCCCTCCCCCGTGCTGCTCTCGCTCGGCCTGCGGCTGCCGGACGCGCTCTGGTCCTGGCTCTGCCGCTGGGCCGGCTGGCTGGGCCCGCTCGCGGTCGCGGCCTTCGCCGGGGTGCTGCGGTTCTCCGGGCTGAGCGGTCCGCGCTCGTTGATCTTCGACGAGACCTACTACGCCAAGGACGCCTACTCGCTCTGGCGGGTCGGCTACGAGACCAGCTGGCCGGACGACGCCAACGGCAAGATCATGGCGCCGCAGCAGTCCATCCCGTTCCGCGAGGACCCGTCGTACATCGTCCATCCGCCGGTCGGGAAGTGGATGATCGGGCTGGGCGAGCAGCTGTTCGGGATGAACCCCTTCGGCTGGCGGTTCGTGGTGGCGGTGCTCGGCACCCTCTCGGTGCTGATGATCGCCCGGATCGCGCGGCGGCTGTTCCGCTCCACGCTGCTGGGCTGCGTGGCCGGGCTGCTGCTCGCGGTGGACGGGCTGCACTTCGTGATGAGCCGGTCGGCGCTGCTCGACCTGGTGGTGATGTTCTGGTGCCTGGCGGCCTTCGGCTTCCTGCTGCTGGACCGGGACCGCACCCGGGGTCTGATCGCCCGTCGGATCGAGGGGGGCACGGCGCCCGCCGGCTGGTGGTTCGTCGGGGCCCGGCCGTACCGGCTCGCGGCCTGGGTCTGCATCGGGCTGACCACGGCGACCAAGTGGAGCGGCCTCTACATCGCGGTGGCCTTCTTCGTGCTCGGCCTCTGCTGGGACCACGGCGCGCGCAAGCTGGCCGGCTCCCGGGAGCCGCTGGCCTTCGCCCTCTGGGACGCCGCGTTCGCCGCGGTCGTGCTGCCCGTCGTCGCCACCGCGGTCTACGTCGCCTCCTGGACCGGCTGGTTCCTGTCCGACCACGGCTACGGGCGGGACTGGGCGGCGCACCGCGCGGGCCTCTCGCCGGACGCCGTGCTCGGCGTGAGGATGCCGTTCCAGTTCGACATGAGCTGGGTGCCGGAGTCGCTGCGCAGCCTCTGGCACTACCACGCGACCATGTACGACTTCCACGTCGGCCTGACCAGCCCGCACACCTACCAGTCGAACCCGTGGAGCTGGCTGCTGGTGGGCCGCCCGGTCTCGTTCTTCTACGAGTCCCCGAAGATGGGCCAGTCGGGCTGCCAGGTCAGCGAGTGCGCCACCGAGGTGCTCGGCATCGGCACGCCGCTGCTCTGGTGGACCGGGATCGTCGCGGTGCTCTACTGCCTGTACCGCTGGGTGGCCCGGCGGGACTGGCGGGCGGGCGCGATCCTGTGCGGCCTGGCGGCCGGCTACCTGCCCTGGTTCATGTACCAGGAGCGGACGATCTTCCTGTTCTACGCGGTGGTCTTCGTCCCGTTCCTGGTGCTGGCGGTGACCATGATGCTCGGCGCGCTGATCGGGCCGGCCACCGCGAGCCGGGACCGGCGGCTGATCGGGGGCACGGCGGCCGGGGTGGTCGTGCTGCTGGTGATGTGGAACTTCGCCTACTTCCTGCCGATCTTCAGCGGCCGCACCATCCCGATGGAGGACTGGCGCAGCCGGATGTGGTTCAACAGCTGGATCTGACCGGCTCCGTACCAGCTCTGCAACAACCCCCCGGTCGATCGCTCACGCACGGTTGACCTCCGCTTATGGTGGGCTGGACCTGCCATGACCATCGGGGGAACAGCACCATGAACACGGGCGTGAAGATAGGGATCGGCGTCGTCGGCGCGGGCATGCTCGGCGTGGCCGGGCTGGGCGCGTACAACATCTACGGCTCGCTCTCCGACGGCAACGTGTCCGCCGAGCCCAAGACGCGCACCGTGGTGGCCGAGGCCCCGGCGGCCGATCTGGCCGCGACCGGGGCGAAGGCCTTCCTGGAGGCCTGGGCCAAGGGCGACTACGAGGCCGCCGGGAAGCTCACCGACAAGCCGGACACCGCCAACTCCGAACTGCGCACCTTCCAGGACCGCCTGAAGCCGAGCGCGATCACCCTGACCCCGGGCGGCGCCCCGGCGGCGGCGTCCTCGGCCTCCCCGGCCCCGTCGGCCCCCTCCGGCTCCCCCTCGGCCGCGGCCGACCCGAACAGCGTGCCGCTGACCTTCAAGGCCAAGGTGGAGTTCGCCGGGACGGCCACCGCCTGGACCTACGAGGGCCGGCTCAACCTGGTGAAGATGAGCGACGGCAAGGCGGCCGTGCAGTGGGCGTCCAGCGTGCTCAACCCGAAGCTCAAGCCCGGTGAGCTCCCGGACGTCAAGCCGATCACCGCCAAGGTCACCGGCGTGGTGGACCGCAAGGGCAGGAAGCTGAACTCGCCCACCCTGAACGGCCTGCTCGCCACCATCAAGCCGGCCGAGGTGAATCCGGGGGACGCCGGCAGCGGCGTGGTGGTCACCAAGGCGAACGGCTCCCAGGAGACGCTGTTCACCATCACCGAGCCGAAGCCGGGACCGCCCGCCAAGGTGACCCTGGACGCGACCCTCCAGGCCGAGGCCGAGAAGGCCGTGCAGGCCGCCTCCGACGGCGGCAAGCTGCCCGCCTCGCTGGTCGCGATCGAGCCCACCACCGGCAACATCCTGGCCATCGCCAATGCTCCGGCCACCGGCCAGAACCGCGCCTTCCTGGCCGCCATCGCCCCCGGCTCGACCATGAAGGTGGTCTCGGTGGCCGCCTTCCTGGAGGCCGGCGTGAAGCCGGACGACGTGGTGGCCTGCCCGGAGACCCTCAACGTCTCCGGCCGGACCTTCAAGAACGACTTCACCGGCGACCGCTCGGACTACAAGCTCTCCCAGGACTTCGCCCAGTCCTGCAACACCGCCATGATCAAGAAGGGCCAGGAGGTCCTGAAGAACGGCGACATGGAGAACCTGGCCCGGGACGCCTTCGGCATCGGCCCGACCTGGAAGACCGGCCTCCCGCTCGCCCCGGCCAGCGCCCCGGTGCCGAACGGCGCCACCGAGCGGGCCGCCCAGATGATCGGCCAGGGCAAGATCACCATGAACGCCCTGACCATGGCCTCGGTCTCCGCCACCGTCCAGAACGGCACCTTCAAGCAGCCGATCCTGGTCCCGGGCTACGAGCAGCAGACCGCCGCCAGGACCCTCTCCCCGGCCACCCTGAACGGGCTGCGCCAGATGATGAACCTGACGGCCACCCAGGGCACCGCCGCGGACGTGATGCGCGGCATCACCGCCAACGCCGGTGCCAAGACCGGCACCGCCCAGGTGGACGGCCAGAAGGACGACAACAGCTGGTTCACCGCCTACCGCGGCAACCTCGCGGTGGCCGCCGAGGTCGGCGGCGGCGGCCACGGCGCGGCGGCGGCCGGTCCGGCGGCCGCGGCCGTGCTCAAGCTGGGCAACAACGGCTGACGCACCCTCAGAGCGGGCTCCGCACCGGGTGTGCGGGGCCCGCCGGGCCGGCCGCGAAGGCCCGCAGCAGGTTCTCGGTGACCCGGCGGGTGAAGGCGCCGGCCCGGTGGTCCATGCCGTGGTCGGCCCTGCCTCCGCCCGGGCCGTTGGCGTCCAGCGCCTCGACCCAGCGCATGGTGCCGGTGGCGAAGACGGCGGCCCCGCTCGGCACGGTGCAGTAGGCGGAGTCGGCGTACGAGCGGCGGCCCTCGCAGACCACCGGGGAGCGCGAGACCAGCTCGACCGGCCCGGGCACCGGCCGGCCGGGCACGACCCGGTCGTACTCGACCCCGACCAGGTGCGGGAAGGAGTCGCCCTCCTTCGCGCCGGTGCCCTCCAGCAGCCAGTGCCCCGGGTTGCCGACCACGTACGGGGCGTCCACCGGGTAGCCGTCGTAGATCACCCCGAGCAGCGCGCTCTCCGGGTCGGCGCCCGGGCCGTCCCGGAAGTCGCAGGTGGCGGGCTTTCCGGCGCGGAAGCCCGGGTCGTCCCGGTAGTCGCTCTTCCAGCAGACCACGGTGCGGTCCTCGCCCAGCGGCGAGGGTTCGTAACGGACCCGGCGGTAGCAGCAGTTGGCGCCGAGGAAGGCGAGGTTGGTCCCGGCGTCGCGGGCGGCGGTGACGTGCCGGCGCTGTTCGTCGGACCAGTACTCGTCGTGGCCGGGGGAGAGCAGGGCGGTGGCGCCGCGCAGCAGCTCCGGGGAGCGGGCCAGGTCGGGGCCGGTGGTGTAGGCGAGCGGGATGCCGAGCCGTTCGGCCAGGGCGATCAGCGGGGCCTCGTAGACCAGGAACAGCCCGGCGCCGTCGTCGTAGTGGTACGGCCGGTCGAAGCAGACCTCCAGGGCGCGGGTGGCGTAGCCGCCGGTCGGGCCGTTGTAGAGGCTGTGGCCGCCCCACTCGTTGTAGGCCTGCCAGGTGGCCACCGCGTTGACCACGACGGTCCGTCCGGCGGTGGAGCGGGAGCGGACGGTGAGCGGGACGTACCGGTGGCCGGTGTCGGCGTCCAGCCGGAGCAGGTAACTGCCCTCGGGCCAGCTGGTGGTGTCCACCGTGGTGGTGCGCTGCCAGGGGGCCCGGACGGTGCGGGTGCGCGGGTCGGTGGTGGCGGCCGGCTGGAGGGTGCCGGGCAGGCGCTCGGAACGCCAGACCAGCCGGGCCCGGGCGCCGCCGTACCAGCCCGCGCGGTAGGCGGAGACGGTGAAGCCGGGGGCGGTGGTGGAGACGTGCAGGCCGAAGGACTCGCCGGGGAGCACGCTGACCCGGTCGGCGTAGCCCTGGACGGCCTCGCGCGGGCCGGGGTCGGTGATCGCCCAGTCGGCGTTCCCGGGGCGGGAGTTCTCGTCCTGGGTGGGCGTCGGTGAGGGCGCGGGGGTGGGGGTGGGTTCGGGGGCCGGGGAGCCGGCGGCCTGCCCGCAGGCCGTCAGGCCGACCGCGGCGGCGGCCAGTCCGAGGAAGTGGCGGCGTCCGGTCGGGTACGACATGTCCGTATCGTCCCGTGCCGGGCGGCCCGGCCGGTGCCGACACACGGGGTCAGAGCTGAACGCCCGTCAGGATGGTGGTCAGCCGGTCGGGTCTGCGGCGCGGCACCGCGGCCAGCCGGGGCCAGACCATCAGCACCGCGGGGAGCGCCAGGTACCCGAAGCGTCCGGCCGGGGCCAGCGTGAAGGCCACCGTGAGGCCGACCGCCAGCACGTCGCAGGCGTGCACCGCCGAGGTCGGCGGGTAGGCGACCAGCCAGACCGCGACGCCGAAGGCGCCGAGGCAGAGCATCGAGAGCGAGATGGTGTGCCCGGTCGGGCCGAAGCCGGCCAGGATCTTGCCGGGCAGCGGGCTGCCGGCCGGGGTCCGGATGCCGGTCAGGCCGAGCGGGAAGCGGACCACCTGTTCCTGGAGCACCCGGGGGACCGTCAGCAGGTACGGCAGCACCACCGCCGCCCCCGCGCCCAGCGCGGTGAGGGTGGCCCGGGCCGCCGGGCGCCGCCCGTACAGCCGCCAGAGCAGCAGGGCGGCCACCGGGAGGGCGGGCCAGGCGGTCCACTTCAGGGTGCAGGCCAGCGCCAGCACCAGCCCGGCGGGGACGGCCCGCCCCCGGGCGGCCAGGGCCATGGCCAGGCAGCAGACCCCGATCAGCGGCAGGTCCACCCCGCCGACGGCCAGCGCCAGCGCGATCAGCGGGGAGGCGGTCAGGGTGACCAGCGGCAGCAGGGCGGCGCCGTCCTGGCGCGGGCGGAGCAGCCGGCGGCAGGCCAGCAGGCAGACCAGGAAGGTGACGGCGAACCAGATCCGGGCGTCGCCGAGCAGGACGGCGACCGGGTTCCCGGTGCCGAGCAGGGCCCGCGGCAGGCCGAACAGGGCCATCGCCGGGAGGTACGGGTCGTAGTCGGTGACCACCGCCGGGTGCGGCAGGTACGGGCTGCCGGTCTCCAGCAGCAGCCTGGCCGAGCGCTCCACCACCATCACCTCGGACTGGTGACGGCCGGTCAGCACCAGCAGGACCAGCGGCACCAGGACCGCCCCCAGCACCGCGACGGCCGCCGCCGCCCTGGCGCCGCGCCGGCCCGGCACGGTCAGGCAGAGCAGCGCGGCCAGCGCGTAGGCGGGGGCGGCGACGGAGCCCCAGAAGACCTGGTTCGGCAGGTCGGAGACGAGCGGGAACGCCGCCGCCCAGCCCGCCGCCACCAGGCAGCCGGCGACCTGGACCCAGCGGCGCCGGGCCAGCCGCAGCCGGGCGGCCCCGGCCGTCCGCTGGACGGGGATCCGGCCGCCGGCCAGCGCGGACCGTCCCGCCTCGGGCAGGGCGCAGACCGCCTGCTCGGGTACCTCTGGGGATCGGGTGGTGGCCATGCAGGAAGGTTAGGGGGTCGGTTGTGCCCTTCCGTAGGGGAAGGGACAACGGTTTGGTGGATCTCTGCGGGCGGGTGTGGAGGTCAGCCCGCCTCGGTGAGCTCCTCGGCGGGGCGGTTCAGCTTGGAGTGCTTGACGCTGTAGCCGAAGTAGACGACCGCGGCGAGCGCCAGGGCGATGCCGAAGAAGAGGTACGTCAGCGGGTGCAGCTCGACGATCAGGTAGACGCAGAAGCCGACGCTGAGCACCGGCACCACCGGGTAGCCCGGCACCTTGAAGCCGCGCGGCAGGTCGGGCTGGGTGCGGCGCAGGATGATCACGCCGACCGAGACCACCGAGAAGGCGACCAGGGTGCCCAGGCTGGTGAGGTCGGTGAGGATGTCCAGCGGCACGAAGGCGGCCAGCACGGAGACGGCGGCGCCGACCACCAGGGTGTTCCAGACCGGGGTGCCGGAGCGCGGGGAGAGCTCGGCGAACTTCTTCGGCAGCATGCCGTCGCGGCCCATGGAGTACAGGATGCGGGTCTGGCCGTAGATCACCACGAGGGTGATCGAGAAGATCGAGATGACCGCGCCGACCGCGAACATCATGGCGGGCCAGGTCTGCCCGGTGACGTCCTGGAGGATCTGCGCGAGCCCGGCCTCCTGGCCCTCGAACTGCTGCCAGGGCTGGGCGCCGACGGCGGTGACCGCCACGCCGATGTAGAGCAGGGTCACCACCACCAGCGAGATGATGATCGCCAACGGAAGGGTCCTGCGCGGGTTCTTGACCTCCTCGCCGGCGGTGGACACCGCGTCCAGGCCGATGAAGGAGAAGAAGATGCTGGAGGCGGCGGTGCCCACGCCCGCGATGCCGAGCGGCATGAACGGGGTCAGGTTGCCCGACTGGAAGCCGGTCAGGCCGATCGCGATGAAGAGCACCAGGATGGCGATCTTGATGGCCACCATGGTGGCGTTCACCTTCGCCGACTCGCTGACGCCGCGGATCAGCAGGAAGACCACCATGGCCACCAGGATCACGGCCGGCAGGTTGAAGAACCCGCCGCCACCGGGCGGGGCCGCCATCCACTCCGGGATGGTGAAGCCGAAGGCCAGGTCGAAGAACTTGTTCAGGTACTCGCCCCAGCTGACCGCGATGGCCGAGGCCGAGACGCCGTACTCCAGCAGCAGGCAGACGCCGACGCCGAAGGCGACCACCTCGCCCAGGGTGGCGTACGCGTAGGAGTACGAGGAGCCGGAGACCGGGATCGCCGAGGCCATCTCCGCGTAGCAGAGCGCGGTGAGGCCGGCCGTGACGGCGGCGATCAGGAAGGAGAGCACCACGGCCGGACCGGCCTCGGGCACCGCGCTGCTGAGCACGAAGAAGATGCCGGTGCCGACGGTGGCCCCGATGCCGATCGAGGAGAGCTGCCAGAGCCCGATCGAGCGCTTCAGGTGGATGCCCGACCGGCCGCCCTCCTCCGGTGCGCCCGGCGGCGGTGCGTCGGCGGCGCCGCTCTCGGCGATCAGTGTCGAGACCGGCTTCTTGCGGAACAGGTCGGTGCCCATGCTGCTCAAGGCGGTGGTTCCTTCTAGGCGGGGGAGGGTGTCCTAGGTGGCTGCTCCGGACCGCTGTGGGGACCGCTGTGGGGGCGGCAATCCGGACCAACCGAACAAAGATGGGACAGTACCCCGGAAGCGCACCAGTCACGCAAACGGTGCGAGGTGGGGTCCGCCTTGTACGGATCGTCACATACCGTCCGACAAACCGGACACATCGCACGCGGCGGACTCGCCCGTTCGGAGCTCTCCGCAGCCTGACGTGACGTCAGCCGCGGAACAGGTTGTGCCCCACGTCGGAGGGCACCACGTCCTGCACCGGCCGGCTGTCCGGCCCCGGCACCGACTCCCCCGGCACCGGCGAGGCGCCCGTCCGGTGCAGCAGCACCGCACCGCCCTCGGACCAGATCCGCTGGTAGCCGTTGGCCTCCAGCAGCCGGATCCGGGCCGCCTGCTCGGTGTCGGCGGCGAACGGGAAGGCCCGCTTGTCGGAGCGCATCAGCACGTACTCCCGGCCGCGCGGGGTGCCGTCCACCAGCACCACGTCGGTCCGCGCGGTGAGCCGGGGCGCGACCTGGTTGTCCGCCTCCACCGACGCCCCGTCCGGGATCAGCGCGGCGCCGCGCAGCAGCGCCGCCTCGCTGGGCTTGGCCTGCCAGGCCGCCGGCAGCGCCAACTTGGCCACCCCGAAGGGCAGGGCCAGCGCCAGCGAGAGCCCGGCCGCCGCCGCCCCGATCCGCCGGTACGTCCGGGCCCTCGGGGCGCCGTCGGCGCAGAGCCGGCCGAGCACCTCGACGGCGGCGGTGACCAGCACCGGCCAGAGGAAGACGTCGTAGTGCCGGGCGACCGACCAGTGGTTGGGGTTGGAGGAGAGGATCCGCTCGGCCAGCAGCGGCACCGCGCAGAGCGCGGTGGCCGAGCGCAGCGGCAGGGCCAGGGTGGTGACGAGCAGCCAGAGCAGCAGCAGCGGCTTGAGCGGGGCGTCGAGGGCGGCCCTCACCAGGAGCAGCGGATCGCCCAGCACGTTGCGCAGGGCGTCGCCGCCGTCGGTGCCGAGGGCGGCGTAGTTCCAGTAGTAGCCGGGCTCGCCGCCCATGGCCGGGATCAGCCAGCCGACCGTGACGGCGGCCGCGACCGGGCCGGCCACCAGCAGGCCGAGGCCGGTGAGCAGCCCGCGCCGGTCGCCGCCGCGGCGGGCGCGCAGCGCCAGCACCAGCCCGTACGCGCCGACTACCAGGCCGAGGTCCTCCTTGGTGCAGCAGAGCAGCACCGCCGCCACCAGCACCCCGCCGTACCGGCGGGCCTGGCCGCGCTCGAACATCAGCAGGGTGAGCGGGGCCGCGAAGGCCACCTCGTGGAAGCCGCCGCGGGCGGCCACCAGCAGCGGCCAGCCCAGGACGTAGACCAGCCCGGTGAGGTCCGCCGCCCGGCGGGCGGTGCGCGGGTCGGCGGCGGCGAAGGCGTGGGCGGCGATCCGGCGGGCCAGTGGCACCCCGGCGGCGAACAGCAGGGCCTGACCGAGGATCAGCGAGCGCGGGTCGTCCCAGATCCAGTAGAGCGGGGCGAGCAGCGCCAGCACCGGGGAGAAGTGGTCGCCCAGCAGCGAGAAGCCGGGCGGGAACTCGTGGTGGTAGGTCTTCAGGGAGGAGACCGGGAGCCCGAAGTGGGCGTAGCCGCGCACCCCCTGGTCGAAGATGCCGAGGTCGAAACCGCCGAGCTGGACCGAGCTCCACTGCTGGAGGCCGATCGCCAGCAGCACCAGGAAGCCGCCGAGCGTGGTGGCCGGCCCCCGGTACCGGGCGTCCCGCCACCACGCGGTGGCGGCGGGCGCATCGGTCGGTCGGACGGCGGTCGGCGCGGGGCGCACGGCGGGTGAGGTCACGTCAGCTCTGCTCGGTCAGCACGGGTACGGCGGGGGTGGCCGACGGCCCGGCGGGCCGGCGCAGGCGGCGGTGCAGGCGGACCGCCGTGACGCCGAGCACGGCGAGGCCGAGCAGCGGGTAGGGCGAGGCCGGCAGTTGCCACCAGGGCTCGATGCCGAGACCGCTGCGTTTGGGCACGACCCACAGGGTATGCGAGAAGAAGACCAGGGCGGTGGCACCGAGCACCCACCCCCAGCGGCGGGCCCGCCAGGGCAGTGCCCGGGCCGACTCCTGGGCCGCCTCGGCGCCGAGCAGCACCAGCAGCGGGACGCACCAGACCCAGTGGTGGCTCCAGCTGATCGGCGAGATCAGCACGCCGGTCAGCGCGACCGAGACCACGCCCCAGGCCTCGGCCCGGCGCAGCACCCGGGTGGAGCGGGCGGCCAGCACGGCGACGGCGAAGCCGGCCAGCGCGGTCAGCGCGCCGGCGGCCAGGCCGGTGAGGCCGGGCTGGTTGGTGGAGAGCAGACGGGCGACCATGCCGCGCACCGACTGGTTGTCCACCAGCTCGGTGACACCCACCCGGCGGGAGTCCCAGAGGTGTTCGGTCCAGAAGCCGTAGGAGTCGCCGGGCAGCACCGCGCCGCCGAGCAGCACGGTGGAGGCGAAGACCCCGCCGGAGACCAGGGCGGCCCTGATCCGTCCGGTCAGCAGCAGGTAGACCGCGAAGACGCCGGGGGTGAGCTTGATGCCCATGGCCAGGCCGATGCCGAGGCCCTTGAGGCGGTGGCCGTCGACCCGGGTGAGGTCCCAGAGCACCAGGCAGGCCACCAGCAGGTTGATCTGCCCGTACTGGAAGGTGGTGTAGACGGGCTCCAGGAAGACCCCGGCGCCGGTGGCCAGCAGCAGCGCGGCCGGGCGGTCCAC
This sequence comes from Kitasatospora sp. NPDC051853, assembly GCF_044452665.1. NCBI lineage: Bacteria > Bacillati > Actinomycetota > Actinomycetes > Kitasatosporales > Streptomycetaceae > Kitasatospora > Kitasatospora sp. NPDC051853. Next base: position 295,656 of record NZ_JBITBY010000008.1, on the reverse strand, counting down.
CCGGCGGGGCCAGCCGACCAGCTTGAAGGAGAGGTGCACCAGCAGGGCCAGCAGTCCGACGTTGGCCAGGGTGACCAGCACCCGCAGCAGCGAGACGTCGAACCAGCCGGCCGGCACGAAGAGCATCGCCGCGAACGGCGGGTAGGTCGCCGCCAGGTCCCAGCCCGGCAGCCGCATCGCGTACAGGTCCCGCCCGTCGGCGACGGCCTCGCCCTCGGCCCGGTAGACCAGCATGTCCACCATGCTGAACCCGTGCAGGTGCCGCACCACGGCGAAGGCCGAGAGCAGCACCACCGCCGCACAGAGCGCGGAGCCGGTCGAGAACCGGGCCCCCCGTCCGGCCGCCCGCGCGCCCCGCTCGACCGCGCCCCGTTCAGCCACGCTGCCCCGCAGCCCTCGGGTGGATACGACTGGTTCTGGCGCGCGACGGCATGGAAGGTCCCCCTTGGAGCGGAAAGAACCGAATCACCCTAACGGAGCCTCCTGAGACGGGAGGTGACTCCCGCCACACCGGCTGTCACAGCTCTGTCACCGGTTGATGAGAGCGTCTCAGCCACCGTTCAGCACCGCCTGCATGACGGACCGTGCGATCGGCGCGGCCAGTCCGCCGCCGGTCACGTCGGTCGCGGCGCTGTCGGCGATGACCACCGCGACCGCCACCGGGGGCACCGCCGAGGAGCCGGCGGGCCTCGCCCAGGAGATGAACCAGGCGTACGGGACGCCCGAGTTGTCCACGCCCTGCTGGGCGGTGCCGGTCTTGCCGCCGACGGTGGCACCGGGGATCCGGGCGTTGCGGCCGGTGCCGTTCTCCACCACGTCGGTCATCAGCTGCCGCACCTGGCCGGCCACCTGCGGGGTGAGCGCCTGCCGGTAGACGGCGGGCTCCATCACCTGGACGGAGGTGCCGTCGGACTTGGCCAGCCGGTCGACCAGCTGAGGGTGCATCACCGTGCCGTTGTTGGCGACCCCGGCGGCGACCATCGCCATCACCAGCGGGGTGGCGGCGGTGTCGTACTGGCCGATGGAGGAGAGCGCGACCTGCGAGGCGTTCATCTCCGTGTCGACGTTGGACCGGGCGGCGCGCACCGGGATGTCCAGCTTGGCGTCGTTGAAGCCGAAGGACTCGGCCATGGCGGTCATCTTCTCCAGGCCGACCTGGGTGCCGAGCCAGCCCATCACGGAGTTGCAGGAGAGCACCATGGCCCGGTCCAGCGACTGGCCCGGCGAGTCGCAGGCGGTGGTGTCGTTGACCAGCTCCGTGGTGGTGCCCGGCATGACGAAGGGGTACGGGGCGCCGGTCGGGGCGTTGATGTCGGTGACCACGCCGTTGGCCAGCGCGGCCGCCGCGGTGACCACCTTGAACGTCGAGCCGGGCGGGTAGATCTGACGGAGCGCCCGGTTGAGCATCGGCTGGTTCTCGTCGGCCTGGAGCCTGTTCCAGGCGTCCTGGTCGGCGGTGGAGGAGCCGGCGAAGCTGCCCGGGTCGTAGGACGGGGTCGAGGCCAGCGCGAGGATCCGCCCGGTGGCCGGCTCGATCGCGGCGACCGCCCCGGTCTGCCCGCCGAGCCCCTTCAGCGCCGCCTGCTGGGCGGCCCTGCTGAGGGTGGTGTGGACGTCGCCGCCGGGGTTCTGCTTGCGGGCGATCTCGTCCCAGAGCGCCCAGCTCGCCAGCCGGGGGTCGGTGCCGGAGAGCAGTTCGTCGTCCACGCCCTCGATCTGGGTGTTGCCGTAGGTCTGCGAGGAGTACCCGGTGACGGCCGCGTACGCCGGACCGTCGGTGTAGGTGCGCTTGTACGCGTACCAGCCGCCGGTCTCCGCCGAGCCGGTGACCGGCTCGCCGCCGACCAGGATGTTGCCGCGCGGCTGGGCGTAGCGCTGGATGGTCTCGCGCTGGTTGGCCGGGTTGTCGTCCAGCTCCTCGGCCTCGAAGACCTGGACGTAGCTGGCCTGGCCGATCAGCGCCAGGATCAGCAGCAGGCAGAAGGTGCCCGCCCGGCGGCCGGTGGTGGAGATGCCCGGCAGTCCCTGCGGGCCGCCGGTGGAGGTGGCGCCCTGACGGCGTCTCGGCTTCACTCCTGGGCCTCCGCGGCGGGGACGGTCTCCGGAGCGGTGGCGGTCTCCGGGGCGGGTCGGCGGGCCTGGTCGCTCATCCGGACCAGCAGCGCCACGATGATCCAGTTGGTCACCACCGAGGAGCCGCCCTGGGCGATGAAGGGCAGCGTCATGCCGGTCAGCGGGATCAGCCCGAGCACTCCGCCGGCCACCACGAACAGCTGCAGCCCGACGATCGCGGCCAGGCCGATCGCCAGCAGCCGGCCGAACGGGTCGCGCAGCGCGATGCCGGTGCGGAAGCCCCGCGAGATCAGCAGCGCGTACAGCAGGAAGACCGCGATCAGCCCGGCCAGGCCCAGCTCCTCGCCGATGGTGGCCAGGATGAAGTCGGACTTGGCGGCGAAGCCGATCAGGATCGAGTGGCCCTCGCCGAGGCCGGTGCCGAGCACCCCGCCCCAGGCGAAGGCGAACAGCGACTGGGCGATCTGGTTCGCCCCCTCCCCCGCCGCGATCGAGCCCAGCGGGTCCAGCCAGGCCGTCACCCGGCTGTGCACGTGCGGCGAGAGCCAGCCCACCGCCGCCGCGCCGACCGCCGCCAGGAAGAGGCCGATGGCGATCCAGCCGCTGCGGGCGGTGGCCACGTACAGCATCACCACGAAGAGGCCGAAGAAGAGGAGCGAGGTGCCGAGGTCGGTCTCCAGCACCAGCACCCCGACGAAGGCCGCCCAGATCAGCAGCACCGGGCCGAGGTCCCGGCCGCGCGGGAACTGGAACTTCCACAGCCTCTTGCCGGTCAGCGCCAGCGCGTCCCGGTGCACCGCCAGGTAGGCGGCGAAGAAGACCGCCAGCAGGATCTTGGCGAACTCCCCCGGCTGGAAGGAGAGCGGGCCGATGGTGATCCAGATCCGCGAGCCGTACACCGGCGGGAAGAAGATCGGCAGGATCAGCAGCACCAGCGCCACCAGCGCGCCCAGGTAGGCGTACCGCCGCAGCAGCCGGTGGTCGCGCAGCAGCACCACCACGGCGATGAACAGCGCCACCCCGAGGGTGGACCAGAGCAGCTGGGTCGGGGCCGCCTCGCTCTTCGGGGTGGCCCGGTCCAAGCGGTAGATGACGACCAGTCCGATCCCGTTCAGCAGGATCGCGATCGGCAGCAGCAGCGGGTCCGCGTACGGGGCCTTCCACCGGATCACCCCGTGCGCGAGCAGTGCCAGCACGCCGAGCGCGGCCCCGTAGCCGGCCGCGCCGGAGGGCACCGAGCCGTCGATGTTGACGCCGACCTCGACGTAGCCGAGGACGGCGATCAGCACGGCGCCCAGGACCAGGGCGAGCTCGGTGTTGCGGCGGGTGGCCGGCCGCGGAGGCGGCGCGCCGGCGGCGGCGGGCGGGGGCACGGACCTCCTGTCGAGTGGGTGGGGCCTGCCGGGTGAGGACGCGTCAGGCGGAGCCCGCCGGGGCGGCGGCACGCGACGCCTCGACGGTGGCCCGCAGCTCGGCCTCCGCCTCGGCGCTCAGCGAGGTCTGGATGATCTGGCCGCCGTACCGGGCCAGCGCCGGCACCACCTTGTCGGCGGTGGCCTTGCGGACCAGCAGGAAGACGGCGGCACTGCCCGGCTGGAGGTGCTCGCCGACCTGCCGCATGAAGTTGTCGTCCACCCCCACGTCGGTGGAGGCGCCGACCGCCGCACCGGTGGCGCCGCCGACGGCCGCCCCGAGGAACGGCATGAAGAAGAGCAGGCCGATCACGCCGCCCCAGAGCGCACCCGAGGCGGCGCCCGCGCCGGTGGTGGAGACGGCCTGGTGCAGCTTGATCTTCCCGTCCTGGCGCCGCTCGACGACGACGGCGTCCTCCAGCTCGATCAGCTTCTGCTTCTGCAGGCCGACCGCCTCGGCGCGGACCTGCTCGGCGGTGGCGAGGTCGGGGTAGGCGATCGCGAACAGGTTGCTCACGGGGAGGTCCTTCCAACTCGACGGGCTTCTCCGCGCACCCTAACCGGGATTAGCCATATTTATTGGCCTTGGTGAGGGTGTGTCCGGATTTAGCCTCCGGGCAACCGCCTCCGGCGGGGCCGCGAGCGGACGGGACCGGAGCGCACCGCGCGGGGCGGCCACCGGGCGGAAGCCTGCGGCTGGACCACCGCGCCCGGCTCCACGGCTCGTCCACCCGGGCCGCTGCGCAGCCGTCCCATCCCACCCGACTCCGCCGTCGGCCGGGCACGGCTCCGCCGCGGTCGGGTCAGCGGTGGGCGAGGGCGGCCGGGTAGTCGGGGAGGTCCATCGCGGCGGCCTTCTGACCCTCCGCCAGCATCCAGGCCATGACCCGGGGGCGGTTGAGCATCGCGTCCCGCAGCCACCCGCCGATCCGGCCCGGGGCGAGGAACCTGCCGCAGCGGTCGCCGCCCTTCTGGCAGCGTTCGGCGTACGGGCGGAGCAGCCGCTCGTAGGCGGCGTACGCGGCGGTGTGGTCGCCGTCGTGGCGGGCGAGTTCGCCGGCCAGGACGTAGGCGGCGACCACCGCGGTGCCGGTGCCCATGCCGCCGATGGTGGCGCCGCAGGCCGCGTCGCCGAGCAGGACCGTCCGCCCCGCCGCCCACCGCGGGACGTCGGCCCGGCTGATCGAGTCGAGGTAGAGCTCCTCGGCGCCGCGCAGCGAGGCGAGCATCGCGGGCGTCTCCCACCCCAGCCCGGCCAGCCGCTCGGCGATCAGCGCCTTCTGCTGCCCGAGGTCGCGGCGGTCGTACGCGAGCCGCGGGGCGGCGAAGACCACGAAGGCGTCGGCAACCTCCGGGTCGGGGTGGCCGCCGCCGAGTTGGGCGAGCACGCCGGGGGCGTTGAGGCCGACGGTCTCGCGGCCGAGGCCGAGGTGGTTGGGCAGCTTCCAGGTGGCGGCGTAGTGGCCGAGGTGGGTGACGTAGCGCTCCTCCGGTCCGAAGGCGATCCGGCGGACGGTGGAGTGCAGCCCGTCGGCGCCGACCACCAGGTCGAAGGTGCGCGGGGCGGCGGTCCGGAAGGTCACCCGCACGCCCTCCGCCGTCTCGGTCAGGCCCGTCACCGAGTCCCCGAAGAGGTACTCGGTGTGCGGGAGGCCGGCCTCGTACAGCACCCGGACCAGGTCGCCCCGGTGCACCTCCACCTCGCCGCCGGTGAACTCGGCGGGCAGCGCGAGCCGCTGACGCCCCGTCCGGTCCACGTAGCGGCCGGCCCGGCCGCCGGTGTCCAGCGCGCGCAGCCGCTCCAGCACGCCGGTGCGCTCCAGCACCGTCAGGTGCGCCTCGCCCCGGAAGTCGACCGCCTGGCCGCCCTCCCGCAGGGCGGGGGCGGCTTCGACCACCGTCACCTCGTACCCGTACCGGCCGAGCCAGTGCGCCAGCGCCGTACCCGCGATCCCGGCACCCGAGACCAACACGTTCCCGCCCATGGCGGACCCCCCTCCGCGAAACTGTGTCCGGCGGACACTGTGAATACCGTGTACGGTAGACGCAGTTTCGCCGCGGACGCAAGGGAGCTCGGAGTGGGCGAGGAACTCGACCCGGCCGCACGGCTGCTCTGGGGCCCGCCGCCCACGGCCACCCGGGGCCCGAAGGCGGCGCTCAGCCTGGAGCAGATCGCCCGCGCGGGCATCGCGATCGCCGACGCCGACGGGCTGGCGGCCGTCTCCATGCAGCGCGTCGCCGGGGCGCTCGACTACACCAAGATGGCGCTCTACCGGTACGTGCCGGGCAAGGCCGAACTGGTCGCGCTGATGGCCGAGCTGGCGATCGGCGCACCCCCCGAGGGCGGCTCCCCCGGCTGGCGGGCCGCGCTCACCGCCTGGACGCACGGCCTGGCGGAGGTCTTCGCCGCGCACCCCTGGCTGCTGGAGGCCACCCTCGGCCCCCGGGTGCTCGGCCCGGCCGAACTCGGCTGGATGGAGCGGGCGGTGGCCGCCCTGGACGGCACCCCGCTGACCGGCGCCGAGCGGCTGGACACCGTCGCGGTGCTGGCCGGGCACGTCCGTTCGCTGGCGCAGCAGACCCGGGCCGCCGACGGCGAGTCCCCCGAGGCCCGGCTGGCCGCCGCCGTGGGCTCCCTGGTCGAGGGGCACCGGGAGCGGTTCCCGGCCTCCGCCGCCGCGATGGCCTCGGTCCGGCCGGAGCAGCGGGACGCGGCGCTGGACTTCGGGCTGGAGCGCTTCCTGGACGGGCTCGCGGTGCTCATCGACGGGCGCTGACGCGGGGGCACGCCGGGTGGCCGGAAGCCCACGGGGGCCTTTGGAGCGGCGAACTGATGATCCATAGGATTCGGCGGTGACCACCACCAGACGACGACGTTCGCCGGCCCGCCCGCTCGGGCTGCTGGCCGCCCTGGCGATATCCGCCGGGGCCCTCATGCACGGATTCCCGGCCCAGGCCGACGAGTTGGGGGTCGAACCGCCCCGGGTCGACCTGGTGCTCGACGTGAGCGGCTCGATGCGGGCCACCGACATCCAGGGCAAGAGCCGGATGGCGGTGGCACAGCAGTCGATCAACGAGGTGATCGACGCGCTGCCCGAGGAGACCCACTTCGGCATCCGCACCCTCGGCGCCACCTACCCGGGCAACGACAAGGCCGAGGGCTGCAAGGACACCAAGCAGCTCTTCCCGGTCGGCAAGACCGACAAGACCCAGGCCAAGACCGCCGTCGCCACCCTGCGGCCGACCGGCTGGACCCCGATCGGCCTGGCCCTGCGCGGCGCCGCCCAGGACGTCGGCACCGGCAACACCACCCGCCGGATCGTGCTGATCACCGACGGCGAGGACTCCTGCGCCCCGCCGGACCCGTGCGAGGTGGCCCGTGAACTGGCCGCCGCCGGCACCCACCTGGTGGTCGACACCCTGGGCCTGGCCCACGACGAGAAGACCCGTCAGCAGCTGCTCTGCATCGCCAACGCGACCGGCGGCACCTTCACCGACGTGCAGAGCCAGCAGCAGCTGACCGACAAGGTCAACCAGCTGGTCAAGCGCGCGGGCACCACCAACCGGACCGCCCCGGCCAAGGCCACCGGCACCGAACAGTGCGACACCGCCCCGGTGCTGGCCCCCGGCGTCTACAGCGACCGGGAGAAGTTCTCCGAGCACCGGGTCTACCGGGTCGCGGTCCGCCCCGGCCAGGAGCTGCGGGCCTCGGTCTCGCTCTCGCTGGACCGGGCACTGGCCCGGGACTACGGCGTACTGCTGAAGGCCACCGACACCGGCGGCCAGGAGCTGGTCCGCGGCACCGACGCGGGCAGCGGCCGCACCGACGTGGCCTCCACCGGCGTGCGCTGGTCCTCCGGCAAGAAGGCCACCGCCACCCCGACGGCCACCCAGCAGGCGGACACCGTCTGCCTGGTGGTCAGCAACTCCTTCGCCCCGGCCCCCGGCGTCGCCGCCGAGCCCGGCCTGCCGCTGGAGCTGACGGTCGACCTGGCCACCGCCTCCCCGGCCCCCGACCTCTGGTCGGCCGGCCTCGGGCGCGGCTGGGTGCTGCTGCTGGTGCTCACCCTGGCCGGCCTGCTGGCCGGTCTGGTCTTCGGCTGGCTGGCACGCTGGCGGATCGCGGTCTGGCGGGAGAACTGACGATGCGTAGCAACCTGATCGCGCGTACCGGCGCCGTCCTGCTGGCGGCCCCGCTGCTGCTCGCCGCCTCCCCCTCCCCGTCGCCCTCCGGCGCCCCGAAGCCGGTGACCGACGCGGGCACCTCCTTCCTGACCGCCACCACGCTGGCGGCCGGACAGGGCGCGGACGTCCCGGCCTCCACCGGCGACTACCTGTACTGGGCCTTCGCCGCCGCCGAGGGGCGGACGGTGACGGTGGACGTCAACGTCACCCTGCCGCCGTCCGCCGAGCGGCACGGCCCGCAGAGCTGGTCGGTGGAGTTCTTCGACGGCCTGCGCCGCCGCCAGTCCTGCACCTCCGGACCGCAGGACGCCACCGCCCAGCAGGCCGACGCGGCCCTGACGCTGCGCTGCACCCTGCGGCAGATCCGCTCCTGGGCCGAGCCCTGGTCCGGCGACCCGCTGCCCGGCACCTACTACGTCCGGCTGACGGCCGGTCAGGTGCCGCAGCAGGACCTCGGCCTGGCCGCCCAGGTGAAGCTGCGGCTCACCGAACGCGGCGGGGCGGGCGACGCCCAGCCCGAGGGCGGGGAGCTGAAGGCCCCGCTGGTCCCGCCGGTGAACTCCGGCACCACCGGCACCGCGCCCACCGCCGCCCCGTCCGCCGCCGCCTCGGAGCGCGCGGTCGCCCCCGGCGAGGACGACGAGGCCTGGTACTCCGCCGCCGTCACCGGGGCCAACACCCGCTGGTACTGGACGGTGGCGGGCGGCGTGCTGGCCGCCCTGGCCGGCGTCGCGGGCTACCGCCTCACCCGCCACCCGCGCGGCCAGCGCCCGGCCGGGCCGCCGCCGCAGGCACCCAGCGGCTACTGACCCACCGGACGGACGGCAGGGCAGCCACCCAGGGGCGCGGGGAACTGCGCGAACCGGAAGACACAGACCCGCATGCCGGGTACGGAGCTCCACCTGCACGTGAGCGCCCGTACCCGGCACCCAGCGGCCACTGACCCACCGGGCAGGCGGCAGGGCAGCCACCCAGGGGCGCGGGGAACTGCGCGCATCGGAAGACGACGACCCGTGTGCCGGGTACGGAGCTCCACTTGCACGTGAGTGTCCGTACCCGGCACACGGGTCTCTGTCTTCCGATGCGCGCAGTTCCTCGCGCCCCTGACCGCCCTCCGGGCGGTCCGAGGGCCGCCCGGAGGGCGGCGGGGGCGGCTGCTAACCGGTCGTCAGGACCAGCCGGACGCCGAAGCGGTGGTACCCGGCCCGGTCGAAGGCGGCGGCCATCGGGAGGTTGTCGGCGTCGGTGTCGGCGCCGATCCGCTCGGCGCCCCGGGCGGCGTGGAAGCGGGTGATCTCGCCGAGCAGCTCGTCCACGTAGCCGCGCCCGCGCATCGCCGGGAGGACGCCGAGGAAGCCGACCACCGGCCCGCCCTGGTTGGCGGAGGGCAGTGCGAAGCCGACCGGTTCGCCCTCCGGAGTGTGCGCCGTCAGCCACCAGGAGCGCTCGCCGGGCATCTGCAGGTAGGCCTCCAGGGTCTCCCTGGCCTGCCCCTCCTCGCCCAGCCGGGCCAGGCCGCGGACCGTGTCGTCGTCGATCGAACCCTCCGCGGTCCGGCGGAACAGCTCCACGAAGACCTCGTCGTCGGGCTCGGCGGTGAAGACCAGCCGCCCGCTCGCCGCCGGCACCGGCGCCCCGGGCGTCCACGCGTAGCGGTAGCGCTCCAGGCTCCCGCCCAGACTGCTGCGGGCGGCGGCCTCGCGCCGCCATGCCAGGGCCGCCGAGACGGCGGGGTCCTCGCGCCAGTCGGGGGCGAGGAAGAGGTGCCACTCGGGCAGCTCCCATCCGGCGGTGCGGAAGGAGTCGTGGGCGGCGGCCAGCAGCCCGGCCGCCAGGGCGGTCCGGTCCTCGGCCCCGGGAGCGGTCCAGACGCAGTCCAGGGCGAGCGGGCGGTCCCCTTCGGGGAAGGTCCACCAGACCGCGCGGGCCAGCAGCCGGCCCTCGTCGTCCTCGGCGATCCAGGTGTGCTCGGGGCGGTAGGCGCCGCTCTCCAGCATGCCGCGGTAGCGCTCGGGGTCGGCCCAGGAGACGGGCTCGTCGACGGTGCAGGAGAGCACCCGGTCGAGGTCGGCCGGGGTGGTGCTGCGGAAGGTGGTGTTGCGGAAGGTGGTGCGGGAAGTCGTACGGAAGGACACGCTGCCTCCGGGCAGTCGGTGGCGCTTCCGGAGCGGCTAGTGAGCCGTACGGGAAGGAAGCGCCGGAGGGATGTGGGTGTACATCGCGGTGCCTCCTTCCTCCGCACGTGGCGGACCTGGCGCCGGGTGCGCCATCGCGGTGGACGCTACCCGACGCCGGTCTGACGGTCCATCGGTTATTCGGCGACCTCGTGTCCGTGGCCCGCGTGCAGGCCGCCGCCGCTGCCCTGGTCGCCGGAGGTGTTCTCCGGGGCGACCGGGGCGGTCAGCGAGGAGAGGTCCCAGGCGTAGGTGCCGACCGCGTTGGCGATCACGTCGATGTTCCGGTCGAAGGCCTTGAGGTCCAGGTTGGACAGGTCGTCGCAGGCCTGGTGGTAGCACTTGTCGTAGGCGGTCCCGGCGGTGCCGCCGTACTTCGCCGCCTGCGCCTCGGTCTTGATGCCCTCGGCACCGGTGAAGGTGCCGCCGGCCGGGATGCCGGCCTCGATGAACGGGCCGTAGTCGGAGCGGCCGGTGAAGTCGGTGCCCTCGTGCGGCAGCTGGCGCCTGTCCAGGTAGCCGTTGATCAGCCGCTCGATCTGGGCCGAACCGGCCGGGCCGGGGCCCGCGCCGACGTGGTCGGAGTCGTCGCCGTCGTAGACGAACTGGGCCGCGTTGGGCGAGGCGATCATGTCGAAGTTGAGGTAGAGCTTGATCTTCGCCCGCTCGGCCTCGGAGAGCGAGGCGACGTACTCCTCGGAGCCGATCAGGCCGAACTCCTCCGCCGACCACCAGGCGAACCGCACCTTGTTCTTCACCTGACGGTCCGACAGGCTGCGGGCCACCTCCAGGATGCCCGCCGAGCCGGAGCCGTTGTCGTTGATGCCCGGGCCCTCGGTGACCGAGTCCAGGTGGGCGCCGACCATCACGGTGTTGGCCTCGTCGCCGCCCCGGGTCTCGGCGATCACGTTCCAGGTCTTCCGCTTCTCCACCAGGGTCTTGATGTCCAGGGTGACGGTGACCGGCCCGGCCGCCGCCTGGGCCGCCAGCGCCTCGCCCGCCGCCTGGGTGATGCCGCCGACCGGCACCTTGCCGACCGTCGGGTCGCCCAGGGTGCCGCCCAGGTCGCCCGCGACGTTGTTGTAGATCACCGCGCCGACCGCGCCCGCCGCCGCCGCGGTGGCCTGCTTGACCGCGAAGGTGCAGCCGCCGCGCTTGATCAGCGCGATCTTCCCGGTGAACGCGCCGGCCGGGTAGTCCGCCGCCTCGCAGCCGGTGGTGGCGTCCACCGCCACCACCGCCAGCGGGGCGGTCAGCCCGCCGTCGGGGCCGCTCACCGAGTAGGTCATCGCCCGCACCGGCACGTCCTGCGCCACCGGGCTGACCACCCGGAGCTTCTCGGTGAGCGCCTGGTTGAAGGTGTACTCGAACTCGTGTCTGGAGACCTTGAGCCCGGCCTCCGCGGCCTTCCGGGCCACGTACTCGGCCGAGGCCGCGTGCCCGGCCGAACCGGCCACCCGGGTCCCCCCGTTGCGCTCGGCTATCCGCTGGAACTCGGCCAGGGTCCGGAAGGCGTCCTTGCCACTGCTCTGCTCGACCAGCTTGGCGGCCAGCTGGGCCGCCTTCCTGGCCGGGTCCGGGCCGTGGCCGTGTGCGGCCGCTCCGGTGGCCCCGACCAGCAGGACGGGGGTGGTCAGGGCGGCCACCGCGAGGGCGGCCACGGCTGCGCGACGGGTCCGAATGTTCACGGGCGAATCCTCCGACGGGTCGTCAGTAGCACCTTGGAACAGGGGGTGCTGGTGACCGTAGCGACCCGGCTCCCCGATGAACACCGAACGCACAGAAGCGGTTTCCGACCTTCCGGTCTCCTCGCTCCTCGCCCCGGGCGCCACCTCCGCCTCAGGACGCCACCGCCACCGTCCGCCCCACGCTCTCCGCGCTGTCCACCAGGTCGAGCATGCAGTGCGCCACGTCCGCCCGCGACACCGAGGTGCCGCCGCGCACGTTCCGCTCCAGGGCGGTCCGGTAACGGCCCGTCAGCGGACGGTCGGTCAGCCGGGGCGGCCGGACCACCGTCCAGTCCAGCCCGCTGGCCCGCACCACGTCCTCCATCCGCGCCAGGTCCGCGTACCGCTCCCGCAGCACCGCCTTCACCAGCGGCGCCAGCAGACGGCGGGTGACCAGGTCGTCCCCCGGGTCGTGCCGCGGCGGGCGCGGCCGGTCCGGGGACGGCACCGTGCCGATCGGCCCCGCGCTCACCACCAGCAGCCGCCGCACCCCCGCCGCGCTCATCGCCCCCGCGATCGCCCGGGTGCCCCGCTCCGCCACCCCGATGTCCCCCTTGCCGCGGGCCCCGAGCGCCGACAGCACCACGTCCGCCCCGGCCACCGCCTCCAGCAGCTCCGCCCCCGGCGCCGCCAGGTCCACCCCCACCACCCGGGCACCGCGGCCGGCCAGCCGCTCCGGGCTGCGCACCGCCGCCGTCACCTCGTGCCCCGCCGCGACGGCCTGCTCCAGCACCAGCCGTCCGATGCCGCCGGTGGCGGCGAAAACCGTGATCCTCATGCTGCCCGCTCCCTCGGTCGATGCCGTGTCCTCACAGCACCGACGTACCGGGAGCGGGAAGTGTGACGGACCCTCTCCTCCCTACCGCTTCGCGTAGTCCGCGTAGCCCTGCCAGTCCAGGAACACGCAGGGCTCGTCGCCCAGCACCCAGGCGTCGTGCCCGGGCTCGATCACCGCGACGTCACCCGGGCCGAGGTCCTGCTCCGCACCGTCGTCCATCACGATGTGCATCCGGCCCGAGACGCAGTACCCCACGTGCGAGGCCATGCAGCTGTCCGTCCCGGCGATCGGCTTCACGTGCTCCGACCACCGCCACCCCGGCTCGAAGGTCCCCTGCCCCACCTGGGCCCCGCCCAGGTCCACCAGGTCCAGCCGCCCCTTGTCCGCCTCGAACGGACGGGTCTCGTCGGCCTCGTCGAATCTCTTCCTGATCAGAGCAGCCATCACGGCCTCCCTCGATCGGCCACCCATCGGGCCTGACCGCCCGCGGGCGGACTCCTGTCTCCACGGTACGCCCGGAGAACGCGAAATCCCGTCCAGGCAAAGCCTGGACGGGATTCGTTGGTGGAGCTGAGGGGATTCGAACCCCTGACCCCCTCGATGCGAACGAGGTGCGCTACCGGACTGCGCCACAGCCCCAACGAGAAGAAACTCTAGCACCTTCCGGAGGGGGCTCGTGACCACCCCTCACCTGGCCACTCGGTCTACTCGTTCGCGGCCCGGGGGCGGGACGGGTAGTCCGCCCCCGCGGCCGGGTCGGGGCGCGACTCGGCGCGGGCCCGCTCCGGGTCGGCGTACTGGTCGAAGAGCGGGGTGTTGGCGCGGCCGGAGTCCCAGCTGGTGGCGCGGGCGTCCAGGCCGGGAGTGGTGCGCGGGGCGACCGGGGCCGTGACGTAGGTGGGGAGCGGCACGGGGACGGGCTCCCAGGAGTCGGGGCCGGCCGGGGCGCGGTCGCGCATGCCGTCCACCCACTCCTCGTGGTCGGTGGCCTCGACCAGGGCGGAGTCGGTGGTGGCCAGCCGCAGGTGCGGGCGGGCGGACCGGCCGGTGGCCGCCTCCCGGACCGGGGCGGCGTCCTGACGGGGCGTCGGGACGGCCTCCGCCGCCCCGTCGGCGGGCACGGGCGCGGCGGCCGGGACGGCGGCCGCCCTGGTCCGCTCGCGCTCGCGCAGCCGCTCGGCGGCGTGGGCCGCCCGGGTGCGGTCGAGCTTCACCTCGTACCGCTGGCGCTCCAGGCGGCGCAGGTGGCCGATGTAGAGGGTCAGCAGCAGGGCTGGCACGGCGGGGATCCAGAGGAAGGCCACTCCGAGCACGGCGGCGGCGACCGCGCCGGTCGCGAAGGCCAGGAACAGGGTGGTGACCATCCGGCGGCGGCGCGCCAGCAGCCGGGCCCGGCGCTCGGTCGAGCCGTGCGCGGGCTCGCGCGCGGGGGCGGACGGGGTGCCGGGGGCGGCCGGGGCAGCGGGTGCGCCCGGCGCCGCTTCGGGCGCGGGGGCGCCGGCCGGGGCCGTCCCGCGGCCGGGCAGGTCGCCGACCGCCATCGCCTCGGTGGGCGCGCCGGTGGGGTCGCCGACGTCACCGGGGACGGGTTCGTCGCCGGTGTCGGACCGGGGGGTCTCCTCGCCGAGTGCCCTGGACGCCCGCCGCTCCATGGCCGATCGTCCGGCCAGCAGGCGGATCGCGGTACTGAAGCGTTCCGTCGGACGGCCCTCGTTGAGCTCGTCCTGCCTGCGGAGCCACATCGGCACCAGATAGGCGGCCCAGGCTCCTACGATGACCGCGTAGATAAGGCCGCTACTGCTCACGTTTCACACGGTACGGGCGCGGGGGAAGGCCCGGCAGCAATTTGGCGCGGCGTGTCGTGTGATCAAGCTGATTCTCCGACTATTTTGCCGGTATTTGTGACCACTCGCCCCGGCCGCGATGCCATATCGATATCTATTTCGAACACTTATTCAATTACCGGGCGTGCCTTGGCCCCTGACCCACCGCCAGCGGTTCAGCATGCCCTCCGGCACCTCTTCCGCGGTGAGTGCGTACACCAGGTGGTCGCGCCAGTCGCCGTCGATGTGGAGGTAGCGCGGGCGCATTCCCTCCTCGCGGAAACCGAGCTTCTCGGCCACCCGCCGGCTGGGCCGGTTCTCCGGCCGGATGCAGACCTCGATCCGGTGCAGTCCGAGCCCGGTGAAGCAGTGGTCCACGGCCAGCGCCACGGCGGTCGGCATGATGCCCCGGCCGGCCACCGACTCGTCCACCCAGTAGCCGACGTTGGCCGAGCACATCGAGCCCCAGGTGATCCCGCCCACCGTCAGCTGGCCGACCAGGCGGCCCCGGTGGAGCACCACGAAGGGCAGCATCCGCCCGGCCGCGGCCTCGTGCCGCAGGTAGCGGGCCATCTGCCGGAAGGTCGGCCGGGCGGCGGCCGGGCGGGCGGCGCCGGCCGGCGGCACGGTCGCCTCCCACCGGCGCAGCCAGTCCCGGTTGCGCTGGCTGAGCTCCTGCCAGGCCCGCTGGTCGCGGACCCGGATCGGGCGCAACGCGACGTCGCCCTCCAGGAGTTCGACCTGCCAGGAGGCGTTCAGGAGGTGCTCCCCTCGTCGGCGGAGGCCGGGTCCGCGGAGGTCTGGTCCGCGGCGGCCGGGCGGGGGTGGTCCCCGCCGCCGAGCTGGTCCACCGCGTGCGGGAGCAGCGGCGTCAGCACGGCGATGCCGTCCTTGACGCCCCCGGTGGAGCCCGGCAGGTTGACGATCAGGGTACGTCCGGCCAGCCCGGCCAGCCCCCGGGACAGCGCCGAGGTGGGCACCTTCTCCCGGCCGTACGCCCGGATGGCCTCGGCGATGCCGGGGATCTGACGGTCGATCACCCGGGCGGTCATCTCCGGGGTGAGGTCCATCGGCGAGATGCCGGTGCCGCCGGTGGTCACCACCACGTCGTACCCGGCCGCCACGGCCTCGCGCAGCGCGGCCTCCACCGGCTCGCCGTCCGGCACCACCCGCGGGCCGTCCACCGCGAAGCCCATCGCGCGCAGGCCCTCGGCGACCAGCGGGCCGCCCTTGTCCTCGTACACCCCGGCCGAGGCCCGGTTGGAGACCGTCAGGGCCAGCGCCTTCACTGCTGCACCGCCCAGTCACCGCTCTTGCCGCCGGTCTTGGAGAGCACCCGGACGGCCTCGATGGTGGCGCCCTTGTCCACCGCCTTGACCATGTCGATCACGGTCAGCCCGGCCACCGCGACGGCGGTCAGCGCCTCCATCTCCACGCCGGTCCGGTCGGCGGTCCGCACGGTGGCGGTGATCTCCACCGCGTCGTCGGCGACGGTGAGGTCCACGGTGACGCCGGAGATGGCGATCGGGTGGCAGAGCGGGATCAGGTCCGGGGTCTTCTTGGCCCCCATGATCCCGGCGATCCGGGCCACCGCGAGGGCGTCGCCCTTGGGCACGCCGGCGCCGCGCAGCAGCGCGACCACCTCGGGCGAGACCAGCACGCGCCCGGCGGCGACGGCCGTGCGGACGGTGGTGGCCTTCTCCGAGACGTCCACCATGCGGGCGGCGCCGGTCTCGTCGACGTGGGTGAGGCGGGGTGTTTCGGACACGGGAACTCCACGGTGGCGCAGGCGAATACCGCGCTACCGTACAGCCCCCCGCCGCCTAGTCCGTGAGAAGGACCACGTCGACGTCAGTTCCCGCCGCGAGCCGCGTCTCGTCCTCCGGGACGGTGATCAGGCAGTTCGACCGGGCCAGCGCGCCGACCAGGTGCGAGCCCTCGCCGCCGACCGGGGCCACCGTCCCGTCCCCGGCGTACCAGCCGCGCAGGAACTGCCGCCGCCCGGCGGGCGAGCGCAGGTCCGCGGTGGTCCGGGCCCGGACCACCGGGCGGTGCACGTCGGGAGCGCCCAGCATGGTGCGGATCACCGGGCGGACGAAGAGCTCGAAGGAGATGTACGCGGAGACCGGGTTGCCCGGCAGGGCGAGCAGCGGGGTGCCCTGCAGCCGGCCGAAGCCCTGCGGCTTGCCGGGCTGCATCCGGAGCTTGCGGAAGTCCATGTCGCCGTACTCGGCGAAGACCTCCTTGACCACGTCGTACGCGCCGACGCTGACCCCGCCCGAGGTGACGATCAGGTCGGCCCGGCCGAGCTGGTCCTCCAGCACCGAGCGGAGCACCGCCGCGTCGTCGGGGACGCCGCCCACCCGGTAGGCGATGGCGCCGGCCGCCTGGGCGGCGGCGGTCAGGGTGAAGCTGTTGGAGTCGGAGATCTGCCCGGGGCCGACCGGCTCGCCCGGCTGCACCAGCTCGCTGCCGGTGGAGAGCACCACCACCCGGGGGCGGGGCACGGCCTTCACGGTGGCGCGGCCGATGGCGGCCAGCAGGCCGAGCTGGGTGGGGCCGAGCAGGGCGCCGGCGTCGAGCACCTTCTCCCCGGCCGGGAGGTCGCTGCCCCGGCGGCGGACGTGCTGCCCGGCCTCGACCGGGCGGAGCACCCGGACCTCCTCGGGGCCCTCGGGCGCCGCGGTCATCGCCTCGGCGGCGATCCCGGTGCCGGCCCCGCCGTCGGTCCACTCGACCGGGGCCACCGCCTCGGCGCCAGGCGGCACCGGGGCGCCGGTCATGATCCTGGCCGCCTGGCCCGGGCCCACCTTGGGGAGCTCCCCGGCCCCGGCGGCGATCTCGCCGACCACCGGGAGCACCGACGGGTACTGCTCGGTGGCGCCCTGGGTGTCGGCGGTGCGGACGGCGTAGCCGTCCATCGAGCTGTTGTCGAAGGGCGGCAGGTCGACCGCGGGGACCACGTCCTCGGCCAGCCGGCAGCCCTGGGCGTCGAGCAGCTGGAGCTCGATCGCCGGGAGCGGGCCGACACCTGACAGCACGTCACTCAGGTGCTCGGCCACGCTCCACATGCGCGGCGGTGCCGGGACCTCTTCGCAGCAGGAATCAGCAGTGGTCCCGGTCATCGCCTCACTCGCCTTCTGGTCAGTCCTGCATCTCGGCGCCGACGAAGTCCTTCAGCCAGCCGCGGAACTCCGGGCCCAGGTCCTCACGTTCGCACGCCAGACGGACGATAGCGCGAAGGTAGTCGGCGCGGTCGCCGGTGTCGTAACGGCGGCCCTTGAACAGCACGCCGTGCACCGGACCGCCCTCGGTCTCGTCCCGGGTGGCCAGGGTGCGCAGCGCGTCGGTCAGCTGGATCTCGCCGCCGCGGCCGGGCTCGGTCTCGCGCAGCACGTCGAAGACGGCCGGGTCGAGGATGTAACGGCCGATCACCGCGTAGTTCGACGGGGCGTCGGCGGTGTCCGGCTTCTCCACCAGGTCGGTGATCCGGAAGACGTCCTCGCCGAAGCCGTTGGCCTTGACGGCGGCGCAGCCGTAGAGGTGGATCTGCTCCGGCTCGACCTCCATCAGGGCCACCACCGAGCCGCCCAGCTCCTGCTGGACCTCGATCATGCGGGCCAGCAGCGGGTCGCGCGGGTCGATCAGGTCGTCGCCGAGCAGGACCGCGAACGGCTGGCCGGCCACGTGCTGCTCGGCCACCGAGACGGCGTGGCCGAGGCCCTTCGGGTCGCCCTGGCGGACGTAGTGCATGTTGGCCAGCTGGACGGACTCCTGCACGCGGCGCAGCTTGTCCTGGTCGCCCTTGCGGGCGAGCAGCTCCTCCAGCTCGTAGGCGCGGTCGAAGTGGTCCTCGAGGGCGCGCTTGTTCCGGCCGGTGACCATCAGTATGTCGGAGAGGCCGGCGGCCGCCGCCTCCTCCACCACGTACTGGATCGCGGGCTTGTCGACGACCGGCAGCATCTCCTTCGGGGTGGCCTTGGTCGCGGGGAGGAAGCGCGTCCCCAGTCCGGCGGCAGGCACCACGGCCTTGGTCACGGGGATGCGGGCGTTCGTCGTCATGTGTCAGACCTTATCGGGGCGGAATTCCGCCACACTGAGAGCTGGGTGAACCGATCGTGAACTGCCGAACCGTCAGGATCCCGGCTCGGCTGCGACGGCCGGAGTGTGGGCAGCACCGGCCGGGGTGAGGGTGGCCTTGCCGGTACAGGGCGACAGAGTACCGGGGATTTGTTGCGGTTCCGTGCGGGGAGCATCGGCGGGATCGCTCCGGACGGCGCCCGCGAGCTCCGGCCGGGAACTCCCGCCGTGCCCCGTCCGGGAGTTACCGACGGGTTCCGCCGCGGCCCCCGGTCCGACCTCCGGTCCGGCCTCCCGCACCCCCTGTCCCCCGGTCACCGCGGGGCCCGCGTCGGCCGGGCTCCGCCAGCAGTCGCCGCCCGCCGCCCGGGCCGCCGCCAGCGCGCGGTCGGCCGCGCGCAGCAGCAGCGCCGCGTGCCCGCCGTCCTCCGGCAGCACCGCGACGCCGACCGCCGCCGTCAGCCCGTTCCCGCTGACCGGGCGGCGCGGGGCCGGGCCGGCCGGGGACCAGTCCAGCAGCTGGTGGCGGCGGACCGTCCAGCAGAGCCGCTCGGCCACGTGCGCCGCGCCCTCCGGGCCGGTGTCCGGCAGCACCACCAGGAACTCCTCGCCGCCGTACCGGCCGAGGGTGTCGGAGCGCCGGATCTCCACGCTGAGCCGCTGCGCCAGGTCGCGCAGCACCGCGTTCCCCCGGCCCCGGCCGTGCTCGGCCACCACCGCGTCGAAACCGGCGATCTCCAGCATCAGCAGCGCCAGCGGCCGGGGCGGCGCCCCCGGGTCGACCCGGCGGGCCCGCTCCACCTCGCGGTCCAGGGTGAGTTGGAGGTGCCGGTAGTTCCACACACCGGTGAGCGGGTCGCAGGAGGCGGTGCGCTGGAGCGCGTCCCGCTCGGCCGTCAGCTCGGCCAGCTCCCGCCGCAGCTCCGCCTCCCTCGCCTCGGCGGCCGTCGCCGACCGGCGCAGCCGGCCGCCCGTCAGCACGGCGGCGCCCAGCGCGGGCAGGCTGAGCCCGGCCAGCGCCTGGAGGAGCAACGGGGTGGACATCCGGGGCCTTCCACGTGTCAGGCTCTCTGCACCCGGCGGGGATCGCGCCGACCGGGCCGGAGCGGACCAGGGAGTATCCGGTGCACAACGACAAAGCCGCACTGAGGACACGGCTGCTGGCGGAGCGCCGGGCGCTCACCCCCGAGCAGCGGGCGCGCACGGCCGACGCGCTCGCCGCGCACGCCGGGGCGCTCGCCCGGCCCGGCGAGACCGTCGCCGCCTACGTCTCGGTCGGCGGCGAGCCCGGAACCCGCCCCCTGCTGGACGCGCTGCGCGCGGCCGGCGCCCGGGTGCTGCTGCCCGTCCTGCTGCCCGACAACGACCTCGACTGGGCCGAGTACACCGGCCCCGGGGCGCTCGCCCCGGCCGCCCGCGGCCTGCTCGAACCCACCGGCCCCCGGCTCGGCCCCGACGCGGTGGCCGGCGCCGCCCTGGTCCTCCTCCCCGGCCTGGCCGTCGACCGACGGGGCGTCAGGCTCGGCCGCGGCGGCGGCTCCTACGACCGCGTCCTCGCCCGCCTCGCCCGCCTCGGCGCCACCCCGGTCCTGGCCACCCTGCTGCACGACCCCGAGCTCCTCCCCGAGGTCCCCGCCGAACCCCACGACCTCCCGGTGCACGCCGCCGTCACCCCCTCGGGGGTCCACTGGTTCGGGGCGGCCGGAAGCAGGTGACCGGGCCTCGCCGGACGGACCTCGCCGAAAACGAACGGCCTCCCGGTCCACGCCGCTGGTGCGGCGCGGCCGGGAGGCCGTCGTGGGGGTGCTAACCGTTCGTCAGGACCAGGCGGTGCTTGGTGGCCTGGTCGACCTGGTCCGGGGAGTACGGCCAGGGCAGCAGGTTGCCGCGCTGCCAGTCGACGGTCTGGTCGTCGTAGTTGTCGTGGTACGCGTGGCCGGAGGCGCCGCCGACGTTGATCCAGCGGGAGGCGTTGAAGTCGCTGAGGTCGACCACCATCCGCATCGACGGGATCCAGTCCACTTGGTAGCCGGCCGCCGCGTTCCAGCCCGCCGCGTTGACCGCCGCGCTACCGCCGGAGAGCCGGTACGGGCCGCGGTTCAGGAGGCGGTGCACCAGACCCGAGGCGATCGAGGAGTCGTCCGAGCCGAGCGTCTGCTCCTTGAGCTCCAGGGTGTGCAGGCGGCCCCAGCTCCAGGTGGAGACGTCCTTGCCGAGCCGGGAGGTGAGGTCCTGGCGGGCGTTCTTGAGCGCCTCGGCGAGCAGGTTGCCCAGGCCCTTCTGGGTCTGCCGGTCGGAGTCCTTGTACTCCCACCAGCTGCTGTCGGGCTGGGTGATCAGCCGGCGGACCACCTCGGTCCAGCGGTCGCCGCCGTCCGGCTGGGCCTGGCCCGGGTCGCGGGTGCCGCAGACGGTGACCACGGGGTTCTTGTTGAGGTCGTCCTGCGGCAGGGTGTCGCTGGACTTCTGACGGACCAGCAGGCAGTCGCCCTCGGCGCGCAGCCCGGCCGGGAACTTCTGGCCGAAGGCCAGGGTGAGCAGCTGGCGCCAGACGCCGTTGTAGTAGGCGGCGGCGGCCGAGTCGGCGTCCTGGTTGTAGTTCCAGTCCTTGAGCAGGTCCTGGGCCTCGCGGACGTAGGGGTCGTCGATCCGGACCTTGAGCAGCAGCGGCACCAGGGTCTTGGCCATCACGCTGGTGTTGTCGAGCTGGATCGCCTTCATGTCCTCCGGCGAGATCTTGCCGCCGTTCTTGAGGCGGTCGGTGATCTGGTCGGTGATCTCCTTGGCGCGGGTGCCGTACTCCCAGTCGGTGGTGAGGACGGGCTTGTAGCTCGGGTCCACCACGGCCTGGTTGGCGGTGACGATGTAGCCCTCGGAGGGGTTGAGCACGTACGGCAGGGACTTGAAGGGGACGAAGTCGTACGCCCCGTTGCTGCCCTTCCAGCCGTAGGAGGAGTCCCAGCCCGGGGCCGGGTAGCGGCCGTCGCCCTTGGTGCGCTGGGGGATCATGCCGGGGGCCTGGTAGCCGATGTTGCCCTTGGTGTCGGCGTAGAGGAGGTTCTGCGCGGGGACGGCGAAGTCGGCGGCGGCGGCCCGGAACTGGTCCCAGGTGGCGGCCTGGTTGAGCTTGAAGACGGCGTCCATGGTGCGGCCGGGGACCAGCGCGGTCCACTGCAGGGCGACGCCGTAGCCGCCGGCCCGGTCGGGCGCGGAGTCGGCGGGGGCGTACTTGCCGACGTTCTGCTGCTCGGTGGACTTGTCGGAGATCAGCGGGCCGCGGTCGGTGGTGCGCACCACGATGGTGCGGTCCTCGCCGCCGGCCACCTTGATGGTCTCCTTGCGGGTCTCGAACTTCCGCTCCTGACCGTCCACCAGGTAGGTGTCCGGGCCGGTGACCTTCTCCAGGTAGAGGTCGGTCACGTCGGCGCCGAGGTTGGTGAAGCCCCAGGCCACGTCCTTGTTGTGGCCGATCACCACGCCGGGCATCCCGGCGAAGGTGAAGCCCGCGGTGTCGAAGCCGCAGTTCGGTCCGGTGGTGCGGCAGTGCAGGCCCATCTGGTACCAGATGGACGGGTTGGCCGGGCCGAGGTGCGGGTCGTTGGCCAGCAGCGGCTTGCCGGTGGTGGTGTGCTTGCCGTCCACCACCCAGGAGTTGGAGCCGATGCCCTGGCCCTGGCGGCCCAGCAGCTGCGGCATGGCGGCCATCTTCCCGGCCACGTCGCCGAGCAGCGAGGCGGTGACGGCGCGGGACTGGCCGGCCGGCTGCCCGGCGGTGGTCTGGCCCTCGGCCGGACGGTAGGTGCCGTCGGCGCCGACCTTGCCGGTCTTCACGATGGTGCCGTTGCGGTCGTACGGGTACGGCGGGTAGAGCTGCTCGATCTTCTCGGCGCTGAAGTCCTGGGCCAGCAGCGAGCGGTCGATCTCCTCCTGCATGTTGCCGGAGAGGTTCCAGGCCATCGCCTTGAGCCAGGCCACCGAGTCGACCGGGTTCCACGGCTCGGGCTCGTAGTCGCCGTTCACGGTGCCGAGCAGGGCGTACTCCAGCGAGGCGGAGCTGCCGCCGGGGTGCTCCTTCAGCCAGGCGTTCACGCCGTCGCTGTACGCCTGGAGGTACTTCTTGGTGTCGGCCGAGAGCTGGGTGTCGAACTCCTGCTGGGCCACCCGGCGCCAGCCCATGGTGCGCAGGAAGGAGTCGGTCTCGACCTGGCC
Source organism: Kitasatospora sp. NPDC051853 (assembly GCF_044452665.1). Classification (NCBI taxonomy): domain Bacteria; kingdom Bacillati; phylum Actinomycetota; class Actinomycetes; order Kitasatosporales; family Streptomycetaceae; genus Kitasatospora; species Kitasatospora sp. NPDC051853. Next base: position 273,195 of record NZ_JBITBY010000008.1, on the reverse strand, counting down.
GTCGCCGAACATCTCGGACAGCCGCCCGGCGGTGACGTGCCGTCGGACGTCCATCTCCCAGAAGCGGTCCTGGGCCTGGACGTAGCCCTGGGCCCGGAACAGGTCCTCGGCGGTGTCCGCGTACAGCTGCGGCACGCCCTTGGCGTCGCGCTTCACGTCCACCGGCGCGGTCATCCCGGCCACCTTGACGTTGCCGTCCAACTGCGGGAAGGAGGCCTGCACCGTGTGCACGGCGAACCAGCCGCCGCCGACCGCGCCGGCGACCAACAGCACCACCAGCACGATCACGAGCAGACGAGCGCGCCGGAACCTCTTCGAGCGGGGCATCTGGTTGAGTCCTTGGCTGGGAGACGGGCGGCCGTGACAGACCACCACATTAGGGCGCACGCGCTTGCGGGAGTGCACTCGGGGCGCCCGTGGTCGGATCAGGTGGACCCTACCGGCCTCCGGGAAGCGGAACCCGTCCGACCATATGTAAAAGAGCAGGTAAAATGTTAGACTGGGTAACGATCCCCGGATGACGACCCGTCAGGTCCCCTGCCGGGGCCTGCCTTCAGACGCTCCATCAGCCCGCCCCTGACTGCGCCGAGGTGCCACTGCGTGACTGTCGACGACCTGAACCGCTTCCTGCTCGAAGTCGCCGTGGTGCTTCTCTTCGCGGTCGTCGCGGTGCGCTTCTCCACCCGCACCGGCCTCCCCAGCCTGCTGATCTACCTCGGCATCGGCGTCGCGCTCGGCCAGAACGGGCTCGGCATCGAGTTCGACAACGCCGAGCTGACCCAGGTGCTGGGCTACGCGGCCCTGGTGGTGATCCTGACCGAGGGCGGCCTGAAGACCAGCTGGCGGTCCATCAGACCCGTGATGCCCGCCGCCACCGTGCTGGCCACCTTCGGGGTCGCGGTCAGCGTGGTGGTCACCGCCCTCGGTGCGCACCTGCTGGCCGGCTTCGACTGGCGCACCTCGCTGCTGCTCGGCGCGATCGTCTCCTCCACCGACGCCGCGGCGGTCTTCTCGGTGCTGCGCACCGTCCCGCTGCCGGCCCGGCTGAACGGCCTGCTGGAGGCCGAGTCCGGCTTCAACGACGCCCCCGTGGTGATCCTGGTGGTCGCCTTCGCCACCACCGGGCCGCTGGACTCCTGGTACGTACTGCTCGGCACGATCATCGCCGAGCTGGCCATCGGCGCCGCGGTCGGCCTGGCGGTCGGCAAGCTCGGCGCCTGGGCGGTGCGGCACATGGCACTGCCCTCCTCCGGCCTCTACCCGATCGCCGTGATGTCGCTCGCGGTCGGCGCCTACGCGGGCGGCGCGATGCTGCACGGCTCCGGCTTCCTGGCCGTCTACATCGCCTCGGTGGTGCTCGGGAACTCCAAGCTCCCGCACGGCCCGGCGGTGCGCGGCTTCGCCGACGGGCTGGCCTGGATCGGGCAGATCGGCATGTTCGTCCTGCTCGGCCTGCTCTGCACCCCGGCCGACATGGGCTCGGCCATCGTGCCCGCGCTGGTGATCGGCGCGGTGCTGGTCTTCGTCGCCCGGCCCGCCTCGGTCTTCGCCACCATGACCCCGTTCAGGCTGCCCTGGCGGGAGCAGACCCTGCTCAGCTGGGCCGGGCTGCGCGGCGCGGTGCCCATCGTGCTGGCCACCATCCCGCTGGTGCTCCAGCAGGACTCGGCGCTGGCCAACGAGGTCTTCAACATCGTCTTCATCCTGGTCGTGGTCTTCACCCTGCTCCAGGGCCCGACCCTGCCGCTGGTCGCCAGGTGGCTGCGGATCGGCGACGGCTCGATGGGCCAGGACCTCGGCATCGAGTCCGCCCCGCTGGAGCGGCTGCACGGGCAGCTGCTCTCGGTCGCCCTCTCCGCCGACTCCCGGATGTCCGGCGTCGAGGTCGGCGAGCTCCGGCTGCCGCCCGGGGCGGCCGTCACCCTGGTGGTCCGGGACGGCGCCAGCTTCGTGCCCGACCGCGCCACCGTGCTGCGGGCCGGGGACGAGCTGCTGGTGGTCACCACCGAGGAGGTCAGCGAGGCGGCCGAGAAGCGGCTGCGCGCGGTGGACAAGGGCGGCAAGCTGGCCGGCTGGCTGCGCGGGCGCAACGGGGCCTGACCTGGCTTTCCTCGCTCCGCGTCGGTGTTCACCGTGAATTCACCGGCGCGGAGGGGTGGCGGAGCGACGCTACCCGCGTAGAATGAGTCCGTAGATCTTCTGAGAACCGAACCGAAAAAACCCGCTACATCTGCCTGAAGCAGAGTTGGCGCGACCGCTCGGCGGCCGCGTCCGGACGCCCCACCCTCGGCCGTCCGGGCCCGGTATCAACCCCGGTCGACGCGCGAGAGGACAGCTCTCGGCGCCGTCGGGGCCACCCACACCCCCACTGCGCTACCAGGCAGCAGGAAGGACCGACCGTGACGGCCCGCCGAACGGTCGACGACCCCACCCGCGTCGGATACGGAGCCCTGCTCCGCACCCCCGGCGCCTGGACGTTCCTGGCGCCCGCCTTCGTCGCGCGCCTGCCGTACGCGATGCTCAGCCTGGGGATCGTGCTGCTGGTCCTGGAGACCCACGGCTCGTACGGCACCGCCGGCACCGTCGCCGCCGTCTCCGCCGTCGCACAGGCCCTGATCGGCCCGCAGACCGGACGGCTCGCCGACCGCCACGGGCAGGCCGCGGTCCTGCTGCCCAGCATCGCGGTGCACGCGGTCTCGGTGGCCGCCCTGATCGGCCTGGCCCTCGGCCACGCCCCCGCCTGGGCGCTCTTCCTCGCCGCCGCCCCCGCCGGCGCCAGCGTGCCGCAGATCGGCGCGATGGTCCGCTCCCGCTGGGTGGCCAGGCTCTCCGACTCCCCCGCCACCCTGAACACCGCGTTCGCCTTCGAGTCCGTCACCGACGAGTTCACCTTCGTGATCGGCCCGGTGCTGGCCACCGCCATCGCCGCCGGGGTCTCCCCCACCGCCACCCTGATCGCCGAGGCCGCGCTCACCGTGGCCGGCGGCCTGGCCTTCGCCGCCCAGCGCTCCACCGCCCCGGCCCGCCACCCGCGCACCGAGGGCGCCGAGCACGTCTCCGCCCTCGCCTCCCCGGGCGTCCGGCTGCTGGCGGCCTCCTTCCTGGGCGTCGGCACCGTCTTCGGCGCCCTCCAGGTCTCCATCACCGCCTTCGCCAAGGACGTCGGCCAGGCGGACATGAACGGCATCGTCTACGGGATCTTCGCCGGCGGCTCCATGGTGGCCGGCGTGGTCTACGGGCTGGTCAACTGGCGGCGCTCGGCCCGGCAGCGGATGCTCGCCTGCTACGCCCTGCTGCTGGTCGGCTGCTCCACCCTCTGGGCCATGCCCAACCTGGCCACCCTGACCGTCGCCGCACTCTTCTGCGGCCTGGCCATCGCGCCCACCCTGATCACCGGCTACACCCTGATCGAGACCCTGGTCGCGGCCAACGCCAAGACCGAGGCCTTCACCTGGCTCACCGGCGCCATCGGCCTCGGCCTGGCGATGGGCTCCACGGTGGCCGGCCAGCTGATCGACTGGCGCGGCGCCTCGGCCGGCTTCACCGTCCCGCTGGCCGGGGTCGGCCTGGGCCTGGTGGCCCTGCTCGCCCTGCGCCACCTGCTGGTCGCGCCGGGCCCGGCGAGCCGTACGGTGGCCCGCTCCGAGGGCCGCTCCGAGACCCGCTCCGAGGACCGCGGCGAGCGGCGCGCGGGTGGCCAGGCGGCGGTTCTCACACCGGCGGCGCTGGACTGATCCTGCGGAATGCCGCATCATTGACCATCGTTAGCACTCATCAGGTGAGAGTGCCAGGGGGAAGGCCAGGAGGAAGAACACGTGCCCACGTACCAGTACCAGTGCACCCAGTGCGGCCACGGCCTGGAGGCGGTCCAGAAGTTCACCGACGAGGCGCTGACCACGTGCCCGGACTGCCAGGGCAAGCTCCGCAAGGTGTTCTCCGCGGTGGGCGTCGTGTTCAAGGGCTCCGGCTTCTACCGCACCGACAGCCGCTCCTCGTCGAGCAGCTCGCTGAGCTCCTCGTCCACGCCGTCCTCCTCGACGGCGTCGACCCCGACGGCCGCCCCGGCGTCCTCGGGCAGCTCCGGCGGCTCCGGTTCGGGCTCCGGCTCCGCCTCGGCGAGCTGAATCGCTCCTTCCGCACGGCCCGGCACCGCGAGGTGCCGGGCCGTCGGCGTTCTCCGGGCGGACGTCCTCCGTACGGGTGAGGCCGGTTGTCCACAGGGCCGGGTTTTCCACAGGCGGTGGACGGGCCCGGCCACCGCTCCGTTCTCGGGCGCACTCTGATCCCGCGACGCTCCCGCACCCCGCCGGAGCCCGGACCAGAGGCGGCGCCCGATGACCACCACCCCGCTCACCCGCACCACCACCGCCCTCGCCACGGCCGCCCTCACCACGGCCCGCGCGGCTGCCCCGGCCGCCGTCCCCGCCGTGCCGCCGCGCCGGGTGGTGCCGCCGTTCCCGCCCATCCGCCGGGGCTCCGGCGGGCGGCACCGCCTCCAGCAGGCCGTCCGGCACCGGCCTGGCCTGCTCGCCACCGGCCTGCTGGCCGCCGCCACCGCACTGGCGGCCGGCCCGCTCCGCCCTCCGGCCGGGCCGGTCCCGGCCGCCGAGGCGGTCGCCCTCCCCCGCTGCACCGGCTCGGCCCCACCCTTCTGACCGGGCCGCACCACCCCTGACCAGTGACGATCCGTCAATCCGGGGCCGTGGAATTCACCCGTGACCATCCGTGCTGACTGTCGTTCAGCGCGGCATGAAGGGCTTCAAGGAATTCCTGCTTCGCGGCAATGTCATCGACCTCGCCGTAGCCGTCGTGATCGGCGCGGCCTTCACCAAAGTCATCAACGCCTTCGTCGACGGCGTCATCAATCCGCTCGTCGGGGCGTTCGGCGCCAAGGACCTGTCGGCCTACTCGTCCTGCCTGAAGGGCCCCTGCGCGGTGGACGCCGACGGAAAGGTCACGTCCGGCATCCTCATCCTCTGGGGATCGGTGATCAGCGCGGTGATCACCTTCCTGATCACCGCCGCGGTGGTCTACTTCGTGCTCATCGTCCCGATGAAGCGCGTGATGGCCCGCTACAAGAGCCCCGCCGAGGAGGCCGCCGAAGCGGAGGCCAAGGAGGTCGCCCTGCTCACCGAGATCCGGGACGCACTGGTCCGCCAGCGCTGACCGCCCCGCCCCCGGCACCACTCCCCCGCGGCTGCCGCGCCGTCACCCCCCGTGGTGCGGCGGCCGCTGACTCAGGTACCAGTCCAGCCCCCGGCCGCCACCGCCGCCACCCTCGGAGCCGCCCCAGCCCTGGTCGGTGTCGTCGCTGGTCTGCCGGTCGAATGGGTCGTCGAAGACCAGCTTGGGCTTCGGCTTCTCCCCGGGCTCCCGCTCCTGCTGCTTCTTCTGCTGCTGCTCCGCCACCGCTGTCCACTCCTTCGTCCGTCTCCGCTCCCAGCCTAGGCCGCGTCCCCCCGGCCGCGAACGGCGACGGACCCCGCCGGGGCCGAAGCCCCGCCAGGGTCCGTCTGGTCGTCAGGATCCGTCCGGCCGCCAGGTGGGCGGGCCGGACCAGCGGTCAGGCCGCCTCGAAGCCCGCGTGGTCCGCGATCTTCTTCAGCTCGGCCAGTGCGTGCTTCTCGATCTGCCGGATCCGCTCCCTGGTCAGACCGTGCTGCTTGCCGACCTCGGTCAGCGTCCGCTCCCGGCCGTCCTCCATCCCGTAGCGGGACCGGATGATCGAGGCGGTGCGGTCGTCCAGCCGGCCGATCAGGCCGTCCAGCTCCTCGCGGCGGAGCATCACCATCACGGCGTCCTCCGGCGAGACCGCGCCGGTGTCCTCCACCAGGTCTCCGAACTGGGTCTCGCCCTCGTCGTCGACCGACATGTTCAGACTGACCGGATCACGCGCCCAGTCCAGCACGTCCTTGACGCGCTGCTCGGTGGTGTCCAGCTCGGCCGCCACCTCGGCCGGATCGGCCTCGCGGCCCAGCTCCTTCGCCTTCTCCCGCTGCACCCGGCGGATGCGGCCGAGCTCCTCGACGAGGTGCACGGGCAGCCGGATGGTGCGGGACTGGTCGGCGATCGACCGGGTGATCGCCTGCCGGATCCACCACGTCGCGTAGGTGGAGAACTTGAAGCCCTTCGAGTAGTCGAACTTCTCGACCGCCCGCACCAAGCCCGCGTTCCCCTCCTGGATCAGGTCGAGCAGCGGGAGACCGCTGCGCGGGTACCGCCGGGCCACCGCCACCACCAGTCGGAGGTTCGACCTGATGAAGACGTCCTTGGCGCGCTCGGCGTCCTCGGCTATCGCCTCCAGCTCCTCACGCTTGGCGCCCTTCGGCAGCGTCTCCTCCTCCAGCAGGTGCTGGGCGTAGACGCCGGCCTCTATTCGCAGCGACAGCTCCACCTCCTCGGCGGCGTCGAGCAGGGGCGTACGGGCGATCTCGTCGAGATACATGCCCACGAGGTCTCGGTCGGCCTCAAGGTTGTTCGGCCGGGCCGTGCGAGTCCGGTCGGCCTTGTCGCGAACGACGGCACGAGTGGCCATGCTTGCTCCCTTGCTGCTGGTGCCGATCTGCCTTGGATCCCGCCCCGCCGGGGGTGAGCCGGGGCAAAGGTGTGCGGGCCCCAGGAGGCTCACACGTAACGATCCAACGCACAGAAATGGGACAACATTCCCAACTCACCCAGTTTCTTCCCGGCATGCAGTATCCTGCGACTTTTTCCGCGCGACGGTCGACAGCGCGCGACGCACCGGCCACCCGGAGCGAGATTCCGGGCCTCCCGATCCACCCCTCCTCCGCACAACGGGCGGACACCGGCCATCCGCAGCTTCTCCCCACAAAAGATGCCGAATCGCGATCCGTACTGCCTCCGAACCACCTCGGCCACTGGGAAGGTGTCAGTCATGTACCCGTCCATTTCCGGCGCCCGCGCCGAGGCCGCTCCCCCCGGCGGCCCACCCGGCCGGCCGGCCGACGGCACGGCCCCCGGCAGCCGGACCTCCGGCGGCAGCGCTCCCGACGGCAGCGCCCCTGACGACAGGGCTCCCGACGGCAGGGCCGGGCTCCGCCGCCGCCGGCAACTGCTCACCTGTACCGCCGCGAGCCTGGGCTCCGCCGCCCTGCTCGCCCTGCTGACCCTGCTGGTGCTCAGCGGCTGGGGCCCGCTGCGACGCCTGGACGAGGGCTGGATCGCTTCACTGCACGAGTACGCCCTCGACCACACCGTGTGGACGGCGTCCATGCAGACCCTGGCCGACATCGGCAGCACCGTCACCATGCGGGTGCTGCTCGCCCTCGCCGCGGTCTGGCTCTGGGCGATCGGGGCCCGCACCCTCGGCGGCTGGGCAGCCGCCCAGGCACTGGCCGGCTGGCTGGCGAGCGCGGCCGGCAAACAGCTGACGGGCCGTGAGCGCCCGCTCTTCCACGATCCGGTGGCCACCGCCGACGGCTTCGCCTTCCCCTCCGGGCACGCCCTGGCCTCCACCGTCACCTGCGGCGCCCTGGTGATCCTGGTCTGGCCCCGGGCCAACCGCACCGGCCGGATCGCCGCCTGCACCATCGCGGCCACGGCCGTCCTGGCCATCGGCTGGACCAGGATCGCGCTCGGCCTGCACTGGCCCAGCGACGTGCTCGGCGGCTGGCTGGCCGGTGTCCTGGTGGTCGGCGCCGTCACCCTGGCCGTCGAGCTCTGGCGCCCCGGCGCCCTCTCCCGCGACGTCCGCCGGGTCGGGCTGCGGACCAGACCACGGGTGCAGCGGGTGCTCGCGAGCCTGGAGTCGGCCCACACCCCCGAACCCGACCCCAACCTCGACGACGAGCCCGACCTCGGCCCGGATCCCGGCCGCAGCACCGCCCCTGACGGACCGTGAGAAGGATCACACGAACACCCTCGAACGGCATGGGGAGGGATCGGTCAGGGCAGGATCAACCAATTCACTCCCTATCGGCAGCGGAAAAATCACCCTGAACCGGCACTTTCGCGGCGGCCCGCGCCTCGTCAGCATGCCGACCGCTCCGACTGGAGAGATTTCCAGCACACGGCACGGGGCTCCCCAGCCGGTGCCAGGGTGCGGCAGACTTCTCCGGCCGGGTGTGCCTACCCCCGGCCGGGCCGGGCAGTCGCCGCACTTCCGCTGCCCAGGCACCGAGTGACGGGGGTCGGAATGACCATGCACAGGACGGACGAACCGGCCAACCCGTACGGAGAACGGCCCGCGACACCGGCCCACCACGTCCCGGACGCCCCCGTCACCGACGGCCGCGTCCCCGGCGCCCCCGCGCCCGACAACCGGTTCCCCGAAGGCTTCTTCCGCGACGAACCCGCCGCCGCTCCCGCCGCGCCGTTCGCCCCGGCCTCCTTCCCTTCGCCCTACCCCGCCCCCGACGCCTACGGCGCCCCCGCGCAGCCGGGCCACTCGGACCTCCCGGGCCAGCCGGTCGACCACCACGCCGACCAGCACGCCGCCCACCCGACCATGCAGCTCGGCCAGCCGGCCCCCAGCCACCCGACCATGCAGCTGAGCCAGCCGGCCCCCGGCCACCCGACGATGCAGCTCGACCCCCAGGTGCCCTCGCCGCGGCCGCCGTACCCGGGCCCGCAGCCGTCGCACCGGACGCCCCCGATGCCGAGCGCCCCGCCGGTGCCGCCGGCCGTCCCGGCCGTGGCCCCGGTGGTCCCGCTCGCCGGAGGAGGCCTGCCGGACGCCACCATGCAGCTCACCGTCGTCCCGGCCGCCGGGGCCGCGGCGCCGCAGCAGCCCCGGTCGCCCCAGCCGCAGCCCCCGGTGTCCGAGCCCGAGCCCGAGTCGGAGTCCGCCAAGGCCGGCCGGACCGCCCGCAACGGCATGATCATGGCGCTCGGCTCGCTCAGCTCCCGCGCACTCGGCTTCGTCCGCGCGGCCGTGATCGCCGCGGCGATCGGCGTGGCCGGCGTCGGTGACGGCTACGCGGTGGCCACCATGCTGCCGAACACCATCTTCATCATGCTGATCGGCGGCGTGCTCAACTCGGTCTTCGTGCCCGAGCTGGTCCGGGCCGCCCAGCAGCACGCCGACCGCGGCGTGGCGTACACCAACCGGCTGCTGACGGTCTGTGGCGTGGTGCTGATCGGCATCACCGCCGTGGCCTTCGTCTGCGCGCCGATGATCGTGGATGCCTACACCAACTACGGTCCGAACGACACCGCCCAGCGCGAGCTCACCCTGGCCCTGGCCCGGTACTGCCTCCCGGCGGTGCTGTTCTACGGCCTCTTCGGCCTGCTCGGCCAGGTGCTCAACTCCCGCGACAGGTTCGGCGCGATGATGTGGGCCCCGGTGCTCAACAACGTCATCGTGATCGCCGTCTTCAGCCTCTACATGGTGCTGTTCGACTTCGCCAAGACCGCCGACGACGTCTCCGGCGGGGCGGCCATGCTGCTCGGCCTGGGCAGCGCCTTCGGCATCCTGGTCCAGGCGCTGGCCCTGCTGCCCTCGCTCCGGGCTTCCGGCTTCCGCTACCGCCCGCGCTTCGACTGGCGCGGCTCCGGGCTCACCGCCCCGCTGCGGGCGGCCGGCTGGGCCCTGATGCTGGTCGTGGTCACCCAGCTCTGCTTCCTGGGCATCACCAACCTGGCCACCGGCGCCCTCGCCAAGGCGGCCGAGGACGGCCTGACCGGCATCGGCCTCGGCTACACCGCCTACAACAACGCCTACCTGCTCTTCATCGTCCCGCAGGGCATCATCACGGTCTCCCTGGTCACCGCGATCCTGCCGGGCATGTCCCGCTCGGTGACCGCGGGCCGCTTCACCGAGGTCGGCCGCGAGCTGGCCCAGACCCTGCGCAGCTCCGCCGGGATGATCGTGCCCGCCTCGGCGGTCTTCCTCGCCCTGGCCACCCCGATCGCCCGCCTCGCCTACGGCCACGGCAACGTCGCGGCCGCCGACGTCGAGGTGATCGCCCAGGTCCTGATGGCCTTCGCGATCGGCCTCCCGGCCTTCTGCGCCCAGTACGCGCTGGCCCGCGGCTTCTACGCGATGAGCGACGCCCGCACCCCGTTCTGGCTCACCACGGTGATCTCCGGCAGCAACGTCGCCCTCTCCGGCGTCGCCTTCCTGCTCCTGCCCAGCCGCTGGATCATCGTCGGCATGGCCGGCGCCCACACCCTGGCCGTCCTGCTCGGCGTGGCCATCACCGGCCGCGCACTCGGCCGCCGCCTGCGCCGCGAGGGCGCCGCCGCACCCGCCGCCCCCACCCCGGCCGACCTCCCGCCGGACGCCACCCTGATCCTCAACACCGGCCTCAACACCGGCGCCGCGGCCGGCCGCCGTGCCCCGGTCCGCAGCGGCCTGGACGGCGCCCGGGTGGTCGTCCTCCACCTCGCCCTGGCCCTCGCCTGCGCCCCCGGCGCCCTCGCCGCCTACTGGCTGACCGGCCTGGTCTCCGACCTGATCCCCAACGAGGTCATCGCCGCCCTGCTCTCCCTCGGCACCGGCTCCCTCCTCATCCTCGCCTCGGTGCTCCTGCTCGCCCGCCCCCTCGGCGCCGCCACCGCGGTCGGCCCCCTGGCCCGCAAGCTCCGCATCCCCTACCCCACCCCGGCCCCGGCCCCCGCCGCCCCGGGCAACGGCAAGCACCGCCGCTGACCCCGGCCGTACCCGGCGGTCCCCGCACACGACAGAAGGCCGGCACCTGACGGTGCCGGCCTTCGTCACTTCTCGTTCTGTGCCCCATGCAGGATTCGAACCTGCGACACCGGCTTTAGGAGAGCCGTGCTCTATCCCCTGAGCTAATGAGGCGGGGGCCGGTCCCGGGGGACGTGGCGTGATCGGCACCGGGCCGACCGCTGACAGACTAGCGGATCGTGCCGGTGGGCGGGGCTGGGCGGGCTGGGCCGTGGGGGTGCTGCGGCGTGGACCGAGCGCCGCAAGGGGCTCCGGTGGGGCAGGATGCGGGGACTGACGGTGTGTAGGGGGCGAGGGTGACGGGCGTGGAGGGTGCGGTGCGGGTGCAGCGGTTGGCTCAGGTGGCGGTGGGGTGTGCCGGGGCTGCTGTGGTGGTGCTGGTGGTGATGGTGGGCTGGCGCGGGCTGGGGGTGGTGCTGGCCGGGGCGATCGGGTTGGGGGTGGCGGCGGCCGGGGCCTGGTGGGCGGTGGCGTACCGGGGGACGACGCGGGTGTTCGGGGCGGTGCTGGCGGTGGCGGCGCCGGTGTGGGTGCTGGGCTTCCTGGTGCAGAGCGGGCTGGGGCTGGAGGCGGTGCTGACGGTGTCGCTGTGGGCGGGCGGGATGGCGGCCGCCACCGAGGCGCTGCGGCTGGACAAGCGGGCGCGGCGGGCCGTGCAGGTGCCGTCGGCGCCGCGGGCGCTGAAGCCGGTGCTGATCATGAACCCGAAGTCCGGTGGCGGGAAGGTCGAGAAGTTCGACCTGGTGCGGAGGGCGGAGGCGCTCGGGGCCAGGGTGGTGCTGCTGGACGGGCAGGACGTGTCCGCGCTGGCCCAGCGGGCGGTGGCCGAGGGGGCGGACCTGCTCGGGGTCGCGGGCGGGGACGGGACGCAGGCGCTGGTGGCGGAGGTGGCGGCCGAGCACGGCCTGCCGTTCCTGGTGATCTCGGCCGGCACCCGCAACCACTTCGCGATGGACCTGGGTCTGGACCGCAACGACCCCTCCACGTGCTTGGAGGCGCTGACCGACGGTGTGGAGCTGACGGTCGATCTGGGGACGGTCGCCGGCCGCCCGTTCGTGAACACGGTCTCCTTCGGGGCCTACGCCGAGATCGTGCAGAGCCCGGACTACCGGGACAACAAGACGGTGACCGCGCTCGGCGCACTGCCCGACCTGCTGGCCAACCGGATCGGTGCCCGGCTCACCGCCGAGGCCGACGGCACCCGGCTGACGGACCCGCAGGCCCTGCTGGTGAGCAACAACCCGTACGAGACCGGCGACCTGCTCGGCGCGGGCAGCCGCCCCCGGCTGGACACCGGCCGGCTGGGGGTGCTCTGCCTGAAGGTGGAGGGTGCGGCGCAGGCCGTCGAGCTGGCGCTGCGCGGGGAACAGGCGCAGGGGCTCACGGTGCTGACGTCCCGTGAGGTGACGGTCCGGGCGGAGGCCGGGACGGACAGCATCCCGGTCGCGGTGGACGGCGAGGCGCTGACGCTGCCGACGCCGGTGCGGTGCGAGGTCCGTCCGGGGGCGCTGCGGGTGCGGGTGCCGCGGGACCGGCCGGGCGCGGAGGTGGTGGCGCCGCTGCGGGACTGGCGGCGGGTCTGGCAGCTGGCCTCGGGCGAGGCCGGCTGATGCCCCGGCGCGGGCCCGAACGGGTGCCGGTGTGCGGGCCGGAGCTGATGGTGCGTGAGGATGGCACGGAGACGAGGGAGGTGACGGTCGATGCGGAGCCCGACGACCGGTAGGTGGTGGCCGCTGTCGGCACCGGTGGTGCTGGACCTGGCGGCGCTGGACCGCTCGGTGTACGGCGCGGTGGCGGCGACGCCGACGCCCGCGCTGGACGGGGTGATGCGGCGGCTGTCGGCGGCGGCCGACCATTCGAAGCTGTCGTTCGCGGTGGCCGGGCTGCTGGCGCTGCGCGGTGGTTCGGCGCGGCGCGCGGCGGTGCTCGGGGTGGCGGCGATCGGGCTGGCCTCGGCCACCGCGAACCTGCTGGGCAAGAACCTGGTGCGGCGCGAACGCCCGGACCGGGCCGGGGCGCTGGTGCCGGAGGCCCGGCACGTCCCGATGCCGAGCTCGGCCTCCTTCCCGTCCGGGCACTCCGCCTCGGCCTTCGCCTTCGCGGTGGCGGTCGGTGCGGAGCTCCCGTCGGCGGCGGTCCCGCTCGCCCTGCTGGCGGCCACCGTGGCGTACTCGCGGGTGCACACGGGGGTCCACTACCCGGGTGACGTGGTGGCCGGTTCGCTGCTGGGCGTGGCGGCGGCCACGACGGTCCGCCTGGTGGGCGTGGGCACCTTCGGCGTGGCCCCGCAGGCCGACTGACGTCGGGGGTGGTGGGGGCGGACGGGGCGCCCCGTCCGCCCCCGTCCGCCCGTGCCGCCGGACCGGCCCCCGCCGGAGGCACGTGAGCACGGCCACAGGATGCCGCCGCCCCCACCGGGAATGGTGCCGTAGGAGGCAGCGGGTGGACCGGGAGGACGAGTTGACGGCGGAGCGGATGATCGGGCTGCTGGCGGATGCCGGGAGCTTCGAGTGCTGGGACGAGCCGGTGCGGCTGCCGGAGGCCGATCCGGAGTACCGCGCGGCGCTCGGACGTGCCCGGGAGCGGACCGGGCTGGACGAGGCGGTGACGACCGGCCGGGCCCGGCTGGCGGGGCGTCAGGTGGTCTTGGTGGTGTCGGAGTTCGGCTTCCTGGGCGGGTCGATCGGGGTGGCCACCGCCGAGCGGATCACCCGGGCGGTGGAGCGGGCCACGGCCGAGCGGCTGCCGCTGCTGGCGCTGCCGGTCTCGGGCGGGACCAGGATGCAGGAGGGCACCGCCGCGTTCCTCTGCATGGTGCGGATCACCGCCGCCGTGCAGGCCCACCGGGCCGCCGGGCTGCCCTACCTGACGTACCTGCGCAGCCCCACCATGGGCGGGGTGTTCGCCTCCTGGGGCACCCTGGGCCACCTGGTGCTGGCCGAACCGGAGGCGCGGCTGGGCTTCCTCGGGCCCCGGGTGTACCGGGAGCTGCGCGGGGTGGAGCTGCCGGAGGGGGTGCAGCGGGCCGAGACCCTGGTGGCGCGCGGGCTGGTGGACGCGGTCGTCCCGCCGGAGCGGCTGGCGCGGACGGTGGCCCGGGCCCTCGCGGTGCTGGCCGACCCGCCCGACCCGCTCGGGTCGGCCACCCCGCTCGACCCGCCCGGTGCGGAGCGGCCGCAGGGGCCGGCCGACGCCTGGGAGGCCGTGCTGCGCAGCCGTGCCCCGGGCCGCCCGGGCGCCGACGCCGTGCTGGCCGCCGCCGGCCCCGGCCTGCTGGAACTGGCGGCGCCGGACCAGGCACTGGTGCGGGCGCTGGCCCGGTTCGGCGGGCAGCCGGCCGTGGTGGTGGGGCAACGGGCGGGGGCGGAGCGGCCGTTCACCGCCGCCGACCTGCGCAGCGTGCGGCGGACGGCACGGCTGGCCGAGCAACTGGGACTGCCGCTGGTGACCCTGGTGGACACCTCCGGCGCCGAACTCTCCGTGCAGGCCGAGCTGGACGGCCTGGCCCTGGAGATCGCCCGGACCCTGGAGACGCTGGTCGCGCTGCGCACGCCGGTGCTGGCGGTGCTGCTCGGCCAGGGTTCGGGCGGCGGGGCACTGGCCCTGCTCCCGGCCGACACGGTGCTGGCGGCGGGCAACGGCTGGCTGGCCCCGCTGCCGCCGGAGGGCGCCTCGGCGATCGTGCACCGGGACGGCGAGCACGCGCCGGAGCTGGCCCGCGCCCAGGGCATCGGGGCGGCCGACCTGGTCGCGGCGGGCCTGGTGGACCGGGTGCTGCCGGAGGACGACACCGACCGCACCGACGGCCCCGGCTTCGCCGGCCGGGTCGCCCACGCGATCGGTACGGAGCTGGCCGGGCTGACGGCCCGTCCGGAGGCGGAGCGGCTGGCTGCCCGCGCCGCCCGGCACAGACGACTCGGCGGCGGCAGCGGCTGACCCGGACCGCCCGGGCCGTTCGGACGCCCCCGCGGACGCCCCCACGGGTGACGGTGCGTCAGGCCCCGGGTGCGGCCCGGCCCGTCACGGGTGAGGATGGCCGGTGGGGGACGGCCGAGCCAGACGGAGGTACGGGTTGACCGGGTCGCTGCCCAGCCTGGGCCAGGAACCCTCCCCGCAGCGGCCCGGGCGGTCGGCCCGGGTCAAGGCCCGGCTGGCCTCGCTGGCCGTCACCGCCAAGGGGCTGCCGGACCGGGTGCCGATCGTCGGCCGGGCGGTCGGCCAGCTGATCCGGGTCAACCTGCTGGACAACGCCACCCGGCTGGCCGCCCAGGCCTTCCTCAGCGCGCTGCCCGCGCTCTTCGTGGTGGCGGTCTTCGCCCCCGCCTCGGTCCGCGAGGGCGTGGTCGGCTCGCTGCGGGACCAGCTCGGGCTGGAGGGCGAGGCCCAGCAGCAGGTGCGGCAGCTGCTGTCGGCCGGCAACGACGACGTGACCCAGAGCTTCGGGGTGATCGGCGCGCTGGTCACGCTGCTCTCGGCCACCGCGTTGAGCCGGGCCATGCAGCGGGTCTGCGAACGCTGCTGGGAGCTGCCCAAGTCGGGGGTGCGGCTGGCCGCCTGGCGGTGGCTGGCCTGGCTGGTGGTCTGGCTGGCCTTCCTGGTCTTCCAGTCGCCGGTCCGGGACGGTTTCGGGGCGGGGGCCTGGCTGGGGCTGCCGCTCTACCTGGTGCTGGCCACCGCGCTCTGGTGGTGGACCCAGCACCTGCTGCTGGGCAGCCGGGTGCGCTGGTACCCGTTGCTGCCCGGGGCGCTGCTCTGCGGGGTGGCGGTCCTCGGCCTGGGCCTGGCCGCCAAGGTGTACCTGCCCCGGGCGGTGACCCAGAGCGTGGACCGGTTCGGCCCGTACGGGGTGGTGTTCACCTCCCTGAGCTGGTTGATCGTGCTGTTCACCGCCGTCACCCTGGCGATCTCGCTCGGCCGGGTGGTCGCCGACGAGCCGGCGGTGACGCGGTGGCTCGGAACGCCGGACGAGCCCGGCCGCTGGGGCGGCCGGGCTCGTCGAGGTTGAGCTGAGGGGGTGGCGACGGGGCGTCAGAGCACGCGCAGCAGCCGGGAGAGGATGGACGGCGGGGCCAGGTCCGACTGGAGCGTGACGGGCACCTCGACCCGGTCCTCGCCCTCGCCGGCCGCGATGGTGCCGACCTGGGTGCCGGCCTTGGCGGTGTGGCCGAGGCCCTCGGTCCTCATGGTCAGCTCGGCCTTCACGCCGGACCAGCCGGCCACCGTCAGGTCCTTGGCCGCGACCACCGGGACGGTACCGCCGAGGCCGTCGTCCACGCGGCCGACCACCTCGCCCTGCTTGGCCAGGGTCTGGCCGGTGAGGCCGTTCTGCGCGCTGGTGATGATCTTCTGACTGGCCGTCTGGGCGGCCTTCAGCAGGTTGTCGGTGGCGGTCGCGGGCTGGCCCAGGGTGACGCCGAGGATCAGCCGCTTGGTGCCGCCGATCTCCTTGGTGGCGGCCCACATCAGGCAGGAGCCGGCCGGGGTGCTGGAGCCGGTCTTGACGCCGATCACGCCGTTGCGGGCGGAGAGCAGCCCGTTGGTGTTGTAGATCCGCTGGTTGTTGAAGGTCATGTCCGGGGTGGCGACCACCTGGCGGAACACGTCGTCGCCCATCACCTCGCGGGCCAGCTTGAGCTGGTCCTTCGCGGTGCTCTTGGTGTTGTTGTCGTAGCCGGCCGGGTCGGCGTAGGTGGTGTTGGTCATGCCGAGCGCCTTGGCCTCGGCGTTCATCTTCTCCACGAACGCGGCCTCGGAGCCGGAGTCCCAGCGGGCCAGCAGGCGGGCCACGTTGTTGGCCGAGGGCAGCATCAGCAGTTCGAGCGCCTCGTACTCGGTCATCTTCTGACCCTCGGTCAGCTGGGCCCGGGACTCGTCGGTGTTGGCGGACTCGGCGGCGGCCTGCTTGTCGACCGTGATGACCGGGCCCGGCTCGCCCTTCTTCAACGGGTGGGCCTTGAGGATCAGGTGGGCGTTCATCACCTTGGTGACGCTGGCGATCGGCGCCGGGGTCTCCGGGCCGGAGCTGCCCAGGCTGCCGACCCCGACCACCTCGGCGGCGGCCTGGCCCTTGGCCGGCCACGGCACCGTCAGCTGGTCGCCGGAGAAGGTGTAGGAACCGGCCAGCGTGAGCTTGGTCTTCGGGTCCGGCAGCGGACGCAGCAGCTGGGCCACCACGACCGCGCCGATCACCACGGCCAGGAAGACCGTCCAGATGGTGATCCGCTTGACCGCCCTTCGGAACGGGGAGACCGGACGGGCGGAGAGGGTGGCCAGCACCTCCATCGCCTCGGAGGTGGTCTCCGGCAGCGGCAGCGGCTCCGGCTCGACGACCGGCGGCGCGCTCGGCTCGGGGACGGTCCAGACCTGGACCGGCGGCTTGACCGGGGCGGGCTTCTCGAACTTCTCGGCCTTCTCGGTCTGCGCCGGCGCCTGTGCAGGCGTCGGCTTCGGCGCCTGCGTCAGCGCCTGCTCCGGCGCCGCGGGGGGCACCGGGGCAGCGGGCTCCACCGGCTCCTCGGCGGCGGATTCCAGCAGGTCAGCGCCCTCGGGAGCCTCCCCGTCCCGCTCCGCCCCGTCGGCCTTCGCGGGCTCCTCCGCGACCGCCGGAGCGGCCACCGGAACAGCCACCGGAGCGACCACCGGAACGGCCGCCGGAGCGGGCTCGTCCTCCACCGGCTCGACCGCCTCCGGCTCGACCTCCGCGGGCGCGGCGGCGGCCTCGGCCCCCTCCTCCGCGACGGACTCGGCGGGCTCCGCGGGCTCGACGTCCTCGTCCGGCAGCCGCAGGTGCGTGGTCGCGTTGTCCACCGGCAGTCTCAGCATGGTGGTCCGGTTGTCCACATCACGGACCCTCAACTGGACGGTGGAACCGTTCGGCGCCGCGGCTGCCGCTGCGGCGGCCGCCTCCTCCACCGTTTCCCCGTCGCGCCGCACCTTGTCGGGGGACTCGCCCACGTAACCCATCCTCCTCGTCCGCCGGACCGGCCGGAGCAGATTTCCGCCCGCCGGTTAGCTCTCCAGTCTCCGCTACCGGGACCGTAACGACCGTCACACCCCGCCCGACCGGCCGTTATTCGCTCGGGCCGGTCCGTCCGGGGGCTTTCCCAGCCTCAGACGCCGGGCCCGGTGGGCCCGGTTCCCGCCCCCACCGCCAGGTCACAATTCGGAGGCGTACTCGACAAGCCGCTGTGAGAGGCGTCACTCTGTCATTCATCCACGCGGGGAGGCTTGGATGGGCAAGAGCCGCAGAACTATTCCCGAGGAACTCCTGTTGCTCGCCCTGGACCCGACCACGGGTACCACGGCGCAGCCGCAGACCCTCGACCTCGGACTCGCCGGGGCACAGCTCGTCGAGCTGTCCCTGGCCGGACGGATCGTCCCTGACGGGGACCGGATCGCCGTGGTGATGGCACGGCCGACCGGTGATCCGACCTTGGACCACGCACTGGAACTGCTACGCCGTCGTGGCAGTGCGGTGCGGGCAGCACACTGGATCGGCGGGCCCCGGCTGGGGCTCAGGCAGACCTACCTGGCGCACCTGGAGCGGTGCGGCATGGTGACCGCCGTGCCGGGCCAGGTGTGCGGCGTGCTGCCGACGACGCGGTACCAGGCGTCGGACGACTGCACCAACGCCGCCATCAAGCAGCGGCTGGACACCGCGATCCGGACCGGGGTCCCACCGGACCCCAGGACGGCCGCGCTGGCCGCGCTGGCGCACGCCGTCGGCCTGGGCAAGCACCTCTACCCGGGCAACGAGGGCCGGTCGTCGCGGTCACGGCTGCGCGACCTGATCCGGTACGACCCGCTGGGCGGCATGGTCGCCCACGCGGTGATGGACGTTCAGAACGGCCTGCCCGGGCAGGCCCGGGGTGCGGCACCGTCGCGCCCCGCGGTCACCGGTCACCCGGCGCCGAGCCGTCCGACCTCGGGCGGTACCGGCCGGGGCCTGGCGGGCCGGGCGGTGGCGCGCTGATCGCAGCGCGCGGCCGGCCGGGTGCGGCGCCACCTCGCACGAGCTCTCGGGGCGGGGGGGGGGGGGCCGCCGGCCCCCCAGCCCCCCCCCCCCCCCCCCCGCGCGCGGCGGGGGCGCGGGCCCCCCCCACCCCACCCGGCCCGGGCCCGCGCGCGGCGGGCAGC